>NZ_CP018811.1:3094461-3788923 GCF_001922345.1 Paraburkholderia sp. SOS3 | reverse complement strand
CATCGGCATTTCATACGGCACGAAGGCGCAATCAGACACGGCCAACGACACAGCCGTAACGAATAATGCGAGCACGGTCGGCTCGCTCAACGGCAGCGTGAATATCTCGGCAGGCAAAGACCTGCACGTTACGGGAAGCAACCTGATTGCAGCGCAGAACGTTACGGGAACCGGACAGAACGTGACGATAGATTCGGCCGTCGATACCGCGCATCACGACGAAAGCCACGAAGTCAAACAGTCCGGCTTCACGCTCGCAATAAAGGCACCTGTCATCGACTCGATTTCGAACACGGTCGACCAGTCGCGTGCAGCCAGCCGCAGCCAGGACGACCGTGCGGCAGCGCTTCACGGCATGGCAGCCGCAAGCGGCGCGATTGATTCGCTCGGTGCGGCAGGCGCGCCGCTCGGCGATCTTGCAAACGGACGGAAGCCGGAAGCCAGGATTGAACTTAGCTATGGCAGCAGCCACAGCAAGAGCACCCACACCGAAGACAGCACCGCGAACCGCGGTTCGCGCGTCGCGGCGGGAGGCACAGCAGCATTTGTGGCCACTGGCGATGGCACGCCGGGAAGCGGCAACCTGACTATTGCCGGGTCGAACGTGAATGCCACTGACGCGATTCTTGCCGCCAACAACAAGATCAATCTGGTCAATACGACCGACACGGATTCGACGCGAAGCACAAACGAGTCCAGCAGTGGAAGCGTCGGAATTTCGTATGGTACGAGTGGCTTCGGTGTCGACGCTTCGATGTCGAAGGCGCACGGCAACGCGAACAGCGATTCCGCCATCGCAAATAACACGCATATCAATGCGGGTAACTCGGCCACGATTCTGTCGGGCGGCGATACGAACATCATTGGTGCGAACGTGAATGCGCGTCAGGTCAATGCAGACGTGGGTGGCAATCTGAACATCGCGAGCGTGCAGGACACAATGACCAGCGCTGTGCATCAGGAAAGTTCAGGCGGTGGCTTCTCCGTCAGCCAGGGCGGCGCAAGCGGCAGCTTCAGTTCACAGCATGGCGACGCAAGCGGTAACTATGCAGGCGTGAACGAACAGGCCGGCATTCAGGCGGGCGACGGCGGATTCAACGTCAACGTGAAAGGCAATACCGACCTGAAGGGAGCGACGATTGCGAGCGCGGCGGACGCGGCGCACAATAACCTCTCGACCGGTACGCTCACGTTCAGCGATATCCAGAACAGTTCCAGCTACAACGCGCATTCGGGTGGAATTGGCGGCGGCGTGACATTGGGTGACGGTGGCTCGAACTACGCAACGCACGGCAATACGTCAGGTTCGAATACGGGCGGCGTCGCGCCGATGTTGAGCCAGAACGACAGCGGCAGTGATAGCGCGACGACGCGCAGCGCTATCAGCGCCGGCACGATCAGTGTGACGGACGCGGCCCACCAGACGCAGGACGTTGCGAGCCTGTCGCGCGACACGACGAACACGAACGGCACGGTCGCCAAACTGCCGGACGTGAACAATCTCCTCGACAGGCAGTCCGACATGATGGCGGCGGCAAGCGCGGCCGGCGAAGCGGTCTCGCGCCGCGTCGGAGATTTCGCGCAATCGAAGTATGACGAGGCGAAGGCGAACGGCGACCAGGCCGGCATGGTCGCATGGAAGGAAGGCGGCATTGCGCGTGCGGAAATGCAGGCGGCGGGCGCAGCTATCGTGACCGGGCTCGCGGGCGGCAACGCCGTGGGCGGTGCGGCGGGCGCAGCTATCGCGTCCATCGCGGCGGGCAAACTCAGCGAACTGAGCGGCGCGATTGCCGGCGCGAATCCGACCGGCAGCGGTAACGTAAATACCGTGCTGGGGAACATCGTCGCGAACGCAATCGCGACTGGCGCGGGCGGTGCTGCCGGCGGTAACGCAGGCGCGGTCTCGGGCTACAACGTCGACCGTTACAATCGGCAGTTGCATCCTCAGGAAAAATCGAAAGCACAACAGATTGCAGATCAAGCGAAGGCGCAGGGGCTGAAGAATGCCGACGGCTCGCCGATCATAGCGGCACAGGTTGAAAACGCGATGCGTGCGGCGAATAACAGTCAGTACGGGGAGTATGCGTCGGCAAGCGTGGCTGTTCCGTTGAACGCAGATACGCCGAAGAGTGCGATCTATGACACGACGGGCATGAAACTGGTGACGGACAGCAGCGGGAATTATCTGGTGCAAGATCCGTCAATGCTGACCACGCCATCGAAGGCCGTGCAGGACTTGATTACGCAGAGCACGGGCGGCACAAACTCGCCATATAGTTGGGGCACGCCAAGCACTCAGGCCGCAACACCGAAGGTTGATCCGAATGGGCCGTTCTCGCCGGGATTCAATACGGGGGATTATTCGGCGGGGTTTGGGGAGCATGGCCGAGGACTTGCGCCGGACTATGCAACAACGAGTGTCAGTGTTCTATCTGGAAGCGGTACGGCAGCGTTGAATCTTTATGATGGGTCGAGTTATGTATCCGGTGGGGTTTCGATGACAAACCCATCGGCTGTTTCCTATCAAGCTGGTTTTAGTAGTTCAATCGGTTACATCTTTGGAGCGAAAAACGCCGAAGATACGCGAAACTTCTTGGCGGGCGACGGAAATCAAGCGTTTATCTCTGTACCAACACCTTTAGGTATCAACGTCTTTGGTGCTGTAACACATGCTTATGGCGGCTCGACGGCATTGGAGGTTGGCGTTGGAACACCGGGCGCATTTAGCTTTGGCGTGCTTCCTTGGGGGCATTCAACTCAAACCACTGGAAAGTAACTAGGGAGGCTTAAATGGCTGCAGGTGGAGGTCCAACCCCTGAGCAATGGGCGAAAATGACGCGCGGAGAAAAACTCGCTTATTGGGTTTGTGTCGGAGCCGCGTTCGCCTTGATAGGTGGGTTGCTGATTAAAAAATTCTTCTTTAATTAAAACGACAAACCCGGCCTTGCACCGGATTTGTCGTTTGTAGCACCCGACCATTGCTGAAACCGTTCAAGCTAACGGCAGAATCGTTAAGAACGGTACCCGTGATGGCATTGACATTCGTGACGTAATCGAAGCGGCTAGTAAGGGTGGCGGAATCGTCACGGCATTCCCAACAAACGTTCCGAGAAATCCTAAATGACGATGCAGCAAGAGCCTTTGGCGAAATTGAGTGACTGATACGCGAATCTCTTGAACAGACCTGGAGCGAAATCTCTGAAAGTGACCGCCATAACGTATCGGAATATATTGACTTCGGCGACTATGACGTGGCCTATGAGCTGCTGACGTACGTTCTTGATAAGTTACAGATTGCCCATCCAGAGTCGTTGCCGGCTGCAGAAAAAATGATGGGTATGAATAGTTGATGTGAGTGTGGCCAGAGGTGATTCCGTTTCTGGCATTGCCTGCCTCGTCTCCGGCTTTGCTCGAAGACGGCCACGTCAAAGTCACTCATGGCAACGATGAAGTCAGTTCAGATTCCAGCGAACTCCCGAGGCGACTGCCCGGCAAGTAACCTTATCGCGGCAACCTGAAATCTAGTTCTAAAAAACTTCTCGCATGAAAATCAAAAACAGCCTGGCGGCTTTGCCGCTCACGGCTTTGGTCGCGCTCGCGCCCAATGTACAGGGGCAAAGCCTCGGCGGCCTCGAAACGGAACAGAACCAGCAGCAGCGGCGCGACGCACAGCAGCGTGAAGCGGCAGTAACGGCACCCACCGTGCGGTCCACGCTAACGAAGCCCGAAGCCTTTCCTGCCTTGCCTTCCGAAACGCCGTGCTTCCGCATCGACCGGTTCGCGCTCGACGTACCCGACAGCCTGCCAGCCGCAGCGAAAGCAAAAGGCGCTTCGGCATTGCCGCTCGACCCGTTCGCATTCGCCCGCGAATGGCTCGACCACTACAAGGGGCAATGCGTCGGCAAGCAAGGCATCGACATACTCGCCAAAGCACTGCAGCAGGCGGTGCTCGGTCGGGGCTACGTGACCACCCGCGTACTGGTGGTACGGCAAGACCTGACGGCCGGCACGTTGTCGTTCGCGCTCGTGCCCGGCCTCGTGCGGCAGGTTCGACTCGCAGACCCTTCCATGCGGGGCACATGGAAGACCGCGTTCCCCGTCACGGGCGGCAGTCTGCTGAACATGCGCGACCTTGAACAGGGTCTCGAGCAGATGAAGCGCGTCGCGAGTCAGGACGTGGACATGAAGATCGAACCGACCGACATGCCCGGCGAAAGCGATGTCGTCGTGACGGTCAGACGCGCGAAGCCCTGGACGTTCGTTGCATCGGTCGACAACTCGGGTACGTCGTCGACCGGAAAATGGCAAGGCAACGTCAGCCTCGGCATCGACAACCCGCTCGGGCTCAACGACATATTTTATGTAGGCGCGAATCAGGACCTGTCGTTCGGCAACAAGTCGATCGGTTCGCACGGCTTCAGTGGTTCGTACGCCGTTCCGTTCGGCTACTGGACCGCGACCCTGTCAGGCAACACAAACACCTACTACCAGCACATTGCCGGTGTGAACCGCACGTTTGTTTCGAGCGGCAATTCACAGACCGCCGCCGTGCGCATCGCGCGCGTGCTGTCGCGCAGCCGGAACGACGTGCTCGGCGGTTATGTGCAGCTCTCGAAGCGCTTCGGCGACAGCTTCATCGACGACGCAACGATACCGACACAAGACCGCAACAACACGTTTTTCGAACTCGGCGTAACAGACCGGCATTACTTCGGCGCGGCCCAGTTCGACGGCACGCTCGCCTGGCGCCAGGGCATTGGCGGCCTTGGCGCAACGCCAGACCCGTACATCGACGGCCCGACGTACCGCTTCCATATGGCCGCGCTCGACGCGAACCTGTCCGTGCCATTCGCGATTGCATCGCAGAATTTCCGCTACGTCACGACACTACATGGTCAATACACGCGCGACACGCTGTTCTACCTCGACGACCTGACCATCGGCAGCCGCTACACCGTGCGCGGGTTCGACGGCGAAACGATGCTTGCCGCAGAACGAGGTTTTTTCTGGCGCAACGAACTGCAATGGCCGGTCCTCGCAACCGGACAAACGCTATACGTGGGACTCGACTACGGGCGCGTATTCGGACCGAACACGGCATTTCTGGCGGGGACTCAACTGGCAGGCGCGGCGGTTGGCCTGCGCGGCGCCGTACCCGCGAAGTATGCCGGCGTCACCTACGATCTGTTCGCGGGAACCCCGCTGTACAAACCAGCGGCATTCCCGACTGCGCGCGTGACGCTTGGCGTCTCGCTGGCCGCAAGCTTTTGAACGCACGAGCCACGTCACCGGCCCGTGCCGGCGGCACTCACCCGATCTGCTGCTTGAACCGCTTCCAGCGAGGCGTGTGCTTCAACTGCGCGATAGACATATGCTCCATATCCATGCGTGCCTCGGACGCGTAGTTTCGCGCGAGGCTTTCGAGCCCCTCGAGAAGCGCCTTCCGTTCTCGCGACGATCCCTGATCGCGCGCGATCATGCCGGCCATGGCGCTGATCTGGTCGAGTTGCCGGCTCGCCCGGATCGCCTGATGGACAGCCGCGACGCTGAAGCGCTCCAGATGCGCGTATCGCTTCTTGCGCTGTTTGGGCGAAATGGATTGGCGCGTGTCGTTCGACGCGTCACCCTGGGCCGTGCCGAGCGCGATCCGTTCCGCGTTTCGCAATGTCTCGTCGCGAAGCGTCCGTTGTTCGTTCGAAACTGTTTTGGTGTGATTGGTCATTCTGCTTCCTCCGCTATCTGAGAAGGCCCGCGACCGATCGGAAGAGAGGTGAGCGGGCACATGACAGGGTTGGCAGACCGGTCAAGTAATCCATAAACCGGCAGACCCGAAGGTCTCCCTGCCATGGCCCGCCCATTGACTATAAACGTGCGGAGGCAGCACACGGCCTGCCGGAGCAGGCGTGTGGGATTACTTGTTTCAAGCTGCCAAGCCTGATCCATCAAACTTTGATGGAATGCGAAGTATAGAGCGCCGCATGCGCTCGAAGACCAACCACACAGGCTATTTTCGCGCTCGCCAAGGATACGATAATTTCCTTTCCTAATTAATGTTCAAGAATGTCAGAAAAGCCGCGCTTACATAGATAGATCTTGCGCATGTCATACGAGTCACACGATTCATTCGACGTTTTCGCGGTTGTTGCTCGCGACATTGAATGACATAGTTTTCCCGTTGCGTCGAGTGCGGCGAACGACAAGAATGCTCCACGTCACCGAACGGTTCGCGGCACATCGCAAGCGACGCAGGTGAGCGCCTCGACGGAGGAAGAGATGAAGAAGTGGATTGCGATGCTGGCGCTGTACCTTGCATCGATGAGCGCGTTTGCGCAGGAAGCGCCGACGCAAAACGCACCGGCGATGCAGGGCATGGGAATGGGCGGCTCGGGCCGCACGCAGCGTATGCTGCAAAAGCTGGAAGAACGCTTCACCGCCGCCAACACGACGCACGACGGCAAGCTCACGAAGCAGCAGGCGGAACTCGGCATGCCGCGCGTCGCGCAGCATTTCGACCAGATCGACACACAGAAGGTTGGATATGTAACACTGCCGCAGATCGAGCAGTTCCTCGCAACACAACGGCGCGAATAGCGTGTTTCCGAAGGAGCCTTGCATGGACCGGTCGCCCCGCATCATCGTGCTCGACGACGAAGCCGAGCTGCGCAATATGCTGCAGCGCTTTCTGACGTCGCAGGGTTTCTCGGTGCGGGTGGTGGAAAACAGCATGCGCCTCAAGCGCTATCTCGAGCGCGAGCCGTTCGACCTGCTCGTGCTCGATCTGATGATCGGCGACGAAAACGGTCTCGATATCTGCGCGCGCCTGCGCGCCGAGGGCGAAACCGTGCCGATCCTGATGCTGACCGCGAAGGGCGATCCGCTCGATCGCGTGGTCGGCCTCGAAACCGGCGCCGACGACTATCTCGCCAAGCCGTTCCTGCCGCAGGAATTGACCGCGCGCATCAATGCGCTGTTGCGCCGCCAGAAAATCGCGGCGGGCGATCCGACCGTCACGACGCAAACGCTGCGCTTCGGCGAGTTCCGGCTCGACGTCGGTAAAAGTCTGCTGTTTCGCGGCGACGAACCGATCGAACTCCATTCCGCCCAGATGCTGCTGCTGACCGCGCTCGGCTCGTCGCCGAACCGCGCGGTGAGCCGCGACAATCTGATCGCGCGCGCCCGCGGCCGCGACCACGACGCGCTCGACCGCAGCATCGACGTGCAGGTGCTGCGGCTGCGCCAGGTCATCGAAAGCGATCCGTCGAAGCCGCGCTTCATCAAGACCGTCTGGGGCGTCGGCTATATGCTGATCGCGGACGTCGAATAATCGCGCGCCTGATGCGCAGCTTCATGCCACGCCCGATGCCGACCTCGATACCACGCTCGCTGCCACGTCTGTTGCCGCGCTCGCTGCTTGCCCGCAATATCGTTCTGTTGTTCGCGCTCGTCGTGGTCAGCGAGGCGTGCTCGCTGACGGTGCTGCTGCACTATGTGCAGCGACCCCGCGTCGAGCGCGCGGCCGCGGTGTTCGGTGCATACATCGCCACGCTCGACACGGTGCTTGCCGCGACGCCGCCGGCCTCGCGCGACGTGACGGCTGCGCGTATCCGCGCGCGCGCCGATGTGCCGCCCGATGCGCTCGCGCAGCCGCCGGTGAGACCGCTCGAGTTTTACCGCACGCACGAACTCGGCATATTTCTCGAGACGCTGCGCCGCTATCTGCCCGCGGGCAGCGACGTGCGCTGGGAGGCCGAAGCCATACGCGGGGCGCCGCAGACGATGTGGCTGCGCGTGCATATTGCCGACACGCCCTACTGGATCGCGCTGACGCTGCCCGAAGAGGCGCAAGGCGGCCGGCTCCTGAGCGCGCTGCTGCTGGCGCTGTCGCTCGGCGTGCTGGCCGCGCTGACCGGCTTTCTGCTCCAGTTGCATCTGAACCGGCCGCTGCAGCATCTGGCCGATGCGGCGCGGCGCATCAGCGCCGGCGACGCGCCCGCGCCGCTGCCCGTCGACGGTCCGACAGAAATCGCGCAGGTCAGCACGGCGTTCAACCAGATGACGCAGGCGCTGCAGCAGGCCGAAGCCACGCGTGCGGTGATGCTCGCCGGCATTTCGCACGATATCCGTACGCCGCTCACGAAGCTGCGTCTCGCGATGGCGATGGCCGGCGCGCCGCGCGACGCGCCGTTCACCGATGCCGCCGAGTCATACCTCGATCAGATCGACACGATCCTGCAGCAGTTCATGGACTATGCGGGCAGCGGCGAACGCGAGGCCGCGCAGCCCGGCGATCTCAATGCGCTCGTCGAGCAGCTCGCTGCGGATTTCGCGGGGCTCGGGCATGATTTCGAACTGTCGCTTGCGGAGCTGCCGCCGGTCGCGTTCCGTCCGATCAGCATGATGCGGCTGCTCATGAACCTGATGCAGAATGCGGTCAAGTACGGTCGCAGCGGGTTTGCGGTGCGCACGTGGCGCGATGCGCACGCGGTGTATGTCGCGGTCGGCGATCGCGGCACCGGCCTGTCGGCCAGCGAACTCGAAGCGCTGAAGGCGCCGTTTCAGCGCGGCAAGAACGCACATAGCGGAACGAGCGGCACGGGCCTTGGCCTCGCGATCGTCGAACGGATCGCGCGCCTGCATGGCGGCACGCTGCAGTTCCATCCGCGCGACGGCGGCGGGCTCGAAGTGTGGGTCGTGCTGCCGCAATGACGCAGCGCTTGCCGCGAAGCGGGCCGCACGCATCTATCCAGAGCACGACGCGAGTCAGTAAAGGAGCGAGAGGGCATATCGATGACGACCATCGCGGGGCCGATCGGCAGCGAGCATCTCCAGGACGAATGGCTCGAAGCAGACGGCTTCGGCGGTTTTGCATCGGGTACGGTCGGCATGCCGCGCACGCGCCGCTACCACGCGCTGCTGCTCGCGGCGACGCGGCCGCCTGCGGGTCGCATCGTGCTCGTCAACGGCATCGAGGCGTGGGTCGACATGAATGGCAAGCGCTATGCGCTGACGACGCAATGCTATGTGCCCGACCTGAATGTGCCCGATATCGCCGATCGTCTGCTCGGCTTCACGACCGAGCCGTGGCCGACGTGGCGCATCGCGCTCGGCGCTTTCGCGGGAATGAGCGCGGACATGAACGCCGAAGTGAGCGCCGAAGTGTTCGTCGCAAAAGCAACCGGCGAAACTGTATTGCGCTGGCGTCTGCAATGCAGTGCGAGCGCGGCAAGCGCAACGAACGGAACGAACGGAACGAACGGCGGCAGCGACCGGGAGCTTCCATGCGGTGTCACCTTGCACGTGCGTCCGCTGCTGTCGGGCCGCGACTATCACGCACTGCACCATGAGAACGGTGCCTTCAATTTCACCGCAGACCTCGACGGTGCCTGCGTGCGCTGGCGACCGTACGGCGACTTGCCGGCGATTCGCGCGGCATCGAACGGCAGCTATGCGCATGCGCCCGACTGGTACCGCAATTTCTGCTACGCGGTCGAACGCGAACGCGGGCTCGAATTCACCGAAGATCTCGCGGCGCCGGGCATTTTTTCGTTCGATCTTTCGGCGTGCGATGCCGTTATGATCCTGAGCGCCGAAGGCGTATCGCGCGCGCAAGCGTTCGACACGTCCGATGCATTCGCGCATGCGCAGCGGCTCGAATATGTGGAACGCACGCGTCGCGCGGCATTCGCGTCGCGCCTGCATCGCTCGGCCGATGCGTACGTGGTCGCGCGCGAAGGCGGCCGCACGATCGTCGCCGGCTTCCCGTGGTTCACCGATTGGGGCCGCGACACGTTTATCGCGATGCGCGGGCTGCTGCTCGCGTGCGGACGCTACGACGAAGCGCAAGCGATCCTGCTGCAATGGTCGGCCACGCTGTCCGAAGGGATGCTGCCGAACCGCTTTCCCGATTACGGCGATACGCCCGAGTACAACTCGGTCGACGCATCGCTGTGGTTCGTCGTGGCCGTGCACGACTATCTTGCTGTGCAGCATGCGTCGGATGCGACGCGCCGGTGCTTGCAGCAGGCCGTCGACGCAATACTCGCGGGCTATTCGCGCGGCACGCGCTTTGCCATCGGCGCCGACCAGGACGGCCTGCTGCGCGCGGGCGTGCCCGGCGTGCAACTGACGTGGATGGACGCGAAGATCGGCGACTGGGTCGTGACGCCGCGCATCGGCAAACCCGTTGAAATTCAGGCGCTGTGGATCAACGCATTGCGCATCGCGTCAAACTGGAATGCGCAGTGGCAGGCACCGGCCCGACGCGCGGCGCGCGCTTTCGTCGAACGATTTGTCGATCCGGCCAGCGGCGCATTGTTCGACGTGATCGACGTCGACCATGTAAGCGGCACGTTCGACCGTGCGATTCGCCCGAACCAGATTTTCGCGGTCGGCGGGCTGCCGTACCAGATCGTCGATGGCGCGATCGCGCGCGCCGTCGTCGAGCAGGTTCGTGTCCATCTGCTCACGCCGATGGGCCTGCGCACGCTCGCGCCGTCGGACCCTGCGTATCGCCCTTACTATGCGGGAGGGCCGCGCGAGCGCGATGGCGCCTATCATCAAGGCACGGTGTGGCCGTGGCTGCTCGGTCCGTTCGTCGAAGCGTGGCTGCGCGTCGAGGCGCCCGATGCGGCGGCGCGCGCGGCGGCCTGGGAGCGCTTTGTCGCGCCGCTCGATGCCCATCTCGATTGCGCGGGCCTCGATCACATCAGTGAAATAGCCGACGCAAACGCGCCGCATCGGCCCGCGGGCGCGCCGTTTCAGGCGTGGTCGCTCGGCGAGCGGCTGCGCATCGATGCGCTGCTGGCCGCGCGGGACTAGCGATACCCCGCTAATTGCGCAACGCCGCGCAAAGCGCGCTACGATGTGACTCCTGCTGCCTTGTCAAAAGGAGGACGCTGTCATGCCCTGCCTTCGCGCCTGCAATCTGCTCGACACCGTCGAGGGCGCCCGTCTGCATTCCGCCGACTGTGCGCACTGGCAACGCTGGGGTCCGTATCTGAGCGAACGCCAGTGGGGCACCGTGCGCGAGGACTATAGCCCGAACGGCACCGCATGGGATTACTTCCCGCACGATCACGCGCGCAGCCGCGCGTACCGCTGGGGCGAAGACGGCATTGCCGGCTTCGGCGACGACATGCTCAACTGGTGCGTGTCGCTTGCGCTGTGGAACCGGCGCGACCCGATCATCAAGGAACGTCTGTTCGGTCTCACGAACTCGCAAGGCAATCACGGCGAGGACGTCAAGGAACTGTATTTCTATCTCGACGGCACGCCGACGCATTCGTACATGCGGATGCTGTACAAATATCCGCATGCGGCGTATCCCTACGCGGACCTCGTCGAAGAAAACGCGCGCCGCGGCGCCGATATGCCCGAGTACGAAGTGCTCGACACCGGCGTATTCGACCATTCGCGCTATTTCGACGTGACCGTCGAGTACGCGAAGCACACGCCCGAAGACATCGTGATGCGCGTGACCGTCGAGAACCGCGCCGACGAAGCGGCGTCGCTCGACGTGCTGCCGCAGATCTGGGCGCGCAACAAATGGTCGTGGCAGGGGCTCGAAGACAAGCCCTCGCTGATGTTCGAGAGGATGCGCGACCGCACCTATCTGTTCGGCCGCCATCCGGGCTACGAATCGATTATCGTCGCCGCATGGCGCAAGGACGTCGAGCGCGAGAACACCGGTTACGGAACCGGCGTCGAATGGCTCTTTTGCGAGAACGAGACCAATCCGCGGCGGCTGTACGGCATGGAAGATGCGATCGGCCCGTTCAAGGACGGCTTCAACGACTACCTCGTGCACGGCGAGCGCGACGCGGTGCGCCGCGATTCCGGCTCGAAGGCGGGCGCGCACGTGCCGCTCGAACTCGAGCCGCACGGCACGGCAGTCGTCTATTTGCGCTGGCGCGTCGCGTCGTCGCCCGATGAAGTGCCGCTCGATTGCGAGGCGCTGTTCGCGCGCCGGATCGCCGAAGCGGACGAATTCTACGGCGTGCTGCAACGCGAAATCGAAAACCCCGATGAACGTCTCGTGCAGCGCCAGGCGCTGGCCGGCATGCTGTGGTCGAAGCAGTTCTACCAGTTCGACGTGCAGCGCTGGATGGACGGCGACCCGGCACAGCCGGTGCCGCCCGCGGGCCGCCGGCGCGGCCGCAATGCGGACTGGCGGCATCTGTGCAATGCGGACATCGTGTCGATGCCGGACAAGTGGGAGTACCCGTGGTACGCGTCGTGGGATCTCGCGTTTCATGCGGCGGCCTTCGCGCTCATCGATCCCGCGTTCGCGAAGCGCCAGTTGCTGCTGCTCGTGAAAGACCGCTATCAGCATCCGAACGGCCAGTTGCCCGCCTATGAGTGGGCCTTCGGCGATGCGAATCCGCCCGTGCACGCATGGGCCGCGTGGCGCGTCTATGAGATCGATCGCGCGCTGACCGGCAAGGGCGACCGCGATTTTCTGGAGCTCGTGTTTCACAAGCTGCTGCTGAATTTCTCGTGGTGGGTCAACCGCAAGGACGCGGACGGCCGCAATATTTTTCAGGGCGGCTTTCTCGGGCTCGACAACGTCGGCATCTTCGACCGTTCGTCGCCGCTGCCGACGGGCGGCCATATCGACCAGGCGGACGGCACCGCGTGGATGGCCGCCTACGCGCTCGACCTCATGCGCATCGCACTCGAGCTCGCATACGAAAACCATGTGTTCGTCGATATCGGCGTGAAGTTCTTCGAGCACTTCCTGTATATCGCCGAAGCGGTCAGTTGCGAGGACGGTTGCGAAACGGGTTTGTGGGACGGGCAGGACAGCTTCTTCTACGACAAGCTGCGCTTGCCCGACGGCAGCAACGTGCCGATGCGCGTGCGCTCGATCGTCGGGCTGATTCCGCTGTTCGCGGTGCACGCGCTCGAACACCGGCTGCACGGCACGCTGCCCGGCCTGCATGAGCGGCTCATGTGGTTCTTCCGGCATCGGCCCGACCTCGCGCGGCTCGTGTCGCGCTGGAACGAGCCGGGCAAGGGCAATACGCTGCTACTGTCGTTGTTGCGCGGACATCGGATGAAGGCGCTGTTGCGCCGCGCGCTCGACGAAACCGAGTTTCTATCCGACTACGGCGTGCGGGCGCTGTCGCGCGTGCATTGCGACGAGCCTTTCGTCTTCCGGTTCGACGGCAAGGAATTTTCCGTCAAGTATCTGCCCGCCGAATCGGATTCGCGCGTGTTCGGCGGCAACTCGAACTGGCGCGGGCCGATCTGGATGCCGGTCAATTTCCTGCTGATCGAATCGCTATACGAATTTCACCGCTACTACGGCGACGATTTTCTTATCGAGTATCCAACCGGGTCCGGCCAGCGGCTGTCGCTGCGCGAGATCGGCGACGAACTCGCGCGCCGCCTCACGAAGCTGTTCCTGAAAGACGCGAACGGCAAGCGGCCGGTGATGGCCGCCTATCCGCAACTGCAGGCCGACCCGCGTTCGGACGACCTCGTGCTGTTTCACGAGTATTTCCATGGCGATACGGGCCGCGGCGTCGGCGCGTCGCATCAGACGGGCTGGAGCGGGCTCGTTGCGCTGCTGCTGCAGCCGCGCGAAGCGGCGGCGTCGGGCCTCGTGCCCGCGGCGGCCAGCGAAGCCGAGCAGGCCGAGGCGGTCAAATAAGACAAACGCAAACCGCGCACGCATGCAGCAACGGCCGCCCGATACGCACTCGCACTGGCATCGGGCGGCACAACTTGCTGGCCGTTGCGCATACCGGGGCGCAGTTCTTGCCGCGTCGATGCCATGCTGGCGCGGCGGCTTTACGGAAGTCTTGCGAAAGCGCGCCGCCGCGCGATCCGATGGAACTGTATGGCCGCGCGGCGGGTCATCCTGGTAATGCCAGTCATCTGTGGGTCACCATCTGCGAGGGAATGCCATGCCGTCCGATACGAATGCCACCGTCGAAGTGAATGCGTCCAGGGCAACCTCGGCCACTGCCACGGCGAAAGTGCCTGCTGCGCCGCCTGCCGCGCTCGCCCGAGGCGAGGGTCCTTGCGGACCCGCGGGCGAATGCAAGGCGCCGCCGTGCACGCTCGTGATCTTCGGCGCGGGCGGCGATCTGACCAAGCGGCTGCTCGTGCCCGCGTTGTACAACCTCGTCGTCGACGGGCTGCTCGATGACGGCCTGCAGGTGATCGGCGTGAATCGCGGCGAGCGCGGCACCGACGATTGGCGCGACGATCTGCATGCATCGCTGCAGCAGTTCGCGGCGGAGCGCTCGAGCGCGGGCAAGGCCGACGAAGCGTCGTGGAACTGGCTCGCGCAGCGGCTGCACTATATGGGCGGCGACTTCTCGACGCCCGAGACCTTCGAGCACGTGAAGCAGGCCATCGGCAAGACCGGCTGCGGCAATGCGATCTTTTATCTCGCGATCGGCGAGCGCTTCTTCAAGCCGGTCGTCGAACAGCTCGGCAAAGCGGGCTTGCTCGACGAAGAGAGTGCGGGCGGCTTCAGGCGCGTGGTGATCGAAAAGCCGTTCGGCAACGACCTCGCATCGGCGCGCGATCTGAACGAGCACATCCTCACTTACGCGAAAGAAGAGCAGATCTACCGGATCGATCACTTCCTCGGCAAGGAAACGGTGCAGAGCATTCTCGCGGTGCGCTTTGCGAATGCGCTGTTCGAGCCCGTATGGCGGCGCGAGTATATCGACAGCGTGCAGATCACCGCGTCCGAGACGCTCGGCGTCGAAGGGCGCGGTGCATTCTACGAACATACGGGCGCGTTTCGCGACATGGTGCCCAATCACCTGTTCCAGCTGATGGCCATGATCGCGATGGAGCCGCCGAACTCGTTCGATGCCGAAACGGTGCGCGACAAGAAGGCCGAAGTGTTCGAAGCGATCCAGCCGCTGCGTGCCGAAGACGTCGTATTCGGACAGTACGAAGACGGACCCGCCGGTGTCGGCTATCGCAAGGAGCCGAACGTCGCGCCCGACAGCACGACCGAAACCTACGCGGCCGCGCGGGTTCAGATCGACAACTGGCGCTGGGGCGGCGTGCCGTTCTATCTGCGCACGGGCAAGCGGCTCTCCGTGCGCCGCACCGAGATCGCAGTGCAGTTAAAGCGCGTGCCCTTCCTGATGTTTCGCGATACGCCCGTCGATTCGCTGATGCCGAACGTGCTGACGCTGCGTATCGATCCAACGCACGGCACGCGTTTCGACTTCAACGTGAAGGTGCCGGGCCCGACGATGCGCATGGGCCGCGTGCGCTCGACATTCGACTACAACGATTTCTTCAAGGAACAGGCGAACGTCGGCTACGAAACGCTGCTGTACGACTGCATGCTCGGCGACGAGACGCTGTTCCAGCGGGCCGACAGCATCGAAGGGAGCTGGGCGGCGGTGGACGCGGTGCTGCATCCGACCGCCGGTGGGGCGATGCCCGTGCATGGCTACGCGGCGGGCGGCAGCGGGCCTGCGCAAGCCGATGCGCTGCTGGCGCGCGACGGGCGCGCCTGGCGGCCGCTCGACGATGAACCGAAGCGGCGCTGATGGGTCGAGTGGATAGAACAACTTCAAAGGGACGATGACGATGCCAACACGAAAAAAGACGGTGGCAAGCACGAAGACGAGTGCGAAGAAGACTGCAAGGAAAGCTGCGGCAGGTGTGGCCGTGAAGTCGGCCGCGGCCCGGAAGGGGGCTGTTGCAGTGAAGAAAAGCGCGGTGAGAACGGGTGCTGCGAAGAAGGCTGCTGCAAAGAAGGCTGCCGCAACCGGGAGCCCGACCGCAGCCGCGGGCAGGAAGGCCGCCGCGTCGCGCAAGTCGGCACGGTCCGCACCGTCGTCACAGCACACCGCCGGCGCGCTCGGTGCGCGCGAGCGCATTCTTGCCATCGATATCGGCGGCACCGGGCTCAAGGCCGCGGTCATCGACGGCAACGGCAAGATGCTGAGCGAACGCGTGCGGATCGCCACGCCGCATCCGTGTACACCCGAGCAGATGGCCGACACGCTTGCGAAGCTCGTCGAGCCGTTGCTCGAGCAACATCACCCGACGCGGATGTCGATGGGCTTTCCCGGTGTCGTGCGCGAGAACCGCGTGCTGACCGCGCCGAATATCGGCGACGAGGGCTGGCATGGCGTGCCGCTCGCCGACATGCTCGCGAAGCGCGTCGGCGGCTTGCCGGTACGGATGATCAACGACGCCGAGATGCAGGGTCTCGCCGCGATCGAAGGGCACGGTCTCGAATTCGTGCTGACGCTTGGCACCGGCGCGGGCACGGCGCTCTTTCGCGATGGCGAACTGATGCCGCATCTCGAACTCGCGCATCACCCCGTCAGCAAGAATCGCACGTACGATGAGTACATCGGTGGACACGCGCGCGAGTCGGCGGGCGACAAACGGTGGAACAAGCGCGTCGAGAAGGTCATCGGCATACTCGAGCGGCTCGTGAACTATGACCGGTTGTGGATCGGCGGCGGCAATGCGGTGAACCTGAAGTTCGATCTTCCCGCGAACGTGGCGATCGTGTCGAACGCGGCCGGCATCGAGGGCGGTGCGCGGCTCTGGCATCCGCGTTCGGTACGCGAAACCCGGCAGTTTCCGGATACGGATTTGCACGGCGGACAGTCTGGCTAGTAGTGCGCGTAGAGGTGGGCGTAGTGGTAGGCGTAGAAGTGGGCGGAGCTTAAGGCAGAGTGCCGGCGCCATACCGTGCGCTGGCGAAAGGAGCGGGGGCGGGGCGCGCGCGGTCTGCGCTCCTTTTTCGATGCCGGGCGTTACAGGCTATGCGTTGAGACCCAAAGCCAGATGGGCTTCCATCCCAACGTGACGCCGAGAACTGCAACAATTCCCGTACCCGTCCAGAACAACCGGTGGACAAAGTCCTTCAGCGACGAGAGTTTGTCTTCGGTTGTCTTCACCCGCTCGAGCGCGCTCGTCTCCAGCTTGTCGGCGCGCTGCTCGACTTTTCCGACGCGCCTCTCGAATCGCTCCTCGGATTCGCGGCTCAGTTGAGTCAATCGCTTCTCAGACTCGGCGCCCGATTGAGCCCAACGCTTTTCGGCCTCTTCGCTCGACCTGGCCCAACGCTTCTCGGCCTCTTCGCTCGACTTGGCCCAACGCTTTTCGGCTTCCTCGCCCAGCTTGGTCAGGCGCTTCTCGGACTCCTCACCCAGCTTGGTCAAACGCTTCTCGGACTCTTCGCTCAATTTGGTCAAACGCAATTCCGATTCGCGGGCGAGATCGGTGAAGCGGACCTCCGAGTCCTTCACGTACGCGTCTAACTGGAGTTGAGACGTTGTCAAAGCGCCAAGCTCGCGGTGGATACGTGCGAGTTGTTCGTACACCGCGAAAGCGAAGTCGCTTCCGGTCTCATTGCCCATTGTCTGAGCCTGAACCGGCAGGTCGGGCGCGTCGACGACGGCGCTTTGTGTCCAGGAAGTTTGCATCATGTTTTACTCAGCTGCAGCCCTATGAATTCCCATATCGACTTCGGTGCACGGCCGTGAAACGCCGTTACCCGCAATAAGATGCCCATTCCGGTGCGGCCTTCGTTGATGCCGAGTTTTTCCCCGAGCTCGACTGTCGAGCCGTTGAAGGACAGAAAGAACTTGTCGCTGGCCACTTCGTGGAAATCACGTGCGGAAACGAGCTGTCTTGCTGCTGCGATGACCCTGTCCGGATTGGACAGCGCTGTGATGAAGTACAGAGCCATGGCTGGGTTCGATCTTTCCTGCTGTGGAATAAGCGTCCACCAAATCGTACCTCACCTCGATATCTGCCTGGTAATCCTTTTTATTTTAATATGCATCACTGCCTTAAAGGCGCTCGATATATCTAAACTTATTCTCTATTAATAGCCAGATATAAGACACGACCCGCGCGTTGCAATATACAAACAAGGAAATTCCGAACCAGTCCTACAAGCAGGACGCTGTGGACCGAGGAGCGCGCCGTTCGTCTCCCCGGTCCGTCTTCGCGTGGCCGATCAAGCCGAACTTTATCGAGCCGCGTCACCCCAACGGTATTCGACGGTCGCATCGTCGAGCTGCGCCTTCACTTCCGGATCGAGTTTCAGATCGATTGCCGCGAGCGTCTCGTCGAGCTGTTCGGGCCGGCTCGCACCGATGATCGCCGATGTCACGACCGGATTGGCGAGCACCCAGGCCAGCGACGTTTTCGCCAGCGACACGCCGGTTTTGTCGACGATGCCGCGCAGCTTGTCGATCGTCTGGAACTCGCGCTCGTGCCAGTAGCGCTCCTGGTACATCGCGCCGGCCTTGCCGACGGTGGCCGATGTGAAGCGCCCTTCGGCGGGCTTCGCATCGTGCCGATGCTTGCCGGTCAGCAGGCCGCCCGCGAGCGGGTTATAAGGCATGACCGCGAGTTTCTCCTCGGCGGCGAGCGGCAGCAGTTCGCGTTCGATCTGACGGAACAGCAGGTTGTAGCGCGGCTGCACCGAGACGAAGCGCACGACGCGCAACACATCCGCGCGGCCCAGCGCGCGTGCGAGCCGGTACGCGAGGAAGTTCGACACGCCGACATAGCGCGCCTTGCCCGAGCGCACGATCGTATCGAGTGCCTCGAGCGTTTCTTCGAGCGGCGTGTCGTGATCGTCGTTATGCAACTGATAGAGATCGACGTAGTCGGTGTTCAGGCGCCGCAGCGAGTTGTCGATCGCATTGAGCAGATGCTTGCGCGACGAACCCTGATCCCACTCAGACGGGCCGACCTTGTTGAATGCCTTGGTCGCGACGATGAAGCGCTCGCGCTTGCCCTTGAGCCATTGCCCGATGATTTCCTCGGTACGGCCGGTCTGCTCGACGGTCGCGCCGAGCGGATAGGCATCGGCGGTGTCGATAAACGTGACGCCCGCATCGGTCGCCTTGTCGAGAATGGCGCGCGATACGGATTCGTCGGTCTGAAGGCCGAAGGTCATCGTGCCGAGGCATAGACGCGAAACAGTCAGGCCTGTACCGCCGAATTTGCAATATTGCATGGACGTGTCTCCGCAATGAGGACGTAAGGAAAGAAAGGCGCACGACATCTGCGAAATGCCTGCGGGAGCGGCCCGCGCGGGCCTTGCGCCGGAAGCGCGATGCGAAAACACGAAGCATAGCGGGTATCGCGACTTCGCGTCGGAGGCGGCGTGCACAACGACCGCCGCATTGAAAATTTTGCAGACCCGTCGTGTCCCGCGTTTCCACGTTGCAATGGCCTTGCCGGCTTGCGGCAAAAACGGCCGACGTGCGGACTTACACATTGCAACACACTCGTGTCACGCCCGGCGGGCCGGGATTTCGCGCATCGCGCGTTGGTATGCGGCGCGTGCATCGGCCGCGCGGCGCGTCTCGTGGGCATGAATTTCGCACTTCGGCCCATACTGCAACTGCCTGGCGGAGTGCGGCGCGCCCACACATGAGTGATTGAACCCGCGAGCAAACCCGCGAGTCGTGTGGCCCGTCATCAGCGCCTGCCGGAAGCTATGGACACGACTCGAATTCAAACCACGATTCGCAGCGGTGCGCACGAGATTTCGGACCACCGCGACGATATCTTTTTCGCGGCCGTATCGACCACGCGCATGCCGATGGTCGTCACCGATCCGCATCAGCCCGACAACCCGATTATCTTCGCGAACCATGCGTTCCTGCGCATGACGGGCTATGAACCGCACGAGGTGCTCGGCCAGAACTGCCGGTTTCTGCAGGGTCCCGAGACCGATCGCGCGGCCATCGACGAAGTACGCCGCGCGGTGGCCGAACGGCGCGAGCTTGCGATCGAAGTCATGAACTACCGGAAGGACGGCACGACCTTCTGGAATGCGCTCTTTCTGTCGCCGGTGTTCGATGAGGCAGGCGAGCTCGTTTATTTCTTCGGCTCGCAGCTCGACGTGAGCCGCCGGCGCGATGCCGAGGACGCGCTGCACCAGGCGCAGAAAATGGAAGCGCTCGGCCAGTTGACGGGCGGCATCGCGCACGACTTCAACAACCTGCTGCAGGTGATGTCCGGCTACGTCGATATGCTGCAGCTCGGCATCGAGCACGATGCCGATCGCGACGGCATGCTGCGCAGCCTCGACAAGATGCGCGGCTCGGTCTCCAAAGCCACGACGCTGACTCAACATCTGCTCGCGTTTGCGCGCAAGCAAAGACTGGTCGGCCGCACGGTGAATCTGAACACGCTCGCCGAGGGCATGGTCGAGCTGGCGCGGCGCACGCTCGGCGAGGAAATCTCGCTCGTCACCGAGTTCGAAGAAAATCTCGCGAATTGCCGTGTCGATTCGTCGCAACTCGAAGTCGCGCTGCTCAATGTGCTGCTCAATGCACGCGATGCGTTGCACGAGCGTCGCGACGGTGTCGTGACCGTGCGCACGCAGAGCCTCGATCTCGACCGGCCGCAGTTGATCGGCTTCGCGGACCTGCGCCCGGGCCGATACGTGTCGATCTCCATCTCCGATAACGGCAGCGGCATTCCCCCCGAAATCGTCGATCGCGTGATGGACCCGTTCTTCACGACGAAGGAAGAGGGCAAAGGCACGGGACTCGGACTGTCGATGGTCTATGGCTTCGCGAAGCAGTCGGGCGGCGCGGTGAATCTGTATTCGGAGGTCGGCATAGGCACGACGCTGAGGCTTTATTTCCCCGCCGCGCACGATGCGAAGCTGGCGCGACCGGTCGCGCCGAAGGCGATCGAACAGGCGGGCAACGAGACGATTCTGATTGTCGACGATCGCGTCGAAGTGGCCGAGGTCGCGCAGGCGATGCTGCAACAGATCGGCTACCGCACGCGCGTCGTGCTCGATGCGAAAGAGGCGCTCGTCGCGCTGCAGGATGGCGCGGATTTCGACCTGCTGTTCACCGATCTGATCATGCCCGGCAATATGAACGGCGTGATGCTCGCGCGCGAGGCGCAGCGCCTGCGGCCGAACCTCAAGGTGCTGCTGACGACCGGCTATGCCGATGCATCGATCGAGCGCAAGGATGCGGCGGGCGCCGAATTCGCGATCATTCACAAGCCGTATCAGCGCGCGGAGCTTGCGCGCAAGGTGCGCGTCGTGCTCAATGGGCCGACGGGCGTGTGATATTGCGCCCGTCCATCTCTGGCCTTCATGCGCGCGACCGTTTCCCCTTTAAGCCGCTCGCACCACGCGGCGCGCAAGTCGAACCACGCAACATCAGCCGTGGCGCTGACGTGACGCAGACGCGCGCTGCACTCGCGTCGTGCGGTGCGTCGTGCGGTGCGTCGTTGCGTTGCCGTGCATCGTTGCGTGCGTCGTTGCGTGCGTCGCGCCGCGCCGCGTGACGCGCGTCGCCGGGCCGCTCGACCAGCTCTCGCAGCAGCGACACCGCCAGTTCCGCCGCTTCGACAGTAGGCACTGCGACCGTTGTCAAAGGCGGCCGCGACTGCTGCGCGAGCTGAATATCGGTGATACCGACCACCGACAGATCGGTCGGCACATCGCGCCCGAGATCGAACGCGGCATTGATCGAACCGAGCGCAGGCAGATCGTTGGTCGCGAAGATTGCCGTGGCATGCGGATGTGCCGCGAGCAGATCGCGCGCGGCCGCATAGCCGCCTTCGATCGTGTCGGGCGCATGCCGCACGCACGTGCGCGGCAGCTTGACGCCCGCCGCCCGCAACGCGTCGACGAAGCCTTCATGGCGCGCCGCATGAATGCCGGCGCGCTTGCTGCCGACAATCGCAACGATATGCCGATGGCCGAGTTCGAGCAGGTGCTGCGCGGCGAGTTCGCCCGCGCGGCGGAAATCGACGGCGACGCACGGCAGCCCCGGCGGGTCGTGGGGCCGCTCCCACATGCACAGCACGACCGGCGTGCCGCGCGCTTCGGTTTTGTGCAGGTCGGCGAAATCGAGATTCGCGTTCATCACGAGCACGCCCTCCGACAGCGTGCCGGCAATCTGTTCGAGATATTTGCGGCCGACAAGCGGGTCCTGGTTCGTATTGCAGATGATCACGAAATGCCCGCTTGCGCGCGCCGCACGCTCGACCGCAAGCGCGAACTCCGGATAGAACGGATTGGCGATGCTCGACACCATCAGTGCGATGGTCGGCGCGCGGCCTTCGGCGAGCGCGCGCGCGGCCAGATGCGGGCGATAGCCGAGTGCGGCAACCGCCTCGAGCACGCGCTTGCGCGTGACTTCGCCGACGCGTCCGCGGTTGCGCAGCACGTTCGAGACAGTTGCCGAGGTAACGCCGGCGTGGGCCGCGACTTCGCTCAAAGTGGACATGGAGTGGATAAATGAAAGGTGCCGCCAGTATGTGGGATGTCTTCCCGGAATTTGCGTTGCGGCCCGGCGCGCGGCAACATTCCCGCACAAACACAATGAGATCGGAGACGAGCTTCCTGCGAACGGTCGCGCTTGCGATCGTTTTTTGAAGCCCCGCTGATTAAGCGCTTAATCTCCGGCTCCCGCTGATTTAAACATGGAGTGGAGACGAATGGCGAGCATTTCGTTACGCGGCGTACAGAAAGCGTACGGCGATAGCGCGCCGGTGATTCGCAACGTCGATCTGGAGATCGGCGAAAACGAGTTCTGCGTGTTTCTCGGTCCGTCCGGTTGCGGCAAGTCGACGCTGCTGCGCATGATCGCGGGCCTCGAAGACGTGACCGACGGCGACCTGTCGATCGGCGGGCGCATCGTGAACGATATTCCCTCGGCCGAGCGCGGCGTGGCGATGGTGTTTCAGAGCTACGCGCTATTTCCGCATATGAGCGTCTACGAGAACATGGCGTTCGGACTCAAGCTTGCGAAAGTGCCGAAGAGCGAGGTCGACCGCAAGGTGCGCGAAGCCGCGCGGATTCTGCAGCTCGAAGCGTTGCTCGAACGGCGTCCGCGCGCCTTGTCGGGCGGCCAGCGGCAGCGCGTGGCGATCGGCCGCGCGATCGTGCGGGAGCCCGGTGTGTTTCTGTTCGACGAGCCGCTGTCGAATCTCGATGCGACCTTGCGCGGCCAGACGCGTATCGAGATTGCGAAGCTGCATCGGCAATTCGCGAAGGCGAGCGTCGTGTACGTGACGCACGATCAGACCGAGGCGATGACGCTGGCCGACCGCATCGTGCTGCTGCATGCAGGCAAGGATACCGAACGCCACGGCAGCATTGCGCAGATCGGCGCGCCGCTCGAGCTGTATCACCGGCCGGCGAGCCGTTTCGTCGCCGGCTTTATCGGCTCGCCGCGCATGAATTTTCTGCCCGCGACGGTCGTCTGCGCCGATGCGCAAGGCGTGAGCGTCACGCTTGCGCAAACGGGCGAACGCATGCGCATCGAAGCCGACGGCAGCAGCTTGCAGAACGCGCAGCCGGTTACGTTCGGCGTGCGTCCTGAGCATCTCGAGCTGATCGATGCGGATGCTCGCCACGCCGGCGGCGCACATCGCGCGAGCAACACCGACACCACCCTGACACGCAGCGTCCAGCTCGTCGAGCATCTCGGCGAGCACAGCTACGTCCATCTCGATCAACCGGGCGGCGACACGCTGATCGCGAAAGTACCGGGCGGCGCGCAGGTTTCGCTCGGCGAGCGCGTGACGTTTCGCGCGAACCCGGCCGCGTGCCATCTGTTTACCGAAGACGGCTTTGCGGTGCCCGCGCGCGGCGCCGCCGTCGCCCTCAACGCATAAGGAACGAAGCGATGCGCCTCGGAGTTTGCTACTACCCAGAACATTGGCCCGAGTCGATGTGGGAAGACGACGCGCGCCGGATGAAAGCGCTCGGCATCGAGCAGGTGCGGATCGCCGAATTCGCGTGGAGTCGCATCGAACCGGCGCCCGGCGAATACGACTGGGCGTGGCTCGACCGCGCGGTCGACGTGCTCGGCAAGGCCGGCCTGAAGATTGTGATGTGCACGCCGACCGCGACGCCGCCGAAGTGGCTGATCGACCGCCATCCGGACATCCTGCCGGTCGATGCGCACGGGCGGCCGCGCGCGTTCGGCTCGCGCCGTCACTACGATTTTTCGTCGCCGTCGTTTTTCGAAGCCTCGCGAACGATCTGCACGGCAGTGGCCGAG
Source organism: Paraburkholderia sp. SOS3 (assembly GCF_001922345.1). NCBI lineage: Bacteria > Pseudomonadati > Pseudomonadota > Betaproteobacteria > Burkholderiales > Burkholderiaceae > Paraburkholderia > Paraburkholderia sp. SOS3. The sequence goes on along the minus strand of NZ_CP018811.1, from coordinate 3,764,909 downwards.
CGTTACGGCCGGCACCCGGCGGTCGCGTACTGGCAGACCGATAACGAGTACGGCTGCCACAACACCGTGGTCAGCTATTCGCCGGCAGCCATCATGCGTTTTCGTGAGTGGCTCAAGGCACGCTACCAGACCGTCGATGCATTGAACCGCGCATGGGGCACGGTGTTCTGGAGCATGGAGTACCGCAGCTTCGACGAAATCGACGCGCCGGTCGGCACCGTCACCGAAGCGCATCCGTCGCACCGGCTCGATTACCGGCGGTTCGCATCGGATGAGGTCGCGCGCTACAACCGCATGCAGGTCGACATCATCCGCGCGCACTCGCCGGGCCGGCCCGTCGCGCACAACTTCATGCAGCTGTTCACCGAGTTCGATCACTACAAGGTCGCGGCCGATCTCGACGTCGCGACGTGGGACAGCTATCCGCTCGGTGCGCTCGAGCAGCAATGGTTCGCCCCGGAATTGAAGGCGAAATGGCTGCGTACGAGCCATCCGGATTTTGCGTCGTTCAATCACGACGTCTATCGCGGCATGTCGAAGCTGCCGTTCTGGGTCATGGAGCAGCAGCCGGGCCCGGTCAACTGGGCGCCGTGGAATCCGGCGCCGCTGCCGGGCATGGTGCGCCTGTGGAGCTGGGAGGCATTCGCGCATGGCGCGGGCTGCGTGTCGTACTTCAGATGGCGGCAGGCGCCGTTTGCGCAGGAACAGATGCATGCGGGGCTCAACACGCCCGATAACCGGCTCGATATCGGCGGCCACGAAGCGGCGCGCGTGGCCGGGGAAATTCGCGCGGTCGCGGCGGCGCAGGCCGATGCCGACGCCGCGGTGCGCACGAAGGTTGCGCTCGTCTACGACTACGAAGCGAAGTGGCTGTTCGAGATTCATCCGCAGGGCGCCGACTTCGCCTATCCGCGTTTTGCGTTCGAGTATTACTCGGCGTTGCGCGCGCTCGGTTTCGATGTCGACGTGATTCCGGCTACTGCGCCGCTCGACGGCTATGCGCTGGTCGTCGTGCCGCCGCTGCCCATCGTGCCGGACGACTTCGCCGCGCGCATCGAAGCGAGCGGCGCGCATGTCGTGTTCGGTCCGCGCAGCGGGTCGAAGACGCGCGACCTGCAGATTCCGGCGCACTTGCCGCCGGGGCCGCTCGCGTCGTTGCTGCCGATGCGCGTGTGGCGCGTCGAATCGCTGCGGCCGAATGCGGGCGAACGTGTCAGTGTCGACGCGCAGACGGCGGGCGAGGCGCGCCATTGGCGCGATCTGATCGACACGGGCGACGACACGACGCTCGAGATTCGCGCGCGCTTTATGGACGGCCATCCCGCGTACGTGCGCCGCGGCGCCGCGCACTACTTCGCGGGTATTTTCGACGAGCGGCTTACCGGACAGCTATTTGCGCGCATTGCGGCCGAAGCGGGTCTCGCGCCGCACGCGCTCGACGACAGCGTGCGCGTGAGCCGTCGCGGCGCGCTGACCTATGTATTCAACTACGGCGAGCGTACGCACGACATCGGCGACATCGATGGCGTCGCCGCGGCCGACTTCGTGATCGGCGCGCGCAAGGTCGAACCGCAAGGCGTGGCCGCATACCGCACACGTTGAATCGCATCGATCGATCCAGTTGCAGTGCCACATAAAGCAAAACCAAGGAGACAGGAATGACCGTAAAAGCACTGAAGGCTCGCGGCACGCGCATCGCCGTTGCGCTCGCGCTTGCTGCCGCGGCGACGTCGGGTGTGTTGTCTTTCCCGGCCGCCGCGCACGCCGACACGATGACAATCAATATCGCGTTCAAGGGCGCGAGCCAGCGAGCCGTCTGGCAGCAGGTTCTCGACGAATTCAAAAAGGCGCATCCGAACGTCGACGTGAAGGCATCGTTTATCGATGAGGAAGCCTACAAGGTGCAGCTGCCGGGCTGGCTGACGACGGTCGCACCGGACGTCGTGAACTGGCACGACGGCGAGCGCATGGCGTACTACGCGCGGCGCGGTCTGCTCGAAGACCTGAGCGGCGACTGGAAGAAGAACGGTTGGGACGGCATGTACGCGTCGACGAAGGAAGCATCGACTGTCGAAGGCAAGCAGTATGCGGCGCCGACCGTCTATTACGCGTGGGGCATGTTCTATCGCAAGGACCTGTTCCAGAAGGCCGGCATCGCGAGCGAGCCGAAAACGTGGGACCAGTTGCTCGATGCATGCCGCAAGCTGAAGGCGGCCGGCATCACGCCGTTTGCGGTCGGCGGTCGCGATGCATGGACGCTCGCCGGCTGGTTCGATTATTTGGACCTGCGCATCAACGGCAATGCGTTCCATCAGAAGCTGATGGCCGGCGACGTTCCGTACACGGACCCGCGCGTGAAGAAGGTCTACACGACGTGGAAGCAGCTGCTCGACGATCACGACTTTATCGACAACTCGCTGTCGTACGATCTCGACGCCGCGCAGCCGTTCCTGTTCCAGGGCAAGGCCGCGATGATGCTGATGGGCACGTTCATCACCGGCGGCTTCCCGGCGAATGTGAAGCCCTCGATGGGCTTCTTCCAGTTCCCGATCATCGATGCGAACGTGCCGACTGCCGAGGACGGGCCGGTCGAATCGCTGCATATCCCGTCGCGCGCGAAGAACAAGGCCGACGCGCACGCGTTCCTCGCCTTCGTCGAAACACCGGAGATCGGCGCGCAGCTCGCGAAGGGACTCGGGTCGCTGTCGGCGAACAGCAAGTCGCCGGAACCCGACGATCCGATCTCGAAGATCGGCTTTCAGATTCTCGCGAATACGAAGGGCGGTATCGCGCAGTTCTACGATCGCGATATGACGAAGGAAATGGCCGATGAAGGAATGAAGGGCATGCAGCAGTTCGTGTCCGATCCAACCAAGCTCGATGCGATTCTGGCGCAGCTCGAACAGGCGCGTAAGCGCATCTACAAGAAGTGAGGTGGTTCGGCGTTCGGTGAGCCGTGCGCGCGTAGTTACCGGCTTATCGCTGCGGACTCGCGCACTTGCCGCTTGCCGGTTGCCGGCGGTTTTACCCGGTTTCTCGGCCGCGAAGGTTGCCCGCGCCGTTGCGCGGGCTTTTTTTCGTCCGTAATTTCGACCGCTCGCGGCGCGCTCATTCCATCTTCTGTCCGGCAGGCGGCGGCGCGACATCGTTGCGCCAGCCCGCAAGCGGTGCGCCATAGCCGCCCGCTTCGGCATTGTTCGGCAGGCCGTTGGCGAGCTGGGCGCGCGGGTCGGTCGGGTTCAGGTCGAGTTCGCCTGCCTGGCGGTTGCCGTGCGTCGGATACTCGCTGCCAAGCGGCGCGTTCGGCATCAGCTTCGTGCTGTTTTGCGGCGCATGGACGTCGTCGTAGACGGACAGCCCTTGTGCGTTCGCAGAGCCGGCAGCGCCTGCCAAAGCGAGCGCGGCGAGTGCGGCGGCAAGATGCAGCGTAGCGGTGGACTTGTGCACGATCAGCTCCTCATCAGATGAAAACCGGGTGCGCGCCGCGTCGAATGCGCGGCGCGCACGTCGTTCTACTATTGGCGATCGCGGCGAGGACTGCAATGCGCGCGCTGCAGTTATGAGCTTTGTCGGGCAATTGCAGGGGCGTTCGCGTTCCGGGCGCTGCCTGGCGATGTCCGTATTACCGCGTCGCACCGTCTTTTATTGCAATGGCGCGCTTTTTACCGGGCCTCGTTCGCGGCCGCGATGACGGTATAGTGCGCAAGATCGTCAATCGTCCTCTGTTTCCATTCGCCGGCGGATTATGAATGCATCGTCAACGGCGCCGGACCCGGGCGCCGCGCTGCGCGTCTTCGACGCGGTCAAGGCGCTCGCCTTTATCGGCGACCTCAGCATGGGCCAGCCCACCGATCACTCGCTGCGCACCGCGTGGCTCGCCGCCCAATTCGCGCGCGCGGCCGGCGCCGGCGACGCCGTGCACGGCGCGGTCATCGAAGCGTCGCTGTTGCGCTGGTCGGGCTGCACCGCGAACGCGTCGGGTTTTGCCGACCTGCTCGGCGACGACGTCGGCGGCCGCGAAGCGATGCTCGAAAACCGGCCCGACTGGGCGCAGCCGCTCGCCGCGCAAGGCGGCGTCAGCGCCGCCTTGACGCCGCTCGCGCAGATTCACTGCGAAGTCTCGGGCGAAGTCGCGCGCATGCTCGGCCTTGCGGCCGGCACGCAGGCCGCGTTGCGGCACATCTTCGAAGCGTGGGATGGCGGCGGCCTGCCCGACAAGCTCGCGGGCGACGCGGTGCCGGTGGCCGTGTATCTGATCGCGCTGGCCGGCGACCTCGAAATCTTCGCGCGCGTCTATGGCGTCGAACAGGCGCTGCAGCTGATCGCGCAGCGCGCAAATGCACGCTATCCGGCCGCGCTTGTGGCGCTTGGCGACGCGCATGGCCGGCAATGGCTCGCCATGCTCGACGCGCTCGAGCCCGCGCAAATCGACGCCGCGCTCGCGACGCCGCGTATGTCCGATATGACGCCGGCCGAGCTGATCGCCGACGTCATCGATCTGAAGTTGCCGTGGATGACCGGCTACTCGCGCGCCGTCGCGCAGACCGCCGCCCAATGCTGCGCGCAACTGATCGCGGATCCGCTTGCGCAGCAGCGCGTCTACCGCGCGGGTCTGCTGCACGGCATCGGCCGCGCGGCGGTGCCGAATGCGCTGTGGGATACGCCGGGCAGGTTGCCGGCCTCCGCATGGGAGCGCGTGCGTCTCGTGCCGTACTGGACCGCGCGCGCCGGCAGGCAGACCGGCGCACTGGCCGGCGCCGCGGAGCTCGCCTCGTATGCATACGAGCGCGGCGACGGCTCCGGTTATTTTCGCGGCCTCGCGCACGATGCGCTGCCGCTCGAAGCGCGCGTGCTCGCCGCGTCGGTCGCGTGGGTCGCGCTGCGCGCGGCGCGGCCGTGGCGCGCGGCATATGGCGTCGACGAAGCGGCGAAGCTGCTGCGCGAAGATGCGGCAGGCGGCCGGTTCGATCCGGAGGTGGTCGAAGTGCTGCTTGCGTGCGAGTGCGGGCCGGACGCGCCGCGCGCCGCGGCAAGCGCCCAACAGCGCCGGGCAGCGTCCGCGGCGGCGCGGCTGTCCGCGCGCGAGACCGATGTGCTGCGCTCGATCAGCCGCGGCGCGAGCAACAAGGAAGTGGCGCGCGAACTCGATCTGAGCCCGAGCACCGTGCGCACGCACGTCGAAAGCGTGTTTCGCAAGCTCGAGTGTTCGACGCGCGCGGCCGCTACGCTCAAGGCGTCGGCGCTGGGGCTGTTGTAGGCGCGTCGGCCATGTCCGGATGCGTGGCGTCGCGCGCTGCGATCGTATCGATCGAATGGCGGACCGCATGAAGAATTTCGTCCGCGAGTTCGGGCCGCGCCTTGATCACCGCGCGCGAAGCCGAAATCGCCCCGATCATCGCGACGGTCATCGTCACCGCGTGCTCGCGCCGGGTCGCATCGGCCTCTTGCGCGCCAAGCTTCGATGCGAACACGCTAACCATCTGCTCGAAGCCTTCGGCAAACCGCTCGCTGACCGACACGTCCTGTCGTCCGATCTCACTGACCGAGGCGGCCATCGCGCAGCCGTCCGCGATGTCGTCGCGCTTTTGCTCCGACAGATACCCATCGAGCAGTTCGCCGAGTTCGGGCAGGCGCCCGTCGCGCGGCGCCGTCAGGCGCCGATGCCCGCGCTCGAGCCCGAACGCGAGCGCCTCGGCGGCGAGTGCATCCTTCGAGGGAAAGTGCGCGTACAAGGCGCCGTGCGTGAGACCGGCGGCCTTGCCGATTTCGGCGACGCCGACGCCGTCGATGCCGCGCTCGCGCATCAGCCGCGCGGCTGTCTCGATAAGCTTGGCGCGATTCTGCGCCGCCTGTTCCTTGCTGACTTTCATGGCGAACTCCCAACCTTGCCTCGACCCGACCGCTGCGGGGCCGGGACGGGTCTCAAGACGACGTGCAATTTTATAATTGCACATGCAATTATAAGGGCTTCGATCCCTGCGAACACTCAACAATTCCATTGCCTTCGCGCGCGACCGTCTGCCGCGGGGTGATCGTCAATTTACTGTCGATCGTTTCGCTTGCGACGACACCGATGACGGCCACGTATAACCGGACGAAGGTAGCCGCGTCGCTTCCGTTTCCTTTCATTTCCCTTTTGTGCTTGCCCGCTGAACAGAGTGTTCTTCCGGGGTCGTTTGATCTTAATCATTGCGATCAGTATCATTGCAGTTATAGTTGCGGTTGCAATGAATAGCAGCTGAGCCATCCGGTTCGGCGCGGACAAACGGTCTCCAAGGAGAACACCATGCGATTCCAGAACAAAACGGCCCTCGTAACAGGCGGCAACAGCGGTATCGGCTTCGCGACGGCGAAGATGCTGATCGAGCAGGGCGCGCGTGTCGCGATCACCGGGCGCGACGCGAAGAAGCTCGATCAGGCGCTGACGGAGCTTGGCCCGAACGCGATCGGCATCGACGCCGACCTCAACGACGCGGGTGCGCTCGAGCGCGTCGTCAACCGCGTGAAGGACGAGTTCGGCTCGCTCGATGTCGTGTTCGCCAATGCCGGCGTGGGCGGCGCGACGCCGCTTGGCAGCACCACGGCCGAGGCTTTCGAGGCAATTACGCGCACCAACCTGACGTCGGTGTTCCTTACTGTGCAGGCCGCGCTGCCGCTGATGCGCGAAGGCGGCGCGATCGTGCTCAACGGCTCGGTGATGCGCAGCGAGGGCATCGCGGGCTCGGCCGCTTACTCGGCATCGAAGGCGGGCGTGACGGGAATGGCGAAGGTTTTCGCCTCGGAACTGGCGCCGCGCGGGATTCGCGTGAATACGGTCATTCCGGGCGCGACGCGTACGCCGATCTGGACGCGCGGCGCGCGCGCCGGCCAGACGCTCGACGATACGGAAAAGGCCATCGCGCCGCGCATCCCGATCGGGCGTCTCGCCGATCCCGAAGAAACGGCGCGCGCGGTGCTGTTCCTCGCATCGGACGACGCAGTGGGCATGACGGCAACGGAAATCGTCGTCGATGGCGGACTCACGGGTGCACCGAGCGGCGCGCCGGTGTTCCGCGCGCCGCACTGAGACTGCCGCGAACGGCGCTAAAGACGCTGATCGATGCTGAACGGGGCTACGCGAGCCCGACACAGACCGCAGCCACGATCGACCCGATCACGAGCACCGCGCCGAGCGTGCGCCGCGTATTGAGCTGGGTCCATAGCAGCACGCCTGTCAGCGACAGCAGAATGATGCTGCCCGCGAGCGTGTCGATCAGCAGCACCCAGCCGACGCTCAAACCGACGCCTTTATGCAGATTGGTCAGCGTCGCGAGGAACGTGTTGCCGGTGCGTTTGACCGTGACGTAGCCGCTGCCGACCCAATAATCGGCGGAGGTCACCTGTTGCGGCGACGCGAACGTCAATTGCCAGTGCTCGGGCTGGACTGCGCTGCGATCGCCCCAGGCGACCGCATGCGCGGCTTCCTTCTGCACGCGGCCGAGCCTGCCCGCGAGCTTCAGTTCGCCTTTGAGCCACGCGCCCAGCTCGCGTGGCGACGCGGGCGCCGGCTGCGGCAGCGGCATCTGAAGTTCGGCGACCTGCGGCGCGCCTGTCGAGATGCGCAGCGGACCCGCGCGGTGGTTCAGAAAGAAACCGGTGGTGCCGAACAGCAGCCCGAGCGCCGCGCCCCACAGGCCGATCCAGCCGTGGATCTTGCGCAGCCAGCGGATGAAGGTGATCCGTCGCGGGCGCCGTTGCTCGGCGTAGACGCCGGAAGCCCTGGCGTCGGCGGCCGGCGCGTTCGGCGCGAGCGACGTCAGATCGGCGGCGCCCGAGTCGAGGGTGTCGGTGGTGTTCAAGGTCACTCCACAAATCGAATAGCGTTGGGTCGTAACGGGTCGTGATGCCGGGTCGGCGCGCTGCCGCAGCCGTGACCTTCGCCGGCGGCGGGCCCACGAGCACGCTTGCTTGCTGCACGACCTGCAAAGGGGGTGGGACGCCGTCGCGGCCACGATAAAGCGGCGCGGCCGGGGGCTCCGGGCTGGCTGGCCGTCCGGCCTACGCGGCCGCACGTCGTACGACGATGGCCGCGGAGCAGGAGGGTTGGCTGGCGTTCAGATGAGAACCGCTATCATTTCACGCCGAAGGGAACGCTGCAAGAATCGCAAGCTAACCGTACCTGTCCGAAATGTTTCCGGTGGTTACGATTTCATGCAGCCGACGGGTTTCGACGCGAGCCGGCGCTTAAGCGCCGGCCTGTACGCGCGCCGCACATCGGCGAATCCGGACCTTTACCGAACGCCGAGCTGGTAGACGGTTGTGTGCCGATACCGTTCGCCGGGCCGCAATACGGTTTGCGCGGCGACCTCGTCCATATTGATCTGATTCGGGTAGCCGCCGGTTTCGAGGCACAGCGCCGCGTGCTTGCGCAACGGTTGCTTGCCGCGCCCGACCACGCCTTCCAGATAATTGCCGGAATAGAACTGCAAGCCGTTCGCGTCGGTTTCCACGGTGAGTTCGCGGCCGCTGCCCGGGTCGTACAGCACCGCGACGCGGCGCACCGCGCCGGGCGCATTCGCTTCCCCCGTGGCGTCCGACGCGCTGCGCAGCAGATAGCAATGGTCGAAGCCTTTGCCGCGCACGAGTTGCGCATGCGGCCAGTCGAGGCGCGCGCCGATCGGGGCGCTCGTGCGGAAGTCGAATGCATTGCCGGCAACGCTTGCGCGCGCAAGCGGAATCAGCGTGTCGTCGACTTCCCAGAATTCGTCCGCGTCGATTTCGATCATATGGCCGCGGATGTCGGCCGATCCGCCGGACAGGTTGAAATAGGCGTGATTCGTCAGATTGACGGGCGTCGGCGCATCGGTAATGGCGTCGTAGTCGATCGTCAGCGCGCCGTTGTCGTCGAGTGCGTAGCGCACGCTTGCTTCGAGCGTGCCCGGAAAGCCCGCGTCACCTTCCGGCGATTCGTGCGTGAAAACGAGCGTGCCGTCCACTTCGCGCGCGTTCCACACCGCGCGATGGAAGCCGGTTGCGCCGCCGTGCAGCAGGTTATCGCCCTGATTGCGGTCGAGCTGATACGTGACGCCATCGAGCGCGAAGCGCGCCTGCGCGATGCGGTTCGCCCAGCGGCCGATCGTGCCGCCGAAGTACGACGTGCTCGCGAGATACTCGGCCGGCGTGTCGTGGCCGAGCACGACGTCGGCGACGCGGCCCGCGCGGTCGGCCGCATGCCACGACACGAGCGTCGCACCGAGGTCGCTGATCGCCACGCGCATGCCGTGCGCGTTGCGCAGCGTGAAGAGACGGACCGCATCGCCGCCGGGCAGCGTGCCCCAGCGTTCGACGGTGACGTGCGTGTGAGGAGCGCGATCGGTGCTGCGCGAGTCTGCAAGGTTCATGGATGAAAAATCGAAGTGCTGTGTTCAGCCGGGTTGCGATGCCTGCGTGGCGTGCAGACGCTCATGGTACTCGCGCGGGGTACAGCCGAGTTCGCGGCGAAACACCGCGTACATGTACTGCAACGACGTGAAGCCGCAACGGATCGCGACTTCGGTACTCGAAATGTCGGACTGCGCAAGCAAGCGCTTCGCGACGTCGAGCTTGTGGTTGAGAATCTCCTGATGCACGGTGCAGCCGAGTTCGCGGCGAAAGTGTTCTTCGAGCGACGAACGCGACACCCCGACATAATCGGCGACCTGCTCGGTCTTGATGCCCTGGCAGGCGTACTGCCGGATGTAATGGCGCGCGCGCATCACGTACGGGCTCGATACCGGCTGATGCCGCGTCGATTCGAGCACGTTGATGCCGACCGGCGGCACGAGAATGCGCCGCCCGGCGAAGCGCGCGCCGCCCAGCATCTGATGCAGCAGGTGCGCGGCCGTGCGGCCCATTTCCTCGGTTCCCTGAATCACCGAAGACAACGGAATGCGCGTCAGCGAGCGCGTCAACGGGTCGTTGTCGATGCCGATGATCGCGACTTCCTCGGGCACCGCGATGCCGGAGATCAGGCACACCTGCAACAGCTGACGCGCGCGCGCATCGGTCACCGCGATAATGCCCACGGGCTTCGGCAAAGCTTGCAGCCATGCGGCCAATTGTTCGCTTGCCTGATTCCATACGGGCGCGCTCGTCGGCAGACCGCGGTGCACGTCGCCGCTCAGGCCATCGGCTTCGAGCAGCGCGTTGAAGGCGAGCTCGCGCTCCTGCGCCCAACGGTTCGTCGGCGATTCGGGCAGGCTGTATAGCGCGAAGCGCTGCAATCCCGCGCCGATCAGATGCGTATAGGCAAGCGAGACGAGCTTGCGGTTATCGGTGGCGATATACGGCAGATTCTCCGGATAGCGCGACGCCTCTTCGTACGATGAACCGACCGCGACCACGGGCAGCGGGCAATCGGAGAGCGCTTCGCACACGGCGGGATCGTCGAAGTCCGCAATGATGCCGTCGCCCTCGAAGTGTTCGATGCCGTTTAAACGCGCGCGGAAGTCTTCTTCGAGAAACAGGTCCCATGCCACGCGCGTCGACAGCAGATACTTGCCGATGCCGGTGATGATCTCGCGGTCATAGACCTTGTTCGCGTTGAAGAGCAGCGCGATTCGATGCGTACGTTGAGCGGGTTGCTGGCGTGTCATCGTTCCAGTTAAGCAGCACGCATCGAAGGATGCGATGCCGTCGTCTCCATATGCGGCAAAACCCTTAAGGGCAAACGCGATTCACCCTGTGGGCAAGCGGTTTTGCACGCTGTCGGTATTAAGTGTTCCGCTTATTCTAGGCGGTGCAAGCTTGCTGCCGCCATACGATTTTAACGGGCGGCAAGAATCGCTAGCCGCGCTGGCGGATTTCGCAATTGCCGGTTCGAAGCGCAAGCTGGCAGCATGGCGTCACTCATGCAAACGTGCGGTGCGGGTCGTCTGTGCCCTTGCGATGAAACGCGCACCCACGACATCAATCAAGGAGACGCGCATGTCCTATTTCGAACACCTGCCGGCCGTGCGCTATGAAGGCCCGCAGTCGACCAACCCGCTTGCGTACCGCTATTACGATCGCGACAGGCTCGTGCTCGGCAAGCGCATGGAAGATCATCTGCGCCTCGCCGTCTGCTACTGGCATACGTTCGGCTGGGCCGGCACCGACATGTTCGGCCCAGGCACGTTCGAGCGCCCGTGGCACGGCGCGGGCGAGCCGATGGCGCGCGCCCGTCTGAAGGCCGATTGCGCATTCGAACTGTTCTCGAAGCTCAATGCGCCGTTCTATACGTTTCACGATAACGACGTCGCGCCCGAAGGCGACAGCATCCATCAGTACGTGAGCAACTTCCGGTCGATCGTCGACTACCTTGCGCGCAAGCAGGAAGAGACGGGCGTGAAGCTGTTGTGGGGCACGGCGAACCTGTTCTCGCATCCGCGTTACGCGGCCGGCGCCGCAACGAACCCGAACCCCGAGGTCTTCGCATTCGCCGCGGCGCAGGTGTTCGAAGCGCTCGAAGCGACGCAGCGCCTCGGCGGTTCGAACTACGTGCTGTGGGGCGGCCGCGAAGGCTACGAAACGCTGCTCAACACCGACCTCAAGCGCGAGCGCGAGCAACTGGGCCGCTTTATGAGCATGGTGGTCGAGCACAAGCACAAGAAGGGCTTCAAGGGCACGTTGCTGATCGAACCGAAGCCGCAGGAACCGACCAAGCACCAGTACGACTACGATGTCGCGACCGTGCACGGCTTCCTCGCGCAATTCGGTTTGCAGGATGACATTCGCGTGAATATCGAAGCGAACCACGCGACGCTCGCGGGCCACTCGTTCCATCACGAGATCGCAAATGCGTTCGCGCTCGGCGTGTTCGGCAGTATCGACGCGAATCGCGGCGATCCGCAGAACGGCTGGGATACCGATCAGTTCCCGAACAGCGTCGAAGAGCTGACGCTCGCCTTCTACGAGATTCTGCGCAACGGCGGCTTCACGACGGGCGGCATGAACTTCGATGCGAAGGTGCGCCGTCAAAGCATCGATCCCGACGACCTGTTCTACGGTCATATCGGCGCGATCGATACGCTTGCGATTGCGCTCGAACGCGCGGCACGCCTCGTCGAAAACGACCAGCTCGCCGCGTTCAAGGAAAAGCGCTACGCAGCGTGGGACAGCGAATTGGGCCGCAAGATCCTGTCGGGCGAGGTCACGCTCGAAGCGCTGGCCAACGATGCGATCGCACGCGGCATCGCGCCGCGCCATGTGAGCGGCCGCCAGGAGTACCTCGAAAACATCGTGACGCAAGCGCTTTACAGCCCCGCGAAATAACGCGAGGCAAGCGTCGCGCGCCGTTAAAAAACGTCAAGCGCGCCGGGCGATTTCGCAATTGCCCGGCGAGCCCGCGCAGCCCACGCTGTCGGGCGGACAAATCCAGCATCAACACAATCGACGACCGCGAACACGAATTCGCGGCGCATCCGTACGATTTCGCCGGCCTCTTCACCTCTCTCGCACTTTGAAAGCGCCGGTAGCCAACCAGAAAAAAGGAGTGAGACATGAAATCTGCCATGCGTCGTACCGTCCTGAATTCGCTCGTCTGCGCCGCGATGTTTGCCGGCCTGACATCGATTGCACCGCTTGCGCACGCAAGCAAGGACAAACCCGAAATCGGCTTCTGCATCGACGATCTGCGCGTCGAGCGCTGGTCGCGCGATCGCGATTATTTCGTTGAGGCCGCAACGAAACTGGGCGCGAAAGTGTCGGTGCAGTCGGCCGATGCGAGCGAATCGCGCCAGATTTCGCAAATCGAGAACCTGATTTCGCGCGGCGTCGACGTGATCGTGATCGTGCCGTTCAACTCGAAGACGCTCGGCAATGTGATCGCCGAAGCGCACAAGGCCGGCATCAAGGTCGTGTCCTACGACCGCCTGATTCTCGATGCCGACGTCGACGGCTATATCTCGTTCGACAACGAGAAAGTCGGCGAACTGCAGGCGCAAGGCGTCTTCAACGCGCAGCCGAAGGGCAACTACTTCCTGCTCGGCGGCGCACCGACCGACAACAACGCGAAAATGCTGCGCGAAGGGCAGTTGAAGGTGTTGAAGCCCGCCATCGACCGCGGCGACATCAAGGTGGTCGGCCAGCAGTGGGTGCCCGAGTGGAGCGCCGCAACGGCGCTGCGCATCACCGAAGACGCATTGACCGCGAACAACAACAAGATCGATGCGATCGTCGCCTCGAACGACGGCACCGCGGGCGGTGCGATCCAGGCGCTTGCCGCGCAGCATCTCGCGGGCAAGGTGCCGGTGTCGGGTCAGGATGCGGACCTCGCGGCCGTGAAGCGCGTGATCGCCGGCACGCAGACGATGACCGTCTACAAGCCGCTCAAGCTGATCGCAAGTCAGGCCGCGCAGCTGGCGGTCGACCTCGCGAAGGGCACGAAACCCGCGTTCAACGCGAAATACGACAACGGCAAGGAGCAGGTCGACACGGTGCTGTTGCAGCCGACGCTGCTCACGAAGAGCAATGCCGACATCGTGATCAAGGACGGCTTCTATACGCAGGCCCAGCTCGCCGGCAATTGACGCAACACGCGCGCGTGCCCGGCACCCCGCACGACCTGCGGCACGACCGGGGCACGCGCGCGCCCTCGATCCATCCAGGATGAAACGCATGGAACAAGCGCGCATGGCATCAGCGCTTCTCGAACTGCGCGGCATCGCCAAATCGTTTGCCGGCGTACGGGCGCTCGACGGCATCGATCTGGCCGTGGCACCCGGCGAATGCGTCGGCCTGTGCGGCGAAAACGGCGCGGGCAAATCGACGCTGATGAAGATCGTATCGGGCGTCTATCCATACGGCGACTGGTCCGGCGAGATGCTGTGGGAAGGCAGGCCGCTGCACGCGCAAAGCATTCGCGACACCGAGCGCGCCGGCATCGTGATCATTCACCAGGAACTGATGCTCGTGCCGCAGCTGTCGGTGGCCGAGAATATTTTCCTCGGCAACGAAATCACGCTGCCCGGCGGCCGCATGAATTATGCGGCGATGTATCAGCGCGCCGACGCGCTGCTGCGCGAGCTCAACATCGAAGGCATCAACGTCGCGCAGCCCGTGATGAACTACGGCGGCGGCCACCAGCAGCTGATCGAAATCGCGAAGGCGCTGAACAAGCGCGCGAAGCTGCTGATTCTCGATGAGCCGTCTTCGTCGCTGACGGCAGCCGAAACGAAGATCCTGCTCAATATCGTGCGCGACCTGAAGAAGCGCGGCGTCGCGTGCGTCTATATCTCGCACAAGCTCGACGAGGTCGAGGCCGTATGCGACACGATCACCGTGATTCGCGACGGCAAGCATGTCGCGACCCGGCCGATGGCGCAGCTCGACACCGACCGCATCATTGCGATGATGGTCGGGCGCGAGATCACGAATCTGTTTCCGCGCGAGCCGCACGATATCGGCGAGGTGATTTTCGAAGCGCGCAACGTGACGTGTTTCGACGTGACGAACGCGAGCCGCAAACGGGTCGACGATGTGTCGTTTTCGTTGCGCAAAGGCGAGATTCTCGGCGTTGCGGGTCTCGTCGGCGCGGGCCGCACCGAGCTGATGCAGGCGATTTTCGGCGCGTATGCGGGCGCGAGCCACGCCGAGGTTTCGCTGCACGGCAAGCGTTTGAAGATCGGCGCACCGGCCGATGCAATCCGCGCCGGCATCGCGATGGTGCCCGAGGACCGCAAGCGGCACGGCATCGTGCCGCAGCTCGGCGTCGGCCACAACATCACGCTTGCGGTGCTGTCGCGCTTTGCGAAAGGCGGACGCATCGACAGCGCATCGGAACTCGACGCGATCCACACCGAAATGAAGCGCCTGTCGGTGCGCGCCGCGTCGCCGATGCTGTCGATCGCGAGTCTTTCGGGCGGCAACCAGCAGAAGGCCGTGCTCACGCGCATGCTGCTCACCGATCCGCAGGTGCTGATTCTCGATGAGCCGACGCGCGGCGTCGACGTCGGCGCCAAATACGAAATCTACAAGCTCATGTTCGCGCTCGCGCGGCGCGGCGTGTCGATCGTCGTCGTGTCGTCGGAGTTGCCCGAAGTGCTCGGCGTGAGCGACCGCGTGCTCGTGATCGGCGAAGGGCGCCTGCGTGGCGACTTCGTCAACGACGGCCTGACGCAGGAGCACATCCTGACCGCTGCGCTCAGCGCCGAACGCCATGACCCTACCCAACTTGCGAGCGTCGCATGACACCTGAAATCAGTTCTGTCGAAAACCGCGCGCCCGAGCGCGCATCGGTCGCATCGGGACAGCGCGTCAAGCAGCTGTTTGCACGCTACAAACTGCTCGCGCTGCTGCTCGCGGTTGCGGTGATCTGGACTTTCTTTTCGTTCCTGACCGACGGCGCGTTCGTCACGCCGCGCAATCTGTCGAACCTGCTGCGGCAGATGTCGATCACGGGCATGCTCGCCTGCGGCATGGTGTTCGTCATCATCGCCGGCGAGATCGATCTGTCGGTGGGCTCGCTGCTCGGCCTGCTCGGCGGTCTTGCCGCGATTCTCGACGTCAGGTTCCATTGGCCGCTCGCGGCGACGCTGCCGGTCGTGATGCTCGCCGGCGTCGCGGTCGGTATTTTCAATGGCTGGTGGTCCACCTATTTGCGCGTGCCGTCGTTTATCGTCGGTCTCGGCGGCATGCTCGCGTATCGCGGCGTGCTGCTCGGCATCACGGGCGGCTCGACCATCGCGCCCGCGTCGGACGCGCTCGTATTCGTCGGACAAGGCTATCTGCCGCGTGTCGCCGGCAATGTGCTCGCGATCGCGCTGTTCGCGCTGCTCGCCGTACTGACCGTGCGGCAGCGCAAGAGCCGCCAGCACTACGACCTGCCAGTCGTGCCGCTGTGGCAGGACGGCGTGAAGATCGTGGCCGCGGGGCTCGTCGTGTTCGCGTTCGTTGCGACGCTGAACCGCTACGGCGGCATTCCGGTGCCGGTGCTCGTGCTGCTCGCGCTGCTCGGCATCTTCACGTACATCGCGACGCAGACCGTGTTCGGCCGCCGCATCTATGCGGTTGGCTCGAATCTCGAGGCGACGCGTCTGTCGGGCGTCAATACGAACCGCGTGAAGCTCGCGATCTTCGCGCTCATGGGTCTGATGTGCGCGTTCGGCGGACTCGTCGAAACCGCGCGGCTCGCGGCGGGGTCGCCGTCGGCGGGCACGACCGGCGAACTCGATGCGATCGCCGCCTGTTTTATCGGCGGCACCTCGATGCGCGGCGGCTCGGGCACCGTGTACGGCGCGCTGATTGGCGCGCTCGTGATGGCGAGCCTCGACAACGGCATGTCGATGCTCGACGTCGACTCTTACTGGCAGATGATCGTGAAGGGCGGCATTCTCGTGCTGGCGGTGTGGGTCGACGTGATCTCGGGGTCGAACCAGCGGTAACGCGACCGCGCGACGCACGGCCGTGGTGCGGTGCACCACGGCGCGGCACCAGTTCGCTTCGCCAGCGTGCGCGATGGCGATCGGCCGGTGCGGCGCAAGCCGATTCCCGAGCGGCAAAAAAGCGGCTGTTGGCAACCTGCCTGCAGCCGCTTTCATTTTTCCGACGTGCGTCGCATGGCGCGCACAGCCCCTTGCGGCAAGCGATTGCGCGCGCCGGGCCGGATCCGTCCGGCGCCGCCGGCCGGGTGTCGCGCGCCATTTCGACACGCGATGGCATACCTATTGCGTTATTCGCCGCCGAGGCCAATGGCGGCCTCGATGATTGCAGTTCGAGAGCGGTGCGCTGATGTCGAGCGGACCACCTGGGGCAACGGCGTCCCGAACCACACGTAGCGCGATCGGCGTACCGATTCGCGTCGCACACGTGCGGTTCGGGACGCTTTTCTTTTGCGCGCACACTTTTTCGTGCGCGCCCTCGCAGAGAGACCGATGAAAAATCTGTTCAGTTCGTTGGCGAGCGGTAACTGGCGCGCGCTGCTCGCGTGCTTCTTCTACTTCGATACCGGTTTCACCGTGTGGGTCATGTTCGGGCCGCTCGCACCGTTCATTCACAAAGACATCGCGATGTCGCCGGCCGAACTGGGCTTTCTGGTCGCGGTGCCGGTGCTCGCCGCGGCGATCCTGCGCGTGACGCTCGGCAATCTGTACCAGGCGTGCAATGGCCGGCGCATCGCTTTGATGGGCGTGCTGCTGTCGGCAGTTCCGTCGGTCGTGCTGCTGTTGATGCCGGGCGCGCCGTCGTACACGCTGCTGCTCGTGCTCGGCGTGTTCCTCGGCGTCGGCGGCGCGAGCTTCGCGGTTGCGTTGCCGATGGCGGGCAGCAACTATCCGCCGAAGGTGCAGGGGCTCGTGCTCGGTCTCGCGGCAGCCGGCAATATCGGCGCGGTGCTCGACGGCTTCATGTTCCCCGGCCTTGCCGCGCATTTCGGCTGGACCACGGCCGCGGGCGCCGCATTGCCGCTGCTCGCGCTGGCCGCGACCGCGCTGTTTTTCTGGGCGCACGATCTCGCACCGAAATCGGGCAGCGCGTCGCGGGCGTTCGGCAGCTTCCTCATCACGCTCGCGGGTCTCGTCGCGCTCGTGCTGGCCGTGCATGCAGGTATGTTCGGGCCCGGCAAGACGGGCGTACTGCTGCTGCCGGTGCTCGGCGCGCTGCTCGCGATCTTCGTGCTGCCGCGCCATTACCGCAGCGTGCTGGTCGAGGGCGATACGTGGGTCGTGATGCTCGTCTACAGCATCACGTTCGGCGGCTTCGTCGGCATGTCTTCGTACGTCACGACGCTGCTGATCTCGCTCTACCAGATGCCGGCGCTCGAGGCGGGTCTCTTCATGTCGCTGCTCGCGTTTATCGGCGCGCTCGTGCGGCCGGTCGGCGGCCTCGTGGCCGACCGCATCTCCGGCGTGCGCGCACTCGTGATGCTGCTTGCGGCGATCTCGGTCTGCGACTTCGTGTTCGCTGCATGGATGCCGCCGCTCGGCGCGGGCATCGCGCTGCTCGTCGCGATGTATCTGTGCTTCGGGCTCGGCAACGGCGCGACGTTCCAGCTCGTGCCGCAACGCTGGAAGGGCAAGACCGGTTTGATGTCGGGCATCGTCGGCGCGGCGGGCGGCATCGGCGGATTCTATCTGCCGGTCATCATGGGTATGACGAAGGAAAGCACGGGCAGTTACCAGATGGGGTTCGCGACGTTCGGCGGCCTGTCGGCCCTCGCGTTCGTGCTCGTCGTGCTGCACCGCTCGCGCTGGCTCGAATGGGCGCTGCCGGCCGAAGCGCGCATGGCCGCCGCCGAGCCGATTCGCGCGGCAGGCGTACATGCGGACAGTGGCGTGTAAGACGGTCTGTCGTGCTTAAGGATTGGTATCGGCCCGTATGCTCGCGATCGCAACGGGCGGCACCGCATGAAATCGCCGGCGTTTATGCGCCGGCGATTTTTTTCGCGCGTGTTTTCAGTTACATGCGCTGCCTATGATCAATACGGTCGGCTTCACGTCATAAGGATTGGAGAACATTTAACGCAGAGTGGCGGGAATTTTGCTGGGAGTAGCGAGGCCTAAAACATTCAGCGGAAAAGCAGCGGGGCGCGCATGTCTTATTTCAGAAGGTTGACGGGTTCGCGCATCGCACCGGCAGTTCGCCTCGAACTGCGGCGCTCGCAATATCGTGCGTTCCTGCAGCAAGTGCCTTTGCTTTACGCGGTGCTGATCGTCAATACAGCGACGGTCGCGATCACGCACGTCGGCGTCGCGCCCATTTATCTATCGGTGTACGCGCCTGCGCTGCTGTGTCTGTTTTGCGTCGTGCGCGTCGCGGTGTGGTTGCGTTCGAGGCACGGCAAGTTCTCGGATGAAGAGCTTGCGCGGCGTCTACGCACGATGGTGTGGATGATTGCCGGGATGGGCGTGGCATTCGTCGCATGGGCGCTGTCGCTGTACGGTTACGGCGACGCGTATGCGCGCAGCCATGTCGCGTTCTACATGGCGATGACGGTGATCGGCTGCATCTTCTGTCTCATGCATATGCGCTTCGCGGCGCTGCTGCTGACCACGATCGTCATCGTGCCGTTCGTGCTGTTCTTCGTATCGACGCACAACCCGGTGCTCGTCGCGATCGCGGTCAACGTGCTGCTGGTCGCGGTTGTCATGGTGCTGATCCTGCTCATCTATTACCGCGACTTCACGAATCTCGTCGAATCGCAGATCCAGCTGCGCGCGAAGCACGCGGAAACGCAACGTTTGAGCGACGAAAACTTCCGGCTTGCGAATCTCGATGCATTGACGGGCCTGCCGAACCGCCGGCGCTTCTTCGCGGATCTCGACCGGCATCTCGCGCCGCTGTTGGGCCAGGCGCGTGCGCCGGGCAGTCTTGCGATCGGCGTGGTCGATCTCGACGGCTTCAGGCGCATCAACGATCTCTACGGCCAGACATTCGGCGATCGCGTGCTCGTCGAAACGGGCCGGCGTTTTGCCGCGCAGGTGACGCCGCAACTGAGCGTCGCGCGCATCGGCGGCGACGAGTTCGGGCTGATCGTGGTCGGTGCGACCGCGTACCGGCAACTGCTCGATCTCGGCGACATGCTGTGCGGCGAGATCGAGCGCCCGTATGTGCTGCCCGAGGGCTCGGCGCGGTTATCGACCTCGATCGGCTTCGCGAACTTCCCCGAGGCCGGCGAAACGACGACCCAGCTCGTCGAACGCGCGTACTACGCGTTGCATTTCGCACAATCGCATCGGCGCGGCGGCACGGTGATTTTCTCGCCCGAGCACGAAACGCAGATCCGCCATCTGAGCAAGATCGAGGACTGCCTGCGGCGCGCGGACTACGAACGCGAAATCTCGCTGCATTTCCAGCCGATCTTCGATACGGCTTTGCGTGAAATCATGGCGTTCGAAGCGCTCGCGCGCTGGACGAGTCCCGAACTCGGCGTGGTTGCGCCGTCGGTGTTCATCCCGGTGGCCGAGCGTTGCGACCTGATTCACGCGCTCACCGAAGTGTTGCTGCGCAAGGCACTCGAAGCCGCGCGCAACTGGCCCGAGGTCGTGCGCATCTCGTTCAACCTGTCGGCGCGCGATCTGACCGCGCCGGGCGCGCTCGATCATGTGATCCGCACGACGCTCGCAAGCGGTGTCGCACCGCATCGAATCGACTTCGAAATTACCGAGACCGCGTTGATCCAGGATTTCGACCAGGCGCGCACGGCGCTCGATGCGCTGAAACAACTGGGCGCGCGCATTTCGCTCGACGACTTCGGCACCGGCTTTTCGAGCCTCAACAGCGTGCACCGTCTGCCGATCGACAAGCTGAAGGTGGACGGCAGCTTCGTCGCCGGTATCGATCGCGAGCCGACGGCGCGCGCGATCGTAAAGAGCATCGTGGACCTTTGCCAGAACCTCGGCATGACGTGCGTGATCGAAGGCGTCGAGACGCGGGCGCAGGCCGACGCGCTGCGCGAACTGGGCGCGACCGTGATGCAGGGGCACCTGTTCGGCAAGCCGGTCCCGGCGAATCAGGTGCTCGACACCTATGTCAGGGACCCGATGCCGCGGTTGCCGCGCACGAGCTCGTCGCGCTGAGACGCGCGCTTCGGCGCACTGGCCTATTTCACCGCGGCCCCGCGGTCCTCGAGCAACCGACGCAGGATGCCGCGATGGCAGCGGTTCTCGTCGTCGCAATAGCAGCCGACTGAAAATTCGGCTGTTTTCGATAATGCAGCGAGTGTGTCGAGCACCTTCGACGCATCGCCGTTATTCATCTGCGCGCGGAATTTGCGCGCGAACGCGGACCATTCGCGGTCGGTCTTCGCGGCGAGTGCCTCGCTGACGAGCTCCGGGGTCGGCGACAGGATCGGCAGCCATACGTCGTAGTAGTCGCGCGTGCCGAACTCGCTTTTCGGCACGCCGCGCGGCGGACGCCGCACCGTGCCGATGCGAAGCCCTTCGCCGGCCGCACGCGGCTTACCCAGTTGGACGATGCTCACACTCATCGGCGCTCCTCGATCGCGGCCGAAGGCCCGCGTGCTTTCCGGTTGCGGGTCATATCGGCCGATGGTTAAATAGCCGGCTTTTTTCGCATAACGGCGACCGGAAAAACGCCCATTACAAGTAGAAGGCCATTCCGTGTCGTTCACCATTCGGATCGATTATGTCTCAAGCAGACGCGCAGTCGCGCGCGGCGGTGGGGTCCGCCGACGGCGTGGCCATGGGGGAAGTGCCGGTCGGCGCGAGCGCCGTCGGTGCTAGTAGCGCCGCTAGCGCGACCAGCGGCGATAGAGCCGATAGCGCTGTATTGGCCAATGGCACCGCAAAAGGCGAAGGCGGACAGCCGATTCAAAACCCGCCGTCCGTGCCGACACAGGAAGGCCCCGCCGGCATCCGCTTCGACTTCAACGACGGCTGCCGCGTCACGCTGCCGCCTGGCGACGCCGAGTGGCGCGTGCTGTTGCGCGACACCGCCACGGCGAACCCGCTGTTCGAAACGCAGTTGTCGGCCGGCGTGGTCGCGAGCAGCAAGAAGTATTTCGTGCCGTTCGAAATCGAAGTCTCGTCGCAAGGCAAAGAGGTGTTCCGCCATCGCCTCGACCTGACGGGCCGCAACGTGCTCGTGCATCTGCCGGTCGGCACGCTTGGCGACACGCTCGGCTGGTTTCCGTATGTTGCGAAATTCGAAGCGCAGCATCGCTGCCGTCTGACCTGCGTGATGGCCGACGCGCTGATCCCGCTTTTCAGGGGCGCGTACCCGTCGATCACGTTCGCGACGCCCGAAGCGATCGACCCGAACGATTTCTATGCGACCTACAACATCGGTCTGTTCTTCACCGACGACGCGAACGTGCGGCAGCCGTGCGACTTCCGCCTCGTCGGCCTGCACCGCACGGCCGCCTACATCCTCGGCGTCGATCCGCAGGAAGAGCGCCCGCACATCGTCCTGCCCGACGACAGCCGGCCGATTGCCGAAAAATACATCTGCATCGCCGCGCAAAGCACGACGCAGTGCAAGTACTGGAACAACCCGAATGGCTGGCGCGAAATCGTGGCGTTTCTGAAACAGCACGGTTACCGCGTAATCTGCATCGATCAGAAGGCGACACATGGCAGCGGTGTCGTGTGGAATCACATACCGTACGGTTCCGAGGATTTCACGGGCGACCGGCCGC
Organism: Paraburkholderia sp. SOS3; assembly: GCF_001922345.1. NCBI lineage: Bacteria > Pseudomonadati > Pseudomonadota > Betaproteobacteria > Burkholderiales > Burkholderiaceae > Paraburkholderia > Paraburkholderia sp. SOS3. The sequence continues at coordinate 3,742,819 of NZ_CP018811.1, read as the reverse complement.
TCGCCGAGCGCGCGCGCTGGCTCAGGCATGCCGACTTCTTCGTCGGCTTGAGCAGCGGTCTGTCGTGGCTCGCGTGGACGATGCACACACCGGTCGTGATGATCAGCGGCTTCACGCATCCGACCAACGAGTTCGACACGCCATATCGCGTGATCAACTACCACACGTGCAATAGCTGCTGGAACGACGTGCGCGTGCAGTTCGATCACCACGATTTCCTGTGGTGTCCGCGCCATGCGAATACGCCGCGCCAGTTCGAATGCACGCGGCTCATTACGGCGGAGCAGGTGATTGGTACGATCCGGCGGATTCCGGGGTTCGGCGAGCAGCCGGCGGCCGTGGCGGCGGATTGAAGCAGCAGGAACACGACGAAGCAGGAACACGAAGAAGCACAAGAAAAGCAGCAAGGAATTCGGGGAAGAAGAAAGCATGAAGCCATTCACCTGGCGCCGCGTGCACGCCGGTCGTGCGTTCGGCCGGCGCTATCGCCGGTGCTCGCGCCTGCTCGGCATGCTGCTCGCGGCGCTGACCGTGCAGCCCTGGTTTGCGCCCGGTGCGTTCGCGCAGTCGACGGTGGCCGCGGGCGACACCGAGACCGGCGCGACGATCGGCGGCACCGAAGGCGTGCTCGGCACGACGATCGGCGACAGCGTCACCGCGGGCGGTGTGCAGAACGTGCTGTCGGGTGGCGTGGCGAACAGTACGAGCGTCGGCACGGGCGGCGAGCAAGCCATTTTTGCGGGCGGTGTTGCGCAGAGCACGAGCGTCGGCATCGGCGGCTCGCTCGTCGTGTCGTCCGGCGGCGCGGCGCGGGGTGCGACGGTCAGCGGTGGCGCCGCCATCGTTTCGGCGGGTGGCACGACGAGCGGCACCACTTTGCTCGGCGGATCATCGGAGCAGATTGTGTCGGGCGGCATCGCAAGCGGCACGGTCGTGAGCGACGGGTCGACACAAATGATCGCCGGCGGCGGCATCGCCAACGGTACGACGGTCGACAGCACCGGCGCGGTGTCGGTCTCGGCGGGTGGCGTCGCGAGCGGGACCACGGTCAGCGGCGGCGGGCGCATCGATATCTCGGCCGGCGGCAGCGCGACGCGCACGACGGTGCTGTCCGGCGGCGTCGATTCGGTCGCCGGAACCGATATTTCGGCAACGTTGTCGAGCGGCGCATCGCAGGTCGTGTCCTCGGGCGGTACGGCGAGCGCGACGACGCTGCTCGGCGGCGCGCAGAGCTTGATCGATAGCGGCGGGTCCGCGATCGGCGCGAACGTCGACGGCGGCACGTTGACGGTTTCGGCCGGCGCCACTGCGACGCGTACGACGCTTGGCGCGGGCGGCATCGACAATGTCGCCGGCACGGATCTGTCGGCCACCGTCGGCGCGGGCGGCACGCTGAACGTCTCGTCGGGCGGTGTGGCGAGCGCAAGCACGATAAATGGCGGCAGTGAGAACGTCGCCGCGGGCGGTTCGGCAATCGGCGCGGTGCTCAATAACGCCGGCACGTTGACCGTTTCCGCAGGCGGCAGCGCAACGCGCACGACGATCGACGCCGGCAGCATCGAAAATCTCGCAGGTACCGACACGTCGGCCACCGTCGGCGCGGGCGGCACGCTGAACGTCTCGTCGGGCGGCGTCGCGAGCGCGACGACGGTCGGCAACGGCGGACAGGAAAACATCGGCAGCGCCGGCTCGGCGGTCGGGGCGATTGTCAGCGGCGGCACCCTGGCGATATCCGCGGGCGGCGCGTCGCTGTCGGCCACGCTGTCGGCGGGCGGCACCGCGAACGTGCAGGGCACCGACACTTCCGCGCACATCGGCAACGGCGGCACGCAGAACGTATCGAACGGCGGCGTGGCGACGAGCGCGACCGTCAGCGCCGGTGGCCGCCAGACCGTGTCGGCGGGCGGTTCGGCGACCGGTACGACGGTGCTTTCCGGCGGCACGATCGCGGTGTCCGCGGGCGCGAGCGCCACGGGGGTGACACAGTCGAGCGGCGCAGCGCTGATCGCCGACACCTCGGCGAGCGTCGGCGGCACGAATGCCAGTGGCACCTTTGCGATTTCGGGCGGCACGGCAAACAACGTGCTGCTGGAAAACGGCGGCACGTTGACCGTGCTGTCCGGCACGAGCGCCTCCAGTACGCACATCGTCAATCAAGGTTCCGCGGTCGTGATGGCGGGCGGCTCGGCCAGTTCGACGACGGTCGGCAACGGCGGCACGCTTGCGGTGTCGGCGGGCGGCATCGCGACGAACGTGACGCAACAGGCGGGCGCTGCGCTGATCACGAATACATCCGCGACCATCGACGGCACCAACGCCGCGAACGGCACGACGAACCCGTTCTCGATCGCGAACGGCGTTGCGCAGGGCGTGTATCTCGAAGCCGGCGGTTCGCTCGATGTGCTGAGCGCAACGAGCGCAAGCGGCACCCAGCTCGGCACGCGCGGCAGCGCGACGATCGAGAACGGGGCGAGCGCGAACGGCACGACGGTCAGCAACGGCGGGCAATTGCTCGTATCGTCGGGCGCCGCCGCGACCATCACGACGGTGAACAATGGCGGCCGTCTGATCGTGTCCGGCGGCGGCAGCGCAACGAACGTCGCGCAAAACGCCGGCGCTGCACTGATCACCGACACGTCGGCGACCGTGAACGGCACGAACGCGAGCGGCTCGTTCACGATCTCCAATGGCGTGGCGTCGGACGTCATCGTCGAGAACGGCGGTCAACTCACCGTGCTCGATGGCGATTCGGCGATCTCCGCCACGGCCGGCAGTGGCGGCCGGCTGATCGTCTCGGCGGGCGGCACGACGTCGAGCGCGGTTGTCGACAGCGGCGGCATACAGACCGTGCTGACGGGCGGCAGCGCATCCGCGACCACGGTGTCGGGAGGCGGCACGCTCGCCGTGTCGGCCGGTGCGAGCGCAACGGATGTGCTGCAGCTTGCCGGCGCTGCGTTGATGACCAACACGTCGGCCACGGTCACCGGGACGAATTCGAGCAATGCGTTCGTGATCTCCGCTGGCGACGCGGAAAACGTGCTCGTCGAAAACGGCGGCCAGTTGACCGTGCTCGCGGGCGATCGCGCGAACGGCACGTCGGTCGGCAGCGGCGGCACCGTATTCATCTCCGCAAGCGGCACGGCGAACGGCACGACCGTCCATTCAGGCGGCGTGCAGAATGTACTGAGCGGCGGCACGGCGAGCGGCTCGGTGGTCGACGGCGGTTCCGAAGTCGTATCGCGTGGCGGCACGACGGTCGGAACGCAAGTCGCGAGCGGCGGCTCGCAGACCGTTTCAGGCACGGCAAGCGGCACGACGGTGTCGGAGGGCGGCAGCGTCGCAGTCGGGTCCGGCGGCGTGACGAGCGGCACGCAGGTCGGCAGCGGCGGTGTCGAGATCGTCGCTTCGGGTGGTTCGTCGCAGAACGCGCAAGTGGCGTCCGGCGGCCAGCAGAACGTGGCGGGCGGCAGCGCGAGCGGCGCGCACGTGAGCAGCGGTGGCGCACAGGCCGTAGCGTCGGGCGGTGTCGCGAACGGCACGCAGGTGGACAGCGGCGGCACCCAGACCGTCTCGTCGGGCGGCAAGACGAGCGGCACGCAGCTAAGCGGGGGCACGCAGCTCGTGTCGGCCGGCGGCACGGCAAGCAGCACCTCGGTCGGCAGCGGCGGCTCGAGCATCGTCACTTCGGGCGGCATGGCAAGCGGCACCATCGTCACGAGCGGCGGCACGTCGATCGTCGCCGGCGGCACCGCGAGCGGCACGGTGCTCGGCAGCGGCGGCAGCGAAGTCGTGTCGTCGGGCGGGAAGACCGTCGGCACATCGGTCGGCAGCGGTGCGCAGCAGACGATTGCGAGCGGCGGTACGACAAGCGGCACGGCAATCGCGTCGGGCGGGTCGCAAACCGTCGGCGCAGGCGGCGCCGCCTCGGGAACGACGGTTGCCGCGGGCGGCTCGCAAACGGTCGGTTCGGGCGGCGCCGCCTCCGGCACGATGGTCTCGTCGGGCGGCACGCAAACGGTCGGTTCGGGCGGTGTCGCGTCGGGCACGATGGTCGCCTCCGGCGGCACGCAAACGGTCGGCGCGGGCGGCGTCACTTCCGGCACGATGGTCTCGTCGGGCGGCACACAGGACGTGCAATCGGGCGGCACGGCCAACGGTTCGGTCGTCGCAAGCGGCGGCTTGCAGATCGTCTCGAGCGGCGCGTCCGTGAGCGGCACGCAGGTGCTCTCCGGCGGCACGCAAAATCTGTTCGGATCGCTGACGAATCCGGTCGTGTCGTCGGGCGGCATCCTGACGATCGGACAGGGCACGGCCGCGGGCGACCTGGTCGGCAACACGGTCAACGACGGTCTGCTCGTGTTCAACCGGCCCGATGCGATCACCTATGCCGGAAACGTCACGGGCGCGGGGCGAATCGTGCAGCAAGGCACGGGCTCCGTCGTGCTGAACGGCGACAGTCATCTGTTCTCCGGCGTGACGGAAGTGATGTCGGGCGCGCTCGCGGTCGGCGATATCGATAATCTGGGCGCGCAACTCGGCGGCGATGTCATCGTCGATGCGCCGGGTACGCTGCGCGGTCACGGCTCGATCACCGGCAACGTGGTCAATAACGGCGTCGTGATGCCGGGCGGCTCGATCGGCACATTGACCGTGGGCGGCAACTATTCGCAGGCGAGCGGCGCGTCGCTCGCGATCGAAGTGAGCCCGACGTCCGGCTCGCAATTGCATGTGGGCGGCACCGCGGCGCTGAACGGCGGGCTGCAGGTTCTGTACGACCCCGGCACGTATCAGCCGAAGCGTTATGCAATCGTCACGGCAGGCGCAGGCGTGAACGGAACCTTTTCCAGCGTGTCGAGCACGGTCGCGGCGGGCGCGCAACTCGGTGCGCTGCAGCAGTCGGTGCAATACGGCGCGAACGAAGTCGATCTCGTGCTGGCCGGCGATGCGCAGCAGCCACCCGGCGGCGATCCGCCTGCCGACGGCGGCGCGCCCGGCGGCGGTTCGGCGGGCGGCGGCACGACAGTCGTCGCGCCGATCGACACGAGCATCTTCACCGCGCTCGGCACCAACCTCGCGTTGTCGGCGCAGATGGCCAACGCCGCGCTGCTCGAGCGCTTGCCGCTTGGCGGCGCGGCGATGTCGCGCTCGTCGCGTTCGTCGCGTTCATCGGTATGGATCGACGCGACCGGTTCGCAAACCAGTGTGCACGGCACGCGTGGCCAGCCCGGCTTCGAGGCGCGCAATTACGGCTTTATCGCGGGCCTCGATCATCAGGTGGGCGCGTATACGGTCGGCTTCTCGGGCAGCTACAACCACAGCGACATCAGCGAAGACAGCACCGGCGATTCCGGTACGACCGATACGGTGCGCGCGGCGTTCTACGGCGGCCGTACGATCGGGCCCGTCGATGTGTCCGGCGTGGTCGGCGCGGGTGTCGATTTTCTGTCGCAGAAGCGGCCGTTCGGTCCGCTCGGCACCGCCGAGGGCGATCACATCGGGCAGGAAGCCACAGCGGCTGCGCAGGCAGCGATGCCGCTTTCGATCGGCAGCGTGACAGTCACGCCGCGCATCGGTATGCGCTTTTCGTATCTGCATGCAAACGGCTTTAGCGAGAGCGGCGCGAATGGCCAGGATCTGAACGTCGGCACGGACAACGTGCGCAGTTTGCAGCCGTATGTGCAACTCACTTTTGACAAAAGTTTTGGTAACCAGTTAAAGCCGGTTAATCTGGAGTTGCGGGTCGGCTACGCGCGCGAACTGCTCAGCACGGGGCGCGTCGTCACGGTCGGTGCGCAGGACGGCACGCTGTTCGCGGCGCCGGGCACGAACCTGCCGCGCGACCAGTTGACCACGGGCGTCAGCGTCGGCCTGCAGCCGACCAAAGCGTTGACCGTGTCGATCGGTTACGACGCATTGATCGCGACCAGCCATGCATCGGCGCAGGCGGCAACGCTGAAGCTTGACTACCGGTTCTGACAGTTGATCTTGCGCCGCGCGGTCTGAACGTAGGGTGGACAAACTTGTCGAAGATGCGCCGCGCTCGAGCCGTTGCGCGCAGGCTCGATGAAAGTTCGATGCTGTGGAATAAGACCTGTGCGACAGACGTTATTGGGGCTCCGGGCGCAGCCCGCGCCTTCGCGGGCCGTTGTGCCGGCGCCCGCATCCCTCTGCATAAGGACCTGACTGATGCTGAAGTTCAGTTTTCATAAATCGCGTTTTCTGGTTACTCCGCTCGCCGCCGTTCTGCTGTTTGCCGCGCCGCCGTCCGAAAGCGCGCCGACGAACAACCAGCCGTTTCTTCCGCTGCTCGACATGACCGTTGCGCGTCTCCATATCGCGCGGCAGGTCGCACTGTCGAAGTGGGACTCGCATAAGCCCGTCGAAGACCTGCCGCGCGAGGCGGACGTGATCAAGGCCGCCGCCGAAGAGGCGCGCGCGCTCGGTGTGCCGACGCAGCTCGCCACGCATTTCTTCGCTGACCAGATCGAAGCCAATAAACTCGTGCAATACGGGTTACTCGCGCAATGGCACCGCGCCGGACAGGCGCCCGACGAAAAACGCGTGGATCTGAAGAAGGACATTCGTCCGGAGCTGGACCGTTTGCAGCAAGGCTTTATCCAGGCGCTCGCCGATACGAAGACCTTGCGTGCACAGGCCGATTGCAGCACGCAACTGGCGCGCGCCACGCAGGATTACGTTACGGGTCATGCACTGGATCCGCTGTATGCGGTGGCGATGGATCGGGCGCTTGCGCGCGTGTGCGAACAGGACTGACGCAGCGATAGGCGAACACGCGACGAAAAAATACGCGTCCTTTATCGCGTCTCGCGCCGAATTGACAAGTGTTTTAGGCGGATTTCGCTATCGTCCTGGTCTCTGCGCTGAAGCGGTTTCGCTTCGAGCGCTTCTCTGGAGGCCTTTATGGACGAATTCGAAATCGGCAAAGACTATTCTCGCGAATACATTCACACCGTGTGCGGCGGCAGCAAGCACGCGTTTCTGCCGACCCGTCGCGGCAAAGTGGTGGCTGCATGTCTGCGCATGGATCTCAATCCGCAGGCGCCTGACGTGGTTCTTTGCAACAGCGGGGCGGCCGCGCGTGCCGCCGGCCGCACGCTCGCCAAACAGACGAACCCGATCCCCGTGTTTATCCGCTCGGAAACCGATCGTTTCCGTTATGTCGGCCAGTATGCGACCGACCAGTCGCTGACGGCGCCGCTCGAATGCGCGCCATATGCGCGCAACAGCAGCTTCACGACAGGGCAGATTTCGCGTGTCATCAAGTTGAAACGGTGCTAAGAGGCGCCAGACAGGCAGGCGCCGGCAGGATGGGCAAAGGGCGCTTGCATTGCCGGCGGCCGTACGGAAATTGTCAGTGTGTGCACTGCGTTTTTTTCGCGAGACTGCCGCTTTTTTGCACCGCATTTATACCCGCAGGGCTAATCTCGTCACTGTCTTGACCCACCACTGCGGGATTGACCGCTCATCATGGCTCTCTCTCAACCGTCCGAAGTCCCCGATTCCGTACGCTCCCTTTCACGCGCCGTAAAGCCTGCCGAGCGCAGCAACAATGTCATCCCTTTTCCGCTGTCGCGCGTGCTGCTGCCCGTTACGCTGATCGGGCAATCCGAAAGCGAGGCGCGCCTGCAACTCAGATCGCTGCTGCACTCGCCGCTAGGCGTCTACGTCGTCGGCACGCAAGTCGTCCGTGACGGCGTGCGCGTACTCTTCTCGATCGCCCCCGAAGACCTGGCTTTCACGATGCATACGCTGATCGCATCGGTGCCCGAGGCGCTGATCGGCTCACTCGAGCGTATCGGCTCCCTGAAAGAGGCGCACTGATGGTCTCCGGTATCTGGCTGCCGATCGTCACGCCGTTTCGCAACGGCGACGTCGATACCGAAGGCTTGCAGCGTCTTGCCGACTATTACCTGCGCACGGAGATCAGCGGCTTTGTCGCGCTCGGCACGACCGGCGAGGCGGCCCTGCTGTCCGAAAGCGAACGCGTGACCGTGCTGCAGGCGCTGCTCGACGTGGTCGGCGACCGCCTGCCGGTGCTGATCGGCGCGGGCGGCTTCGATACGCGCGACGTGGTGCGCGAGATCGGCCGCTACGAGCGCTGGAATTGCGCCGGTTATCTCGTATCGGCGCCTGCCTACGTGTGTCCCGATCAGGCCGGCGTGCAATGGCACTTCGAACAGGTTGCGTGCGCAACCGAACGCCCGATCGTGCTGTACGACGTGCCGCATCGCACGGGCGTCGCGATCGCGACGCAAACCGTCGACCGGCTGCTCGAGTTCGACAACGTCGTCGCGATCAAGGAATGCGTGAAGGATCAGTTCGCCGCGCTGCGCGGTCTGCCGCTCAACGTGCTGTGCGGCACGGACGACGCGTTTGTCGAATGCCTCGACGCGGGCGGCGCGGGCGGCATCCTCGCGAGCGCGCATGTCTGCGCGGACCTGCTCGTCGAGGTGGGCGAACTGCACCGCGACGGCCGCGACGACCACGCAAAGCGGCTTTTCGACAATCTCGCGCCGTTGCTGCGCCTGCTCTTTGCGGCGCCCAACCCCGCCGCGATCAAGGCGATGCTCGCGTTCGACCATCCGCTCACGGACGAAACGCGTATGCCGCTCACGCGGGCGTCGGCGCAACTGGTCGAGCGGCTTGCGCAGGCCCGCAACGCGCTGCAGGATCTGCGCGCCGAACTGGCGGGCGCGCATTGATGCCGGGATGGGCGCGCGCGCGATACGCGGCGGCACCGCCCACCGACCGCTACGCCTTCCGTCGATCAACCGATGTTCCAATGAAGTCAGGACTTCGAGCAACGAGCGAAGTCTGGAGGTATTCATGCACAAGCAACGCGTAGCGGCTGAAAATCAGACAGAACACGCTTCCCGCATCGCAACCGTTCAGCGTGGCAGCGGCCCCGGAAGCGTCGTGCTGCGCCGCTTCGACCCGTCGCGCGACTCGTACGGGCAACTGACCTCGATGCTGCATCGCGCGTTCGCGCGGCTCGGCATGATGGGCCTGAACTGCCTGTGCGCCGCCCAGACGCCGTCGGCGACGAAGCAGCGCGCGCGAGCCGGCGACTGCTTCGTCGCGGTCTGCGGCGGCCAGGTGGTCGGCACGATGACGCTGTGTGCGCGCGACGCGGAGTCGACCTGCGAGCACTATCGCGTCGAGCAGGTCGCGACGCTGCGCCAGTTTGGCGTCGAGCCGGCATGGCAAAGCCGCGGCATCGGCAAGTCGCTGATCGCGTTTGCCGAACACTGGGCCGCGATCCGCGGCTATGCGCAACTGGCGCTCGATACGCCTTATCCGGCCGCGCATCTGCTCGAGTTCTACCGCAGTCAGGGCTTTCGCATTATCGACGTGATGCGCTTTGCCGATCGCGATTACGACAGCGCGATTCTGAGCAAGCCGCCGGTCGCCGCGCGCACGCTCGCGAACTGGTCGCGCCGCCTCGAACTGCCGTGCCCGACTTTTCCGCGTGCCGCATGAATCGCATGAATCGAACCGGTAGCGCCGGTGCGCTGATCGTGTACGCGCGGCCATCGATGATGCTGCGCGGCATGTGCAAGGTGATTGCGATCGCGTTCGCGGTCAATCAGGTGCTGACGACCGCTTTTACGTACGTCGCGCAGCAGCTCGACAGTTCGTTGCCGCACGAGGTCGTGTGGCTTTTCAGCTGCATGACCTGCGGTTTGCTGACGCTGTGGCTGCAGGCCGATGCACGCCGCGCGTTCGGATGCGCGCGCAAGCAGGGCTATGTGAAGATCGACGAGGCCATTCGCAACGGCAACGAGCGTGCGCTGCGCATCGCCGCCGATTGCCCGAAGCGCTGGCTCGTGATTCTGCATATCGAACTGAATCCGGCCACGTTCGCCATGCACTCCGGCCGTCCGCCGCGGCAAGAATGATCGTCGAGAGCGGCCGGCACCGCTTCGGCCGCTGCTGGCGGCAGCGCATTGCGTGCGGTGCTTCCCGCCATTGCGGTGCGGTGTGCAAAGCGTCTATAAAGACACTGTGTCGATTACGGGCAGTGTCGAGGTCATGGACGATCGTGAGCAGGTCGATGCAATGCAACCGCGGCCCGACGACCGCGCGCAGGCCGGGCGGCCGCATGCCCGCCGCATGCCTCGCGGCGCCGCCGGCGCCGCGGGCGACGCGCTCCGGGCCTCTACGCGGCGGTTCCTCGCGCAACCCTTGCATGCGCTCGAGGCCTGGTTCGAGCACATCGACCCGGGCACGCATCGCCGCGTAAAAGGTCTGCGCCTCGTTACCGCGTACGGCATTGCCGCCGCGCTCGGCGCATTGCACGACGTCACGCGCGAAGTACAGCAGGGCGCGATGCTGACGACGCTCGCCGCGAGCTTCGCGCTCTGGGCAAGCGTGTTCGAAGCGAAGACCACGCGCGCCGAATCGAGCCGCGATCTCGCGCTGCTGTGCATCGCGGCCGGCATCGGCGCCGCGCTCTATGCCGCGCTGCTTCCGTCCTTGACCGGCGCGGGCCGGGCCGGGCCCGAAATCGTGCTCGTCAGCGGCGCGTTCTGCGTCGGCTATATGAAGCGCTTCGGCGTGCTCGGCGCGGGCCTTGGTGCGCAGATCTATATCGGCCAGCTCTATGCATCGGCGATGACGCTCGGACCGCCCGATGTGCCGGCGATCGCCGTGGCAGTGCTGATCGCGATGCTCGGCTCGATCGTGCCGCGTCTGTTGAGCGGGCCGGCCGAGCATCCCGCGCTGCTCGCGGCGTTTACCGCCGTGCCGCCGGTGCCGCCCGGGTTTGCACGGCGCTGGCCGCCAGAATTCGTGATGGGACTGCAGGCAGCCACAGGCGCGCTGATCGTCGTCGCGCTGAATCAGCTGATCGGGCTCGAGGAATCGGCGTGGGCGATTACCGGCTGCACGTTTGTCGTGGCCGCGTCGGCGACGGCCACCGTGCTGCGTACGCGACAGCGCATTGTCGGCACGATGGTCGGCGTGCCGCTCGGCATCGTGTGCCTGCCGCTCGCCGAGCATGCGCCGCTCGTGGTCTGGGCGCTCGCGGCGCTCGCGATGATCGTCTACGCGATGAGCCTGCCCGAGCGCTACGACGTCGCATGCGGCGCCTTCGCGTTCATTCTCATGATCACGCTGGCCGCGGACGGGGTTCACTCGGTGCCGTATCTGTTGGCGCGCTTGTGGGAGACCGTGATCGGCGGCGTGATCGGTGTGCTGGCCGCGCTGCTCATTTTTCCGTTGCGAGCGAATCGCGAAGAGGCAAAGTAGAACATTGAGCGCTCGTGCGAGATTCGCGGCGAATATCGGCGTCGATTCCGCGCAAGGCCGCTATCGCTTCAGTGGACCGCGCGCGATGTCCGTCGGGCAGCTTTTGCCCGGCCGATGCATCATACGACTCGACTGTGGACCGGAACGCAATACCCATAACCGGAATCAACCAGAGGGACAAGCGCGCAACGGCGTTGCGATAAGGCTCGCTGAAAGGATGAGCCTGTATCGTCGATGGCGCCATGTCTGGAGGTCGAATGAGAGGAAAGATCGTCTTCGTCGCTGTCGTGCTTGCGGTTGCCGCCGGGCTGTCGCGCGCATGGGAGCCCGCGATCGATCCGGCCACGGCGCCGCCTGCGCATGCGGCCGATATTGCGCAGATCGCGCGCGGCGCGCGTCTCGCGGCGCTCGGCGACTGCATCGTCTGCCATACCTCGGCGCACGGCAAACCTTACGCGGGCGGACGGCCGCTGCAGACGCCTTTCGGCACGATCTACGCGACCAACATCACGCCGGACCCGCAAACCGGCATCGGCGACTGGACGCTCGATGCGTTCACGCGCGCGATGCGCGACGGCGTATCGCGCGATGGGCATCTGCTGTATCCGGCGTTTCCGTATCCGCACTTCACGCATATGACCGCGGCGGATATCGCCGACCTCTATGCGTTCATGATGTCGCGCGCGCCCGTTCATGCGACCGCACCGCCGAACCGGCTCGTGTTTCCGCTGAATTTCCGGCCGCTCGTTGCGGGCTGGAACATGCTTTATCTGCGGCGCGGGCCAGAGCGCGCCGAAGCGGCGCCGGCCGTCGCGCCCGCTATTTCGTCGGCAGTGGTCGGTGCGGATGCGGCTCGGTCGATGCCGGGTTCGGGGGCTGCCGCCGCAGCTGCCACCGTAGCTGCCACCGCAGCTGCCACCGAACCCGCGCCGGTGCCGGCTGCGGCGGGCGCCGCCGCATCGGCCGCGGCCACCGCCGATGCCGGCGTCGCGGACAAGACCGATAGCGCCTACGCGGTGCAATGGCAACTCGGCCGTTATCTCGTCGACGGCGTCGCGCATTGCGCCGCATGCCATACGCCGCTCAACCGGCTCGGCGCCGAAAAGCGCGACGCGCCGTTTGCGGGCGGCACGCTCGAAGGCTGGGACGCGCCCGCGTTGACGAAGCTTTGGCAAGCGCCGACGCCGTGGACGCATACGCAACTCGTCGCGTATCTGCGCACCGGATTTGCGAGCGAGCACGGCGCGGCGGCCGGACCGATGCTGCCTGTCACGCAGTCGCTCGCGAAGGCGCCGCTCGAAGATGCCGAAGCGATCGCGACCTACGTGATGTCGCTGCAAACGCGCGCGGGCGCGAGCAACGCGACGACCGCTGCGGCCACGGCTACGACCGCTGCAACTACGACCGCGCATCGGCAACCCGTCGACCTCGAGGCACTCGCGCCGCCGGCGGCGCTCGCGAACGGCGCGACGCTGTTCAATGCGGCGTGCGTGTCGTGCCACAGCACCGTCGCGCCGATGACGACGCATGGCGAGCGTCCATCGCTCGCGCAAGGCACGGCGGTCAATGCGGATAGCCCGCGCAACGCGGTGCGGATGATTCTCGACGGCATCGGCTGGCACGGCAGCGCCGCCGCGCATTTCATGCCGCCGTTCGCGCAGACCTTCACCGACGCGCAGATCGCCGACCTCGCGAACTACACGCGCGCGCGTTTCAGCGCGCACGCGCCGTGGCCGGGCCTCGATGCCGCCGCGGTCGCGCGTATCAGAAAGGAGACCGCTGAACCATGATGACGCTGACCGTCAACAACGTCCGTCACGACATCGACGTCGACCCGTCCACACCGCTGCTCTACGTGCTGCGCAACCAGTTGCAACTGAATGGCGCGAAGTACGGGTGCGGGCTCGGGCAATGCGGCGCGTGCACGGTGATCGTCGGCGACGAGCCGGTGTTTTCGTGTCTGCTGCCGGTCGCCGCATGCAACGGGCGCGCCGTGCGCACGGTCGAGGGGCTCGGCAGCATCGAGCACCCGGGGCCGCTGCAGCGCGCGTTTATCGATCAGCAGGCCGCGCAATGCGGCTACTGCATCGCGGGGATGATGATGCGCGCGCAGGCGCTGCTCGAACGCGTCGATGCGCCAACCGACGAACAGATTCGCGAGCATATGCAGCCGAATCTGTGCCGCTGCGGCACGCATATGCGGATCGTCGCGGCGATCCGGCAAGCGGCATCGAACATGAGCGGGCAGCATCGGGTGGAGAGCCAGTCATGAACGATGACGCAGCAGGCGGCATCGGTACGGAACACGATATTGCGCAGAACGGCGCGCAAGACACGGCATGCGAGCCCGACATCGACGCCGGCCGCCGCCGCTTCCTGACTGCCGGCGCATTGCTGGTCGGCTTCACGCTGCTGCCGCGGCCACGCGATGCGTGGGCGCAGAGCACGACGACCGAAGCCGGCACGTTCACCACGCTCGCGCCGAAGCTGCCGGGCAGCCTGAAGACGACGCCGCAGCTCGACGCATGGATTCGCATCGACACGGCGGGCAAGGTCACGGTATGCACGGGCAAGGCCGAACTCGGCACCGGCATTCGCACTGCGTTTTTGCAGCTTGCCGCCGAGCAGCTCGACATCGAGCCGCAGTCGATCGCGCTGCTTACCGCCGACACCGGAGAAACGCCGAACGAAGGTTACACGGCCGGCAGCCATTCGGTCGCCGACAGCGGCACCGCCATCTTCAATGCGGCGGCGCAGGTGCGGGCACTGCTGCTGCAGACGGCGGCCGCTCAGCTGCATGTCGAGGCGTCGATGCTGACCACGCAAGGCGGCCAGATCGTCGCGGCAGACGGCCGCCGGCTGTCGTATGGCGATGCGGTGCGCGGCACGAATCTGCACCGGAATGCGCAGCCCGGCGTGCCGTTGAAGCCGCCCGCGCAGTTCCATGTGGTCGGCCATACGCTGCCGCGCGTCGATATTCCGGGCAAGGTGACGGGCGGCCCGAGCTATATCCAGGACATGCGCATGCCGCAGATGGTGCACGCGCGCGTCGTGCGCCCGCCCGCATACGGCGCGACGCTGGCCGCGCTCGACGCGGCGCATGTCGAGCGCTTGCCCGGCGTGCTCAAGGTGGTGCGCGACGGCAACTATCTCGCCGTCGTCACGGTGGACGAATGGCAGGCGATCGTCGCGATGCGCGAGTTGATGGCGGCCGCGCAGTGGCAGGCAGGGCCGGCGCTGCCCGATCCGTCGACGATCCACGAAACGCTGATGAAGCTGCCCGCGCAGGAAATCAGGGTTGCGGATCAGAACGGCGCTGCGGCGCCGGCTGCGCATACGCTCGATGTACGCTACAGCAAGCCGTATATGACGCACGGCTCGATCGGCCCGTCATGCGCGCTCGCCCGTTTCGAAGATGGATCGCTGACCGTGTGGTCGCACACGCAAGGCGTTTTTCCGCTGCGCGCGGGGCTCGCGGAAATGCTGTCGCTGCCGAAGGCGCAGGTGCGTTGCATCCACGTTGAAGGTTCGGGATGCTACGGTCACAACGCCGCGGACGACGTGGCCGCCGATGCCGCGCTGATCGCGCGCGCGATGCCGGGCCGCACGGTACGCGTGCAGCTGATGCGCGAGCAGGAGCACACGTGGGAGCCGTTCGGCCCCGCGATGACGACGCATGCGAGCGCATCGCTCGATGCGAACGGCACGATCGTCGACTGGCGTTACGAGCTGTGGAGCAACACGCATAACAACCGGATCGACAATGCGGGGCGCCTGCTGCCTGCGCAGCTGCTCGCGCAGCCGTTCACACCGGCGCCGCCGAAGCCGATTCCGATGCCCGAAGGCGGCGGCGACCGCAACAGCATTCCGCTGTATCGGGTGCCGAACCTGCACGTGCAGAATCACTTCTTGCCGGACATGCCGATACGCGTATCGGCGATGCGCTCGCTCGGCGCGCATATGAACATCTTCGCGATCGAAAGCCTGATGGATGAACTCGCGCTCGTCGCGCAAGCGGATCCGGTCGAATTCCGTCTGAAGCATCTCGACGATCCGCGCGCACGCGACGTGATTCAACTTGCCGCGCAACGCTTCGGATGGCAGAGGCGCGTGCCGGCAGCGGCGCGATCGTCACACGCCGGTGCCGACGGTGCAGGCGGTGCAAGTCGCGGCGTCGGCTTCGCGTTCGCCAAGTACAAGAACCTGATGGCGTATTGCGCGATCGCGATGGAGATTACCGTCGACCGCGATACGGGCGGCGTCGCGATCGAACGCGCGGTCGCCGCGATCGACTGCGGGCAGATCGTGAATCCGGACGGCGTGCGCAATCAGGTGGAGGGCGGCATCCTGCAAACGACGAGCTGGACACTTTACGAACAGACGACCTTCGACACGCGCGGTATCACGAGCTACGACTGGAGCACGTATCCGATCATGCGCTTTTCGTCGGTGCCGAAGCGCGTCGAGGTGCATCTGATCGACCGGCCCGGATTGCCGTTCCTCGGCGTCGGCGAAGCGGCGCAGGGTCCGGCAGCGGCCGTGCTCGCAAATGCGATTGCCGATGCGACTGGCGCACGTATTCGCGACCTGCCGCTGGCCGGCGCGCGATTGAAGGCGGCGCTGGCGTAGGCGGAAGGAGGCGTTGCCGTAGGTGGAAAGCGCCGTTGCCGGTTGCGGAAGGCGCCGTTGCGCGTAGGCGCCGGGCGCGAAAGGCTCAGACGGGCCGCACGCTTTTCAGCGGCCGCGCGGCGGCCGGCCGGTTCGCGACGAAGCCCGGCTCGCGCCAGTTCGGCTCGATGCCCATGAACTTGTCGAAGTACGCGATCGCAAGCGCCGGTTCCTCGACGAGATTCTCGCGGAACGACTGCCATACCGCGGGCTGCGCCAGTGCATCCGACGGCTCGATCGGCAAGCCGCATTCCTCGCGCAGCGTGCGCTTCAACATGCCGATACAGAAGTACGTGAGCATGTAGCCGGGCGGCCACCAGTGCGCGATATCGTCCGACGATGCCGGCGCGGAGCGCATGTCGCCGCTGGCCTGATCGACGACGTGCCCGAGCGGATTTTCTACGACCCGCACGGCCTTTTCGTGCAGCAGATCGCGTAACAGCACGCCGTATGCGAACTGGAAAAAGTCGCGCGGATTGCGCTGGCGATAATCGGCGTTGTGAGCGAGCGCATCGATCCATGCGAAGAAAGCCGCGGTGAACTGGCGGCTGTCGATTTCGATGCGGATACCGTGACGCGCGCCATATTCGTCGCAGCACTGCTGCAACAGCTGTCGGCATAGCGTCAATTTCTGCACGTGCTCCCATGTGCGGGGCGGCTGCACGTGGCTGTTGCGCGGCGCCTGAAACATGCGCGGCTCCTTTGCGGGCAGATTGGCCCGGGTTCGGCGATCAGCAATGAGGCAAACGGTCAGGTAAATGACCAGGCAAACGGCCAGGCAAACGGCCAGGCAAACGATCGTGCGCGGCGATCAGCACAGATGCGTCACGATATGGGCGATTTCATCGGCGAGCGCACCGACGCGGTCGCGCTCTTTCAATGCAGTGCGCAGCGCCGTCTCGCGCGCGCCGATCACATCGGCGAAAAAGCGCAGCACCGCATCGGGCTCGGTGACGATGCCGTTCGGGCACGTTTCCCTGCACAGCGACGCGACCGTCAGCATCAGAAACACGTACGCGTTCGGCTCGGTGACGAGCCACCAGGGCGCGCCGACATCGGGCAGTGTATCGAAGCGCGTGCTGCGGATCGGCTGCAGATCGATCAGCGATGCGGCGAGCTGCGCGCAGGGCCGCGCGAGCGCGCCCGGCGCCGCCGTGCCGCCGGCAAACGACGACTGGATCGAACGTTCGCGCGAACTCGCCAGCGCCGCGCGCGCATGATCGAGCGCATGGCTCACGCGGTGTTCGAAGATCAGCACATCGGTGGCGCCGCATTGCATGATCATGCGCTTCGCGGCCGCGTAGTACGACATCGAGAATTTGCGCTGCGCCTTCGTGTCGCTGCTCGATGCGCCGAGATAAGTGGTCAGCGATGCCAACGGCACCGGCGACTTCCAGTGGTCCTGCAGCGGCGGCACCGCATGGCCCGCGAACGATTCGGCGCTTTCGAGCAGATCGTCGGCGAGATGGGCCACCGATTCAAGCGACAGCGAGGGAAGCGAGGAGAGCGGCGAGCGCTGTGACGTAAGCGGCGGGCGCCCGGCCGTAGTCTGCGCCGTTTGCGCTTCGCTCGAGTTGTCGCCGCGCAGCGGGCCTGGCACATTGCGGGCCGCATAGCGCAACTGCCGCGCACAATCCTTCAGCGCGATACCGAGCTGATTGATGTCTCGCGAGAGCTGCTGCGGCAACAGCGATTTCGTCTCCATGGCTTTCCCGAAGAAAAACTCGTGCCGAACCCGGTGTGAGACCCAGCGGTGCAACGCTCTGCAAACGCTCGATGCCGAGCACGATGACTGAGCGTCAGCGATGAAACATTTGAAGTTAAGATAGCACAACTGTTCAGTGCAGATGCCCGTTTTTTAATGATAGGAGCCGAGCTTGCCGAAGGCGAATAGTTCCGCGCCGAGCGTGGAAAACGACGAGCAGAATCCGACGCGGCGGCTGCGTTTGCGTGCTGCGTGGATGTACTACGTCGAGGAAATGACGCAGAGCGAAATCGCGCAGAAGCTCGGGGTCGGACGCGTAACGGTCGTGCGCCTGCTGGCTGCCGCGCGCGAACGCAATGAGGTACAGATCACGATCGGCGACCGGCTTGCCGAATGCGTCGACGCCGAGCGTCAACTCGAAACGCGCTTCAATCTTGGCGAGGCGATCGTCGTGCCGCTGTCCGCGCGCGGCGCCGATGCGACCGCGCCGATCGCCGCGGCGACGGGCGCGTATGTGTCCTCGCTCGTGCGTGCCGATATGCGCATCGGCGTCGGCTGGGGTCGTACGCTCGTGAGTTCGCTCGGCTTTATCGAGGAGCGCGCGGTCGACCGGCTCTCCATCGTCTCGCTGCTCGGCGGCATCATGAAGGCGCGCAAGTTCAATCCGGCCGAATTCGCGTGGCGGCTTGCCACGCTGTTCCAGGCGGACTGCTATCTGATGACGGCGCCGCTGTTCGTCGATAGCGCGGCGACGCGTCAGACGCTGATCGAGCGCTGCGGGCTCGCCGATATTTTCGAACTCGCGAAATCGCTCGACGCGGTCGTGCTCGGCGCGGCCGGCACGGGCGCGGATCAGACCTCGCACCAATCGAAGTTCATTACGAACGCGGATCGTGCGTCGGTCGTGAAGGCCGGCGCGATCGGCGACGTGCTGTGCAATTTCTTCGACGCGAACGGCAGGCTCGTCGATCATCCGATCAACGAACGCGTGATGTCGGTGCCGCTCGACATCATCAAGAAAGTGCCGGTGCGCGTGCTCGCAGCGGGCGGCGCGGGCAAGGTTCATGCGCTCGCCGGTGCGTTGAAGCTGCTCAAGCCAACTGTTCTGATCACTGACGAATACACCGCGAAAGACGTGCTCAAGCTCGCGGGCGGCGCGTAACGCGCGTTTTCCTCGTCGTCCTTTCCGATCTTTTTTGCACTGCACCGTGCATGCGCGCGCGTTCGCCGCATGCACGGTTCGCGCGCGCCTTTTGCGCGCATCCAGGGGTTAGTCCCGAGCGTTAGCCCGCGATTTTCGCAATGCGCGGCCTTGTCCCTTTCGTGAACATACTGCTAACATAAAATACAAAAGTGCCATCGCAAGAGCAATCGAAACCGTGTGGCAAGGAGACATGTTCATGCACAACATCACGCCGAGCGGCCTTGCCGCCGACCTCGAACAGCGCGCGGCAACCGGCCGTCCGATTCGCATCGGCCTGATCGGCAGCGGCGAAATGGGTACGGACATCGTCACGCAGGTGCGGCAGATGCATGGCCTTGCGATCGGCGCGATCGCCGATCTGCGCATCGATGCCGCATGCGCGGCGGTGCGCGTCGCGAATGCCGCGGACAGCGGCTATCGCGTGGTCGAAACGGCGAGTGCGCTCGCGCAGGCCATCGAAGCGGGCGACATCGCAATCACGCAGGATGCGCAGCTCGTCTGCACGAGCGGCCTGATCGACGTCGTGATCGATGCGACGGGCAAGCCCGCGGTCGGCGCGCAGATCGGCCTCCTGGCGATGGAACACGGCAAGCATCTGGTGATGATGAACGTCGAAGCCGACGTGACGATCGGCGCGTATTTGCGGCGCGAGGCGCAGCGCCTCGGCGTCGTCTACTCGCTCGGCGCCGGAGACGAGCCGAGCTCGACGATCGAGCTGATCCAGTTCGTCAGCGCGCTCGGCTATCCGGTCGTCGCCGCGGGCAAGGGCAAGAACAATCCGCTCAATATCGACGCGACACCCGATGCGTATTTCGAAGAAGCACAGCGCCGCAACATGAACCCGCGCATGCTCGTCGAGTTTGTCGACGGCTCGAAAACCGCCGTGGAAATGGCCGCCATCGGCAACGCAACGGGCCTCGTGCCCGACGTGCCAGGCATGCATGGTCCGAGCGCGACGCTCGACGAACTGCATCGCGTGCTGTGTCCGAAGGCCGACGGCGGGATTCTGTCGGGCAAAGGCGTGGTCGACTATACGATCGGCAAGGGCGTGGCGCCTGGCGTCTTCGTCGTCGCGGAGCTCGCGCATCCGCGGCTGCGCGAGCGCATGGCAGACCTGAAGCTCGGCAAGGGCCCGTACTACACGTTCTATCGGCCGTATCACCTGACGAGCCTCGAAGTGCCGCTCACGTGCGCGCGCTCGGTGCTGTACGGGCGCGCCGATATGGAGCCGCTGCCGGTGCCTGTCGTCGAAGTGTGCGCGGTGGCGAAGAAGGATTTGCGACAGGGCGAACCGCTCGATGCGATCGGCGAATACACGTATCGCGCGTGGGCGATGACATCTGCCGATGCGCGTGCACAGCAGGCGGTGCCGTGCGGTCTGATCGAACACGGCTCGGTTACGCAGCCGGTCAGGCGCGGCGAACTGCTGACGTACCGTAATTGCGCGGTCGATGCCGCGTCGGCGATCGTCGCGCTGCGGCGCCGCCAGGACGAAATGGTGCACGGCGCTTCGGCCGTGGCCGCTTGACGCACGCGAAGCGCGAGGCACGAGCGGGCCATGCGGCACGCGGCACGCGAAGGAGACGTTCATGCAGCAGGTAGCCGGGCAAGCAGTGGAACAACGCGACGTGCAACAGGGCGAGCACCAGCACGGGCAACACGAAGAGCGACAGGACGAGCAGCGGGGCGCGCAAATAAACGAGCGAGCCGCCGGGCTTGCGCGCGCGGCCCCGGCCATCTATTGCCGCCACGATCCCGCAACGTTGCGCGACGCGTTGCGCAAGATGATTCTCGTGCGCCGTTTCGAGGAAAGCGCCGAGCAGGCTTATATGCGCGGCCTGATTCACGGCACGATGCATCTGTCGATCGGGCAGGAAGCGAGCGCGATTGCGGCGACGCTGCCGCTGACCGACGCCGACTACATCACGTCGACGCATCGCGGCCACGGCCACTGCATCGGCAAGGGCGCCGATCCGAAGCGGATGTTCGCCGAGTTCTTCGGCAAGGAGACCGGCTATTGCCGCGGGCGCGGCGGCTCGATGCATATCGCCGACGTGCAGCGCGGCAATCTCGGCGCGAACGGCATTGTCGGCGGCGGGCTGCCGATCGCCGTCGGTGCCGCGCTGTCGATCCGCCGCCAGCGTCGCGACTCGGTCGTCATGTGCTTTTTCGGCGACGGCGCGAACAACGAAGGCGCGTTTCATGAATCGCTGAATTTCGCGTCGATCTGGAAGCTGCCGGTGATTTTCGTCTGCGAGAACAACCGGTACGGGATGTCGATGCCGGTCGAGCGCTCCACGGCCGTGGCGCATATCGCGCAGCGCGCGGCCGCGTACGATATGCCCGGCGTGACCGTCGACGGCAATGCGTTTGCCGACGTGCTCGCCGCGAGCGAAGCGGCGGTCGCGCGGGCGCGCGGCGGCGCAGGGCCGAGTCTTCTCGAGTGCGAGACGTATCGGCTGCGCGGCCATTCGAAGAGCGACCGCAACCGCTACCGCACACGCGATGAAATCGACGCGTGGAGCGCGCGCGATCCGATTCCGCGCTTCGAGCAGGAGCTCATGCGCTACGGCCTGCTCGATGCGGCACAAGCCGCTGCGATGCGCGCGGACGTCGAAGCGCAGATCGAAGCAGGCCTCGCGTTTGCGCAGGCGAGCCCGGCGCCGTCGCGCGCCGAACTCACGCGCTACGTCTATACGCAGGCCGAATCCCGCACGCCGGAAACCGCGGGAGCTGCGCGATGAACGCGAACACCGATGCGACCACCGATGCGAACGCCGGATTGAACACCGATCCGAACGTGCGTGAGCTGACCTATGCACAAGCCATTCAGGAAGGTATCGCGATCGCACTCGCGCGCGACGAGCGCGTGTTCGTGATGGGCGAGGACATCGGCGTGTACGGCGGCGCGTTTCAGGTGACCGGCGACCTCTATCAGCGTTTCGGCGCCGAGCGCGTGATCGATACGCCGATCTCCGAACTGGGCGGCGCGGGTATCGCGGTCGGCGCCGCGCTGACAGGCTCGCGGCCGATCTACGAATTCCAGTTCTCCGATTTCGCGACGCTCGCGATGGAGCAGATCGTCAACCAGGCGGCGAAGCTGCGCTTCATGCTCGGCGGCGAGGTATCGGTGCCGCTCGTGATGCGCTTTCCGGCCGGCTCCGGTACGGGCGCCGCCGCGCAGCACAGCCAGAGCCTCGAAGCGTGGTTCGCGCATGTGCCGGGCCTCAAGGTGATTCAGCCGAGCACGCCGCACGACGCGAAAGGGCTGCTGCTCGCCGCGCTCGACGACCCGGACCCGGTGATGATCTTCGAACACAAGCTGCTGTACAGAAGCAAAGGGCCGGTGCCCGAGGGCTATTACACCGAGCCGATCGGCAAGGCGGCGCTGCGCCGCGCGGGGCGCGACGTGACGATCGTCGCGACATCGGTGATGGCGATCCGCTCGCTCGAAGCGGCCGCGCAGCTCGAAGAAGAGGGCATCGACGCGGAAGTGATCGATTTGCGCAGCGTGCGGCCGATCGATCGCGATGCGATTGTCGACAGCGTGAAGAAGACCTCGCGCCTCATCTGCGTGTACGAGGGCGTGCAGCAGCTCGGCATCGGCGCGGAGATCGCGTCGATCGTCTGCGAGAGCGAGGCGTTCGATTATCTCGACGCGCCGGTCATACGCCTGGGCGGCGCCGACTGCCCGCTGCCATACAACCCGGAACTCGAAAAAGCCGCCGTGCCGCAGGTCGGCGATATCGTCGCGGCCGCGCGCCGCAGCGTCGGCGGGAGACATTGAAATGCCGACCGAAGTGATCCTGCCGCGCGTCGATATGGACATGACCGAAGGCATGATCGCCGCGTGGCATGTGCGCGAAGGCGAAGCGGTGCGCGCGGGCGCGGTGATCTTCGAGATCGAGACGAGCAAGGCGACGATGGAAGTCGATGCACCGGCAAGCGGCACGATCCGCCATATCGGCACGGCAGTCGGCGAGACGGTGCCCGTGGGCACGCCGATCGCATGGATCTATGCGGACGGCGAGGCGGTGGCGGATCTCGCGGGGGCGCAGGCGCCCGCTGCGCCGCTTGCGCAAGACGCGGATGGTGCCGGCGACGCGCGCGGTGCGGCGCATGACGCAGCGCCGGTCGAGCATGCAGCGAGCGCGGATACCGCGTCGCCGCCGTCTTCCGCGCCGGCGGTGCCGGTCGATATGCGCGCCGTCGCGGGCCGCTTGCGCGCGACGCCTGCGGCACGGCGCCTTGCGCGCGAACGTGGCCTCGATCTGCACGGCATCGCCGGCTCCGGGCCGCTCGGCCGCATCGGCGCAAGCGATGTGCCACGCGAGCGCGCTGCGCCTTTGCACGGCGTCTGGCTGCGCGAAGGCACGGGCGACCCGCTCGTGCTATTGCATGGCTTTGCGGCCGAGCTCAACAGCTGGCGCCCGTTCTGCCATGCGTTCGAGCGTGCCGCTGCGGCGGGGCCGGGCGTGCTCGCGCTCGATCTGCCCGCGCACGGCAAGTCGGCCGCGCAATGCGCCGGCACACTCGACGACATCGTCGCCGCCGTCGACGCAACGCTGGCCGCCGCGCACATCACGCGTTGCCATCTGGTCGGTCATTCGTTCGGCGGTGCAATCTCGCTCGCGACTGCGGCCTATGGTCCGCTCGCGCAGACAGGCATCCGTTCGCTGACGCTCATCGCGCCCGCGGGCCTCGGACCCGACAGCAACGCCGCGTTTTTGCGCGGCATCACGCAGGCGTCGCGGCGCGCGAGCTTTGCGGCATGGTTGAAGGAACTGTTCGCGGACCCCGCACAGATGGACGAGATGTTTGTCGCGACTGCCGAACAACAGTTGGGCGATGCGCACGTCCGCGCGCGCCTCGCCGCGCTGGCCGATACTTTCTTTCCCGACGGCGCGCAAAGCCTCGATCTGCGCGGCGTGCTCGCCGCGCTGTCGATACCGGTGCGCGTGATCTGGGGCCTGCAGGATCGCATTCTGCCCGCGCGACACGCGCAGGGTCTGCCGGGCCGCGTTGCAGTGCATCGATTCGCTCGCGTCGGGCATCTGCCGCACATCGAGGCGCGCGACGACGTCGCCGCGATCGTGGCGCAGAACATCGCGAGTGCAAGCTGAAGCAGCGAATCGCAAAACAATGCATCAAGAAACGCGTGTACTCAACGCGCGATTAGGGTGACAATGCAACCGATCAATAAAAGACAGGCTAACTGACGCAAAGCGCGATAGAAATCGCTACTGGCTGATCGCTACTAACCGCTACTAACTGCTACTAAGCGCTACTGGCTAAGCGCGATTGGTAAAGCGGATAAAGCCGCTTGAAAGACCGACTCGCGTTTTCCCCAATTCAGTTGGGTCTGAACAATTGTATTATTAGGAGAGCATGATGTTCATGCTCCGCGTCTGTGTGTGAGTCGCGCGGCGTGCGAATACGTCGCGGCCTTACGGTCATTACCGGTCGCGCGGAACACATGCATGAAGAGCCGGGAGACGACAATGGACTATGTGCGTGGCGCGTTGCTCGCTTTAGCCGTGTTCTGGGCATTGCAAGTGGTGGCGTCGTGGTTTCAGATGCGCCGCTACGGCGATGCATTGCGTCGCACGGCGGCCCGCTGGACTAGCGGTTTTCTCGGCGTCGGCGCGTGCAAGGTCCGATTCGGGCGTGGCGCGATCGCGATCGTCGTGCTCGACAGCGCACTCACGGTCCGCGAATTTCTGAGCATGTCCGGTATGACCGTCTTTAGCCGGTTTCGTCAGCACGACGGATTTTCCGGCCTCGCCATCGATGAATTCCGTATGCGGCTCGCAGGTTCCGGTTTGCGCCGCAGTATCGTGATCGCTGCGTCGGATGCGCTCGAGCGCGCGCAGCGCACGGCGCAACCCGCCTGAGGTTTCGCCCGTCCACAGCCATATCGTCCGGTTCCGTCCGCAACCATGACGACGGAGCTTTTCGCGCATCAGTTGGACCACTGGGAGAGTCGCCGTGATCGTTCTCGACTGGCTTACGCACTTCGCCGAAGCGTTTATCGGCGTGTTCAACGCAGGCGGCAAGGTGTTCATCGGCTTCGTCACCGGCATCCTGCCGACACTGATCGTGCTGCTGACCGCCGTCTATACGCTGATCGCGCTGATCGGCGAGCACCGCGTTCAGGGCCTTGCGCGTTTCTTTTCGAAGAACGTGATCACGCGCTATACGCTGCTGCCGCTGCTTGCGATGTTCTTTCTGACGAACCCGATGGCCTACACGTTCGGCGTGTTTCTCGAAGAGAAGCACAAGCCAGCGTTCTACGATTCGGCTGTTTCGCTGTGCCATCCGATTACCGGGCTCTTTCCGCATTGCAATCCCGGTGAACTGTTCGTCTGGCTCGGCGTGGCGGCAGGGCTGACCAAGCTCGCCGAAACGCACCCCTTGCCGTTTTCGATTCCCAAACTTGCGCTGTTCTACCTGATCGTGGGCCTTGTCGTGAACCTCTTCAAGGGCATGCTCACCGAGGTCATCACGCGGCTTATCGCGCGCCGCGAAAATATCAAGCTGTGATTGCGCGCCGATCATCGGGACACGAAAGGGGACAACGCAATGGACACGAGAGCGTATCGGACCGTCAAGGTCGTGCATGGGCCGAACGGCTGGGGCGGCCCGATCTTCGTTCAGCCGACGCCGGAGCGCAACAAGATCGTCGCGGTGACGGGCGGCAAGATTCCCGAACTCGCGACGCGTCTTGCCGAACTGACCGGCGCGAGCGTCGTCGACGGGTTTCGCAATCCGCCGCTCGAGTCGGAAATGGCGGCCGTCGTGATCGACTGCGGCGGCACGGCGCGCTGCGGCGTCTATCCGCGCAAACGCATCCCCACCATCAACCTGACGCCGGTCGGTCAGTCGGGGCCGCTTGCGCAGTTCATCACCGAAGACGTGTATGTATCGGGCGTGCTGCCCGAGAACCTGTCCGTGGTCGAACGCGAAGCAGGCGAGCCTGAGCCGGCGGCCGAAGCGGGCGCCCCTGCCAGCCGAGGCGTCGCGCTCGCGATGCCGGCGGCCGGCGGCGCGGGAGCGGCCGTCGTCGCGCCGCCGGGCATCGGAGGGCAGCCCGGCGGTGCGGAAAACCGCGGCATCGTCGGGCTCATCACCTCGATCGGGCGCGTGATGGGCGGTGTCGTCAATGTGCTGTTCAACAGCGGCCGCAAGGCGATCGACACGGTGATCCGCAACGTGCTGCCGTTCATGGCCTTCGTGACGATGCTGATCGGCATCATCAACGCAACCGGTATCGGCAACGGTCTCGCGCATCTGCTCGAGCCGCTCGCGGGCAACATCGTCGGCCTCGTCGTGCTGTCGGCGATTTGCGGGCTGCCGTTTCTGTCGCCGGTGCTAGGCCCGGGCGCGGTGATCGCGCAGGTGATCGGCGCGGCGATCATCGGGCCCGCGATCGGCAACGGCACGATTCCGCCGCAAATGGCGCTGCCGGCGCTGTTCGCCTACGACACGCAGGTCGGTTGCGATTTCGTGCCGGTCGGCATGGCGCTCGGCGAAGCGAAGCCGGAGACGATCCGCGTCGGCGTGCCCGCAGTGCTGATCAGCCGGCAGATCATGGGACCGGTTTCGGTACTGATTGCGTGGGCAGCGAGTTTCGCGCTGTGAGCGATGACCTTCTCGGGAAACGGACTATGCACTACTACAAAACGGTGATCTCCGAAGTGGGCCCGGAAGTGCCGGAACTGCTCGAAGGCGGCGTGCTGATCCTGTACGCGGATGGCGCGCCACCCGAGCTGGCCGAAGTGTCGGTGCTGCATCGTGTCGAAGCTGCGCAGCAGCAGGCGCCGCAAGCGGGCTCGACGCTGCGCATCGGCGCGATCTGCGCGTTCGTGACCGCGGTGGGCCCAAGCGCATGGAACAAGGTCAGCGAACTCGGTCACGTCGTGATCAATTTCAATGGCGCGAACGAAGCGCAGCGGCCCGGCGAGATCTGCGCACAGCCGGTCGACGCGGGCGAACTGCTCGCGTGCATGAAAAGCGGCACGGTGATCGAGATCGCGGATCGCTGAGCGATACGCGCATGCCGCGCGCGCAGCCTCGCAGACGGGCGGCCGGCGCTTATCGCCCGTCGCACGCGCTTGCGTCAATCGTCCGTGCCGTGAGGTCACGGCATGTCAGACGGGAAGGTGAAGTCGATGCTCGAAACAGCGGTGGTGGTGAAAGTGACCGAAGGGCTGCATGCGCGGCCCGCAACGCAGTTCGCGAAACTCGCGAAAGAGTTCTCGTGCTCGCTGCTGGTCCTGCACGGTTCGACGAGCGCCGACGCGAAAAGCGCGGTGAAACTGATGCTGCTCGGCATCCGCGAACACGACCAGATCGTGCTGCGCGCGGACGGCGCCGACGAAAGCGATGCGGTTGCGCGAATGGCGCAGTTCCTGTCTTCGCCGCAAGCGGGCGTGCAGCCGGCGCGAGCCGCGCAAGCAGCCGATGCGGCGGCGTGCGCGGGCGAGACGGACGCGCCCATTGCGCAGTCGCGTTCCGGCGACGGCAATGGCGCAGACGCCGGCGGTCGGTCTGTCGCACCCGCGGACGAAACGCCGCCGCTGATCGGCATACCGGCAAGCGAAGGCGTCGCATTCGGCGACGCCTACGTCTACCTTCCCGAGCCATTACGAGCCGCGCGGCAGTTCATCGCGCCGCACGAAACGGCAACCGAAGCGATGCGCTTCGAGCGCGCACTGGACGACGCACTGGCCGCGCTCGACAGCCAGTTCGACCGGATCGGCGATCACGACGGTATTGCCGAAGCGCTCGTGAGCGTCGCGCGCAGCGACGAATTCGCCGGTGAAATCAGAACGCGCATCGCAGCGGGCCGCGACGCGACCGCTGCCACGCTCGAAGTCGGCGCGACGCTCGCCGCGTCGTTCGAGTCGATCGACGACGAGTATCTGCGCAGCCGTGCCGACGATATTCATGGCATCACGCGTCAGGTCGCGCTGCGTCTGAACGGTCAGCCGGACGTGAGCCTTGCCGGCATCGCGAAGCCTTGCGTCGTGCTCGCCTCGGATCTGACGGCGCCCGATCTCGCGCGCGCGAATGTCGCGAACATCGCGGCGCTCGTTTGCACACGCGGCAGCGCAACGTCGCATCTCGCCATCATCGCGCGCTCGCACGGTATTCCCGCGGTGTTCGGTCTGGCCGTTCCCGATAGCGATCTGCGCGGCGTGGCGCAGGTCGCCGTCGACGGCACGCTCGGTCATGTCTGGTTCGAACCGACGCGTGCGTTGCAGGAACAGTTCGCGGCGCGCATCGACGAAGCGCGCGCGCACCGCGCCGCGCTCGACGTCTATCGCGACGTCGGGCCCGTCACGCGCGCGGGCCGGCCGGTTCGCATCGCGGCGAACCTCGGTTCGCCCGACGAGATCGACGCGGCCAAAGCGGTGGGCGCAATGGGCGTGGGCCTCTTTCGCACCGAGCTGCTGTTCATGAATCGCCGCTCGCTGCCCGGCGAGCACGAGCAATACAGCGTTTACCGTCGCGTTGCAGAAGCATTCGCACCGCATCCGGTCGTGATCCGCACGCTCGACATCGGCGGCGACAAGCCCGTGCCCGGCATCGCGTTCGCGCGTGAAGACAACCCGTTCCTCGGCTGGCGCGGCGTGCGCATGTGCCTCGACCGTCCCGACGTGTTCAAGCCGCAGTTGCGCGCGCTGTTGCGCGCGGCGAGCGCGGGCAACGTGCAGGCGATGCTGCCGATGATCGCCGATGTCGACGAAGTGCGGCGCGTCAAGGCGCTGATGGCCGAGTGCGCGCGCGAACTCGCCGGCGAAGGCATTGCGTTCGGCGCACCGAAGCTTGGCATCATGATCGAAACGCCGGCGGCCGCGCTGACCGCCGATATGCTTGCGCCGGAAGTCGACTTTTTTTCGATCGGCACGAACGACCTCACGCAATACGTGATGGCCGCCGACCGCGCGAATCCGAAGCTTGCGCCGCTCTATCGATGCGATCATCCGGCGGTGCTGCGCGCGATCGCGATGGTCTGCGACGCGGCGCGGCAGGCCGGCATCGAGGTCGCGGTGTGCGGCGAGGCGGCCGCGCAACCGCCGATGATTCCGCTGCTGGTCGGCCTCGGCGTCGACGAGCTGAGCATGAGTCCCGCGTGCGTGCTGCGTGCCAAGAAAATCGTCAGCGAGTTGTGAGCCCGCCCGAAAGCTACCCCGCGGTTGAATGCGCAACTAAACCCGCGGCGCCGTTCTTATGCTGACAAACGACGGCGCGCCGAGCGCGGCCTTCACGCCGAGCGCCTCCGCCTTCAGCACGAAATCGGCGAGCGAGCGCGCTTCCATCTTCTTCATGGCCTGGCTGCGGTAAATTTTCACGGTGATTTCGCTGAGCTTCATTTCAGCTGCGATCTGCTTGTTCAGCAGGCCGCTTGCGACGAGCGCCATCACCTCGCGCTCGCGCGGCGTCAGCGAGTCGTAGCAGCGCCGCAAGCCGGCGAACGAACGGTCCGCCTGGCGCCGCTCCTGGTCGGCGGCCAGCGCTTCGGAGACCGCGTCGAGCATGTCCTGGTCGCGAAACGGCTTCGCGAGAAAATCGTGGGCGCCGGCTTTCATCGCTTTCACCGACATCGCAATGTCGCCGTGCGCGGTCATGAATACGATCGGCATGCGGATCTGGTGCGCGGCAATCTGTTCCTGGACTGCGAGTCCACTCTGTCCCTTCAGGCGCACGTCGAGAATGAGGCACGCGGGCGCGTCGGGCCGCTCGGCGGCGAGGAAATCCTGCGCGCTCGAGAATGTCTTCACCTTGAGGCCGATCGAGCGCAGCAACGTGCTGACGGCATCGCGCATCGACTCGTCGTCGTCGACGACGTAGACGATCGCGTTGTCCGCGACGTTGACGGGTTCGTTGGCGGCTTCACTGCTCATTGCTGTCTCCCATCGTTACGGGCAAGGTAAATTGCAGCACGGCGCCGCCTTCGGGCGGCGACTCGGCCCAGATGCGGCCGCCGTGCGCTTCGACGATAGAACGGCAGATCGACAGTCCGATGCCCATGCCCTCGGACTTGGTCGTGAAAAATGCTTCGAAGAGCTGCTCGGCGTGTTCGGCGCTGATGCCGGTGCCCGAGTCCCTGACAATCACATGCGCATGCTGCGCATCGGCCATGCGCGTCGCGACCCACATCCTTTTTTCGCGGCCCGTGACCGACGCCATCGCCTGCGCGCCGTTCATGATGAGGTTGATCAAAACTTGTTGCAACTGTACCCGGTCGCCGTCGATCTGCGGCGATGGCGTCACGTAGGCGATTTCGAGTTCGACGCGATGATCGTGCAGTTCGTGCAGCACGAGCTCGATCGATTCGTCGACGAGCGCGTTCAGGTCGAGCACCGCATGCGTGGGGCCGCGCTTTTGCGCCATCGAGCGGATCCGCCAGACGATGTCGCTCGCGCGCTTCGCGCTGCGTATCGCCTTGTCGATCGCGTCGCGCGCCTCGGACAGTTCGGGCTCGGGCCGGTCGAGCCAACGCAGCGCCGCATGACCGCAGGTGACGATCGCCGCGATCGGCTGGCTCACCTCGTGCGCGATCGACGCGGTCAGCTCGCCGAGCATCGTGACGCGCGTCACGTGGGCGAGCTCGGTCATCGAGCGCGTGAGCGCCTCTTCGGTCTGTTTGGCTTCGGTCACATCCATCAAGGCTCCGACGTACTCGAACCGCCCGGACTGGCGCGCGCTCAAATGAGCGACAAAATGCACGTGTTTGACGGACCTGTCCGGCATGACGAGCCGGTACTCGATATCGATGAACGGCGCCTCGGCCAGTACTTGCCGGTAGCTCTGGCGCACGAGCGCGACGTCTTCGGGATGCGTGCGCGCGAGGATCAGATCCATGCCTGGAACGACGTTCGCAGCATAGCCGAAAATACGATACGCCTCATGCGACCAGAGCATTTCACCATCCGGAAGTTTCATCGCGATGCTGCCCGTTCGCGAGAGCCGCTGGCCCTCGGCGAGAAACGCTTCGCTGCGCTCGAGCGCTTCCTCTGCGCGTTTGCGCTCCTCGATATCGGTATTGATGCCATACCAGCGCACGATCTGGCCGGCCGTATCGAAGAGCGGCTCGGCGCAGATGTGCATCCAGCGATACAGCCCGTCCTTGCGGCGCAAGCGGGCGGTGCCTTCGAACGACGCGCCGGTCGCGACCGCGGTGCGCCAGTCATTTTCGAGCGCCGGCAGGTCATTCGGATGAACGAGCCTGCGCCACAGACTCTGATCGTTCTGCGGTGCATGCGTGGGCGCGATGTCGAACGCATCCCAGCGTCGATTGACGGGTTCGATCGTGCCGTCGTGCGTCGACGCCCAGATCATCCCCGGAATCGCCTCGAGCATCGCGCTCATTTCGTCCTGCTTGCGCTGCAGTTCCGCCTGCAGAAGCTTGCGGCACGTGATGTCGTTATCGGTCGCGAGCACGGCGCGCGGTTTGCCGCGTTCGTCGCGCAGCAGCGCGAGGCGGCTCGCGATGATCACGACGCGGCCGTCGCGGCGCGTGCGTTCGAGCTCGCCGTCCCAGCGGCCGTCGCGCAGCAACGCGGCGCGCACGTCGGCCGCATCGGGAAAGCGCGTTTGCGTGAGTTCGTGGATCGGCTGCGACAGCGCGCGATGCGCGGGCCATCCGTAAAGCTTTTCCGCGCCCTGATTCCAGAACGCGATGCGCTCTTTCATGTCGTAGACGACGATCGCGTCGTGCGTCAGGTTCAGCAGATGGATCTGCTCGACGAGACGCGCGGTGCCGGTCTGATAACGCACGGCGATCAGCGACGTGACGGCGATCGCGATCAGGCTCATCACGCCGCGCCCGCCGGCGTCGCCCGCGATGCAGTCCGTGTGCGAGATGGCGAGCGCGATCAGCGTCAGCGCGGAACAGATCCATGCGGCGACGATCGTCGCGCGCCGCGAGCCGCTCATGGCGACGAGCAGAACCACGACGACATAGAGAACGGCAACCGCGATGTGAAGCGTCGTCAGTGTGTCGGCGTAAAACACAGCGGACGCGAGCGCCGCAGCGAGTATGCGCAGCGCGCGGGCGTCGGGGCGGCGCACCTGGTCAAATGTGCGTCTGGGGAATTTCACGGCAACTGGGAGAGCGCACCGCGCCTGTGCGCGAAGCACGGGTACGGTGTGACAGAAGATCGGTCTGTTCGCAGCGGACACGCCGCCGCAACGGCCGGCAGCGGGCTCCGCCAAAAGCGCGATATATAGCATGGCCGGGAACGCGCCGGGAGGCCGCGCAGTGTCTCGCGTATCGCCACGCCGTACGCAAAGCGCGCGGGCTCCGGTTCGTCGGTCTGGCCGGCAAAGTACGCGCGCATGCCGCGTGGCCGGATAACCCGACTTCAATCGTATCGGACACGCGCGCGCTGCGCGGCCGCATGTGAGCACCGGCATCGGCCGCCACTCAACCTCTGCTCGACACGAGCCGCGGCACGAAGCGAACCGATAGCGACACGCCATCGCGCCCCCGATGCGGCAAACCGCCATGCCATTTGCCGCGCACGGCGCGATGCGCGCGGTGGCGATCCGATGCGCGGCCCGACGGACTTGTTTCCAGTTGCCGTTTCCTCTTGACGCTGAAGGGCGAGATTCAGCGATGCGCGTTTTTTTGTTCACTACAGTGCCGGCGATTCGCCGCTCTGCCGACGTGCATTCCGACGAATATCCACCGGCATCGAGTGTAGTCACTAGGCATCGGCTGTCTTTTAGCGGCAGTCGCAATTTGTCGAAATCGCACGATTCGAGCACACGTCGTGCCCGTTCGCTCGAGATACCGGCTCGCGACTGCAAACGCATGCCACCATTTGGGCGATCCGTCGGCAGTCCATGCGAAGCCGCTTCGCGCGAACCGCGCGTGCGCGGTTACCACATCGGCCCGCAGAGGACGTGCATATTTGCATCGGCACGTGCTGTTCGGCAAATGCGGGGCGCGCGAGCATCGGTACTCTGCGGCAATGACGACGCGTTCGATATATTTGGGGTTGAATCTTTCCGAATTGGTTCAGAATGGATCTCCGAGGAGCCCGCATGACCCGCGCAACACCCCTGCCTCTCGAAGGCGAGGCGCGCGAACGCCTGATTCGCTGGATCCGGCGCCGCATGAACGAATGCGGCATCGCGTTCGACGCGCTCGAGCAGGCGCTCGCCGACGAAGTGCGCGAGCGCGATGCGATCCGCTATCGCGATGCATATGGCAATACATGGACCGGAGCCGGCGATATGCCGTCGTGGCTCAGACGCGCGGTGGCCGCCGGGCAGAGCATCGAACATTTCCAGACACGCCGTCTTTAGTGTTTTGACTCCCTGTCGTATCGGCAACGCGCCGACGGCGCGGCCGGCATCGAATCCCGTACGGGATTGCCGCTGTCGATGAGTGCGCGTACGCACAGTACGCAAATCGGATTAGACGATTAAACCTGCAGATGAGTTGAGCAAACCAACAGTGGCTCATGCCAATCCTTTGTAGGGCTAGTTGGACCGGGTCTGTTCGGATACCTTTGAGTGAGCGCGGGAAGCTGTGATTCCCGCATCGCATGACACTCACTTCGCGCAGGCCGCTCATGATTGCCTTGTCGACTCATTCAACTGAAATCGCCACGGACGCCGTGCGCAGAAAAAACGGCAACCCGATCCATTCCGAGCATCACTGGCGCTACCCCGTCGTCGACGAGGCGCGCGATTCGCTTCCGTATGGGGAAATGATGGTCGCGCGCTGGACGCGCAACGACGCCGGTTCGTTCGAGGCGTCGCATCAGGGGCATGCTGGATACCACTGCATCGGGCTCAACCTCAAGTGCACGACGCTCAACTTCGAGCACGCGGGACGCTCGATCGTGTCGGGCCGTGTGACGGCCGGCGCCGTGCAGGTCACCGCGCCGGCGGTGCCCGTCAGCGTGCGCTTCGATTCGCCCGGCGACGTGCTGCACCTGTTCGTATCGCAGCAGGCGCTCGCCGAATGCTTCGAGGACCTGTTCGGCCATGCGCACGCCGGAGACATCGTGCTCGCCGACCCGCGCATTCTGCGCGACCCGACGCTCGAGCGGCTCGCGCAGGCGCTGGCGGTTTCGCATTCGACCGACGCCGCCTCGGGCAAGCTGTTCACCGACAGCGTGTGCCTCGCGATCGTGTCGCGGCTCGTGTCGCGCTATTTCACGGCGGCGGCGCGGCAGACGCGCGAAGCGGCGGCGCTGCCGCAGTGGCGCATGCGCCGTACGATCGAATTCATCGAGGCGCATTTGTCCGACTCGATCGGTCTGGCCGAGATGGCGCAAAGCGCAGGACTCACGCGCATGCACTTTGCCGCGCAATTCCGCCGCGCGACGGGCTTGCGTCCGCACGAATACCTGTTGCGGCGCCGGATCGAGCACGCGCAACAACTGTTGACGCGCTCGAAGCACAGCATGCTTGATGTTGCATTGAGCTGCGGGTTTCGCTCGCAGTCGCATTTCACCGCGGTTTTCAAACGGTTCGTCGGCGACACGCCGTATTGCTGGAAGGTGAAGACGAACGTCAATCAGTGAACCGGCGGGCGTCCCGCCGCGAAAAGAAACACGGAGATCGAAACAATGAGCAAACCTGTACCCGCGCGCAGCGCCGAGGCTTTACTCGCCGCGGCGCGGCAGATGGCGGCGGCCCCTCAAATCGTTTACAGCAAGCCGGTTGCACTCGAGCTTCCTCAGCCGTACACCTTGCCGCCGGGCGTCGCGGCGCGCCGCCACACGCGGATTCTGAACTGCTGCGTCGTCAGTGGACGGCGCAAACCCGAATGAGCGCATCGGGCGAAACCGGTGAAACAGGCGGATCGAGCCGCACTTCCTTGACGACGAGGTGATTCATGCTGGCCAAGATGATGAATGCGTGCGACCCATGGCGACAGACCATCGGTTTGCTCTCTTTGATGTCGGGTCGTACCGACCCCGCGGTCACGAGGCTCGCGGCGTTGCATGTGCAATTCGAACGCAGGAACTGCCCGTTGCCGATGGCGGGCGAGCGCTTCGACGCGCAGGTTGCGCTGATCGAGCGGCCGACCTCGGCGACCGCGACGATCGCGTGGCGCGACGCGACGCACTGCTCGTATGGCGATCAGCTATGGCATGCGGCGCGCGCGCGCGTGAATGGCGTGTGCGCGATGAGCGGGCGGGCGATCCACGTCGGCGACGCCGTGTTCAAGCCGCGCCGCGGCCGGCCCGCGCCGCTCAATGCGAGCGCCATGATTCTCGCCACGGTGCTCAACGAAGCGGCTGCCGTGGGCGTGCAGGCGGGCTTTCCGGCTACGCCGGCGGCGGCGTGAGGCACGGCGCGAGCCGTTGACAGCGCCCGAACGCGCGGCGGAAAAAACAGACGCCGACGCCCTGCAAGAGAGCGCCGGCGTGCTCGCGACGCGTCTGCGGCGCGACGACCGATCGGCAGATCAGTTGCCCGAAGGCTTGTAACCGTCGGTCAGCGTATTCAGGAACGCGATGATGTCGCGGATCTCGCCGTCGGTCATCGGCGGCTTGTCGCCGGGCTTGCGATCGAACGGCGCGTCGGCGACGTCGATATTCGCCTGATATTTCGCCGGCAGATCGTCGTACTTCTCGACCTTGCCCGACGCGTCGTGCGGATAAATCCTGTCCGGACTCGTGTTGCGCAGGTTATAGAAGTCCATCACGTGCTGGAGGTCGTGATAGACGCCATTGTGGAAGAACACGTGGCGCGTCGCGACATTGCGCAGCGTCGGCGTGAGGAACATGCCGCAATACTGCGTGAGGTCCTTCACATCGTCGCGGAACGGGCCGCACACGCCCATGTCGTAGAACTTCGGATCCTTGTTGATCGCGAGATCGCGATTGCGCGGCACGCCGAGCGCTTCGTATTGCGTATCGGTGAAAAGCGGCGGCAGACCGTCGCGAGTCGGCTTGCTCAGGTGGCAGCCCGCGCAGTTCGCCTTGTCCGGATCGTTGAAAAGACGCATGCCGTGCAGTTCCGCTTGCGTGAGGCGCGCCTTGCCCTGCAGCCAGTAATCGTACTTGCTGGTGAACGCGTGGAACGACGGGTCTTCGTACTGATAGCGGCCCACGGCGAACATCGCTTCTTCGACGAGCAGGTCCGGGCGGTTCGCGATCGAATCGCCGAACAGCTTCCTGAACTGGTCGAGATACTTCGTGCCCGTCAGCTTGCGAGCGACGTCGGCGACGCTGCTATTGGCCATTTCGACGGGGTTCAGCATCGGTCCGATCGCCTGATCCTGCAGCGTGCTCGCGCGACCGTCCCAGAAGAGGCCGCCTTGCGGCACCATCGCGGGCGCGGCGGGCGCGACGCCCGCAGTCTTGACGGCGCGCTGCACGCCGGAGGCCGCGGACGCGAGTTGCTGAAGGCTGACCGGCGCCGCATCCATGTCGCCCTGGTCCGGGCCGATACTGAACGGCGCCTGGCGATAGAGGTAGGTCAGGGAAGGCGGTGGACGATACCCGGCATCGGTCATATGCGGGCCGCCGAGCTGCACCGAGAGATCGTTCGCCGGGCCGTAAGCATGCTCGGGGCTATGGCACGACGCGCACGACTGCTTGCCCGATGCGGACAACGACGTGTCGAAGAAAATCTGCCGGCCCAGTTGTGCGACGGCGCTCAACGGTTGCTGCGGCGGCAGCATCAGATGGACCGGTTGCGGATTCGCGCCGGTGAAGTCTTCGACGATCGTGCCGATTGCAGGCGGCATCCGCTCGGGATAGATCGCGGCGTATGCGGCGAAGGCGGCGCATCCCGCGACGACGACGGCGAGCGTCCAGCCGACGATACGCTTGACCGGGTGCTTCGCGGCGCCGCGGTTCGAATCGTTACCGGCGGGCATGATGGGCGGCAGGGTGTTCGGAAGACTCATGGCGATATGGGCAACGAGGGATAAGGCAAAAAAATGTCGAGCCAGCGCGGATTACGCACTGGCTCGACACCGGTTACGGCTTGACGCGTGTCCCGCTACGCCGCGCTTCGCGGGAGACCGCTCGCGGCGCGGCGCACCGCGCGGGACATGATGCGTCTGTCATTCACACTGCCGCTCAGTTCGTCGGCGCCGCGGCGAGCTTCGTGCCGAAGGTCGGATCGAGGAACACCGTCGGCGTCGTACCCGTCGTGTTCAGCATGTTGCGGATGTCGCCCGCGGTCGCATCGAACGAGCCGCCGCCAAGGCGTTGGCCGCCGAGCCAGTTGTCTTCGATGAACTTCACGACCGACGCTTGCGTGATCTGCGTGTGGTCGACGAAGTTGGCCTTCGCCCACGGCGAGATCACGATGAACGGCGTGCGCGTGCCCGGGCCGCAACGGCCGTTCACGACACCGCCATTCACGCCAGCCGGCTGCTTCGAGTTCGGACCGTCGCAGCGGCCGGCACCGGTCAGCTGGTCGGCGCCCTGGAACACCGGCTTCGACGGGCTGTTGCTTGCCGTGATTTGCAGCGTGGTATCGAACGACGAGTTCACGATCGTCGGCGCCTGGTGGTCATACCAGCCGTCCGAGTCGTCGTAGGCGATGACGACCGCCGTGCTCTTCCAGTCCGGCTGCTGCTCGAGGAAGTTCACGACCTTGGTGACGAACGCCTGCTCGTCGAGCGGATCGGAGTTGCCCGGGTGACCGTCGCCGATCGCCGGCGCCTTCACGAAGCTGACCGACGGGAAGTTGCCTGCCGTGACCGCGTTGAAGAAGTCGTTGACGTCGTACTGATGGTGAACCGGCGTTGCCGTGTTATCGAGCGTCGGCTCGGTCTGGCCGATCATCGCCGTCGACGTCGGACGCTGGTGCGTCAGGTTCGCGGTCGACGGGAAGTACTGGAACCATGCGTGGTGCTGCACGTAGTCGTTCGGTGCGGAGTTGAGCACCGACGAGAACGTCGTGCGGTTACAGCCGGTCGTGCCGTTCGGGTTCGTGGCCGTCAGGTCGAAGCCGCCCATGAAGCCGCCCCACGTGATGTTCTTCGCGTTCAGCAGGTCGCCGATGTTCTTGACCTGCGGCGCGTATTGCATCACGACCGTGCCCGGCTTATCGAGCTGGTTCGTACAGACGTCGCCCGCCGGGTCGAGGTCGCCGATCAGCGTGAAGCCGCCCTGGCCATCGGGGATCGCGTTGCCGCTCGGCGAGGTGGCCGCGGTGTTCGCCGTGCCGAGGACCGTCGAGGTCGGCGACGTAGCCTGAGCCGTGGTCGTGAACATCTGCACGCCGTTGTTCTGGCCGGACACGACTTCGACCGCGCCCGGCGTCGACGGACCGAACGTGTCGGTCCACGCGTTATCGCTCATCGCGAAGTTCTGCGCATAGTTCCAGTAAGCGGTGACCGTGTTGCCGTCGAAGTAGCCGAGCACCTGCGCGGCCGAACCGAATGCGCCCGTGCTGCCCGTGACGACGCTGTTGGCCGACGTGAAGAGCGGGAATGCATCCATCTTGTCGCCGTCGTCCGCGAGCTGTTCCGGACCGTAGCTGTGGTTCTGGCTCTTCGTGTTCGC
Organism: Paraburkholderia sp. SOS3; assembly: GCF_001922345.1. Taxonomy (NCBI): domain Bacteria; kingdom Pseudomonadati; phylum Pseudomonadota; class Betaproteobacteria; order Burkholderiales; family Burkholderiaceae; genus Paraburkholderia; species Paraburkholderia sp. SOS3. Next base: position 3,704,469 of record NZ_CP018811.1, on the reverse strand, counting down.
TTGCGTGCGGTCGAGGCGGAACGGCTGCGACGACGTGGTGGTCAGCGCGACACTGTTGATGTTCGGCGGCGTGGTCGCGACCCCGTTGACCGTCGCATTCGCGACGTTCGGCGACGTGGCAGCGCCGTTCGGGTTGTTCGGTGCGAGCAGGCCAGCGTGCTGCAACGTGTTGATATCGGTCTGCGTATTCGCGGCAGGCGTGAACGTCGGCTCGTTGTTGCCGGTTGCGAGATCGTTCGGGTACGTGGCGAAGTAGTGATCGAACGAAACGTTCTCACCGTAGATCACGACGAGGTGCTTGATCGGCGTGGCCGTCTGCAGTGCGTCCTGCGGGCTGACCGAGGCGACCGGCGTCGACGGATTGTTGTTGTCGTCGTCGCCGCACGCGGCAAGCGTCAGCAGCGCTGCTGCTAACGCCATGGGTAGGATCGCTTTGCGAAACATAGAAGGGGGGCTCCAATTTTCAACGTCGCTGTTCCAGTTCACCCGTCTCGCGCGTGGTGTGAACCGGGATTCTTTGTGGTTGCTGGTTGGTACAGCCGCAGGCCTGCAGACCGCTCCAGATGAAACAGCGCGAATTGAAACACCGGCTTATTAAGGTTGTGAGGCGCAAACTTTTCTAAATCCTTTCTTGATTTTTCTATTTCATTTATATGGATCAGGCCATACAGACTCACGACGAGGCGCGACGGGCGCCTGGCGGGTGGCGGCAGGCGTTGACGGGGGCAAAAAATAAACGGTAATAAAAAAAACTGTGTTGCCCGGGATGCGCATAGTGGCTGCCCATGCAAGGCGCGCGCAGCATCCGCAAACGCCTGTTTCAATGGCGATTCGGGCCGTTGCAGCGGCATTGCGGCGAGATCGCGCACGCGCGAAATAGGGTTGCAGTAGCATCTTTCGCAGTGCAGAAGCGGCGCGTGCGGGCCTGCAAACTATTCAGCGTTTGTGTAAATTCCCGCTTGGTCGGTCGATATGCGTCGCGAACGCAGTGCATATTGGCGTTGCACGATCTTCGTAATGCCTGGTTTATGTTTTTTGAAAGGATTCAGAAAGGACTTATCGCCGGTCTGTTAACCTGTAGCGAGACTGCGATCGGACCTCGCTCGCGGTCCTTTCGAAGAAGTGAAGCGAACCACCCCGCGCCTCCACCAGCCGCCGCCGTACGCGGCGATGGCCATGCCGACACCGATTTCATGCGCGCCGCAGCGGTTAACGTGCGGCGCGGCTGTATGTTTTGCGGTGTCGCGGCGGCGAATATCAGGTGCTTTTCCCTGTAACCGTTCTACCCAGGAATACTCATGCTCGGCCTGGTACGTATTGCCCTTCGACGGCCATACACCTTCGTCGTGCTGGCGATCGTCATCTTCATCATCGGGCCGCTGTCCGCGCTGAAGACGCCAACCGACATCTTTCCCGACATCCGCATTCCGGTGATCAGTATCGTGTGGCAGTACACGGGCCTGCCGCCGGACCAGATGGCCGGCCGCATCACGTCGACGTTCGAACGCACGATTACCACGACGGTGAACGACGTCGAGCACATCGAGGCGCAGTCGATCAACGGCTTCGCGGTGATCAAGGTGTTCTTCCAGCCCGGCGTGAACATCGCGACGGCGAACGCGCAGGTCACCGCCGTCGCGCAGACGCAGCTGAAGCAGTTGCCGCCCGCGACCACGCCGCCGCTGATCCTGAACTACAACGCGTCGACGGTGCCGATCATCCAGCTTGCGCTATCGGGCAAGGGGCTGTCCGAGCAGAATCTCGGCGACCTCGGTTTGAACCAGTTGCGGCCGCAACTGGTGACGGTGGCGGGCGCGGCGGTTCCGTATCCGTTTGGCGGCAAGACGCGTCAGGTGCAGATCGACGTCGATCCGGCGAAGCTGCAGGCGCGCGGACTGTCCGCGCAGGACGTCGCCAACGCGCTCGCGACGCAGAACCTGACCACGCCGGTCGGCACCGCGAAGATGGGCGACCACGAATACGTGCTGCAGCTGAACAACGCGCCGTCGCTGATTCACGATCTCGGCGACCTGCCGGTCAAGGCGGTAAACGGCACCACCGTGTATATCCGCGACGTCGCGAACGTGCGCGACGGCGCACCCCCGCAAACCAACATCGTGCACGTGAACGGCCACCGCTCGGTGCTGATGTCGGTGCTGAAGAACGGCTCGGTGTCGACGCTCGCGATCATTTCCGGCATCAAGCAGCACGTCGCCGATGCGCGCGCGGCGCTGCCCGACAACCTGCAGATCGACCCGATCGGCGACCAGTCGCTGTTCGTGCGCGCGGCCGTGAGCGGCGTGGCGCGCGAAGCGGTGATCGCCGCCGTGCTGACGAGCCTGATGATTCTGCTGTTCCTCGGCAGCTGGCGCTCGACGGTCATCATCGCGACGTCGATTCCGCTTGCCATTCTCGGTTCGATCATCGCGCTGTCGGCGCTCGGCGAGACGCTCAACATCATGACGCTCGGCGGGCTTGCGCTCGCGGTCGGTATTCTGGTCGACGACGCAACCGTGACCATCGAGAACATCAACTGGCACCTCGAGCACGGCAAGCCCGTCGAAGACGCGATTCTCGACGGCGCCGCGCAGATCGTGACGCCGGCGTTCGTCTCGCTGCTGTGCATTTGCATCGTGTTCGTGCCGATGTTCTTCCTGAGCGGCGTCGCGCGCTTCCTGTTCGTGCCGATGGCCGAGGCCGTGATCTTCGCGATGGTGTCGTCGTTCATCCTGTCGCGCACGCTCGTGCCGACCATGGCGAACTTCCTGCTGAAGCCGCACGACGCCGGCCACGAAGGGGACGCGCACAAGCCGCCGTCGCGCAACCCGCTCGTGCGCTTCCAGAAAGGCTTCGAAGCGCGTTTCGAGCGCACCCGGGTGGTCTATCGCGGTCTGCTCACGCTCGCCCTCGATCATCGCAAGGTGTTCCTGACCGGCTTTCTCGGCTTCGTGCTGGTGTCGTTCGCGCTCGTGCCGTTTCTCGGCCGCAACTTCTTCCCGGCTGTCGATGCCGGGCAGATCCTGATGCACGTGCGCGCACCGGTCGGCACGCGTGTCGAACGGACCTCGGAAATCTTCGCGAATATCGAGAACGCGGTACGCACGATCGTGCCGCCGAACGAGCTCGGCACCGTCGTCGACAATATCGGGCAGCCGGTCAGCGGTATCAACACGGCGTACAACAACACGGGCACGATCGGTTCGCAGGACGGCGACATCCAGATCGAGCTGAAGGAAGGCCACGCGCCGACCGCCGACTATGTGCGCCGGATGCGCGAAGAGCTCCCGCGCCGCTTTCCGGGCGAGACGTTCTCGTTCCCGCCGGCGGACATCATCAGCCAGATCCTGAACTTCGGCTCGCCGGCGCCGATCGATCTGCAGGTGCGCGGCAATAACCTGAACGGCAACTTTGCGTATGTGGACGCGGTGCTGCGCGATATCCGCGAGGTGCCGGGCGTCGTCGACGCGCGCATCCAGCAGTCGCGGCAGATTCCGACGTTCAACGTGAACGTCGACCGCACGCGCGCGCAACTGCTCAACATCACCGAGCGCGACGTGACGAACAGCCTCGTGGTGAACCTCGCCGGTTCGAGCCAGGTCGCGCCGGTGTTCTGGCTCAACAGCGCGAACGGCGTGTCGTACCCGATCGTGATGCAAACGCCGCAGTACACGCTCGATTCGCTGTCCGCGCTGCGCAATATTCCGATCACGGCCGGTTCGCCGCTCAACGCGCAGGTGCTGGGCGGCCTCGCGACCTTCGATCGCACCGCGACGAGTTCGGTCGTGAGCCAGTACAACATCGTGCCGATGGTCGAAATCTTCGCGGCGACTCAGGATCGCGATCTCGGCGCGGTCGCTTCCGACATCCAGAAGATCGTCGCGCGCCATGCGAAGGAGCTGCCGAAGGGCTCGAACGTCGCGCTGCTCGGCCAGGTGCAAACGATGAACGCCGCGTTCGGCGGCATGCTGTTCGGCCTGCTCGGTGCGGTCGTGCTGATCTACCTGCTGATTGTCGTGAACTTCCAGTCGTGGTCCGACCCGTTCGTGATCGTCTCCGCGCTGCCGGCGGCATTGGCCGGCATTGTCTGGATGCTGTTCGCGACGCACACCACGTTGTCGGTGCCGGCGCTGACCGGCGCGATCATGTGCATGGGCGTCGCGACCGCGAACTCGATTCTGGTGGTGAGCTTTTGCCGCGAGCGGCTCGCGGAGCACGGCGATCCGGTCAAGGCCGCGATCGAAGCCGGCTTCACGCGTTTTCGCCCGGTGCTGATGACCGCGCTCGCGATGATCATCGGCATGTTGCCGATGGCGCTCGCGCTCGGCGAAGGCGGCGAGCAGAATGCGCCGCTCGGCCGCGCGGTGATCGGCGGCCTGCTGTTCGCGACCACCGCTTCGCTGTTCTTCGTTCCTATCCTGTTTAGCATTATTCACGCGCGCGACAAACGCGCGGCAAGCCCGGCATCCGCCTCGGGAGGTCCTGCTCATGTCGTCTGAATCCGTTGAACCCGGTTTTGAATCCAGATATGCGGGTGCGCCGCCGCGCCGCCGGCTCGTCACGGCCGGCATCGTCGGTGTCGTGCTGGTCGTCGCCGTCGTTGCGGCGGGCCTCACGGTGCGCGCGTCGGACTCGCGCAAGCTGAAGAGCTGGACCGACGCGCAGGCGGTGCAAACCGTCAGCATCGTCGCGCCCGTCAAGGATGCGCATGGCCCGACGCTGACGCTGCCGTCGCAATTGCAGGCGTATTCGCGCGCGCCGATCTTCGCGCGCGTGTCCGGCTATCTGAAGTCGTGGTCCGTCGATATCGGCGGACACGTGAAGGCGGGGCAACTGCTTGCCGTGATCGAAACGCCTGAAATCGACCAGCAACTGATTCAGGCGAAAGCGGACCTGCAAACGGCGAAGGCCAATGCCGATCTCGCGGAGACGACCGCGAAGCGCTGGCGCGCGATGCTCGGCACCGACGCCGTCGCGCAGCAGGACGTCGATACGCGCAACGGCGACTATGCGGCGAAGAAGGCGCTCGTCGACGCCGCGCAGGCCAATCTCGACCGGCTCGTCGCGACCAAGTCGTTCGCGCGCATCGTCGCGCCGTTCGACGGCGTCGTGACCGCGCGCGATACCGATATCGGCGCGCTGATCAACGCGGGCAGCGGCGGCGTCGGCCAGGAGCTGTTCCAGGTGTCCGACGTCAAGCAGTTGCGCGTGTACGTGCAGGTGCCGCAGAACTACGCGCCGATCGTGCATGAAGGCACGATCGCGATGCTCACGGTGCCCGCGTATCCGAACGAGCAGTTCCCGGCGCGGGTCGTCGCGTCGGCCGATTCGGTCAATGCAGCGTCGGGCTCGACGCTCGTGCAGCTGCTCGTCGACAACAGCGCGGGCAAGCTGTTGCCGGGCGGCTTCGCGAGCGTGCAGTTCAAGTTGCCGGTCGCGCCGGACGCGTTGCGCGTGCCGGCCAGCGCGCTGCTGTTCGACAGTCATGGTTTGCGCATCGCGACAGTCGGACAGGGCGACCACGTCGTGTACAAGCGCGTGACGATTGCGCGCGACCTGGGCGACGCGGTCGAGATCGGTTCTGGCCTGCTGCCGACCGATCGCGTGATCGATGCGCCGCCCGACGGTCTGGCCGAAGGCGACAAGGTGGCGATAGCAGCCAGCGGCAAGAAGGCGGCTCATGGCTAACATGGTCAACGCCGTGATGCGCACCGCGCCGCTTGCGGCTGCGGCAGCGATGCTCGTTGCCGGCTGCTCGCTCGCGCCCGACTACAAGGTGCCGCCGTCGCCGGTCGCCGCGCAATACCGGACCACCGGACCGTGGGTCAGCGCGAAGCCCGGCGACCGGCTCAACCGCGACGGCTGGTGGAACATGTACGACGACGCGCAGCTCGGCGATCTCGAGAAGCGCCTGCTCGAACACAACACCGATCTCGAAGCGGCGTACGCGCACTATCAGCAGGCCCAGGCATTCGTCACGCAGGTCAGCGCGGATCTGTATCCGAGCGTGACGCTGAACCCGTCGCTGTTTCGCGAGCGGCAATCGGCGACGCGGCCGCTGCGCTCGGGCGGTCCGGACTACTACAACGCGATTACGCTGGGCGGCGCGGTCAACTACGACGTCGACCTGTGGGGCCAGGTGCGCGATACCGTGCAGGCCGGCAAGGACGAAGCGCTGGCGACGCAGGCCGATCTCGCGTCGGTGCAGCTGAGCTTGCAGGCGCAGCTGGCCGATAGTTACGTGCAGTTGCGCGGGCTCGATCAGCAGACGGCGTTGCTGCGTCAGACCGTCGTTGCGTTCACGAAGGCGCTGCAATTGACCGAAGCGCTGCATGGCGGCGGCATCGTCGCGGGGCTCGACGTCGAACGTGCGAAGACGCAGCTGTCGTCCGCGCAATCGCAACTGTCGCAGACGCTCGCGCAGCGCGCGCTGTTCGAGCATGCGATTGCGGTGCTGGTCGGCGCATCGGCCTCCGAGTTCACGCTGCCCGAATCGACGGCGAATCTGCCGCTGCCGGCCATTCCCGTGGGGGTGCCGTCGGTGCTGCTGCAGCGGCGGCCCGACATCGCCGCCGCCGAACGGCGCGTGGCCGAAGCGAACGCGAAGATCGGCGTCGCGCGCGCGGCGTATTTCCCGTCGCTGACACTGACTGCGCAGGGCGGCCTGCAGAGTTCCGCGTACGCAAGCTTCTTCAGTGCGCCGAACTTTTTCTGGGCCGTCGGTCCGCAGCTCGCGCAGTATATTTTCGACGGCGGTTTCCGGCGCGGCCAGCTCGAAGCGGCGAAGGCAGCCACCAGCGAAGCGGGCGCGCGTTATCGCGGCGTCGTGCTCACGGCGTTCCAGCAGGTCGAAGACAATCTGTCGCTGCTGTCGGATCTCGGCACGGCGCTGCAGCAGCAGAAGGATGCGGCCGCGGCGGCCGAACGCGCGCTTTCGCTTGCGCTGACGCAGTACAAGCAGGGCGCGGTCGGCTATCTCGACGTCGTCACCGCGCAGACGGCCGCGCTCGACGCCGAAATATCGGCGATCCAGATCCAGACGCGGCAATTGAGCGCCAACGTGCAACTGATTCGCGCGGTCGGCGGCGGCTGGTCGACCGATCAGCTCGAACAGGCGGCGACGGCGCCCGCGCTCGTCGCCGAGGCGGATCAGAAAGCGCCGCAAAACGCCGGCAAGTGAGGCGCCGCGCTCAGTGTGCACGCTCAGTGTGCACGCTCAATGCGGCACGCTCGGTGTGCCGCCCTCAATGCGCCGCAATCAGGTAATCGCAGCGATCGCATCGCTGCGCAAACGTCAAAGGCCCGCGACCCGTTTTTTCGCGGGCCTTTGTACGTGTACCGTCCCGCACATCGCTTGCCGACGGCCTACTCGGTACGCGTTGCCTCGAACAGGAACCACGCGCGGCGCTCCGCTTCGTCGATCCAGTTTTCCAGCTCGCTCGCGCTCGCGACGTCGCCGGCTTCGTCGCACACTTCGTGCGCTTCGCGCATATGCGCGGCCAGCGCGAGATTGTCGTCGCGCAGTTCCGCGAGCATTTCGTGCGGCGGCACGAAAGTCTGATCGTTGTCGCGCACGCGCTGCAGCTTCGCGATATGGCCGATCGAGCGTAACGTGGTGCCGCCGATCTTGCGCACGCGTTCGGCGATATCGTCGGTCATCGCGAAGATCTGTTCGCCCTGCTCGTCGAGCAGCAGGTGATAGTCGCGAAAATGCGGGCCGGACATGTGCCAGTGAAAATTCTTCGTCTTCAGATAGAGCGCGAACGTGTCGGCGAGCAGCGGATTGAGCGCGCCGGACACATTGGCGACGGCTTCCTGCGAGAGACCGGACGGCGTATGCAGCGGGGCTTTGACTTGCTTGCTTGTGCTTTGAGTCATGGTTTTTCCTCGATGAAGTGTCGGTTCGAACAAGGTAGCGCGGCCGCGATGTCAGGGTACGACAGCGGGGTGCGACAGCCAGGGTGCGGCAGTGCGACTGTCGAGCATCGCGCGACGCGCGCGACCGCGTATTGCGGCACGAACGGCGTTTTGCCGATTCGCACGAATCTGGACGGCGCGCACGATGCAGATTGCGTGCCACCGCGATTCGTCCGATGCCGGCCGTCATGCATGTTTGGGTATAGCGGATGCTGAGCGGTCGGACAAGCCCGCGCCGCGCGATCGCACTGTTGCGCTCGCGTCGACGGCGCGGCCACGGAAAACTCATCGGAGAGCAGCACCATGGCGAACGAGCACAGCGACGAACATATCCGCGAACGCGCATATCACTTGTGGCAACAGGACGGTGCGCCGGATGGCCGGGCCGAAGAATACTGGGAGAAGGCGCGCAGGCAGATCGACGCCGAAGGCGGCGACGAGCCGGCGCCCGTTTCCGCCGATCAATCGAAAAAGCGCACGCTCGAAGACGCGGTGCCGCAGGACGATCCGGACGACACAGCGGGGCAGGCCGCGTCGCCGCGCGCAAAGCGGGCCAGATAATCCACGCACGGGGCGGACAAAAAGGGCGTAAACAGCGGGCAAAAAACGCGGGCAAAAAAAGCGCGCTAACGCGTGCAACATGATTCATCGCGGCATGCGTAAGCCTTACAAACGCCGCGCGGCGCACGGGCCGCGCGGGCTCTTCACTGTGGGAGCGCATCATGACGACGCTGAGGAACACGTTCCACAACGCGCTGCGCAACGATGCGCTGCGCTTCGTCGCCATGCATCCGGCCCGTTTCGTGTGGATTGCGTTAAAGGCGTTCCGTGCGAATCAGGGTTTGCTGCTCGCCGGTGCGGTGGCGTATTACGCGCTGCTGTCGATCGTGCCGCTGCTGATCCTCGTCGCGATTGCGTTCTCGCATTTCGTCGGCGAAGCGAGGCTGCTCGATTCGCTTGCGCGCCTGCTCGAGTGGCTGATACCGGGGCAATCGCGTGCGATCGTGAGCGAACTCGCGAATTTCCTTGCGCATCGCAATGTAGTCGGCTGGCTGCTGCTCGTCACGATGATCTTTTTCAGTTCGCTTGCATTCACGGTGCTCGAGAACGCGCTGTCGATCATCTTCGTGCATCGTGTGGCCATCCGGCGCCGGCACTTTCTCGTCTCGGCGATCGTTCCTTACTGTTTCAGCCTTTCGCTCGGCATCGGCGTGCTGATCGTCACGCTCGTCACGAGCAGTCTGCAGGCCGTGGCCACCGATGGTGTCGTGCTGTTCGGACACGCGATCTCGCTGACCGGCGCGGTGCGTGCGGTGCTGTATCTGCTAGGCGTCGCCGGCGAGGTGTTCGTGCTGACCGCCATCTATCTCGTGATTCCGGTCGGGCGGCCGACGCCGCGTCACGCGCTGATGGGCGCGGTAACCGCTGCGCTGCTATGGGAGATCACGCGGCGCGTGCTGGTCTGGTACTTTGCGACGCTGTCGCAGGTCAATGTCGTCTATGGGTCGCTTGCGACCGCGATCGTCGTGCTGTTCAGCCTCGAAGCGCTCGCCACGTTGCTGCTGTTCGGGGCGCAACTGATTGCCGAATACGAGCGGCTTGGCGCACCTGCGCGTATTTCTTCACCGCGCTCGCCCGAACCGCCGGAGCCGCCGGAACCGCCCGCACCGATGCATACGCAGTAACGCGGCATAGGGCGCACGACGCACGGCGCCGCGCTCGGCGCCGATCGATCTGCACGGCGTTCCGGCGGCGCTGTTCCGGGCGCGACATCCTATGCTACCGTTGCGGCTTTCGCCGCGGGCGGCGTGCGAGCGTAAGCGCGTGTCGCCCCGGCTTCGGGATTCGACGGGAAGGAGACCAGAATGAGAGTCGCCGTGATGGGCGCGGGCGCCGTAGGCTGCTATTACGGCGGCATGCTCGCGCGCGCGGGCCATGATGTCGTGCTGATCGGCCGCGCGCAGCATGTCGATGCGATTCGCGCGCACGGTTTGCGGCTCGACACGCAAAGCTTCGACGAATTCGTGCGTGCCGAAGCGAGCACCGAAACGAGCGCTGCGAAGGGCGCGCAACTCGTGCTGTTCTGCGTGAAGTCCACCGATACCGAAGCTGCCGCGCAGCAGCTGCGTGCGCATCTCGCGGCCGACGCGCTGGTCCTGTCGCTGCAAAACGGCGTCGACAATGCGCAGCGCGTGCGCGAGCACGTCACGCAGCAAGTGGCGGCGGCCGTCGTCTATGTCGCGGCCGGAATGGCCGGGCCCGGCCACGTCAGGCACAACGGCCGCGGCGAGCTCGTGATCGAGCCGTCGCCTGCGAGCGATGCCGTGGCGCGCGCGCTGATCGATGCCGGCGTGCCAACCGAGATTTCCGATAACGTGCGCGGCGCGCTGTGGGCGAAGCTGATTCTCAATTGCGCATATAACGCGATGTCGGCGCTCGCGCAATTGCCGTACGGTCAGCTCGTGCAGCGCGAGGGCGTGTCCGGCGTGATGCGCGACGTCGTCGACGAATGCGTTGCCGTGGCGCAGGCCGATCGCGTCGTGATTCCCGGCGATATCGACGTCGCGGTGCGCCGCATTGCCGAGACGATGGCCGGCCAGTATTCGTCGACGGCGCAGGACCTCGCGCGCGGCCGGCGCAGCGAAATCGATCACCTGAACGGCTATGTCGTGCGGCGCGGCGCGGCGCTCGGCGTCGCGACGCCGGCCAATCGCGTGCTGCATACGCTTGTGAAGCTCGTTGAAAGCGGGCAGAGCGGTGCGCCCGCATGAATGACCGTAATGCCCGGCCATTCGCTGCAATGCGCGGCGATGCATGGCGATGCTTCGTGCTAGCATCGTCGGCCACATTGCTTTTTCTGAACCGGGACCGCGGCACCGGTGTCGCGGTCCCCGCGCCAACGAGGTCCCGATGACTGATTCCACCACTCAAGCCGCCGCTCATTCCGCGGCCGCTCATCCCGCAGGCAATCCGGCAATTCACCCTGCGCTCAACCCGGGCGCTGTTGCCGTCGTTACCGGCGGCGCCGCCGGTATCGGCCTCGCGGCCGCAAAGCGTTTCGCGCAACTGGGGCTGCGCGTGTGCATCGCCGATCTCGGCGCCGAGCGTCTTGCCCACGCAGTCGATCAGATCGCCGCAGTCGCCGCACACGGCAAGGAAGACGTCTTCGCGCAGCAGACCGACGTGAGCCGCATCGAAGACGTGCAACGGCTGCAGACGGCGGTGCGCGAGCGCTTCGGCGGCACCGACGTGCTGATGAACAACGCGGGCATTCAGATCGGCAGCACGATGTTCGGTCCCGGCGACCACTGGCAGCGCATTCTCGGCGTCAATCTGTGGGGCGTGATTCACGGCACGCAGACGTTCGTGCCCGCGATGATCGAACGCGGCCGTCCCGGCCTCGTCATCAACACGGGCTCGAAGCAGGGCATCACGACGCCGCCGGGCGACCCCGCATACAACGTCGCGAAAGCCGGCCTGAAGGCTTTCACCGAAGCGCTGCAGCATGAGTTGCGCAATACGGCGGACGGCAGGATCAGCGCGCATCTGCTGATTCCCGGCTTCGTGTTCACCGATCTCACGCGGCGCGATCGCACCGAGAAGCCGGCCGGCGCATGGACCGCGGAGCAGACCGTCGACTTCATGATGACGCGCCTCGCGGCCGGCGATTTCTATATTCTGTGTCCCGACAACGACGTGCCGCGCTCGCTCGACGAACGGCGCATTCTGTGGGCGGCCGGCGATATCGTCGAAAACCGGCCGCCGCTGTCGCGCTGGCATCCCGATTACGCGGCCGCTTTCGAAGCGTTTATCAAGCAGCGCTGAGCGGCCGGGTCGCTGCTCGATCGCGAGGCACACCGACCGGTCGAAACCGATCCATTGAAGGAGAAAAGTTTTTTGCCGACCATCAATGCCGAGCGCCTGCTCGGCGACCTGCGCACGCTGCGCAGCTTCGGCGCGACTGGACCCGGCGTCGTGCGGCTCGCGTTGTCGCCCGTCGATATCGAGTCGCGCCGCTGGCTTGCCGGCCGCATGAGCGAGGCCGGGCTCGACGCGCAGATCGACGGCGTCGGCAATGTGTTCGGCCGCTCTCGCCAGGCCGGCCCCGCGCTGCTGATCGGTTCGCATACCGATACGCAGCCGACCGGCGGCTGGCTCGATGGCGCGCTCGGCGTGATCTACGGTCTGGAAATCGCGCGCGCGCTCGCCGAAAGCGACGAGACGCGGCATCTCGCGCTCGACGTCGCATCGTGGATCGACGAAGAGGGCACGTTTTCAGGGTTTCTCGGCAGCCGCAGCTTCGTGGGTGACGAGCACGACGCATCGGTCGACGAAGCAATCCGTTGCGCGCGCAACCGTGACGGGCAGTTGCTGCACGACGCGCTGCACGCGGCCGGACTCGCCGGACGGCCGCGCGCGCATCTCGAGCGCGCGCGCCATATCGCCTGTTTCGAGCCGCATATCGAGCAGGGCGGGCGGCTCGAAGCGAGCGGTCATGCGATCGGCGTCGTCACGACGATCGTCGGCATGCGCGAGCTGCGCGTGCGCTTCACGGGCCAGCGCAATCACGCAGGCACGACGCCGATGTCGATTCGCCGCGATGCGGGCGCGGCGCTCGTCGCGTTTATCGCGCGCATGGACGACGCGTTTCGCGCGCTCGCCGATGCCGATACCGTGTGGACCGTCGGCCGCATCGATCTCGAACCCGGATCGCTGAGCGTCGTGCCCGGTCAGGCGGACCTCTATTTGCAGTTTCGCGACGGCAGCGCCGAACGTCTCGCCGCAATGGACGCGGCGCTTGCTGCCCTCGTGCGCGAGTTCGACGCGCGTGGGCCGGTCGGCGTCGTGCTTGCCGCGCTCGACAAAGCGATCGAGCCCGTGTCAATGGACGCCGCGTTACAGGAGCACATCGCCCATGCCGCGCACGCGCTCGCGCTCGGCCGTTCGGTGCGCATGCCGAGCGGCGCCGCGCACGATGCGCAGATACTCGCGGCGCATCTGCCCGCCTGCATGATGTTCGTGCCGAGCATCGGCGGCATCAGTCACGATTTCACCGAGAACACGGCCGACGAGCATATCGTGCTCGGTTGCGAGGTCGCGGCCGCTGCGGCGGCGTCGATCTTGCAGGAGGCGGTGGACCGGCGCGCGGCCAGGTAGAAACGCGTAGCGGTGTCGGGCAGGGGCGAAATTTTTCGCCGGCGTGTCGATTTCCTGCGGCTTCGTTCGTCGTCTGGTCGAAAGGCCCTGACTCACGCACGTTCGCCGGAGGTGACGCACGATGACGCTCAAGCTCTACGCCCACCCTTTCTCTTCGTACTGCCAGAAGGTTCTGGTCGCGCTCTATGAGAACGGCACGCCGTTCGAATGGCGCGAGCTTTCTCCCGACAATCGGCAGCTGACCGAGGAATTCGCGGCGCTATGGCCGATCAGGCGCTTTCCGCTGCTCGTCGACGAGGGCCGCACGGTCATCGAATCGACCGTCATCATCGAATATCTGGGCTTGCACTATCCGGGCCCGGTACAGCTCGTGCCCGATGATCGCGATGCCGCGATCGAAGTGCGGAGCATGGACCGCTTTTTCGACAATTACGTCTCGACGCCGCAGCAGAAGATCGTTTTCGATGCGTTGCGGCCCGAAGCCGAGCGCGATATGCGCGGCGTCGCCGATGCGCGCGCGATGCTCGACACGGCCTACGGATGGCTCGACCGCACGATGGCGAATCGCACGTGGGCCGCGGGCGAGCACTTCAGCCTTGCCGACTGCGCGGCCGCGCCTTCCCTGTTTTATGCGGATTGGACGCATCGGATCGGCGCCGCATTTCCAAATGTGATCGCATACCGGCAGCGGCTGCTCGCGCGGCCTTCATTCGCCCGCGCGGTCGACGAAGCGCGGCCATACCGGCCGCTTTTTCCGCTGGGCGCGCCAGAGCGCGATTGAATCGTTCAGCCCCGCATCGAGCACTTTCACAGGAGACTGATATGGCGAACACTCCCACCCTCGTTCCCGCCGTCGAACTCGCTCAACGCAACACCGTGACGTTCCCGAATGAAAGCGCCGATTACCGGCGCGCCCGCAACGCACTGCTTGCGCAAGAGATCGAACTGCGCCGGTCCATCGAGCGCGTGGCCGCATTACGCCGCACCTTGCCGCCCGGCGGCGCGGTGACCGGCGACTATCGCTTCGAAGGCGAGCAGGGCGCGGTCGATTTCGCGGGGCTCTTCGGCGACAAGCAGACGCTCGTCGTCTACAGCTATATGTTCGGTCCGCAGCGCGAGCGTCCGTGCCCGATGTGCACGTCGTTGTTAAGCGCCTGGGAAGGCGAAGCGGCCGATGTGCAGCAGCGCGTGGCGATGGCAGTCGTCGCGCGCTCGCCGCTTCAGAAAATACTCGCGTTCACGAAGGCACGCGGCTGGCGAGACCTGCCGTTGTACTCGGACCTGAACGGCAACTTCAGCCGCGACTATCACGCGATCTCGCAGGAAGGCGGCGACGAGCCCGCGCTCAACGTGTTTACACGTCGCGACGGCACGATCCGCCATTTCTGGGGCGGCGAGATGGGATTCGCGACGGCCGACCCGGGTCAGGACCCGCGCGGCGCGCCGGACCCGATGCCGCTGTGGACCATTCTCGACCTGACGCCCGAGGGGCGCGGCACCGACTGGTATCCCAAGCTCGAATACCGCTAGTCTCCAGCCGGCAGGCGCGGCCGTTACCGCGCGCCGCTGCGGCGAACCTCGGACACATCAAACCGTGCGCGCATAACGCGGCCGCAGCGCGAGCGCGCGGCCCGCTGCGGCCGGCAGCGCATCGGTCGCGACGAGCACCGGCGTATCCGTCTGGCGCCGCAGTTCCTTATACAGGTTCTCGCGCAAGAAGCTCAGCAAAGACGCCCTCCGGTTACCGACGACAAGCAGATCCGCGCCGATCTCGCGCGCGTGTTCGGCAATCGCGCGGCCCACCGTGACGCCGCTCATCGGCAGCACGATCGAGCGCGCATCGCCTGCGCAGCCGGACCGATGAATCGCCTCGAGGCAGCGCGCTTCGACTGCATGCCCGTAGGCGTCCAATGCTTCGAACACCGCGCCGAAGTCGCAGGTCTCGGCGCCCGCATACGGCGGTACCGGATCGACGACATGCAGTGCGGTGACTCGCGCGCCGGTTTCGTGCGCGAGCCGGATTGCTGCTTCCAGCGTGATCGAATCGGAACGGGTTCCGACTGCTACGAGAATGTGCTTGTACATTTGGGTGCCTCGCTTTCATGTCGTGCCGCAGGATTTCTGGCGATATCTCAGGCTTGCCCGAAGAACTAACCCAGGGGCTAACCGAGGGGCTAACCGCGGGGCTAACCGCGGGGCTAACCGCGGGGTGACCCGAAACGGTTACCCGAAGCCATGACCTGCATGATCGGCGCGGAGAATGAGCGAAAAATTAGAGGCACCCGGCTGCGTCGCATCGCGCTGGCCATGCGCGGTGCAACACAACAATTCGACTTCGCGAGCGAGACATTAAGCTTTCGACGCCTGCCCGTTCTGTGCGCGAGCGAACGTTTGGCGTTGCATGCGGGGAAATTGGGGCCACGCGTATTGCATACCGCGAAAGTCCGTTCTCGAAAGTGTTTTATTTGCGTTTTAGCGCGGCACCGGTCATTGTTTCCTGACCTGAAACGAATTCAGCAAATCATTCATGCGCGAATGTGCGGGTTTGCCGGTGCAACCCGCTTCGTATCCGCTGACGAATCCGACCCGCTTTTCAACGGCCTGTTCATTCATGAAACGCTTTTTGCGGCCGGTCGTGCGCGCAAGCGACGTTCAATGTGTGCGCGGTTTCCCCCGCGCAAATCCTCTTGCAGGAACGCGTGCGGCCGGGCCGGTCATTGCGCTGTGTGCGCTGGCGTACTTTCACCGATGAAACATTTCTTCGGCATGCTCACGAAGCACGTCGATGGTCTGCAACGTTTCCCTTGTCGGTAAAAGGTCTGCATTGCTCTGGCACAGACCTCGCTTATGGCGTGGCCGCGCTAGCCGAGGTATTGCGTTCGAAGAGACACCGGGTAGCGCTGTACATAAACGCCGCACGCGAGACCAGGAATTCCCCGATGTTTTTCAGTCGTGCCAAATATGGCACGGGGGGTTCTTTTGTCTGGAGCGCGGCTCCGACAAGCGAGGAACCATGAAAAACAGACGCTCTAGCCGACGCATGCGCGCCGCAGTCAAGGCGACTGCCTTGCTGCTGGCGCTGCTCGCGCGCGACTACTGCGCCGCGCAGCCCAGTGCCGCAGCGGATTCACCGGGGAATGTCGCAGAAGGCCAGATCATGACCGAACGCGACC
Organism: Paraburkholderia sp. SOS3; assembly: GCF_001922345.1. NCBI lineage: Bacteria > Pseudomonadati > Pseudomonadota > Betaproteobacteria > Burkholderiales > Burkholderiaceae > Paraburkholderia > Paraburkholderia sp. SOS3. The sequence goes on along the minus strand of NZ_CP018811.1, from coordinate 3,688,225 downwards.
AGATTCGCAGACAGGTATTCGAACTGGCGGGCGGCGGCTCGCCGCAGGTCGCGCTAGAACAGGCGCGCAAGCGTCCCGATGCGTTTTCGCAGAAGGACCTGTTGCAGATCGAATCGCTTGTCGTGGTGACCGAAGTGCATTGGGGCCGGCAGCAGGCAATCGCAAGCGACGACCCCGACCGGCTTTCCCAGATGAAGTCGGCCCTGGCTCATATCGACGACATGCTCGCGCGCATTCCCGAGGGCGACGACTACGCCGAAGTCCGCCGCGAAGTGCTTGCCGAGCGCGTTGGCGCATTGCAGGGGGGCGGCCGCATGAAGGAAGCCACCGCGCTCTACGAACAGCTGACGATCTCGAAGGAGCCGCTGCCCGCGCGCACCTATGCGGCCGCCGGCGACGCGTACACGTATCTCGACAAACCGCGGCGCGCGGCACCCGCTTACGAACGCGCGCTGCAAACGCCGGTCGACCCGCTCACGCCATCGGTCGAGCCGCATGTGTTGAAGCGCATCGACGTGCAGGAAGGGCTTTTCTTTGCCTACCTCGATTCGGGCCGCTACGACAACGCGCAGCAACTGCTGAAGCAGATTTCCGCGAGCACGCCGATTCGCGCCGATCTCTCCGAGCACCCGGAAGACATCAGCGAAGACTATGGCCGCGTGAAAAAGCTGCAGGCACAGTACCTGTTGTATACGGACCGCACGCGCGAAGGCGTCGAGGCGCTCGACACGCTGCGTCACGAAGCGCCGTTCGATCCCGCGCTGATCAGCGCGCGTTCCGACGCGTCGCTCGTTCAGCAGCGGCCGCGCGAAGCCGAAAGGCTTTATGCGGGCACGCTCGTCGACCACCCCGGCGACATCGAGACGCTCGCCGGTCTCGGCGAGACCGCGTTGCAACTGAACCAGTACGACCGCGCGGCCGAGGTCAATGCGACGTTCGCCGACCAGTTCCCCGACAACAACACGGTCAAGAAATTCCAGCGCGATTACGAGGCCTACAAGAGCCCTCAGCTGATCGTCGCGGCGAACGGGCAGAAGGGCAACTCGGTGATCGCCGACAACGACTGGGGCGTCGACACGCAACTGTATTCGCAGCCCATCGCGAAGTACTGGCGCGTGTTCGCGCATCAGTTCAGCGGCCGCGCGGATACCGGCGACGGCGACAGCGTGAGCCGCGTGCGTAACGGCATCGGCGCCGATTTTCGGCTGAACGGCATCGATGCGGCAGCGGAGGTCGACCACTCGACGGGCGGCAACTCGTACACGGGCGCCGCGGGCACGTTCGGTTACGCGCTCGACGACCACTGGCATTTCCAGGCGGGCTTCGATACGAACAGCAACGGTTTGCCGTGGAAAGCGTATCAGGCCGGCATCACGGGCCGCACGCTCGGCGCGAGCGCGCGCTATTCGGTCGACGACCGCCGCTACTTCGATCTCGCGTATGGCGTCGGCCGCTACAGCGATACGAACCTGAACCAGCAGTGGGCGGCGATCTGGTACGAGCGGTTCCTCAATACGCCGAGTCATCAGATTTCGACCTGGGTCGAGTTCAACACGAGCAGCAACACGGTGACCAACACCGTCTATTTCAGTCCGCCGCGCGATTACACCGCTCAGCTCACCGCGATGTACCAGTGGACGCCGTGGCGCAACGCGGACAAGTCGTTTGCGCAACGCGTGTACGCGACCTTCGGCGGATACCGGCAGAGCAACGTCGGCGACAGCGCGTTATGGGAAGTGCGTCTCGAGCAGGCATGGCAGCTCGGCACGCAAGCCACGCTCGCCTACGGAATCGGGGTGGCAAGCCAGCGGATGGACCGTACCCGCGAAACCAGCAAGCTGATCTACCTGAACCTCAACATTCCCTTGTGAGCCATCATGGACAAGCTCAATCGCAGACGCTTTCTCGCTTTCGCCGCCGCGCTGTCGGCCGTGCCCGCCGCCCAGGCGGCGCAGTCGCGCTTCAACCTCGATCTGTTGCCGCAGCCCGATGCCGACGACGGTCTGACCTTCCGCGTGCTCGCGATTCATGACATACGCGACGACCTGCATGCCGACATCGGCTCGGTGGCCGATACCTGCGCGATCAGCACGGCCACGCTGAACATGCTGTTCGCGTGGCTCAAGGGCAATGACTTCCACCCCGTGAGCGTCGATCAGATTCTCGCGTCGCGCAACGGCGGTCCGCGTCTGCCGCCGCGTGCCGTATTGCTCAGCTTCGACGACGCGTACAGGAGCCAGTACACGCGCGCGTTCCCGTTGCTCAAGCAGTACAACTATCCGGCGCTGATCGGCGTGGTCACGCGCTGGACCGATACGCCGGCGGGAGAACCCGTGCGCATCAGCCACAAGTCGGTGATGGAGCCCGGCTACTTCATGAGCTGGGACAACCTGCGCGAAATGGCCGACTCGGGTCTCGTCGAAGTGGCGTCGCACACGCACGACATGCATCACGGCGCGCTGGCGAACCCGCAAGGCAATGAGCTGCCGGCGGCGAGCGCGCACCTGTACTACCCGGAACTGCAGCGCTACGAAACCGACGACGAATATCGCGCGCGCATTCACGGAGATCTCGAGCACAGCGTCGGGCTGATCCAGGCGAAGACCGGCGTCAAGGTGCGTTCCGCCGTGTGGCCGTACGGCATGTACAACCAGACGCTGATCGAAGCGTCGCAGGCGCTCGGCATGGGCGTGCACTTCACGCTCGACGACGGCCCGAATACGCCGGACGTGCCGCTCACGAAAGTGCGCCGCCTGCTTGTTTCGTACGATTGGGACGTCGGCACGCTGATTGGCCAGATGCGCGTGGCGCGCGCGTATCGCGGCGAAAAGAATCCGGTCGAGCGCGTCGTCAACGTGTCGCTCGACGAGCTGTACGACCCGGACCCGGCGAAGAGCGAGGACAAGCTCGGCCGGCTGCTCGACCGCATCAAGGATCTCGAACCGAAATCGGTCTATCTGAAAGCGTATTCGGATCCGGACGGCACCGGTGTGGCACGCGCCGTGTATTTCCCGAGCCGCCATATGCCGATGCGCGCGGACCTGTTCAATCGCGTCGCGTGGCAGCTGATCACGCGTGCGGGCGTGCAGGTCTACGCACGCATGCCGCTGCTCGCGTTCCAGTTGCCGGCGGGCCATCCGGCTGCCGGGCGCGTCGTTGAAAACGCGATGGGCAATGCGCGCGTGCAGCGCCTGAGTCCGTTCGACGAAACCGCGCGCGCGACGATCGTCGACATCTACGACGACCTCACGCGCTATGCGAGCTTCAACGGCGTCGTATTCGGCGAGGACGCGACGCTCAACGAATACGAAGACGTGAGCCTCGCTGCGACCGACACCTATGCGACGTGGGGCCTGCCGCGCGATATCGCGCGCATTCATGCGTCCGACAGCCTCATGCGTCACTGGGCGAGCGCCAAGACGATGTATCTGACCGCCTTCACGCAGGAGCTTGCGCAGCGCGTGCGCGCGTACCAGGGCGGCGGCAACGTGCTGACCGTGCGCGCGCTGTCGGCCGAAGCCGTATTCGACGACGATGCCGAACGCCATTTCGCGCAGAACCTCGACGTGTTCGTCACGAACTACGACTTCGTCGCGCTGGCCGCCTTTCCCGATCAGGCTGCAACCCGCGCAGCGGGCGCCGTGGCCGGCCGCGAAGCGCGCGCGACGAACAGCTGGCTCGATTCGCTGACGAAGACGGTGCTCGCGCACCCGAAAGCCGGGACCAAGACGGTGTTCGAGTTGCCGGCTGTCGACCCGGCGACGCAGCAGCCGATTGCATCGAACCTGCTGCGCGCGCAAATGAAACGGCTCAATGCGGCGGGCGTCGTGCATCTCGGTTACGGGCCCGACAACTTCATCGCAAACCAGCCGGATACCACGATGCTGCGCGATGTGATGTCGGTGCAAAGCACGTTGCGCTCGAACCAGGGGATGCTGGGCTGACCCTACGCGTCCGCGGGGCCGGTCTTCGCGACCGGCCCCGCGGGCCGGCCCGGCAAACAGGGGAAAACAATGAAAAACGCGATGGACCTGATTTCGAACTTCGTCTTCTACTATCCGCTGCTGATGGCGTATCTGTGGATGGTCGGAGGCCTGCTGCATTACCTGCTCGTCGAACGCAAGGACGGCGGCAAGCTGGCCGCGCCGGCGCTCACGAGCTATCCGAAGGTGTCGGTGGTCGTGCCTTGCTACAACGAGGCCGACAACGTGCGCGAGGTGATCGCGAGCCTCGACAGGCTCAACTATCCGAACTACGACATTATCGCGATCAACGACGGCAGCCGCGACGAGACCGGTGCGATCCTGAACGAGCTCGTCAACGTCTATCCGAAGCTCGTCGTCGTGCATCAGCATCAGAACGAGGGCAAGGCGATCGGTCTTACCACGGCGGCGATGCTCAGCGATGCAGAGTATCTGATGTGTATCGACGGCGACTCGCTGCTCGACGAGGAAGCGATCGGCTGGATGCTGCGCCATTTCCTCGATAACGCATCGGTGGGCGCCGTGACCGGCAACCCGCGGATCCGCACGCGTTCGTCGCTGCTCGGCCGCATGCAGGTGGGCGAATTCTCGTCGATCGTCGGCCTCATCAAGCGTACGCAGCACATGTACGGCCGCCTGCTGACGGTGTCCGGCGTCGTCTCGATGTTCCGCAAGCGCGCGCTGCAGGAAGTCGGCTACTGGAGCTCGGACATGCTGACCGAGGACATCGATATCAGCTGGAAGCTGCAGGTGAGCGGCTGGCTGATCCACTTCGAGTCGCGCGCGCTGAGCTGGATCCTGATGCCCGAGACGTTCCGCGGGCTATACCGGCAGCGGCTGCGCTGGGCAAAGGGCGGCATTCAGGTGCTGTTCAAGTACGCAGGTGAAGTGCTTTCGCGCCGCAATCTGATGATGTGGCCGATCTTCGCCGAGTATGCGGTCAGTATCGTGTGGGCGTACTGCATGCTGTTTACGCTCGCGATCATGGCCTGCAACGCGCTGCTGCCGATGCCTGAAGCGTGGCGCTTCGGCTTCGTGCCGCGCGGCACCGGCATTTTGCTGTTCCTCACCTGCTGTCTGCAGATTCTGATCGGCTGCCTCATCGATCGCCGCTACGACAGCAATCTCATGCGCTATTTCGCGGACACCGTGTGGTATCCGGCCGCGTTCTGGGCGATCAGCATGATCGCGTCGGTGATTGCCCTGCCGAGCGTCGCGATGAAGCGGCGCAAGCGCGCGCGCTGGGTCAGCCCCGATCGCGGAATTCGTGCGGGCACTGCGCTCGCCGCCGGCAGCGCCGCGCCGGAACTCGCGGCACACACGTCGTACAGCAATGCGCTCGAAGTCGATCAAAGCAGCTAACCCCCCACATGGAGGCCAATCATGACTTTCCCGATTATCGACGTATCGAAGCAGTCGGTCGCAGAGTTCGAAACGCAGTGCACGCGTAGCCGCGCGTGGCAGTTCGTCGCGTGGTATCGCGTGGTGCGTCCGCTGCTCGTGTTCGGCATCTGGTTTCTCGCGGTCCGCTATATCCGCTGGTGTCTCGAGCATGCGACACCCGAGGAAGTGTCGCTCGAAGCGTTCGTGCCGGTCATCGTCGGCGTGGCGGCGGTCAGCGCGACGATGATCGTCTGGACCATCGCGCGCCAGATCGATCTGTTTCATACGGGGCGTCTGCGCCGCATGCACGACGGCGCGCGCGCAGCGGACGCGGCTGCGGCGCCGCTGCAACCGGAGTTGCCGGTCACGCTCGCGGCGGGCCGCTGCCTCGTCGCCTATCACGATGACGACGGGATGATTTCCCATGTCGTCTCGATGCCTGAATACGCGCGGCAAACCGCGTGATCATAAGAGGGAGAAAACACTATGTGCGGGATAGTGGGAGCAGTGGCGAGGCGTGATGTCGTGCCGGTGCTGACCGAAGGGCTGCGGCGCCTCGAATACCGGGGCTACGACTCGTGCGGCGTCGCCGTGTTGCAGCATGGCGTGCCGCGCCGCGTGCGCAGCGTCGAGCGCGTCGCGAACCTTTCGGAGCAGATCGATTACGCAGGCCTGTCCGGCACGATCGGCGTGGCGCATACGCGCTGGGCGACGCATGGCGCGCCGGTCACCGACAATGCGCATCCGATCTTCTCGTGCGGCGAAATCGTGCTCGTGCATAACGGCATCATCGAGAACCACGACGCGCTGCGCAAGGAACTGAAGACGCTCGGCTACGCGTTCGACTCGGAGACCGATACCGAGGTGATCGCGCATCTGATTCATCACACGCGCAAGCAGGATCCGACGCGCGACCTGCTCGTCGCCGTGCGGCGCTCGCTGCGCAGGCTGCGCGGCGCCTATGCAATCGCCGTGTTCGCGAAGAGCGACCCGGGTCTCGTGATCGGCGCGCGCGTGGGCTCGCCGCTCGTCGTCGGTCTGACCGACCGCGGCAACTATCTCGCGTCGGACCCGATGGCGCTCGCCGGCACCGCGGACCGCTTCGTCTATCTCGAGGAGGGCGACGTCGCGGTGCTCACGTGCGAAGCGGTGAAAATCGTCGACTGCGGCGGCGAAGTGGTGCGCCGCGAAGTGCAGACGCAGCGCGCGAGCCATTTCACCACCGAACTCGGGCCATACCGGCACTACATGCAGAAAGAGATTTTCGAGCAGCCGTCGGTGCTCGCCGATGCGACCGAGCGTGTCAATGCATTGACGCCGGCGCTATTCGGCGCCAACGCGCAGCGTGTGTTCGAGCAGGTCGATTCGCTGCTGATTCTCGCGTGCGGAACGAGCTACTACTCGGCGCTGACGGCGAAGTACTGGTTCGAGTCGCTGGCGGGCCTGCCGACGCAGGTCGAAGTGGCAAGCGAATACCGCTATCGCGACAGCGTCGTGAATCCGCGCGCGCTCGTGGTCGTCGTGTCGCAGTCGGGCGAGACCGCCGATACGCTCGCCGCGCTCAAACATGCACAGCAGCTTGGCCACAAGCATTCGCTGGCAATCTGCAACGTCGCGCACAGCTCGATGATGCGCCTGACCGAACTGCAGTATCTGACCGGCGCCGGGCCCGAGATCGGTGTCGCGTCGACGAAGGCATTTACGACGCAACTGGTCGCGTTGTTCATGCTCGCCGCGACGTTTTCGAAACAGCGCGGTATCGCCGATGCCGAACACGAGACGCGCTGGCTCGAGCAACTGCATCATCTGCCGGCTGCGGTCAACAGCGTGCTCGCGCTCGAACCGCAGATCGAGCGCTGGGCCGAAGAGTTTGCGCGTCGCGATCATGCGCTGTTCCTCGGGCGCGGGCTCCATTATCCGATCGCGCTCGAAGGTGCGCTGAAGCTGAAGGAGATCTCGTACGTGCATGCGGAGGCCTATCCGGCTGGCGAACTGAAGCACGGGCCGCTTGCGATCGTCACGAACGAGATGCCGATCGTGACGATCGTGCCGAACGATGCGCTCGTCGAGAAGCTGAAGTCGAATATCCAGGAGGTGCGCGCGCGCGGCGGCCTGCTCTACGCGTTCGCCGACGAAGACGCGCCGATCGACCGCGAGGAAGGCGTCAACGTGATCCGGCTGCCCGCGCACTACGGGCCGCTGTCGCCTATATTGCATGTCGTGCCGTTGCAACTGCTTGCATATCACACGGCGTGCGTGCGCGGTACCGATGTCGACAAGCCCCGCAATCTCGCGAAGTCCGTCACGGTGGAGTGAGTGATCCTGAACATGCGAAAGATGCTAATCGCCGCCGCGCTGCTCGGCGTCTGTCTGTGTGTTCCCCTAGCAATGGCGGGCAACAAAGGCGCGAGCCGCGGGCGGCCGGCGGCCGTCGATCCGCGTTCGTATATGCATGGCATCGGTACGGCGAGCGACGGGAACGGCAACATGTGGGTCTTTTTCAGCAGTTCGGGTTTGCCGCCGCGTGGGCCGGGGCGCGACCGCAACTGGACGCATGACGTATACGTCGCGCGCTGGTCGCCGCTGCAGCGCAATCTGGAGACGCCGCGCATTTTCATCAGTCGTCCTGAAGCGCAGGAGCCGGTGTCGATCGCGCAGAACGATACGGGCCGCGTGATCGTCAGCTTCGAAGACGGATGGAATACGGCGAATGAAGTGAACCAGCGTTACGGCGTGTATACGTCCGCGCTCGAGGCCGTGAAGGCCTATCCGGTCGATGTCAAAGTGGGCGGCCATTCGGGCCATGTGGCGGCGGTCGGGTCGCGCTTCGTCGTGTTTTACTCCGACGATTGGATCGACGGCGGCGGGGTCGACAATCTCGGCACCGGCAACGGCGTTTATCTGAAAACCTACGATGAGGACGGCACGCTGCTGAAGTCGGTCGACGTTGCGCCGCGCGTGCGCGAATGGTGGCCGATGATCGCCGGGTCGCCCACGCACGCACTGCTGATCTGGCAGCAGTTCGTGCCGGGCGCAACGTACGCGCGGTTGAAGTCGGCCGTGTTCGATCCCGAAGACGGCTCGCTCACCGAAGCACGCGTGCTGGCGCCGAGCTTGCGCTATTACACGTATGCGGCCACGTACGTGCCGGCGCTCGATCGATTTCTCGTGGTGGCGACGGGCTTCGACGGCAAGGGCTTCGCGCAGTTGATCGACGAAACGGGTGCAACGTCCGCGACGCTCGCGTGCATGCCCGCGTCGGTGCGCGAGTCGAGCATCGACGTGGCCGGCGATCATGCGTATGTGCCGGCTCAGGACGGGCGTCTGCTCGATCTGAAGCTCGGCGCTTCGTCGATCGAACTGGCCGGCACGCAACGTTCACCGGTCAGGTGGGGCGAGACAGGCAGCATCGGGCTGGTCCGCTCGCCTACCGCGCTGCATTGGGTCACGCTCACGCAGCAGGGGCCGAAAGAAGCGGAGTTCGATCTGAAGGCGATGCGGCCCGCGACCGCGGCGGACCGCTGCGGGCGCTAGGCGTTCGCGATCGCGTCAGCCCTGGCGAGGCGCGGCGCGCGTGGCGATCGGCACAGGACGCCCCGTTTCGTTGTCGATGCGCCGGAACACAAGTGCCGACACGAGTGTGATCGCGCCGACGCACGCGAAGCTGAGCCTGAAGCCGAGCGCGGCCGAGCCCCACTGATCGGTAAACAGGTTGACGAGGCCGCCGCCGATCGACACGCCCAGGCCGATCGCGAGCATCTGCACCATCGAAAAGAGGCTATTGCCGCTGCCCGCGTCGGCGATCGTCAGCCCCTTCAACGTCACGCTGTTCATCGCGGCGAACTGCATCGAGTTCGCTGCGCCGAAGATCGCCAGCACGGCAATCTCGATCGCGATCGGCGTGCCGCGGGAAAAGAGTGCGAACGCAACGATCGAACTGCCGACGATCAGCGTGTTCACGAGCAGGAACGCTTCGTAGCCGTAGCGCCGGATCAGCGGCGCGATCCAGCGTTTCGCGATCGTGCCCGCGAGCGCGGACGGCAGCATCATGAGCCCGGAATGCAGCGGCGTATAGCCGAGTTGCAGCTGCAGCAGCAACGGCACGAGAAACGGCACGGCGCTCGAACCGATCCGGCATACGAGATTGCCGATCAGCCCGACGCTGAAGTTCGGCTCGCGAAAAAGCCCGAGGCGGAACAGCGGATTCTTCGCGCGCCGCGCATAGGGAATATAGACGAGCGCCGCTGCGAGACCCAGCACGAAAAGCCCTGCCGACCATGCGGCGCGATGCGTCTGCATCGGCACGTCGATGGCGAGCGAGCACGCGACCATGCACAGCGACAGCAGCGCGCCGCCGATCAGATCGAACGGCGGCGCGTCGCGCGATGTGCCGTCGGGCAGGTATCGGTTCACGGCGATCACGCCGACCGCGCCGATCGGCACGTTGATCAGGAAGATCCAGTGCCACGAAAACGCTTCGACGAACCAGCCGCCGAGCGTCGGGCCGAGAATCGGACCGACCTGACCCGCCACCGAGATCAGCGCAAGCGCCGATACGTATTGCTCGCCGGTGATCGTGCGCAGCACGGCGAGGCGCCCGATCGGCAGCAGCATCGATCCCCCGACGCCTTGCAGCACGCGCGCGAGAATCAGTTGGCCGAGCGTATGCGCGCTCGAGCAGCACAACGAACCGATCACGAACAGCAGGATTGCGACGAAATAAACGCGCCGCGTGCCGAACCGGTCGGCGAGCCAGCCCGATGCCGGGGTCAGCAGCGCCATCGTAAGTGTGTACGCGACGACGATCGGCTGCATCGCGAGTGCGGGGACGCCCAGGCTGTGGGCAATGGACGGTAAAGCGGTGTTGACGATCGTCGTGTCCAGCGCTTGCATGAAGAAGCCGGTAGCGACGATCCATAGCAACGCGGTGTGCCTGGAATCTTCGGTCATGGGAAACGATTGGGCGAGCATGCGTCGCGCCGTGGGCTAGCCGAACGATGCATTGCTCGAGACCGGCGGGAGGGGGCGGATGGCGACGCAACTTCGGCGGAAGTGTCGACATTTTAGCGGGAATCGCGCTTATGGAAAACCCGCTTAACACAATTCAAATGGTCAGAAAGATCCCTCACCCACTATTGAATAGTCTTATTGAGAGCCGTTCTCATTTATGGCACAGTCTTCTTTCGGTAAACTAACAATGAGGTTTCAAATGCTTAAGCTGGTGACGATGATCGTGGCGCTCGGTTTTTCGGGGGCCGCGTTCGCGAAGGCGGACTGCACCGCGCATCCGAAAGACGAATGGATGAAAGAGTCCGACGCGCGCGCGCAACTCGAAGGGCAGGGCTACAAGATCCGCAAGTTCAAGGTGGACGGCCACTGCTACGAGATCTACGGCACCGACAAGGAGGGCAGGAAGGTGGAAATTTACTTCGATACGAAAACGCTCGACGTCGTGAAGTCGGAGATCGATTGAAGCCGGCGAATTCGAGTGTGCGATAACTTTTCCTGACTGCCCGCGATGTCCGACACTGCTCGAATCCGCGTCTGGGACTGGTGGGTGCGCATCACGCACTGGGTCGTCGCGGGCATCGTGATCTGGAATCTGTTCGGCCCGACCGATCCGCTGCACCGCAAGCTTGGCTATGCGGCGGCTGCATTGGTCGGTGCGCGTATCGTGTGGGGCGTGGTCGGCACGCGTTACGCGCGCTTCTCCGCGTGGTGGCCCGCCCGTTCGCGCCTGCTGGCGTATCTGCGCTCGCTGGCATCAGGCCGGCCCGCGCATCATCTGTCGCACAATCCGCTTGGCGCATTGATGGCGCTGATGATGTGGGCGCTGGTCGTCGCGCTCGCATTGACGGGCTGGCTGATGCGCCTCGATGCGTTCTGGGGCGAAGACTGGCCCGAGGAAATTCACACGCTGCTCGCGGTCGCACTCGAAGTCTGCGTGTGTGTCCATATTGCCGCGGTGATCGTGATGAGCGTCTGGACACGCGAGAATCTGCTCGCCGCCATGCTGACCGGCTACAAGCGCAGGCACCCGCGCAGCGAGGCGCGGCGAAACAGGGAGCGCTGGGATTGACGAAGGCAGCATGGCGCGCATTGCGTTTGCTGCCTTGTTATGTGCGGCCGGGTGCTGCTCGGCGTGGTCGCGTTGAGTTGATACGTTGCGTTGATGCGTGCTCGAGTGACTGTCGGGTTACTGAGCCGAAGTGCCCGGTGCGACGCCGCCATAACCGCCGGCGGCGTTGTTCATTTGCGCCGCGCCCGATGCTTCGATGCGGCGTTCAGTGGCTTGCAGACGGTCCGGATAGGTCACCTTTTCGCCGTTATAGCCGGCGGCCGACAGTTGCGCGAGTTCCGCATTGACCTGGGCGCGCGTCACTCTTGACGATTGCGCATGCGCGCCGAACGAAACGAATACGAGCGCCGATGCGCAGACAGCAGCGAGACGGATGTTTTTCATCAGATTCTCCTTTCCTCAAAACAGTTGCAGGTACAACGACGACGAGGGGCCAGCCGTCGTCGTCGCCTATGCCCTCGACCGGACATCGTGTCGACGATAGCGCGGCCTCTTTCACAACACTTCAAGGAACGAATGCTTCCCGTCGAATCGCACGCGCCTCATGGGACGCATCGGGCGCCGGCATTGCGCGAAATCGCGTTGACCGAAGCGAAAGGCACGACGTCGCGTGCCCGCATTCGTGCATGCAAATTTGATCTGGCGCAAAGAACTCGCCGATTCTGTGATGACCCGTCGTCACATCGTTCTACACATCGTGAACGCGCTGCCGTAAACCCGAAGAGAACGGATTCGTTCCGTAGCGCGCGACCTTTCGTTGCGCTTTCTCTTCCTGAGGGTTTTCATGTTCAGAAATATCACGATCCGTATCCGTCTCGCGCTTGCGATGGGATTTCTCGGCTTGCTGATGATCGTCGGCGCAATCCTCGGCGTCGTCGGCATCGCAATGAGCAACAACGATCAGAAGGAGCTGTATACGGATCAGCTCGCGTCGGCGATCGCACTCGGCAAATACGATTTCTACGTTGCACGCGGACGCCTCGTGCTCGATCGCATCGCCGCGCAGCCCGATAGCCCGGACGTCGCCAATCTGCGGCAGCGCGCGAAAGAGCAGTTCGACATTGCCGACAAGGCTTGGCAAACCTACCGCGCGCGGCCCGCGGCCGCCGACGAGATGCGCCTGAGCGACGAGGTCGAAGCGAAGCGTGCCGAAGCGATGTCCGGACCGGTCGCGCAGGTCTACGCGGCGATCGATCGGCACGATACGGCCGCATTGAGCGATCTGATCTCGCACAAGATGACCGCGCCTTTCAACGAGGTGACCGACCGCACCATGCAACTCGAGTCGATGCAGGCTGACCAGGCGCGCGCGCTCTACGAGGCCGCGCAAAAGCGTTTCGACGCGATTCTCGTGATCGCGGCGGCGGGCCTTGCCGTCGGGCTCGCGTTGGCGGTGTTCGCCTGGTACACGCTGCAAAAATCGATCGCGGGGCCGCTCGGCGAAGCGTTGCTGCAGTTCCGCCGTATCGCCGACGGCGACCTGAGCCATCGCATCGAAGTGCGTTCGCGCGATGAAATGGGCCGCCTGATGGAAGGGCTGCAGACGATGCAGACGCGGCTTACCGAGACGATTACCGCGGTGCGAGACAGCGCGCAGTCGATCGCCACGGCGACCAAACAGATTTCGGCCGGCAATATCGATCTGTCGCAGCGGACCGAGGAGCAGGCCGCGTCGCTCGGCGAAACCGCTTCGAGCATGACCGAACTGACGTCGACCGTGCGTCAGAACACCGAGAACGCGCGCCAGGCGACGAACCTCGCGCGCGAGGCGACGAGCGTCGCCCAGACGGGCAGCGACGTGATTTCACAGGTCGTGTCGACGATGGGCGAGATCAACGGCAGCTCGCAGCAGATCGCCGACATCATCGGCGTGATCGAAGGCATCGCGTTCCAGACGAATATTCTCGCGCTGAACGCGGCAGTCGAAGCGGCGCGCGCAGGCGAGGATGGGCGCGGCTTCGCGGTCGTGGCCGGCGAGGTGCGCACGCTCGCGCAGCGCAGCGGGGCCGCGGCGAAAGAGATCAAGGCGTTGATCGACAAATCGGTCGAACGCGTCGGCAACGGCACGCAACTGGTGGGCCGCGCGGGCAGGACGATGGACGAGATCAACGAGGCAGTGCGGCGCGTGACCGAGATCACCGTCGAGATTTCCGCGGCATCGGAGGAACAGAGCGACGGCATCGAACAGGTCACGCAGGCGGTGACGCAAATGGATTCGGTCACGCAACAGAATGCGGCGCTCGTCGAGCAGGCGGCGGCCGCGGCGGCGTCGTTGCGCGAGCAGGCGGAGCGCATGAACGGCGTCGTCAGTGTGTTCAGGACCGGCGCGCAGGCGTTTTAACGAGAAGGGCCGCTGCCCATGGTGAGGCAGCGGCCCTTCGTATCGGTGCTATCGGCGCTAGCGGTGTTTTACCGTTCCGCTTCCGCGCTCATGGCGCGTTCGCCGATCGACTCGTGAATGCTCTCGAGGTAGCGTTGCGCATCGAGCGCGGCCATGCAGCCGGTGCCCGCGCTCGTGATCGCCTGACGATAGACGTGGTCCTGCACGTCGCCGGCAGCGAACACGCCCGGCACACTCGTCGCGGTGGCGTTGCCCTGCAGCCCGCACTTCGTGATGATGTAGCCGTTCTTCATATCGAGCTGCCCTTCGAAGATGTCGGTGTTCGGCTTGTGGCCGATCGCCACGAAGAGGCCCTGCAGTTCGATATCGGTCGTTTCGCCCGTTTGCGCGTGCTTGATGCGGACAGCGTTGACGCCGCCTTCGTTGCCCTTCACCTCGTCGAGCACATGGTTCCATTTGATCTCGACGACGCCTTCCTTCTCTTTCTCGAGCAGGCGGTCGATCAGGATCGGCTCGGCGCGGAACTTGTCGCGGCGGTGAATGACGGTGACCTTGTTCGCGATGCCGGCGAGGTACAGCGCTTCCTCGACCGCCGTGTTGCCGCCGCCGACCACGGCCACGTGCTGCTGCTTGTAGAAGAACCCGTCGCACGTCGCGCACGCGGACACGCCGCGGCCCATGAACAGCTCCTCGGACGGCAGACCCAGATACTGCGCCGACGCGCCCGTCGCGATGATCAGCGCATCGCACGTGTATTCGCCCGAATCGCCGATCAGCCGGATCGGCTTTTCATTGAGCTTCGCGGTGTGGATGTGATCGAAGATGATCTCGGTGTTGAAGCGCTCCGCGTGTTCGAGGAAGCGCTGCATGAGCTCCGGACCCTGCACGCCGTTCGGATCGGCCGGCCAGTTCTCGACGTCGGTCGTGGTCATCAACTGGCCACCCTGCGCGAGCCCCGTGACGAGCACCGGCGACAGATTGGCCCGCGCCGCATAGACCGCCGCCGTGTAGCCGGCCGGGCCGGAACCGAGAATCAGGACCTTTGCATGTTTTGTCGTGGATGCTGGCATGATCGAAATCCGTAAGAAGCGTTCGGCCCGCGGGTGCAAGGCCGGTATCAGCACTGTTGCGCAGTAGATAGGAACCAAACCGGCATTATAAAGGTCGCCAGGTCTGCCCGCCTCATCGCGCTTTGCAATCGCGACGATAGCGCCGCGGGCCTGCGAAAGCGCTGTTTTGTGCGGCAATGCGATGCGCAACGACACAAAGCGGGCACAAAGCGGGTAAAAACAGCGCAAACCGGCTACAAGGTGTTGTCCGTTACCGTCACTTACAGCCTCGCGCCGGGCAGTGCGTTTACAATAGCCCTCGATCAACGACCGGCGGCCCGAGCCGCACGAGTACGCGGCCTGACAGGGCAAAGCGGGAACTCGACGAGCGAGGACTCGCGCGCATGCCCCTGAGCGCACGCCCTGAGCGCGGCAACCCGGCGCCGGTCGCACACGCTAAGGATCAATGGCAAAAGCTACCTATTCCGCGAACGCGCAGGCATTGCCGCACCGCATGTCGCGCCTCTTCACCGAAATCCGCTGGATTCTGCAGGTCGCGCTCGGCGTCTTCCTGCTGATGGCTCTCGTCAGCTACAGCCGGCACGATCCGAGCTGGACGCATGCGGCGCAGGTCGACCGTATCGCGAACTGGGCCGGCCGCGTCGGCGCCTGGACTTCCGACATCCTGCTGCTGCTGTTCGGCCTGTCTGCGTACTGGTGGGTCGTACTGCTCGCACGGCGCATTTCGGCGAACTACCGCCGCATCACCCGCAACGAATCGGTCGACGAAGACGCGCCGCGCGATCACACGTGGCTCGCCGAAGCGGGCGCATTCGTGCTCGTGCTGCTCGCGTGCGACGGCATCGAAGCAATGCGCATGTGGTCGCTGAAGGTGCAACTGCCGCGTGCGCCGGGCGGCGTGGTCGGCGAAGCGGTGGCGCGCGCGGTGTCGCATGCGCTCGGCTTCACCGGCGGCACGCTGGCGCTGCTGCTCGTGCTTGCGATCGGGCTGTCGCTGTATTTCCGCTTTTCGTGGCTTTCGGTGGCCGAGCGCGTCGGCGAATCGATCATTTCCGCGGTCACGCTCGCGAAGCTGCGCCGCGAGGCGGTGCGCGACCGCAAGGCCGGCGAGGCCGCGGCGGTGAAGCGCGAGGGCAAGGTCGAGCAGAGCCGCGTGAAGATCGAGGAGCACGAGCCGGTCACGATCGTGCCGCCCGTCGTGACGCCCGAGAAGTCCGCGCGTGTCGAAAAGGAACGGCAGGTGCCGCTCTTCACCGACCTGCCCGGCGATTCGACGCTGCCGCCGATCGCGCTGCTCGACCCGGCGCCGGCCACCCAGGAAACCATTTCGGCCGACACGCTCGAGTTCACGTCGCGCCTGATCGAGAAGAAGCTCAAGGATTTCGGCGTCGACGTCAGCGTGGTCGCCGCGTATCCGGGACCGGTCGTCACGCGCTATGAAATCGAGCCTGCCACGGGCGTGAAGGGCAGCCAGATCGTCAATCTCGCGAAAGACCTCGCGCGCTCGCTTTCGCTCGTGTCGATCCGCGTGGTCGAGACGATCCCGGGCAAGAACTTCATGGCGCTCGAGTTGCCGAACCAGCGCCGCCAAACGGTGCGTCTGTCCGAAATTCTCGGCTCGGCCGTCTATGCGGACGCGGCCTCGCCGCTCACCATGGGCCTCGGTAAAGACATCGGCGGCAACCCGGTCTGCGCCGATCTCGCGAAGATGCCGCACCTGCTCGTCGCCGGCACGACCGGCTCGGGCAAGTCGGTCGGTATCAACGCGATGATTCTTTCGCTGCTGTACAAGGCGAGCGCCGACCAGGTCCGCATGATCCTGATCGACCCGAAGATGCTCGAAATGAGCGTCTACGAAGGCATTCCGCATCTGCTGTGTCCGGTCGTCACCGACATGCGCCAGGCGGGGCACGCGCTCAACTGGACCGTCGCCGAAATGGAGCGCCGCTACAAGCTGATGAGCAAGCTCGGCGTGCGCAACCTCGCGGGCTACAACAACAAGATCGACGAGGCGACGAAGCGCGAGGAAAAGATTCCGAATCCGTTCAGCCTGACGCCCGACGAGCCGGAACCGCTGTCGCGGCTGCCGAATATCGTCGTCGTCATCGACGAACTCGCCGACCTCATGATGGTGGTCGGCAAGAAGGTCGAAGAGCTGATCGCGCGTATCGCGCAGAAGGCGCGGGCCGCCGGCATCCATTTGATCCTCGCGACGCAGCGTCCGTCGGTCGACGTGATCACGGGCCTGATCAAGGCCAACGTGCCGACGCGGATGGCGTTCCAGGTGTCGTCGAAAATCGACTCGCGCACGATTCTCGACCAGCAGGGCGCCGAATCGCTGCTCGGCATGGGCGACATGCTTTATCTGCCGCCGGGCACCGGCCTGCCGGTTCGCGTGCACGGCGCATTCGTGTCCGACGACGAAGTGCATCGTGTCGTCGACAAGCTCAAGGAGCAGGGCGAGCCGAACTATATCGAGGGCATTCTCGAAGGCGGCGTGTCGGGCGAAGGCGATGAAGGCTCGGTCGAAGGCGCCGGCGGCGGCGCGGGCGGCGGTGAAGCGGATCCTCTTTACGACCAGGCGGTCGAAATCGTCATCAAGAATCGCCGCGCGTCCATTTCGCTCGTGCAGCGGCATCTGCGCATCGGCTATAACCGTGCGGCGCGGCTGCTCGAACAGATGGAGCAATCGGGGCTCGTATCGGCGATGTCGTCGAACGGCAACCGCGAAATTCTTGTGCCGGCGCGCGAGGCCGAATGAACGCGGCTTGAGCGTCGCGCGTTCGTCTGCGCGGCGGCGGGCCGTTGTCGTCGTCGTCGTTGTCGTCGTTTCGCCGGCCTCGTCGGCAGCGCGTGTCGCGCTTCCTGTTTTTTCCACGGAGAGAAATCGATGCAGCATTACGTCGGCGGGCTTGACGCCCGCTTCGGTGATTCCCGCGTTCGCGGCAGCGTCGCACGTGCGCTTGCGCGGCGCGTCGGTCGTATCGCCTACCTCGCCCGCGTCGTGACGTGCATGGCGGCTTGCGCGACGCTGTTCGTCGCCTCGCCCGTGTTCGCGAGCGGCACGGACCAGTTGAAGCAATTCATCTCGCAGGTCCATGCGGCGCGCGGCGACTTCGTGCAGACCGAAATCCACGTGCCGAATAACGCCAAGGGCGCTAGCGGCACGCTGTCGACGCAGGGCATGAGGGGCAATACGGTGTCGAGCGGCACATTCTCGTTCGCGCGTCCCGGCAAGTTCATCTGGCAGTATCAGAAGCCGTACGAGCAGCTTCTGCAGGCCGACGGCGACAAGCTGTACGTCTACGACAAGGACCTGAACCAGGTCACCGTGCGCGCGCTCGGCGGCGCGCTCGGCGCAAGTCCGGCGGCGATCCTGTTCGGCAGCAACGATCTCGAGCAGAACTTCACGTTGAAGGATGCTGGGGTGAAAGCGGGTATCGACTGGCTCGAACTGGTGCCAAAATCAAAAGACACGCAGTTCCAGCGCATCGGCATCGGTTTTCGCGACGGCAACCTCGAAGCGATGGAACTGCATGACGTATTCGGAAATGTGACGCTGCTGAAGTTCTCGAATATTCAGAAGAATCCATCGCTGCCTGCCGATGCGTTCAAGTTCACGGTGCCGAAAGGGGCGGACGTGATCAACGGCTAGGCTTGCCGGCTGCGGCGACCGGATTTCATGCCCCCACCTCTGACCGGTGAACCGCGATGAACAAGTCGTCCTTTGTCTGCCCGGACCTGTCGTCCGAGCGCCCGCAGCCGCTCTCGGGCAACGTGATGCCGCGTTGCGGCGGCATCGCGACGATGATGCGTTTGCCCAATGCGGGCTCTCCGGAAGGGCTCGACGCATGCTTTGTCGGCGTGCCGTTCGATCTCGGCACGTCGAACCGCACCGGTGCGCGTTTCGGGCCGCGCCAGATCCGCAGCGAATCGGTGCTGCTGCGACCGTACAACATGGCCACGCGTGCCGCGCCGTTCGATTCGCTGCGCGTTGCCGACATCGGCGACGTCGCGATCAACCCGTATAACCTCCACGATTCGATCGCACGCATCGAAACCGCCTATGACGAGATCCTCGCGCACGGCGCGAAGCCGATCACGCTCGGCGGCGACCATACGATTGCGCTGCCGATCCTGCGCGCGATGCACCGGCGGCACGGCAAGGTCGCGCTGATCCACGTCGACGCGCATGCAGACGTCAACGACACGATGATGGGCGAGAAGATCGCGCACGGCACGCCGTTCAGGCGCGCGGTCGAAGAGGGGCTGCTCGACTGCGAGCGCGTCGTGCAGATCGGACTGCGCGGCACCGGTTACGCGGCCGAAGACTTCGACTGGTGCTGCGACCAGGGCTTCGAAGTAGTGCAGGCGCAAGCGTGCTGGAATCGTTCGCTTGCGCCGCTGATGGCGCGCGTGCGCGAACGGATCGGCACTGCACCCGTGTATATCACGTTCGATATCGACGGGATCGACCCGGCTTTTGCACCCGGTACCGGCACGCCGGAAATCGCGGGGCTCACCGTGCCTCAGGCGCTCGAGATCATTCGCGGCGCCCACGGGCTCAATGTGATCGGCGCGGATCTCGTCGAAGTCGCGCCGCCCTACGATCCATTCGGCACGACCGCGCTGCTCGGTGCAAACCTCGCTTTCGAATTGCTTTGCGTGCTGCCGGGTGTCGAGTATCGAGCAACGCGAGAGCGTTAGCGGCCCAGTCAACATTGGCATGAAATGCAAGCTGATTGCCGGAAACTCGCAGAAATCGATACAAATATCACGCCGTGCAATGTTTAACGATGGCCTCCCGGTAACTTTTGAACCGGAGGGTAAAAATTACGCAAAAATAATAAAATCCTGCCTGACTGGTAGTCGTCGCAAAGGCCGATCCTTTCGCACGTAATAATCCGCGACAAAAATATAAAAAACTAAAAGTATTAGAAAGTTATTCAAACCTTCCCGCCGACTGCTGTCAGAATTAAACATATCAATCATGAACACCTGAACAGGCGGGTACTGAAAACCCCTTGACGATGGGCGCGCTCGCGAGCGCGCCTTTCGCATGCCTATTTGCCTGTTCTTCGCCGCGGGTATTCAACGGATGACAGAACCGAGTGTTTCCAGTCGACAGCATTACCATCAGCTCGATGCGCTACGCGGCGTCGCCGCGCTGTCGGTGGTGATCAGTCATTTTGCCCTGGTCGGCCCGCTCGAGTGGGCTTCCCAGTCACCTTTTCGTGTGAACTCACTGGGCCATCAGGCAGTTATTCTCTTTTTTATACTGAGCGGATTCGTTTTGACATTGCAATTGCGCTCGGGTCGAAGTATTTCGTATAAAGATTTCCTGGTCAAACGGATTTGCCGGATTTATTTGCCGTATCTGGTCGTGCTGGTCGCGACCTTCTCGATCGTGAATGCGCTCGACGTGAAGCCAATCAAATGGCTCGGCGGATGGGGCAACGAAGTATGGAGCGGCCCGTTTACCGGCACGGAGATCGCCGACCATCTGCTCTTTATCGGGAAATATCGGGCTGGCCAGATGATTCCCGTTATCTGGACGCTGATCTACGAACTGCGGATTTCGATCGTCATGCCATTCGTGGTCGCATGGGTCGCCCGCGTATCGGCGCGCACGTCGATCGTGGTCGCGCTCTGCGTCTCGATCGTCTCGTTCATGCTGATCCTGCTCGAAGGCGACGATCCGCAAGGCGCGAATTTCGGCGGCGACTGGCCCATGACGCTGCACTACGCGGGCATGTTTGTCGTCGGCGCCGTGCTGGCCGTGCATCGCACCGCGTGGCGCCAGTGGCTGATGAAGAACGGCCGCTTGCGCCCGGTGCTGGTGATCTCGGTGTTGCTGTATTTCCTGTCGCGCGGGGCGCTCTCGATGAAGCTCGGTCCGGCCGGACAGTATTTGTACGACTGGCTCGTTACCGCGGGTTCTGCTGGACTGATCTGCACGTCGCTCGTATCGGCGCGCTTTGCCAAGCTGCTCGAGGCGCGGCCGTTCGCGTTTCTGGGCCAGATTTCATACAGCCTGTACCTCACGCATACGATCGTGCTGCTGACGGTGATTCATCTGATGCCGTCCGCGAGCACGATGTGGCGCTCCATCCTGATAGCGGCCGCGCTCGAGATTCCGGTCGCCACCGCCATGTATCTGCTGATCGAGCGCCGCACGATCATGCTCGGCCAGTTCCTGACCGCGCGTAGAAGTGCAGGTGCGGCGAGCGCGAATCAGACCTATTGATCGGCCCGCCCCGGGGAACGGGCTTGTCGAGGCGGCCACAAAGGGGCGGCTGCCGGCCGGTTAGCAGCAAATTGCAGCCGGTTGCCGGCGCATCTTGCCAGCTATGCGAAGGCCTGCCGGCGCGTCGACACGAACGCGAGATAGCACAAGGCACCGATCGCAAGCGCAGGCAGCGTCGCGCCGAGATTCGGCAGCCACTGGTTGATCGCCTGGTAGGCGGCGATGCCGATCGCCCATGCGACGAATGCGCTCACGTGCCAGCCTGCGGAGTAACCGTAGCGGCCCTGCGGGTCGGCGAGCGCGGCTGCGTCGACACGGCGCTTGCGCACGATGAAGTGGTCGACGAGCACGACGCCGAAGAGCGGCGCGAACACCGAGCCGATCAGCAGCAGAAAATTCTGGTACTTCGCCATCGGCACGGCCAGGGCGATCAGCGTGCATAGCGCGCCGAACGCCGCGGACAGCCACGGCACGCTCGAGCGCGTCCAGAACGTGCCGGTCGACACCGCAGCCGAGTGAATGTCGGCGAATGCGTTGTCGATTTCGTCGATGAGCACGAGCAGCAACGCGAGACCGCCGCCAGCCTGCGCAAGCGCGGTGGTCAGCAGCGCATCGCCGCCGCCTGCCGTGAGCCCGTAGATGGCGCCCAACGCATAGAACCAGATGTTCGCGATGCCGTAGCCGAGCAGCGTGCCGCGAAACGTCTCGCCGGCGCGCCGGCCGAAACGCGTGTAGTCGGCGATCAGCGGCAGCCACGACAGCGGCATCGCGACGACGAGATCGAGCGCGACGCCCGCCGGCATGTCGCCGGTGCCGGCGCGATGCAGCAGCGCGCCGATATCGTGTTTCGCGAGCACCGCCCATGTGAGCCAGCCGGCGCCTGCGAGCAGCAGCCAGATGCCCCAGCTGCGCAGAAAACGCCGTACGAACGATAACGGACCGCTGATCGCGAGCAGCGTGGCCAGCACGCCGAAGATGACGGTCCACAAGAGCGGCATCGACAGGCCGAACGCCTGTTTTGCGAGCGCATCGGCGGAATCGCGCATCACGATGACTTCGAACGACCCCCAACCGACCAGCTGGACCGCGTTGAGCACGGCGGGCACCGACGCGCCGCGCACGCCGAGCGTCGGCCGCAGCGACGACATCGCCGCGAGACCCGTATCGGTACCGACGACACCGGCCAGCGCGAGCAGCACGACGCCGATCGCAGTGCCGATCGCGATGACCGCGAGCGCATGCGGCAACGAAAGGCCGGGCACGAGCAGGGCGCCCGCCTGCGCAACGAGCAGGCCGATGCCGAGCGAGAACCACAGTGCGAATGCGTCGCCGGCGCGAAACGCGCGGCGCGCCTCGGGCACTGGTGAAAGCGGGGCGTAGGCGGAGCCGGTGTCCTCGGCGAGCGGGTCCTGGGCCGGGTCTTGAGCCATGGGTGTCGATCCTCCTTGTCTTTGTTTGTATCAGTTTGCTCTGCGCTTGGCTGGAATTCAGCCGCGAGTCAGCTGAGATTCGGCCGCGCGATATTGCAGCGATGAAATCGCAATGCAAACCGTCGCGCCATCGCCGTGACGCGACGGCTGTCATAATGCTCGATCATGTCGGCGAACCCGTGGTGTTCCGCAAGCGTGCGTTGCGGCCCTGCACGTCAGTTTGCGCCGAAACAGCCGAGATTATCCCAAACATCATGTTCGAAGAAACCCGTGCCAATGTTCCGCTTGCCGAGCGCTTGCGGCCTCGCACCATCGATGAAGTGATCGGCCAGAAGCATCTGCTCGGACCGAACAAGCCGCTGCGCGTCGCATTCGAGTCCGGCGAAGCGCATTCGATGATTCTCTGGGGGCCGCCTGGCGTCGGCAAGACGACGCTCGCGCGGCTGATGGCCGACGCGTTTGACGCGGAATTCATTGCGCTGTCCGCCGTCCTGTCGGGCGTCAAGGATATTCGCGAGGCCGTCGAGACCGCGCAGGTGCATCGCGCGCACGGGCGGCAGACGCTCGTGTTCGTCGATGAAGTGCATCGCTTCAACAAGAGCCAGCAGGATGCGTTCTTGCCGCATGTCGAATCGGGCCTCTTCGTGTTCGTCGGCGCGACGACCGAGAATCCGTCGTTCGAGGTGAACAGCGCGCTGTTGTCGCGCGCCGCGGTGTACGTGCTGAAGAGCCTCGATGCCGGCGAATTGCGCGAACTGCTCGAGCGCGCACAGCATGAACTGGGCGGCCTCACGTTCACGGACGAAGCGCGCGACGCGTTGATCGGTTCCGCGGACGGCGACGGGCGCAAGCTGCTGAACAACCTCGAGATCGTCGCGCGCGCAGCGGCGCAGCAGAAGACCGCGGACATCGACGGCGCATTGCTCGGCAGCGCGCTCGCAGAAAACCTGCGCCGCTTCGATAAGGGCGGCGATGCGTTCTACGATCAGATCAGCGCGCTGCACAAGTCGGTGCGCGGCAGCAACCCGGACGGCGCGCTGTACTGGTTCTGCCGGATGCTCGACGGCGGCGCCGACCCGCGTTATCTCGCGCGCCGCATCGTGCGGATGGCGTGGGAAGACATCGGCCTCGCCGACCCGCGCGCCGGGCGCATCGCGCTCGATGCGGCCGAGACCTACGAGCGCCTCGGCACGCCCGAGGGCGAGCTCGCGCTCGCGCAGGCGATCATCTACATGGCAGTCGCGCCGAAGTCGAATGCGGGCTATATGGCGTACAACGAGGCGCGCGCGTTCGTCGGCAAGGACCAGTCGCGCGCGGTGCCGGTGCACCTGCGCAATGCCCCGACGAAGCTGATGAAGGAACTCGGCTACGGTCACGAGTATCGCTATGCGCACGACGAGCCGGATGCGTATGCGGCCGGCGAAACGTATCTTCCCGACGGCATGCGCGAGCCGCGCTGGTACCGGCCGACGCCGCGCGGCCTGGAAGGCCGGATCGGCGAGAAGCTCGCCCGCCTCGCGGAACTCGACGACACGTGGCGTAGCGAGCACAAGCCGAAAAAGAGCTGAGCGCCGCACGGGGCGGCTGGCGCTGCTCGTGCGCACCGGACGCGCACCGGATCCGGACGCCGGTGCGCTAGAATCGCAGCTTCACACAACGAATTTCCCCCCTCGTCATGCTCGACATCCAGTTGCTGCGCAAAGATCTCGACGGCGTTGCAAAACGTCTCGCCGACCGCGGCTATACCCTCGACGTCGCAGCGTTCACCGCGCTCGAAGCGGAACGCCGCGCCATCCAGACCCGCACTGAAGAATTGCAGGCGCGCCGCAACAGTCTGTCCAAGCAGATCGGCGCAATGAAAGGGCGCGGCGAGGAGACCTCGGCGGTGATGGCCGAAGTGAGCGGGCTCGGCGACGAGATGAAGGCGTCCGCCGTGCAGCTCGATGTGATCCAGACGCGCTTGTCGGATCTGCTGCTCGGCGTGCCGAACCTGCCGCACGAAAGCGTGCCGGTCGGCAACGACGAGTCCGGCAATGTCGAGGTGCGCCGCTGGGGCGCGCCGCGCCAGTTCGATTTCGAAGTCAAGGATCATGTCGACGTCGGCACGCCGCTTGGCCTCGATTTCGAGACCGGTGCGAAGCTCGCGGGCGCACGCTTCACGATGCTGCGCGGCCAGATTGCGCGGCTGCACCGTGCGCTCGCTCAGTTCATGATCGACACGCACACGCAGCAGCACGGGTACACGGAAATCTATACGCCTTACATCGTGAACCCGGAGATTCTCTTCGGCACGGGTCAACTGCCGAAGTTCGCAGACGATATGTTCCGTGTCGAAAAGGGCGGCGGCGAAAATACGGTCACGCAATATCTGATTTCGACGTCCGAGATTTCGCTGACCAACACGGTGCGCGAGAGCATCGTCGACGCGAACGCGTTGCCGATCAGACTGACCGCGCATTCGCCCTGCTTCCGCTCGGAGGCGGGCTCGTATGGCCGCGACACGCGGGGGATGATTCGTCAGCATCAGTTCGACAAGGTCGAAATGGTGCAGATCGTCGCGCCGCAGACGTCGTATGACGCGCTCGAGCAGATGGTCGTGCATGCCGAAACGATTTTGCAGAAGCTCGAACTGCCGTATCGCGTGATTACGCTGTGCACGGGCGACATGGGATTCTCGGCGACGAAGACCTACGACCTCGAAGTGTGGCTGCCTGCGCAGAATACCTATCGCGAAATTTCGAGCTGCTCGAATACCGAAGCATTCCAGGCGCGCCGGATGCAAGCGCGCTTCCGCAATGCGCAGGGCAAGCCCGAGCTCGTGCACACCCTGAATGGCTCGGGCCTCGCGGTTGGACGTACGCTCGTCGCCGTGCTGGAGAACTTCCAGAATGCCGATGGCTCGGTGACGGTGCCGGCCGCACTGCGGCCGTATCTCGGTGGTGTGGAACGGCTGGAAGCGGCGCCGTCAGCAGCGGCGGCGGCGGGTTAACTACGTAGCGTTTTCCGTCATGACATCGCGCTCATGCAGGCGATGTAAAAAGGTCTTGGAAACCGAATTTACCTGTTCTATAATCTTCGCTTCGCCAAGCAGCGACCCGCTTGGCGAAGCGCTAGTGAAGCGTCCCGGTAGCTCTCAGGTATTGGCTTGAAGCGCTGCGAAGGCCGCTTCCGGCTTCCACAGAATCCAAGGAAAGGTGGCAGAGAGGTCGAATGCGCCGGACTCGAAATCCGGTGTACGGTTATACCGTACCGTGGGTTCGAATCCCACCCTTTCCGCCAGAGAAAACGCTTCTTGCGCGATTCGCGCAAAAACTTCGTAGCTGTATAGCTCTTTCGTAAACCGGGAGTAAGAGCATTCCGGTTTTTTCGAAAAATGAGAATCGGCTACGCGCGCGTATCAACACAAGAGCAAGAAACACGTGCCCAGCTTGACGCCCTCACCAAAGCGGGTGTCGAGTTGGTCCACGAAGAAAAACGGTCGGGCGCAACGCTTCGACGACCAGTCTTAGACAAACTCCTTAGAAACCTAAAGCGCGGCGATACGCTCGTCGTCTACAAGCTCGATCGCATCGCGCGATCGCTTAAACACCTGCTCAGCATCATCGAGCGCCTGCAGGATCGCGGCGCCGACTTCGAAAGCCTCACCGAGCACATTGACACCAATACGCCGGCCGGGCGGCTAATGCTCCAGATGCTAGGCGCGTTCGCAGAGTTCGAGCGTGAAATGATTCGTGAGCGGACGAGGAGTGGCATGCAGGCCGCGAAGGGGCGCGGAATACGCCTAGGACGGCCTCGCAGCCTGCAGCCCGAGGAAGAGCGTCAAGCGGTCGCTCAGTGGCGTACAGGCCGCTATACGCTCACCGCGCTCGCCCATCAGTACGGCGTCCACCTTTCGAGTATCAAGCGAGCTGTCTATCGCGCCGACCAGGCGGTGCAGCCGCGGCTGCTCAACGACTAAACGACGCGTTTCGCATGGGCAAGGGCCGGGTGAGGCTCGCCCCTTGCCCAGTGCCGAGCGTATCTTTCCTAGCGGCCGTCAAGTCCAAGCCCTTCGGGGCCGCTACGCGGCGACTTGACGGAGTTCAGCCGTCACGTTCCCCACCCCGATATTGTTCGTGCAGCACGATGTCGCTTAGTATTTGACATCCTAATCGGGGACACCCAAATGCCGAGACCAAAAGCCACCGCCGCCAAGAAAACATCGCCCAAGAAGGCTATGCCAGTTGCATTGACAGAGAAGCGCACGTACCTCAAACAATCGGACGTGCCAAGCGCTTCCTTGGAGGAGGCTCTGCGTGTGCCCGAGGCGATCATTGAACATTACGCTGGACGTCCGACGGCTCCGCTGTATGTCGCCAAGGCTCTCAACGTAGATCCTGGAGGATCGCAGCTCAAAGTCCTGTCGGGCGCTTCTATTGCGTTCGGGCTAATCGAGGGAGGTGCGCAAGCTGCGAGCATGACAGTAACGGACTTGGCGCGGCGCATTCTTCGACCCAAGAAAGAAGGCGATGACCTTTTGGCAAAACGCGAATCCATCTTGCTACCGCGTGTCATAGGCGAATTCCTCCGACGCTACGATGGCTCTACGTTTCCGCGAAACGATATTGCTATGAACGTACTGGAAGAATTAGGAGTACCACGCGAGAAAACAGCGGAGGTGATGCAACGCATCGAGTCAAGTGCGCGCTCAATCGGCCTACTTGAGGAAATCCGGGGTAAGTTGTACGTGAGCTTGAATGGAAGCGGATCTACCGATAATAAAGGTAGTGACTCCGCACGGGATGAACATGAAGACCGCGACCCCACGACGCCGACTCAAGATCGCGCAACGCAAGCGCCAGAAGCAGATGCGCCAGAGTTGGCCCATCCTGCGAACCCGTCGTTGCCTCCCGCTCCTAGCGCCCCAGCCAAGTCTACTGCGCTAGCAACGGCAATAGCGGACGACGAACGTCGCCGGAAGGTTTTCATCACACACGGTAAGAGCCGAGAGTTAGTAGATCCAATCAAGCGACTACTAGAATTCGGCGAACTGCATCCGATTGTCTCCGTAGAGCGTCAAACGGTATCAAAGCCCGTTCCTGAAAAAGTCATGGACGACATGCGCGCGTGCGGTGCGGCAATCATCCATGTCGATGCAGATCGAACAGTCACCGATCATGAGGGAGTTGAACACGTTCTCTTGAACCCTAATGTCCTTATTGAAATCGGCGCAGCAATGGCCTTCTACGGGCGTCGATTCATTCTGTTGGTTCGCGATGGAGTCAAACTCCCATCTAACCTTCAAGGCCTCTATGAAGTGCGATACACAAACGATACGCTTGATGCCAATGCAACTATCAAACTGCTTGAAGCAATCAAAGATATCAAGAACCATTCATTGCCAAACGACGATCAAGAGGAAGCCTAATCGTCAACGCGCGAAATTCAATCATAACCTCACATAGGCCCAAGTCTTAAGCCCAGCCGCAGTAGCCGCCATGCGCGCAGACTCTTTGTTGCCGAACATCGACACCTCATGCGTGTCTAGTCGCTCTACTAGGCGAAACGTGCCATCGTAGACGCGAGGAAATACGTAAAAGCGCAAGACACGTTCGGTAGTGGCGACGCAATACGTAGTTGTCACTTTGGAGGTCTCCAAGAAAAAGCCGGTCACTAGGACCGGCTTCATAGGATAACAGCCATACCTAAAAATCATGCAGCAGTCGCTTCCCCATGCGAAACTTCGGCACCTTTCGCATGCGAAACCGCAGATAGCGCAGCATGCGAAACTTCGGATTCGGACACCGAGTCATCCGGCAGCAGCCGCCACAGACGCTCCATGCGCTCCTCGATGACCTCGCACCACGTCACCACACCAAAGCTAAGCTCGGAGACTGCCCGGCCCTCGTTGGAACCGGAATGCGATGCGCCATTACCCGCTGCCGAAGCAATCGATTTCAAGCCGCACAGCAGGCTTGATACCTCCTCAAAACTCTCACGCGCAGACATGATACTTTCCATAACTTACCCCGTAACGAAAAATCAGCCGACAAGCCGTAGCACCGGCCGACGCGTCTCAACCTTCGCCTCGCCCTCGAACACGATCCTGCCGGCTTCCTTGAACACGAACGGCACGAGCACGACGCCGCCGACCGCAAGCTGAACGTCGAGCTTGCCCGTTGAATCCAGCCACGTCATGTATGCCTCGACAAGGTCTTCGGCCTGCTCAAGACTCCGCGCCTTGCCCACAAAGTAGCCGCCTACCTCGACCTTGAGCATCTCACGCCCCCTTCGCGGCTTTTGACTCCGGCGCTATCGGCCTGATCGCCGTCACGATGTTCCGGTCACCGTTTGCCTTCCCGTTGGTCGTCTGGATCATCGTTACTTCAGCGACGAAGGGCATCGGGTTGTGGAGGATGCTCTTCACAACATCCGACTTCTCGACCTTCACTTCATTCGTGCACACGCCGCTCGCCGTTTCGCCGCGCAGCTCGACGTCGACATAGATCGCCGCGCTATCCAGTTCCTTTCCATCGATATTTCCGACGAAATATTTCGCACCACGAATCGTTACTCTTGCCAGCATTTCCATCGCGATTACTCCCGTAGATTCGGCGCAGGTTCGTGCGCGCCGTGCACGTGCATTGCCAGTGCAGATTTTTGCATTCGTGGCGGCACGCCCATCTGGCGCACGTCCACCACCAACGCGGCAAAGTCTTCACCGTTTTCGATCAACGCCTGGTTGATCACCTTTCCGTATTGCGTCCTGATCGCGCGCTTACTAGTTTCAAGCGTTGTTTCGCGCTCGACCTGATCGGTGCGGCATCGCAGCGCCGCCACGTCAATGAACTGCTCCAGTGCCTTGTGCGCACCGACGAAGTAGTGATCGGTCTTGAGTACGATCTCGTGCGGTATCACACGGTCCTTGTTACCGAATTGGATCTCGACGCGTACCCACTCGCTGTTGACGTTGCCGAGCTGACGACCCTTTTCGTAGGCCCGCACCATTTTGCCGCTCGTACGCAGCCCAATCTCAAGTGTGGTGCCGCCACAGCCGCGCGCCGAAGCGTGCCCGCTCTCGATCTTCCTGTACTCCGGTATTCGTCCGCCGCACTGAAACTCGCCTGCCCCGTACATCGCGTCGAGCTGCGCGACAGTCACTTCGCCTTGCAGGAAATCCATTGCGAGGTCGCAGCGCGTGACACGAGCGTCAAGGGCCTGCATGGTCGCGTACACGGCATTCCAATCCGTCACGATCGCGCAGCCCCGGCCCGAGAAGTCCACGCACACGCGACGGTCGCCGCCATTGCGCCCACCCCACGCCACAATGCCGGCACGAATCCACTCGCCGTCGAGAAACGTCAGCACGTCCATGCTGTCGGCGTAGCCCTGCAGCCCCTTGTTCGCCGGAACAAGGTTCATCGGCATGTCCGACCACAGCTTCAAATAGCGCCGTACCTGTTCCAAGCCGTCCGGCACCGACCCGACCGGCTCGAACGTGAACCGCAACCAGTCCACGATGGCTTTCGCCTGCGTTTGACCACTTTCCCCCCGTATTACCGGACGGGGGGAAGGCGGCTCCGCCGCCCGGCGCTCCGTGCGCGCTTCCGCTGCGCGCGGTGCGGCGGGCTCTGAGCCGCCTAGCTTCCAATCTGCTTTCGGGGTGGCAGTAGGGCGACGGCGGCTCATTGCGTACTCGTCAGATAGGTCGGACTTCCCGCTACAGGCAGCGAGCTGTCGATGGTGAGGTGTGAGGCAGAGAACGCCGCCTGTGCAGCCAGGCAAGACGTGACCAGCAGGAAAAGTAGCTCCGGCATGCGCATACAGCTATCGCTCCCCGACGTGATGCTGTTAGACTTCCGTTTGCCTACTAACCGCGAAATTTCGCGGAAAAGTAGAAATTTTCGGATTTATACATTTCCGCGAAATCTAAGTCAAGGGTAACCATGGACATCGGAGAACTTCTGGACGCCGCAAAGCGCAAAAAGCGCACGCTCGGTGCCGTAGCTACCGAGCTAGGACTCAACCAAACGAGGCTGTCGGAATGGCGCAGCGGCCGCTTCAAGCCTGATGCGACGCAGATCGCTGAGCTTGCGGAGATGGCGGAGCTGCCGATATTCGAAACCGTCGCCCAGGTCGAGGCGTCTCTAGCCGGTGACCACGGCAAGGTGTGGGAGCGCGCCTTGGGAAAGCTCCGCGCGGCTGGGGTAGCCGCGACCGTGATCCTCGCACTCGGGACCTCTTTGACGATGGGCTATAGCGGCGACGCTCGCGCTGATGGGTTCGATAGCCACCCTTTCCGCCAGGTATCGAAGTAAAAGCAAAGCAAAAGCAAAGCAAAAGCCCGTAAGTCAGTGACTTGCGGGCTTTGTCTTTTCCCAGCCCCTCATCTGGGCCATCACGGGAATCCACTCAGCACAATTCAACCGCGCGTTCATGCGTGGGGTTGTTGAACAGCAGGCGTCTCTCCGCCAGACAGGGCGCCGCGATCTGATACGCCGAACCCGTCCCATGCTCATGATGCGCCCACACGATGCTGGCCAGAATGTCGACGAACTGCAGCGGCAGACTGTCCCTGCTTTCCCACGGCGTTGTTTGCAGCACGGTGTCGCCTATCGATGCGAGTTCCGTTGCGAGGTAGTCGTGCAGCCCATTCCTGTATTCAGCTTTCATCGATCGCGCATCCGGAATAAAACTGACGGACTCGTATTCGCACATCAGGTCGAGAAGCAGACACTTGACCAGATAGTTATATAAACCATTAGGATTGCGACGAAACGCATCGTTCACGCTTTTCTTTCTGACAGTGATGGCAAGGAAGTGAATGTCAGGATGCTTTCTACGTGCATCGCACAGCGCCATTGCGAAGCGTTCACGTTCGCCGCTCGAAAGCGCGATGGACTTCAACTCGTTTTTTGCTGCGCGTCCGCGCTTCTTGTAGAGGCCACGAATAACCCGACTGAGTACAGGCTCCCTGCCGTCCGGAATGACGGCAGCAGCCAGTGTGAAGCATTGGCTCGAGCCGCCGTGTAGATACGGTTTATTCAGCTTCCAGCCCAGGCATCCACTTTCATCGAGATAGATCGTTACGCCCATAGGGTCCCAAGAAAAAATAGCCTCCCGCAAGGGGAGGCTATCGGATAGTGCGATACCCGGACCTGACGTACAGAACAGGTACGCTCACGGTTGCAGGCGCCAATTTTTCGCAGGCTACCCGGGCATATTTAAATCGCAACGCCGCTACAGATTCAGTGTGCCATCTGGCACAAAGAACTGCAATCGTCCCGTGCAAAAAAAGTCATCGATGAAGCGTCGCAATCCTTTGTAAATCAGAAATATCCGTCTCTACCGGTATCGAAACCTCCTCTGATCCTATAGGTCGATTAATTGATTAGAGTTGCTTAGATATATCTTAGATTGCGTTGAATAATCCGAAAGCTCACAGCCGCTATTAAACGCCGCGACGCAACTGTCTCGAGGGTAATTTTCTTCAATACACGCCTGCCGCCTCCCTATAACCTCTCGCCCGTGTCCCGATCGGACGCATACGAGACCGCCGCAAAGGCAACAACAGTCTTCATCGGCAGCCTGACGGACCGGGCAGTGAGGCAACACGGGCTGTTCGAGGTCCCGGCTCCTTGCATGCAGGTTGGCCGGTGCAGGACCTAAACAAGGGAAGCTCAGCATGAGTCGACAGGAATTTCGATCAAGTCAGCATGCCGTTGAAGGACGGCGCTATCTGATCCCAGAAGCGGAATATGGATACGACCATCCCGAAGTGATCTTCTGGACCCGGCATTTTGTGAGCGAAGCTGAAAAGCGCAACGTTTTTGCAAGAATCAAGGCCACCTCGTCGAATCGGCCGTCGCACGGCGCCGCGCAAACGCTGGCGACTGCCTGGTACGAGTTCACACGCTATGTCCCGACCTTTCTCACTCGCGCCGTTGCCCAAAGCGGTGACCCCGAGCGTCAGCATCATCTGATTCAGATCGCGTACGACGAACTGGGCGGCCGCAACAAGGAGTTCATCCACTCGCGGCTGTTCCTGAAGGCGATCGACGCGATCGGCCTCAAAGTCGAGGCCAGTGAGTCAGGCGCTTCGATCCGCGACGTCATTCGCATACTCGACGCGACACTTGCGCACACCGATAGCGAAGCCGGCATCATCGGCTTGCTCCTTAGCTTCGAAATCATCGCGGAAGAGAACATCGAAACGCTGTTCGATGGCTTGTGCTACAGCGAAGCTTGCGGCGAAGTGCTGTCCGACTCGGCTTTCTTCAGGGTGCATCGCGCCGACGAAACCGAGCATATCCGGCATTCGGTAGCCAACTTCCTGCGGTTCTGCAATACGCAGTCCGAGCGCGAAGCGTTCAAACAGTCGTTCGATCAGGGCATCGACTACTGGCGTCGGTTCTGGGATCAGTGCGCGCACCTGATCCATCTCGAGTCGGACTCCCGCACCTGCGTGTGACGTATCCGCGCGTCGCCTGATCAGCAAGAACATAAAGGATAGGTGCATGAAAACAGTTGTATTTATCGAAACGAACTTCAGCGGTCTCGATGCGATCGCATATTGCAGACAGCGCGGCTACCGGTCCGTGCTGGTGACCGATAATTTCGAGCGCTTCAGGAGGTGGTTTCCGGCGTCAGCGCTCGCAAGGCTTGATCTCGTCGACAAGGTTGTACGCGTGCCGAATTCGAACGATCTCGAACAGGTCTCGAAGGCGCTCGAGGGCGAACTCGATTCGATCGACGCATTGCTGACATTCGCGGAAATCCGTACGCATATCGCCGCGCGTCTGTGTCGCGAATTCGGCTTGCGAGGCGCGAACCCCGACGCGATCGCACTCGCGCAGGACAAGTACCGCTTTCGCCGCACGCTGCTCGCGAAAGGTGCGGACAGCGTTCGGTGCAGGAAGATCGATAGCATCGAATTGCTACCGGTATTGCTGGCAGAGCCGGAGGGCGCGCCCGATTTTCCCTGCTTCGTAAAGCCGGTGCAGGGGCATTCGAGCATCGGCGCGATGGTGTGCCGCGATCGAGCCGCGATTAGCGCGGTCCTGCAGTCGCTGAGGCAGATCGACGAGGACTGGATCTCGCCCGCATTCGTCGTCGAAGACTATCTGGAAGGCGCACTCGTCAGCGCCGAAATCCTGACGACGGGTGCGGGACGGCATCAGATCGTCGGTATTGCGGATCGCGATGTCATGAACGGCGCCGTTGAAATCGGCGCATCGTTTCCGCTCGTCGATGCTCACCGTGAAGCCGTCGAGCGAAAAGCGTGCGCGGCGCTCGACGCGATCGGCTTCGACTTCGGTGCGAGCCACGTCGAAATGATCGTCACGCGTGACGGACCGCATCTGGTCGAAGTCAACACGCGCGTCGGCGGCAGCGGCCATTCGGTGATGCTGGACCTCGCGACGTCGCGCTCGATTGTCGGCGACTGCATCGAACTGTGCCTCGGCACGCTCGACGTTGCCTCGGACTTTCGCGTAGTCGACGCAGCGGGCCATGAAGCGGGCCATGAAGCGGGCCATGAAGCGGGCCGTGATGCGTGCCTTGAAGCGACCACCCGCACCCGCACCGCCGACGAACCGCAGCAACCGCTGTATCAACCGCGCCGCGGGGCCGCATGGAAGTGCTTTGTCAGCCCGACGCGCGGCAAGGTCGTCGCCATGCCGTCGATCGATGCGATCCGGTCGCAGCCGGGCGTACACGACGTCTGGCTGCATCGCGAACCTGGCGACACCGTTGCCGACGCGAATTCGAACTTCAGCTGGATCGCGCAGGTGATGTGTGTCGGGCGCGACCGGCATGAAGCAAAGCTTAACGCCGCGCGAGCCGTCGATTTCATTGCAGCAGGTACGACGATCGCGCCAATCGCGCCAAACGCGACAATCGGCTAGAGGCGGCCCCGATGATCAAGCTCGATCGCGCCAGGGCCAACCTGTTGCTCGCCACCGCGGCGTTCACCATGTCATCGGCCGGGTCCGTGCTGCTGCATATCGTACTGGCCATCTCCATCTATGCGAAGACCGGTTCCGGCTTGATGACGTCGGTCTTCGTTTCGTTGCAGTGGCTGCCCGCGATGCTCGTGGTGCTCGTTCGCAGCGACTGGAACGACGGCGTCAACCCGCGCGTGCGATGGTTCCGGCTCGAACTGGTCTCGGCCGCGCTGACCGTGCCCGTTGCGCTGATTCCCGATTCGGCCGGTTACTGGCCGGTCATCGCGGTGCTGCTCGTGCGCGGACTCGTCGACCAGGTGAACCGCATCAACAAGACCGTCGCGGCGCGCTCGCTGTTTCCGCATGCCAAAGCGACACACTACGCGTCGTTTCTCCAGTCGGGCTATCACTGTGGGATCGGTTTTGCCGCTGTCGCCGGCGTCGTCGTTGCCGATCGGCTCGACGTTCGCGCAGTCGCGCTGCTCGATGCGCTGACTTTCGTGGCGGCAGCCGGTCTCGTCTGGTTCACGCGCTGTATCGAGGCAAGCCCCGAAGTGGCTCGCAACGCGCGTCCGTCGCTCGTGGTTCGCCTTGCCGAATACCGTGACGTGCTTGCCGGCGACCGGCGTCTTCTCGTTTGCGCGCTGTTGCCGCCGCTGACCGCCACCTTCTTCCAGGGAACCTATAGCGTGTTGCAGCCAATTTTTCCCATACAGCGCTTCGGGCTCGGTCCAGCCGCGGTATCGATGTCGTACGTGCTCGCAAGCATCGGCATCGTCGCGGGCTCGGCGAGCTTCTCGTTCTTCTGCAGGAAAACGCGGCTTTTCGAGCAGCCGTTCGTCAAGGTGCGTCGACTGACTGTCGTGTTGTCGGCGATCGCGGCGCTGCTCTACGTCGCCGCCGCCTGCGGCATGAGTCCGGCCACGAGCGGCGCGCTTTTTCTCGCGATGGTGGTCGTTTTCGAGTTCCTGTGGATGATGGGTTACAGCGGCATGGTCGCGCTCGCGCCGAAGGGCCGCCTCGGCTCGGTATTCGGTATCTCGTTCGCGCTTGGCTGTTTTGTCGCGAGCGTGCAGGCGGCGCTGGTCGGCGCGCTGATCGATCGCTTCGATCGCCGCTTCGTCGAAGTAGTCGGTCTGCTAATGATGCTTTATCTGACGGTCATCATCTTTATCGCGTCGGGCAACCGGCAAACGGCGCGCGCCGTTTGAGCGCGATCCTGTAACCAACGGAGAACAATATGGGCAACTGGATTCGCCGTCAGCTATGCGAATTGACCGAGTCGAATCTCGACTTGCTGCTCGACTTCAGAATTCCGGGAATCATCGTCGAGGGGTTCGTGCGGCCCGGCATCTGCTCGCGGGTCGCCGCACGCCTGCGCGAACTGGAATTTGGCGACTATGCGCATCTGAACGATATTCCCGTGCATCACGTCGGCGTGTGTCACAACCAGTGGGCGCACGACGACAAGTCCGTGTATTTTCGCAAGACGCGGGATGCTCAGTCAGCGATCGGACGCGTGTACGACGGCCTCGGCATCGACCCGGTACGCATGGTGGCCGACACGATCGCGGCGCGCGCGAACCGGCAAGTCGATGTATTCGACGAGCCGGGCTTCGGCCCGTATTTCGCCGGCGCGTTCAGGCGCTTTCGCGGCCACGGACGTCTGCATGTCGATCACGCGCCGAGCCATATCCGTCAGCCGTGGGCGGTCACGCAGATCCAGCGTCAGCTGACCTGGAACATCTACTACTGCATGCAAGGCCACGGCGGCGAACTCGTGATTTACGACACGGTTCATACGCCGCACAACGAACGCCTCAAAGTGCCTGGCGAATATTACTTTCCGTATGACGTGCTCGAACGCGACGACTGCTTGCGCGTCATGCCGGCAGTCGGCGACCTGATCATTTTCAACACGCAGAACTTCCACGAGATTTTCGGCACGCCCGATGGAGAGCGCATTTCGCAGACGTCGTTTATCGGGCTCAGGAAGGATGGCAGTCTGGGGCTATGGTCATGATGTCGTTCGTCGCCTCCCACGGCCGCGACCTCGTGCGACGCGCGGCGTTTTCCGGCTGCGTGTTTTATGCGGCGTGTGCCTGCGGCGCCGCGTATGCCACACCGGCCGATACGCTCGTTTACTGTTCGGAGGGCAGCCCCGAATCGTTGAATCCGCAACTGATGCTGTCCGGCACGGCCCGCAACGCGACGGCGACGACGATCTACGACCGGCTCGTCGACTTCCGGCCCGGCACGACGGAAATCGTGCCCGCACTGGCCGAAAGCTGGTCGATCTCGGCGGACCAGAAAACCTATCTGTTTCGCTTGCGGCGTGGCGTGAAGTTTCACCGAACGGCGTTCTTCACGCCGACGCGCGACTTCAATGCGGACGACGTCCTGTTTTCCGTCGACCGGCAATGGCGGGCAGATCATCCGTATCACCGGATGGGCGGCGGCAACTATCAGTACTTCCAGGGCATGGGCATGGATAAGCTCATCGTGTCGGTCGAACGCGTCGATGCGTACACGGTGCGCATCGTGCTGTCGCGGCCCGACGCGCCGTTCCTTGCGGACCTCGCGATGCCCTTCATGTCGATCCTGTCAGCCGAATACGGCGCCAGGCTTCTCGAGCAGGGTCGTCCCGAAGACATCGATACCGAGCCTGTCGGCACGGGCCCGTACGCGTTTCGCAGTTACGTGAAAGACAGCATGATCCGCTACGACGCGCATCCGCAGTACTGGCGAGGCGCGCCCGGTATCGCGCACCTGGTGTTCGTGATCACGCCCAACGCCAGCGTGCGTGTGCAGAAGGTGCGGCGCGGCGAATGCCAGATCGCGGTGGCGCCGCCGCCGGCGGCGCTGGCCGCCATTCGCAAGGACAGCCGCCTGGTCTTGCATGCGCAGGAGGGCCTGAACGTCGGCTACCTCGCGATGAACACCGCGAAGCCGCCGTTCAACAACGTGCTCGTGCGCCGCGCGGTCGCGCATGCGCTGAACCGGCAGGCCTACATCGACGCGATTTTTCTCGGCAACGCGAAACCGGCCATCAACCCGTATCCGCCGACGCTCTGGTCACACACGGATCGCGTGCGAACCTATCCTTACGACCCGGCCAGGGCGCGCGCGCTGCTTGCCGAAGCGGGCTACGAGGGCGGTTTCAGCGCGACGTTGTGGACGTTGCCGGTCAGCCGTCCGTACAACCCGAACGGCCGCACGATGGGAGAGATGATGCAGGCGGACCTCGCGCGCGTCGGCATCAAGGTCGAACTGGT
This sequence comes from Paraburkholderia sp. SOS3, assembly GCF_001922345.1. Lineage (NCBI taxonomy): Bacteria > Pseudomonadati > Pseudomonadota > Betaproteobacteria > Burkholderiales > Burkholderiaceae > Paraburkholderia > Paraburkholderia sp. SOS3. The sequence goes on along the minus strand of NZ_CP018811.1, from coordinate 3,650,493 downwards.
CACCTACGACTGGCCCACCTATCTGAACAGGGTCAAACGCGGCGAGCACGACATGGCGCAACTGGGCTGGTCCGGCGACAACGGCGACCCCGACAACTTCCTCTACGCGCTCTTCAGTTGCGATGCGGTAACGCGCGGGTCGAACAATGCGCGCTACTGCAACGCCGAATTCAACCGCCTGATCACCGACGCGCGCGCGACGTCCGACGTCAGGGCGCGCAGCGATCTCTATGCGCGAGCACTGGCGATCCTTGCCGACGACGAACCGGTCGTGCCGCTCGTTCACTCGACGGTGTTCCGGCTGGTGAGCACGAGGGTGGCGGGCTATGTGATGAATCCGTTCGATGTCGACTACTTCGCCGGCCTGACGCTAAAAGACTTCTGAACCACATGACGGAGAGAACCGAATGACGCTGTTCATCGCCATGTGCGTGTTTTCGCTGACGATGTCGATTTCTCCGGGGCCGGTGAACATGGTGATCGTTTCGTCGGGCGCCAATCACGGCTTCAGACGCACGATACCGTTCGTCTCCGGTGCAACGATCGGCTTTACGCTGCTGCTGATCGTCGTCGGCTTCTGGCTCATGAAGTTCGTGAGCGCGTATCCGGTCTTTCTGATGTACCTGGAACTCGTGGGCGCGGCGTTTATCGTGTACGTCGGCTACCGCATCGCGTTGGCGCCGCCCGAAATCAGCATCGAGCGACAACGCACGCCAACCTTCGTCGAGGGCTTTCTGCTGCAATGGCTGAACCCGAAGGCGTGGATCGCCTGCGCATCGGGTGCCGCGCTGTTCTCGAGCTCGCATGCCACGCTGCTCGCGTTCATAAGCGTGTATTTCCTCGTCTGCTATCTGTCGCTCGCGGCTTGGGCGGTATTGGGGGACCGTGTCGCGGTGTTGCTGCATAGCCGCTTGCGCATTCGCATCTTCAACCTGACGATGGGCGCAATGCTGATCGCAACGGCGGGCTATCTGATGTACGCGCAGGTCACGCAGCAGATGACGTGAACCGCATCCGCGCGGCGTCTCAGGTACGCCGGCGATACTGTCCCGGCGTCGCCGCCATGAACTGCCGGAATACACGCTGCAAATGCGCCTGATCCGAGAATCCCGCTTCGATGGCCACTTCGGCAATCGTTCTTCCGCGCCGTAATTGCGCGCGGCAGTAGTCGACGCGGCGGTTGATCAGATACACGTGCGGCGTCATTCCATAACAGCGCTTGAACGCGCGAATCAGATAGGAAGCCGACAGTTCCGCGGCCGCGCAGATTTCATCGAGCTTCAGTGCGCGCGTGCAATTTTCGCGAATGTATTCGGCCGCGCGTGCGAGCTTGTAGTTGTGCTCGCAACTGGATTCGGGTGCCGGATCGAGCTGGCGCTGCAGTTCGCCGAAATAGGTGAGTAGCGCGCAATGCTTGCGCAGCGGGTCGGCGGCCTCGCTCGTGAGCAGCGCATGAAGCTGGTTCAGTCCGCGATATAGCTCGCCGCACAGGGACAAGGCCGTCGAGAACACGCGGAAGTCGGCCGCCTTGCTGACGCCGAGTTCATGCTGCAGTTCCGCGAGCCACGGCACGTCCACGTAGAGCATCCGGTATGACCATGCCTCGCGGCCAAGCGGATTGCACGCATGCACGTCGCCGGGATTGATGACGACCACGCTGCCGACACCGATCCGTTCGCGCAGCCGCTCGTTGATGTAGGTGCACGTGCCTTGCGTGATCACCCCGATCGAAAATGTCTCGTGCGTATGCTTCGCATAACAGACGTTGCGTCCGTCGTGCACCGCGCGCGCTTCGATGAACGGGAACGCGTCGTCGCGCCAGAAGCGTGGGATCTTCGCATCGTGCAACGTTGAAGTGTCGACATTCTCTTTCATGACGATGCCATCAATTCGGCGGCCGGTTCGTCGGTCGCAGTCCGGCGGGTATGTATTCTGCTACTCGCGGTCGCATGATGGTTGAATCTCGCTATGCCGTCTATGGCTGTATAAGGCATAAGATTGGGATCGACTGCATTCTTCCGATCAGGGGCAATCCCCCAGATATTCCCATGGCAACCCGCGACAGGAAACCCGCATTAGTCGTCGCCGGCGACAAACGTCAGATGCCGTCAGATCCGCAGCCAACGGATGACGGAACGTACAGGATGCTTGTCGAAGGGAACGATCATTGTGCGCTTGCGATGCTCGATCGCAACGGCGTCGTGATCGGCTGGAACGCCGCCGCCGGGCGGTTGACGGGCCATGCGCGCGCCGCCATGGCCGGGCGTCATCTGTCATACCTGTACGCGGGCGCAGCGGCCGACGACGGCCTTTGCGCCGACGTGCTTGCGCGCCGCGACCTGCAGGGCGCGGCCTACCAGGGGCGTATCGAAGGCGAGCGCCGGTTGCGCTGCAACGATGGGACGCCGATTCATGCCGGCGTGTCGATCAGTTCGGTATCGGACGAAGCCGGCGCGCTGGTCGGCTTCAACTGCCTGCTCACCGCGCGCCCGACGACCGACGCCTCCGACGATGCGCAACTGATCGACGCAGGCTCCGAGCGTTTCGCGCAGATCGTCCAGGACATCCAGGACTATGCGATCTTCATGCTCGACCGCGGCGGCCGCGTGATGAGCTGGAATGCCGGCGCGCAGCATATCAAGGGTTACCGGCCCGATGAAATCGTCGGACGGCACTTTTCGACGTTTTATCCAGCAGAAGACAAGGCGTCCGGCAAGCCCGAGCGCGAACTCGTGCTGGCCGAGCAGTACGGCCGCGTCGAGGACGAAGGCTGGCGCATCCGCAAGGACGGCACGAAGTTCTGGGCCAATGTCGTGATTACCGCGCTGCGCGGCGCGGACGGAAGGCTGCGCGGCTTCGCGAAGGTCACGCGCGACCTGACCGCGCGGCGCGCAGAGGAAGAAAAGCTGCGCCAGAGCGAAGAGCGCTTTCGCCTGATGGTCGAGTCGGTCAAGGATTATGCGATCTTCATGCTCGACGCGGACGGCAACGTCGCGACGTGGAACGCGGGCGCGATGCAGATCAAGGGGTACCGGCGCGAGGAAATCCTCGGCCGCCCGATCTCGGTGTTCTACAGCGCCGACGACAATGCCGCTCTGAAACCGCAGCGCGAACTCGAGATCGCGGCGCGCTTCGGCCGCATCGAAGACGAAGGCTGGCGCGTGCGCAAGGACGGCTCGATGTTCTGGGCCAATGTCGTGATTACCGCGGTGCGCGACAGCGCCGGGCGGCTGCTTGGCTTCGCCAAGGTGACGCGCGACATGAGCGAACGCAAGCGCCTCGAGGAACTCGAGGTGTCGAGTCGCCGCATGAGCGAATTTCTGGCGACGCTCGCGCACGAACTGCGCAATCCGCTCGCGCCGGTGCGCAACGCCGTCAGCGCGATGCAGCTCGCGCCGAACACCGATCCGCTGCTGCGCCAATGCCGCGACGTGATCGACCGGCAAATCGGTCATCTGACGCGGCTCGTCGACGATCTGCTCGACATCGGGCGCATCACGACCGGCAAGATCGAGCTACGCACGGCGGCCGTCGAGATGCAGGAGGTCGTCGCGCGCAGTGTCGAGGCCGCGCGGCCATTCACCGACGCGCGCGGGCAGACCATCAGGGTGGTGATGCCGGCCACGCCGCTCGTGGTCCGCGGCGATCTGACGCGGCTCGTGCAGGTGTTGCAGAACCTGTTGAACAACGCATCGAAGTTTTCGCCGAATGGCACACAGATCTCGATTCATGTCGGAACCGAACGGCGGGCGGTCGTCGTGCGCGTGAAAGACCAGGGGCGCGGCATTCCCGAGAACGCACTCAGTTCGATCTTCGATCTGTTCATGCAGGAGGGCCATGCGCAGAACCCGACCGACACCGGTCTCGGCATCGGTCTTACGCTATGCCGCTCGCTTGTCGAACTGCATGGCGGTGCGATCCAGGCCGCCAGCGCGGGGCGTGGTCAAGGCAGCACGTTCACCGTGCGGCTGCCGCTCGCGGCCGGCGCCGGGCACGAAGAGGACGACGTGTTGCCGCTCGTGGCGGCGGGTGCGCAGCGCGCCGCGCTGCGCGTGCTGATCGTCGACGATAATCGCGACTCCGCGGACAGTCTTGCGGTGCTGGTCGAAATGAAAGGGCACGTGTCACGCGTCGCGTACGACGGCGAAAGCGCGCTCGCCGCTGCGAAGATATTCCTGCCGCAGCTCGTGCTGACCGATCTGGCGATGCCGAACGTCGACGGTTTCGGCCTGCTGCGCGAGTTGCGCTCAAATCCAATGCTGTCGTTAACACGTATTGTCGCGATGTCCGGTTTTGGCCAGTCGAACGACCGCGAACAGTCACTTGCGGCAGGCTTCGATGCGCATCTCGTGAAACCGCTCGAAATGTCGGTGCTCGACGAATTGCTCGAGAGCGTGTCGCGTCCCTCGTCCAATCGATGATCGGACATATTCGATACCAAATTAAGAATCCTCCGTTAAATTGCATGGCTATTTAAGAATAAATACGAATCTGTGCGGTTAGCACTTTCTGCTACCGCGCATTTATTTGGGAAACTTTGTCATCGTCAGCGATCAGGGATAAGAATCGCTTTACTAACGCCTGGTTTGTGCCTAGCATTAAGTTGCAATTTTTCCCTGAACAATTCGAATAGCGAAGTAAATGCCTACGCTGTCGCCTGTGCGACAGTGAACATTCTCGACATTGCGCTGCATTGCACGCACATCGGTCGAAATTCCACCGTTCCCAGTTAAGCGCAATCCGAAAAAGTTGTTCAAGTCGTCAGTGTTTCAAGCGATCGATGCATCGGGCGGTTGTCGGCGGCAATCGCGCGGGTCCGGATTCCGGCCGTCAACATGCGTCTGCCGTTATGCGTCATCAGTCAGGCAAATCAGGTTGTCTTGTGCGAGCGTCGACGAGGTACGTAAGCCATGAACATCGCTATCTTTGCCGTCGCGAATGCGGTCTCGCGCCTCAGCCGTTTTCTCGGCTCGCTGCTGTTCTCGACGCGGGCCGGGAGCTTGTACCCGTCGGCCCCTGCGCGCACCGGTATCGCGCTCGATAGGACCGCATCGTTCATTCATCTGTCGTCGATCACGCGGCTGGAGAGGGAGCCGCGAGCGGGAGCCGGCAGCGGCGCACGGCGCGTCATGCAGCGGACCCGGCGATTCGCGGGCGCGTGGCGTGCGGTTTTCCAACGCGCTTCGAGAAGCGCGGCGCCCGATCTGCGCGATTCCTTTGCCGCGCTCGAACAAGCGCCGGTTGCGGCGATCGTCGTCGACGGCGAGGGCCGGATTCTGCGCGCGAACGCGCAAGCCGAACGGCTGTTTCAGTACCGGCGTAGCGATCTCGCGGGCCTCGCGGCCGATTTGCTTGTTCCGCATCTGCTCGATGCCGCGCACGCGCGAACCGACCCGCCGCATACGGCAATGCCTGCGTGCACGCAACCGGCCGTAGTCGCACGCGAAATGCGCGCGAAACGCCGTGACGGCAGCGAGTTTCCAGTGGAGGTCGCTTCGGGCACGCTGCGTTACGGCAGCCATAGCGCCATGCTTGCGTTCGTCACCGACCGCACCGAACGCTACGAACTGAGGCGCGATCGCCAGCAGCTCGCGCATCTGACGCGCGTGTCGACACTCGGCGAGCTGGCCGGCTCGCTCGCGCACGAACTGAATCAGCCGCTGACGGCGATCCTCAGCAACGTGCAGGCGGCGCAACGTTTCATCGATCTCGATCCGCCCGAGCTGATCGAAGTGCGCGAGATCCTGAAGGACATCGTCGACGACAGTTGCCGAGCGAGCGAAGTGATTCGCCGCATCCGCGCATTCGTGAAGAAGGACGAGCTGCAATTCGTGAGGCTCGATCCCGGCGACGTGTTGCGCGATGTCGCGCAACTCGTGCACAGCGACGCGATCGGGCGCGGCGTGCGTCTGTCGGTCGATATCGACGACGACTTGCCGCCCGTGCGTGGCGACCGGATCCAGCTGCAGCAGGTCGTGCTGAACCTGATGATCAACGCGTTCGACGCGATGCGCGGTTGCGATGCGCTCGAGCGTGCCGTCAGCGCCTTCGCCGGGATCGATCGCGACGGCAATGTGCGCATCGCGATTCGCGACCGCGGAGAAGGGATCGCCGCCGATCGGCTCGAACGCATCTTCAAGCCGTTCGTCACGTCGAAACCGCAGGGGCTCGGTCTCGGCCTGTCGATCAGCCGCTCGATCGTCGACATGCATCGCGGGCGTTTGTGGGCCGAAAACAATAGCGACAGGGGCATGACGTTCTACGTCGTGCTGCCGCCATGGAGCGGGCCGGAGACGGCGCGACAATCATGATGTTCAACGTGCGAAACGAGATCGGCGCGTACGACGCGATGGTCTACGTCGTCGACGACGACGCGAGTGTGCGCCGCGCGCTCACGCGGCTGATCGGTTCGGCCGGTTACAGCGTCGACGCCTATGGGTCGGCGCGCGAGTTTCTCGGGCAGGCGCTGTCGTGCATGCGCGAAGAGCGCTGTCCGGCCGCCGACGTTCCGTCGTGTGTGGTGCTCGACGTACAGCTGCCCGACCTGAGCGGGCTCGAGTTGCAGCGCCAACTGCCCGCATCGCTGCCGATCGTCTTTCTCACCGGGCACGGCGACATCGCGATGACGGTCGGCGCGCTCAAGGCCGGCGCCGCGGATTTCCTGACCAAGCCCGTGAGCGACGTCGACCTGCTGCGTGCGATCGACGAGGCGCTGGTCCGCTCCACCGATGCGTTGCGAAGCCTGCGCGAGTTGCGGGAACTGCAGAGCCGCGTCGAACGCCTGACGCCTCGCGAACGCGAAGTGATGGAGCTCGTCGTGTTGGGGCGCCTCAACAAGCAGGTGGCCTGCGAGCTCGGTACCGTCGAGAAGACGGTCAAGGCACATCGCGCGCGCGTGATGCAAAAAATGGAGGTCAACTCGCTCGCGGAACTCGTGCGCGTGGCCGACAAGGTCGCGCGCGCCGGCGCGGCGTTCGATCAGTCTTCGCAGGGCTAACCGCCTGCACCTGTCGATTCTTGCCCGCGCGCCGCACCGCGCGCATAGCCAACTGTCGCGCCTTCATTGGAGAACCGCGGCGCTGTACGGGACCAAGGTCCAATATCGCTCGCGCACGCCGTCTCATAGTCTATTGCAGGGAACGCATTTGCAGACGTCGCATGCGCGTTGCCGGTCACCGGACTATTCAAAATGGGCGCTGCCAAACCATTCGTTGTGGTGGTTGACGACGATGCATCGGTGGGCCGGGCGATCAAACGATTGTTGCGCTCTGTCGGGATCGTGGCCGACACGTTCGCGAGCGGCGATGAATTTCTGGACACGTTGTCGTCCATGCCCTCGTATCGTCCCGATTGCGTGATTCTCGATGTTCAGATGCCCGGTTCGAACGGACTCGAGGTCCAGCGGCGACTGGCCGGTCTTGCCGTGCCCGTTATTTTCATCACCGCGCACGACGACGCCGGCGTGCGCGACGAAGCGCTTGCAGCCGGCGCCGTCGCCTATCTGCGCAAGCCGTTCAACGACGCGCTGTTCATCCGCACCGTCTGCTCGGCGCTCGATATCGAGGTGCCGCGCTGACGCGCCACGTGCCTTCCCGCACAAGCCACGCGAGCTATTGGACCAAGGTCCAATTGTCTTCGAAGAGGGCGACTTCCAATATTGACAGCATCGGAACTTGCCCCTTTTGGGAATGGCAAGCGTCAAGGCGTGCCCGCGCGCCGCGTATTGGCAGCGCGCACAGCGGTGCCGCCAACAGGTCATCGAATGAGGATTGGCAGACATGAAACCAGCAGTGCGGATCTCGCCTGTGCTGAGCGCTTCCGTGCTCGCGTTCGTCGCGATCGCGGCGGCATTCCCGGCAGTGGCGCAGCAACCGATCATCTACCCCGCGAAGGGGCAAAGCGCGCAGCAGCAGGCAAGCGACATGGGGCAGTGCGAGGCGTGGGCTAAACAGAACACCGGTGTCGACCCGGCCGCTTTGGCGCAACACGCGGCCAATCAGACGCCGGCGCAGCAGCCGAGTGGCGGGCGCGTGCGCGGCGCGGCGGGCGGCGCCGCCGTGGGCGCCGCGGTCGGTGCGATAGCAGGCGATGCGGGCAAGGGCGCCGCGATCGGCGCGGCGGGCGGCGCGGTCGGCGGCGGCATCCGCCAGCGCCGTCAGGCGCAGTCTCAACAGCAGCAACAGCAGGCGACGCAACAACAGGCATCGCAGCAGCTTGCCACTTACAACCGGGCATTGTCGGCATGCATGTCGGGACGCGGCTACACCATTCAGTGACGTTTCGCGTGTCAATCAATGAGCGTAACGATCAGACGGAGCAAACATAATGAATCGATCGTTTGAGCGCGATGAGCAGGTGTCGCGCGCCGTGTCGAGCGGCCGGCGCGCTTGCTGGTGGTTGCCGTTCGCGGCGGCGCTCGTGTTGCTCGGCGCCTGCAGGAAGGCGCCCCCGGAGGCACAACGGCCGCCCGTCGACGTGACGACCGTCACGGTCGAACAGAAGGCGACGCCCGTCGATTTCGAGTTCACCGCGCAGACCGAAAGTTCGCGCGAAGTCGAGATCCGCGCGCGTGTCGATGGCTTCCTCGACAAGCGCATGTACACCGAAGGTTCGCTCGTGAAGGCGGGCCAGACGATGTTCATCATGGACCGCAGGCCGTTCGAGGCCGCGTTGCAGACCGCCAAAGGCGAGCTCGCGCAGCAGCAGGCGCGGCTCACGGTCACGAAGGCCAACCTCGCGCGCGTCGTGCCGCTCGCCGCGCAAAACGCATTGAGCAAAAAGGATCTCGACGACGCGGTCGGCAACGAGAAGGAAGCGGAAGCGGCAGTGATCGCCGCGAAAGGGCAGGTGCAGACCGCCGAGCTGAACCTCAGCTACACGATCATCAAGTCGCCGCTGCTCGGCCTGTCGAGCTACGCGCGCCAGCAGGAGGGCAGCTATGTGACGCCGACCCAGGGCGGCCTGCTGACCTACGTGTATCAGCTCGATCCGATGTGGGTGAATTTCAGCATCTCCGAAAACGAACTGCTGCGCTATCGCGAGCAGATCGCGAAGGGGCAACTGCGCTTTCCGCCGGAGAACCGATTCGACGTGACCGTGATCCAGGCCGACGGTTCGACGTATCCCGAGCGCGGCCGTATCGATTTCACGAACCCGGCGTTCAGCTCGGAGACCGGCACCTTCCTCGTGCGCGCGGTATTTTCGAATCCGAACGGCGTGTTGCGTCCGGGCCAGTTCGTGCGCGCGCTGGTGTCCGGCGCGGTGCGGCCGAATGCGATTCTCGTGCCGCAGCGCGCGGTGCTGCAGGGTGCGAAGAGCCACTTTGTCTGGGTGCTCGATAACGAATCGAAGCCGCATCAGCGCATCGTCGATGTCGGCGACTGGCACGGCGACGACTGGTTTATCACCGATGGCCTGCGCAACGGCGAGCGCGTCGTCGTCGACGGCGCGATTCGCGTGACCTCGGACTCGACGATCAAGGTCACCGGCACCGCGCCGCCGAGCAATCTGCCGGCACCGGCGACGCCCGCAGGCGTCACGCCGGGCAAGCCGCCGGCCAGCGCACCCGCGGCCGGCATGCCCGCATCGGCAGGATCGGCAGCGTCGGCAGCGTCGGGCGCTGGAGCGAGCTGATGAATATCTCCCACTTCTGCATCGACCGGCCGATCTTCGCGTCGGTCATTTCGATCATCATCACGCTCGGCGGCGCGCTCACGATGCTCTCGCTGCCGATCGCGCAATATCCGGACATCACGCCGCCGCAAATCACCATTACCGCGACCTATCCGGGCGCGAGCGCGGACGTGGTCGCGAATAACGTCGCGGCGCCGATCGAGCAGCAGGTCAACGGCGCGGACAACATGATCTACATGAGTTCGTCGAGCTCGTCGACCGGCAATCTGACGGTCAACTGCTACTTCGAGATCGGCACGAACCCGGAACTCGCGCAGGTCGACGTGCAGAACCGCGTGAATCTCGCGTTGCCGCAATTGCCGGAATCGGTGCAGGCGCAGGGCGTGTCGGTACAGAAGAAGTCGCAGGCGTTCATGATGGTGATCGCGATCTATTCGCCGACCGAACGCTACGATTCGACCTATATCGCCAACTACGCGAACATCTACGTGCTCGATGCGTTAAAGCGCATTCCGGGCGCGAACCAGTCGAGCATCTTCGGCACGCCCGACTACGCGATGCGGATCTGGCTGAGGCCGGACCGCATGGCGCAACTGGGCATCACGGCAGCCGATGTGCAGCACGCGGTGGCGAACCAGAACCAGCAATACGCGGTTGGCCGCCTCGGCCAGTCGCCGACGGGCAACGCGGTCGAGCAGTCGTTCGCGGTGACGACCACCGGGCGGCTCACCGAACCGTCCGAGTTCGAGAACATCATCATCCGCGCGCAAAGCGGCGGCGCCGCGATCGTGCGGCTGAAGGACATCGGCCGCGCCGAGCTCGGGCAGAAGGATTATTCGATCCGCAGCCGCTTCCAGGGCAAGCCCGCGACCGTGATTGCCGTCTACCAGCAGCCTGGCGCGAATGCGCTCGACGTATCGAAGGCGGTGCGCAAGACGCTCGAAGACATGAAGAAGTCGTTCCCCGAAGGGATCGACTACAAGATCGCGATGGACACGACCGAGTTCACGCGCGCCTCGATTACCGACGTGGTCCATACGTTCTTCGAGGCGGTCGTGCTGGTCGTGATCGTCGTGTTCGTGTTCCTGCAGAGCCTGCGCGCGACACTGATTCCGGTGCTCGCGGTGCCGGTGTCGATCGTCGGCACGTTCATGGGCATGGCCGCGCTGGGCTTCTCGATCAACATGCTGACGCTGTTCGGCATGGTGCTCGCGATCGGTATCGTGGTCGACGATGCGATCGTCGTGATCGAAAACGTCGAGCGAAATATGAGCGTGCTCAAGCTCGACCCGAAAACCGCCGCGAAGCGCGCGATGGACGAAGTGGCGGGTCCGGTGGTCGCGATCGTGCTCGTGCTGTGCGCGGTGTTCGTGCCGGTTGCGTTTATCGGCGGCATTACCGGGCAGATGTACAAGCAGTTCGCCATTACGATCGCGATCTCGGTGGTGATCTCGGGCCTCGTGGCGCTGACGCTGTCGCCGGCGCTCGCGGCGCTGCTGCTCAAGCCCGGCCACGGCGAAAAGCGCGGCTTCTTCCGCTGGTTCGACAGGCAGTTCGCGCGCATGACGGCCGGCTACACGCGCGCCGTGCGGCTGATGATCAAACGCTTTGCGATCGGCCTGCTGATTTTCGCGGGCATGATCGCGCTTGCCGTATGGATGATGCGCACGATACCGGGCGCGTTTCTGCCGCCCGAAGACCAGGGCTATCTGCTCGGCGCCGTGATCATGCCCGACGCAGCGAGCCTCGATCGCACCGGGCTCGTGTCGGACGATGTGACGGAATACTTCATGAGGCAGCCGGCGGTCGACAGCGTGACCACTGTCGATGGCTTCAGCCTGCTCGATAGCCAGAACAAGAACAATGCGTCGACGTTCTTCATCGGCTTCAAGTCGTTCGACGAACGGTATACGTCGGCGAACATTCGCACGCAAAACGCGCGCGCGGTGCTCGTCGATGCGTACAAGGCGCTGTCGCAGGTGAAGCAGGGCATCATCGTGCCGCTCAATCCGCCTGCGATTCCGGGTCTCGGTACGACCGGCGGCACGGAGGTGTGGATCCAGAGCAAGGGCGATGCATCCGTCGCGCAGTATGCGGCGGTGGTCGAGGAATTCGTCGAAAAGGCGAAGAAGCGCCCCGAGCTGTCCGGCGTCACATCGACGTTCAACGCGTCGTCGCAGCAATTGCTCGTCAACGTCGACCGCGACAAGGCCACGACGCTCGGCGTGCCCGTCGAAGCCGTGTACAGCGCGATGCAGACGATGTTCGGCTCGCTCTACGTTTCGCAGTTCAATCGCAACAGCCGGCTGTGGCAGGTGATTCTGCAGGCCGAACCGCAGTATCGCCTGAAGCCGGACGACCTCACGCAGGTGTTCGTGCGCAGCAATTCCGGCGATATGGTGCCGTTGAAGTCGGTCGTCACGTACAAGTACGTCACCGGTCCGGACCTCGTCACCCGTTTCAACAACTATCCGGCCGTCAAGATCACGACGAATGCGGCGCCGGGCTACAGCTCGGGGCAGGTGATCCAGACACTCGAGGAAATCGGCGCGCAGATGCCGCAAGACTATTCGCTTGCATGGAGCGGCGAGGCGTACGAAGCGAAGCAGTCGGGCGGCACGTCGGGGCTCGTGTTCGTATTCGGTCTCGTGATGGTGTTCCTGATTCTCGCCGCGCAGTACGAGAAGTGGAACCTGCCGTTCGGCGTGCTGATGGCGGTGCCGTTCGCGATTTTCGGCGCGCTGCTCGCGATCCTGCTGCGCGGTCTGAACAACGACGTCTATTTCCAGATCGGCCTGACGATGCTCGTCGCGCTCGCCGCGAAGAACGCCATTCTGATCTTCGAATTCGCCGTGCTGAACCGGCAGTCCGGCAAGTCGGTGTTCGATGCGACGATGCTTGCGGCCGAGGAGCGTCTGCGCCCGATCGTGATGACCTCGCTCGCGTTCATTCTCGGCTGCGTGCCGCTCGCGATCGCAACCGGCGCATCGGCAAACAGCCGGCATTCGATCGGCACCGGCGTGATCGGCGGGATGCTCGGCGCGACGGCGATCGCGGTGTTCTTTATCCCGATGTTCTTCTATGTGCTGGAGACGTGGTCCGACAGGCGCAAAGGGAAAAAGACGAAGCCGGGCTCGGCCGGCGATGCGCCGCCGCCCGCGCCGGAGCCCGGTTCGGAGACCGATGCCGGACCTCATGCCGGACCTCGCCCAGGACCGGCGCCGGGATCGGGCGGCCCGCATGTGACGCCGTCGGCCCGCCGCGAGGATGAATGACATGCAACGCTCGCTACGCTCGCTCGCGACGGCATCGATGCTCGCATTCGGTCTGACCGGCTGTCTGCTCGGCCCGAACTATCAACGCCCGGCGATCGACACGCCGGCCACGTTCCGCTTCCAGGAAGGCGAAGCCCAGGACCTCGCGAACACCGAATGGTGGAAGCAGTTCGACGATCCGGTGCTCGATGACCTGATCGCTACGGCCCTTGCCGACAACAAGGACGTGAAGGTCGCCGCCGCACGTGTCGACCAGTTTCTCGGGCAGTTCTGGAGCACGCGCTCGGCACTGCTGCCGCAAGTCGGCGCGGGCTTCAGCGCGGCGCGCGAGCGCGTCACGCAGGTTGGCCCGACGCCCGTGTTCTCGAACGGCGCGATCTTCAACGACTTCCAGGCGCAACTGAACGCGTCGTGGGAAATCGATCTGTTCGGGCGCAACCGGCGCCTGACGGAATCGGCGCGCGCCAGTCTGCTGTCGACCGAGGAAGGGCGGCGCGCGACGATCCTGTCGCTGGTGGCGTCGGTGGCGTCGTCGTACATCGCGCTGCTGAGCTTCGACCGGCAGCTCGAGATCGCGAAGGCGACCACCGAAAGCCGCGCGGAATCGGTGCACGTGTTCCAGCTTCGCTTCGATGCCGGCGAGGTGTCGCAAATGGAGCTGGCGCAGAGCCAGTCCGAATACGAGGCGTCGGCGGCGGTCATTCCGCAGCTCGAAGCGCAGATCGCCCAGCAGGAGGACGCGCTATCGGTGCTGCTCGGCCACAACCCGGGGCCGATCCTGCGCGGCCGCAATCTCGCCGCGCTCGGCACGCCGGCAGTGCCGGCGGGCCTGCCGTCCGACCTGCTGCAGCGCCGTCCGGATCTGCGCCAGGCCGAGCAGGATCTGGTCGCCGCGAACGCGTTGATCGGCGCCGCGCGCGCCTTGTACTTCCCGCAGATCTCGCTGACCGGTCTGCTCGGCACCGAGAGCAGCCAGTTCTCGAACCTGTTCACCGGGCCGTCGAAAATATGGGCGTTTGCCGGGACCGTCACGCAGCCGATCTTCACCGGCGGCAACATCAAAGGCCAGGTCAAGCAGGCCGAGGCGCAGCAGCAACAAGCGCTATTCACATATCAGAAGGCGATCCAGACCGCGTTCCAGGAAGTCGACGATGCGCTGATCGCGTCGCAAAAGCTGCGTGAGCAGTACCTCGCGCAAGGGCGCCAGGTCGACGCGCTGCGCACGTACTCGCGCATGGCGCGGCTGCGATACGAAGGCGGCTATACGAGCTACATCGAAGTGCTCGACGCGGAGCGCAGCCTCTTCAACGCGGAACTGAGCCAGACGCAGACGCAGCAGGCCGTGCTGACGTCGTACGTGTCGCTGTACAAGGCGATGGGCGGCGGCTGGGTCGTCGACGCGGAACAGATGACGACGCAACAGTCGTCGCGCACCGATGCGCAGCCCGCCACCGGCGATACGCCCGTGGAGAACGTCAAATGAGTTCCGCGTACGGCGGCGTTCATGACGCGAACTACGCACGCGATGCCGGCGACGCAGGCGGCGACGCAGGCGGCGTCGAGCGCGTGATCGCCTGCCACGAGTGCGATCTGCTGCAGCGCGAGCGGCCCGTGCCGGTCAATGGCGTGCTGCGCTGTTGCCGCTGTCGCGCGGCGCTTTACCGGCGCCAGACGGGCGGTCTCGACCGCCCGCTTGCCTATGCGCTGGCGGCGCTTGCGCTCTTTGCCCTTGCGAACGCATTTCCGATCGTCGGGCTGTCCGTCAACGGCGATCTCGTCGAGACCACGCTGTTCGGCTCGGTTCGCGTGCTGTATCGCGACGGTATGTGGCCGCTCGCCGCGCTGATCTTCGTCACGACGCTGCTGATGCCGCTGCTGCAGGCGTTGGGCATCGTCTGGCTGCTGCTGCCGTTGCGGCTCGGACGCCGTCCGTATCGTGCCGATCTGGTGTTCCGGCTGCTGCATGTCGCGCAATCGTGGGGCATGACCGAGGTGCTGATTCTCGGCTTGCTCGTGGCGCTGGTGAAGCTTGCGCATATCGCTAGCGTGGTTCCCGATATCGCGCTGTGGTCGTTCGGTGCGCTGATGCTATTGCTTGCCGCGGCGGCCGCCGCCTTCGATCCGCGCGAGTTATGGGCGCGGCTCGAAGGGCCGCCCGATGTCTCGCGGCATGCCGCCGCCGAAGCTGCGGCCGCGCCGTCCGCGCATTCATCCGCGATTTGGCCCGCGTCTCTGGCTGCGTCCGCGTCGTTTTCGGCGCCGACTGCCGCCGGTTGCCTGCGCTGCGTATGCCACGACTGCGGGCTGTTGTCCGCGCCGCTCACCGAAGCGGACGACGGCGCCCATCGGCACGCCTTGCGCTGCACGCGCTGCGGCAGCCGCCTGCATCTGCGCAAACCGAACAGCCTCGCGCGCACGTGGGCGCTGCTGCTCGCCGCGCTCGTGCTGTATCTGCCGGCGAACCTGTTGCCCGTCATGCACACCAGCTCGCTGTTCGGCGCGCAGAAGGACACGATCATGAGCGGCGTCGTCTACCTGTGGACGTCCGGTTCGTGGCCGCTCGCGGTGCTCGTGTTTATCGCGAGCATCGCGGTGCCGATGCTGAAAATTCTCGCGATCGGATTTCTCGCCGCGTCGGCGAACCTGCGTTCGCGCTGGCAGCCGGTGCAGCGTGCGCGAATCTACCGGGCCGTCGAAATGGTCGGCCGCTGGTCGATGCTCGACATCTACGTGATCGCGATCCTCACCGCACTCGTGCAGTTCAATGCGCTCGCGACGATCACCGCGGGTCCCGCGGCGATCGCGTTCGGCGCGGTCGTCGTATTGACGATGTTTGCCGCGATGTCGTTCGATCCGCGGCTCACCTGGGATACGAGGCAAATTACTCATGGCACGTCCTCCTGATTCTGCGCCGCCCGATCTGCCCGACGCGGTCCCCGTGACGCGTTCGCGCTGGCGCGTCCAGTGGATCTGGCTCGTGCCCGTGGTCGCGGTGCTGGTCGGCGTCTGGATCGCCGCGCAGGCGATCCTGCAGCAAGGGCCGACCATCACGATCAGCTTCAAGACCGGCGACGGGCTCGAGGCCGGCAAGACCAAGATCAAGTTCAAGGATGTCGACATCGGCGTCGTGAAGAGCGTTGCGCTTTCGAAGGACTATTCGCGCGTGATCGCAACGGCCGAGCTCGCGCGCGATGCATCGAAGATGCTGGTCGACGACACGCGCTTCTGGGTCGTGCGCCCGCGCGTGTCGGGCGGCACGGTATCGGGTATCGGCACGCTGCTCTCCGGTGCGTATATCGGGATGGATATCGGCAGCACCGCGCGCGTCCGGCACGACTATGTCGGTCTCGAAACGCCGCCCGTCATCGCCAGCGACGTGCCGGGCCGCGAGTATGTGCTGAAGAGCGAAGACCTCGGCTCGGTCGCCACCGGCACGCCGATCTTTTTCCGCCGGCTGCAGGTCGGGCAGGTGACGTCGTATGAACTGGATCCGAACGGCAAAGGCATCACGATGCGCGTATTCATCAATGCGCCGTACGACAGGTTCGTCGTCGCGGACACGCGCTTCTGGCATGCAAGCGGCGTAGACGTATCGCTGAGCACCGAAGGCGTGAAGGTCAACACGCAGTCGCTGGTGTCGATTCTGGTTGGCGGCCTGGCCTTCCAGACACCACCGGGCACGCCTGACGACGAGCCGCAGGCGCCCGCCAGAACGACCTTCGAACTCTTCACCGACCGTGCCGAAGCGATGAAGCAGCACGATCGCATCGTCGAGACCTACGTGTTCAATTTCAAGGAGTCGGTGCGCGGGCTCGTGGTCGGTGCGCCGGTCGAATTCCGCGGCATTCCGATCGGCGAGGTGGCCGCGATCAACACGCGTTACGATCCGGTCACGAAGCAGTTCAGCATTCCGGTGACCATCCGGCTCTATCCGGAGCGCTTCACGTCGCGTTTCGCGAATGAACCGCGCGGCGGCAGGTTATCGCGCTCCCCGCAGGAGATGGCCGAGTTCCTCGTGTCGCGCGGCCTGCGCGGTCAACTGAAGACGGGCAGCCTGATCACCGGCCAGCTGTATGTCGCGCTCGACTTCTTCCCGAACGCACCGAAGGCGCAGGTCGACTGGGAGCAGACCCCGCCCGAGCTGCCGACCGTGTCGAGCGGGCTGCAGTCGCTGCAGGAATCGATCGCCAACCTGATTGCGCGCATGAACAAGATCCCGTTCGAGGCGATCGGCAATAACGCGAAGCAGACGCTTGCGCGTGCCGATGCGCTGCTGCAGAGCTTCGATACCGAACTGGTGCCGCAGGCGCGCGACACGCTGACGGCGGCGCGCACGACGCTCGACTCGGCCAATTCCGCGCTGCAGCCCGACTCCGCGTTGCAGCAGGACACGGCTGACGCGATTCGCGAGCTGTCGCGCACGGCTGCGTCGCTGCGCTCGCTCGCCGAGTATCTCGAACGGCATCCGGAGGCATTGATCCGGGGCAAAACGGAGGACAAAAAGTGATGCCCTCGATGCGCATGCGTAGTGATGCCGCAACGGCGGCCCGCGCCCGTGCGGCGCCGCTCTGGCGCGCGGCGTTCGCCGTGCCTGTCGTGCTGTTCGCGCTCGCCGGCTGCAAATCGCCGAATTCGTCTTTCTATACGTTGAGTCCGGATGCCACGCTCAAGACAGCGGGCGCGCCCATGCAGACCACCGTCGTCGTGGGGCCGGTGACGGTTCCGGAGCTGATCGACAGGCCGCAGATCGTCACGCGCGTGTCCGACAACGAAGTCGCGCTCGACGAATTCGCGCGCTGGGGCGAGCCGTTGAAAAGCGGCATCGCGCGCACGATCGCGGCCGACCTCGAACAGTTGCTCGGCACCGGCCAGGTATCGGTGGCCGCGCAGGCGTCGTTCGTGCGCGAAGCGTCGCGTGTGCGCGTCGACATCGTACGCTTCGACTCGGTGCCCGGCGAAGCGGTCACGGTCGACGCGCAATGGGTCGTGCGCGTGCCGGGCAAACCGCTGCCCATCACAGGGCGCACGGTGGCGCGCGAGCCCGTCCCGACAGCCAGCAACGACGCGGCCGTCGCCGCCTATAGCCGCGCGCTCGGGGCGGTCAGCCGCGACATCGCGGCGGCAATTCGCAGCGCATCGCCATCCTGATGTGCGGGAGGGCGCCTGCGGCTCATGCGTTCGCGCGCCCACCGTCGTCGCCAGCGGTTCACGAAGCGGTTTCCACGCCGTCCCTACGTTGTTCGCGAGCAGTCCTCGAGCGCGATGCAACGCGCTTGCAGACGCAATCTCCATGTCGTTCCATTATCGTCCCCATGAAAAGCCTGCTTTTCCATGTCGTCGTGTTTCTCGGCGCGGCGCTCGTCGTCGTGCCGATGTCGATCCGGCTCGGCTTCGGCTCGGTGCTCGGCTATCTGCTCGCCGGCGTGCTGATCGGCCCGTCCGTGATGAAGCTCGTGACCAACGTGGACGCGATCCTGCATTTTTCGGAACTGGGCATCGTGCTGATGATGTTCGTGATCGGCCTCGAGATGCATGTCGGACGGCTTTGGGCATTGCGCCGCACGATCTTCGGCTATGGCGGCATGCAGATGGCGCTGTGCGCGGGGCTGCTGACCGCGATTTTTCTCGTGTTCGGCTCGCACTGGCAGATCGCATTGACGGCCGGTCTCGCGCTCGCGCTGTCGTCGACGGCCATGGCGGTGTCCGAGCTCGAGCAGCGCGGCCAGTTGAATTCGCCTACCGGCGAGGCCGCATTCGGCATTCTGCTGTTTCAGGACCTCGCCGCGATTCCGCTCGTCGCATTGCTGCCGCTCCTGAGTCCGATCGATACGGGCGCGAGCGCGGCGGAGAACTGGATCGCGGTCGGCAAGGCGCTCGCGATGCTGGTGGCGGTCGTGCTGGTCGGCCGCATTGCGTTGCGCCGCGGCTTGCACATCGTGTCGCGTACCGGCGCGCCGGAAATCTTCACCGCGTTTGCGCTGCTGTGGGTCATCGGCGTCGCGCTGCTGTTTCGCAGCGTGCAACTGTCGGCCTCGCTCGGCGCGTTTCTCGCGGGCGTGCTGCTCGCCGATTCGGGCTATCAGCAACAGGTCGAACGCGACATCGCGCCGTTCAAGGGGCTGCTGCTCGGGCTGTTCTTTATCGCGATCGGCATGTCGATCGACTTCGGTGTGCTCATGCACGACGCGCGGCGCGTGCTCGTCGTCGTCGCGGCCGTGGTCGGCATCAAGGCCGCGGCGCTCTGGCTGCTCGCGCCGCGCTTTAACGTGCCGCGCGAACAGCGCGCGTACTTCGCGTTGCTGCTCTCGCAGGGCGGCGAGTTCGCGTTCGTCGTGATGTCGTCGGCGCTGGCCGTGCGCGTTGTCGAGCCGCGCGCATCGGCGATCGTGACGCTCGCGGTCGTGCTGTCGATGATCACGACGCCGCTGCTGTTGCTGCCGTTACGGCTGAGAGCGGCGGCGCGCGCGTCTGCGGCTGTTCCGGCAGAGGGCGAACAGGCACGCGGACGGGACGCGACGCAGGAGGCGAAATGATGCCTGAAATGGCATGCGCAATAGCAAGCGAAACGGCAATCGAACGGTGCCTGGATCGACCGCCCGCAACCACGACGCGCCGGGCTGAAAAATGCGTCGTCAGGAGACTCGGTACAATGACTGGTCTTAAACCAGGTGATGCGCCGCGCGACGCGTGCCGCACACCGCATCGTTTTTGCGCCCATGGCCATTACCTACAAGACTCCTGATGACATCGCGACGCTGCGTATCGCCGGCCGGCTGGCCGCCGACGTGCTCGCGATGATCGGCGAACACGTGAAGCCTGGCGTGTCGACCGACGAGCTCGACGCGCTGTGCCGCGAATTCATCGTCAACACGCAGCACGCGATCGCCGCGAATATCGGCTACATGGGTTTTCCGAAAACCATCTGCACGTCGGTCAACTCGGTCGTCTGTCATGGCATTCCGAACCGCAATGAGGTTCTGAAGGACGGCGACATCATCAATATCGACGTTGCCGTGATCAAGGACGGCTACTTCGGCGATACGAGCCGCATGTACACGGTCGGCGAGCCGAGCGGCGCCGCGCAGCAGCTGATCGATACCACGTATGAGGCCATGCTCGCGGGCATTCGCGAGGTGAAGCCCGGCGCGACGCTTGGCGATGTCGGCAGCGCCATCCAGAAAGTCGCGCAACGCGACGGCTTTTCGATCGTGCGCGACTACTGCGGACACGGCATCGGCAAGGTCTATCACGAAGACCCTCAAGTGCTGCATTATGGCCAGCCGGGACAGGGGCTGCGCCTGAAGCCGGGCATGGTGTTTACGATCGAGCCGATGGTCAACGCGGGCCGCGCCGCCACCGTCGTGATGCGCGACGGCTGGACGGTGGTCACGAAGGACAGATCGTTGTCCGCGCAATGGGAGCACATGATCTCGGTCACCGAGGACGGCTTCGAGCTGCTGACGCCGTGGCCCGACGGCACCGGACGCTACGAGTCGCCGTGAAGACGGCGGGTCTGCGATGATTAAAATAAGGATTTGACTCGCCTGGCGGTTCGGTTAGGCTATACCGTCGAGCGGAAAGGGTCAGGTCGAAGCCGGTTCATCGCTTCGTGCCGATCCGCACGTGCCGGCCTGCGTTGCCGGCTCCCGTGTGCGGATGCGGCGGAGTTTGGGTTTTATACTGGTTCAAGGCTGCGTATGTTTCGCGCGCCTCGATTCAGACCGGGGTTCAGGCCGGGTTCAGGCGTGCTACGCCCGGTTTTACGCTATCAGATCCGGGGTCTACCTCTCCAATGAGTCCGTCACTCACCGTTGCGCGCATTACCGCCGATCAGGGCGATGTGTTCCGCGAGCTCCGTACTGCATCGTTACGGGAGGCGCCCTACGCATTCGGCGACACGCTCGAGGAAGCGTTGTCCGCGGATGCCGCCACGTTCGACGCCAAGGCCGCGCTCAATGCGGCCTCCATCACGTCCACGACTTTCATTCTTTACACCGAAGGCCATCCGGCCGGCGTGATCGATGCGTGCTTCGACGATACGCCCGTGCGCCGTGCGTTCGTGAGCGAGCTGTGGGTGGCGCCGGCCGTGCGCCATCTGCGCGGCGGCGAACTGCTCGTCAATACCGCGAGCGAATGGCTCGCGCGCGGCGGCGCGACCGAAGTCTATGCGTGGATTGCCGATAGCAATCGCAACGCGATGCGCTTCTATGAGCGCCTCGGCTTCGGTCCCACCGGCGACCATCGGCCGACCGCGCGCGCACAAGACCAGTGGGAGTCGCAACTGGTGCGCCATGTGACGCCTGTGCCGGTGCATGTGCCTGTGCCGCCGGCGCAGTGAGCGGGCGCAGCGGGCAAGACGCGCGGCGCCGTGAGGCGCAGGCGCCCGGACGGCACGGGCGGTGGTGCCGGTTGACCGCGCGCTTCGCGTATTCATCGTATCCATAGCGTTTTTTCGTTATCGCGCGCGCTCCCGGCGCTTGCGGTGCTTCGCGCCGGTCGCGCGAGTCGCGTATGTCTGCGCGTTTTGCCTGTATCGCTTCGCCGCTTGCGCCGTCTGTCGACGAAAAGTTCGGCCGAAAAAGTTCGACGCGCGCCAGGACCCCTGTAAAATACGCAAAATTTTTTGCCGAACGCTATGTCGCCCAGGAAATCGCCTTTTTTCGAATTGCGCAGCGGTGCGGTGGACACGCTTCTGTTCGTGGTCAAAACCACCGACCTCGGCGAAATGCGCGCCGAACTCACGCGCCGCTTCGAGGCGACCCCCGAATTCTTCGCCAATGACGTCGTCGCGATCGACGTGCGCCGTCTCGCCGAAGACGAGCGCGTGCCGCTCGCCGAGATCGCCGCGCTGCTCGATAGCGTGCGCATGCGGCCAATCGGCGTCGTCGCCGATGCGGCGCAGCACGCGTGGGTGAGCGAAGCCAATCTGCCGCTGCTCGAGGCGCGCGACCGACGGCCGAATACGAAGGCGGCCGGCGAAGTCGAAGCGCAGGCGGCCGATGAAACGGCTGCGCCGGCGTCCGCGGCCGTCGCTGCGGCGTCCGCGGCGGAAGGCCGGGCTGCGGCCGCCGCGGCAAGCCAGCCCGCCGAGCCGGTATTGACGGGCGCGGCCGGCGCGTCGTCGCAAACCCTCGTGGTCGACAAGCCGCTGCGTTCGGGGCAACGGATCTATGCGAAGGGCGACCTCGTCGTGCTCGGTCTCGTGAGCCACGGCGCGGAAATCATCGCGGAAGGCAACATTCATATCTATGCACCGCTGCGCGGCCGCGCGCTCGCCGGCGTGCACGGGAATCACGATGCACGCATTTTCTGCACCTGTCTCGAGCCGGAACTGATCTCGATCGCGGGCATTTACCGTACGACCGAAAATCCGCTGCCTGCCGACGTGCAGGGCAAGGCGGTGCAAATCTGGCTCGACGAAGAAAAGCTGGTGATCGAACCGCTGCGGCTCACCTAGTGCGCCGCGGTGTGCAGCGCGCATGCATTGCATGCGCAACCGGATACCGGACTATCAATTCACGAAATCGACGGATACAAGGTAAAGGCCAATGGCAAAAATCATTGTGGTGACTTCGGGCAAGGGTGGCGTAGGCAAGACGACCACGAGCGCGAGCTTCTCGTCTGGCCTCGCGTTGCGCGGCCACAAGACCGCCGTGATCGACTTCGACGTCGGCCTGCGCAATCTCGACCTCATCATGGGCTGCGAGCGCCGCGTGGTGTACGACCTGATCAACGTGATCCAGGGCGAAGCGAACCTGAACCAGGCGCTGATCAAGGACAAGAAGCTCGAGAACCTCTACATCCTGCCGGCCTCGCAGACGCGCGACAAAGATGCGCTGACCATGGAAGGCGTGGAGAAGGTGATCAACGACCTCGTTGCGATGGACTTCGAGTACATCGTGTGCGACTCGCCGGCCGGCATCGAGTCGGGCGCGCTGCTCGCGATGCACTTCGCCGACGAAGCGCTGATCGTGACGAATCCGGAAGTGTCGTCGGTGCGCGACTCGGACCGCATTCTCGGCATCCTGTCGTCGAAAACCAAACGCGCGATCGAAGGCAAGGAGCCGATCAAGGAGCATCTGCTGATCACGCGTTACAACCCCAAACGCGTCAGCGAAGGCGAGATGCTGTCGCTGTCGGACATCCAGGAAATTCTGCGTATCGATCTGATCGGCGTGATTCCGGAGTCCGAGGCGGTCCTGCACGCGTCGAACCAGGGCCTGCCCGCGGTGCACCTCGACGGCACGGACGTCGCCGAATCGTACAAGGACGTCGTGTCGCGCTTCCTCGGCGAACAGAAGTCGCTTCGCTTTACCGATTACCAGAAGCCAGGCCTGCTGCAGCGCCTCTTCGGCACCAAGTAAGGGAGGCGCACGTATGTCGATTCTTTCGTTTTTGCTGGGCGAGAAGAAAAAATCCGCGTCGGTAGCGAAGGAACGCCTGCAGTTGATCATCGCGCACGAACGTGCCGGCGGCCGTGCCCCCGCCGATTATCTGCCGGCGTTGCAACGTGAACTCGTCGCCGTGATTTCGAAGTACGTCAAGATCTCCGACGACGATATCCGCGTCAATCTCGAGCGTCACGACGATCTCGAAGTACTCGAGGTCAAGATCGAGATTCCGCAGGCCTGACGCATCTCCTTTGTTTCTCCCGCTTGCGGCTCGACACGCCGCAAGCGTCGCTATTGCCTGCGTATTGCCTCGGTATTGCCTACGTATTGCCCGCCATTCGTATCCTCGTTCGCATGCAAATGCGCGGGCAGCCGAAATAATCGGTTGCATTTCAGCCTACGCGGTAACACGCCCGTTGTCGGCGTTCCTGTCACCTCGCGCATTAGAGCAATAACGCCGCGATTCGGCGCTTATCGAAGAGGTGAAAAAGTGAAAAAGTCTTCTCGATTGCTCATGCAGTTGGCGCTCGCGGTGGCGGGCGCGTCGGCTGTCTTCCTCGCATTGCCGTCGGCCGCGTCCGCGGCTGTCGTCGTGGTCGCGCCGAACGCGCCGCCGCCCGTGCGCTATGAACGGGTGCCGCCGCCGCGTGCAGGCTATGTCTGGGACCACGGACACTGGCGCTGGTATCGCGGGAGCTACGTGTGGGTGCCTGGACACTGGCGGGTCGCGCGAGCCGGTTATCGATGGATTCCCGGACACTGGGTCGCGCACGGTCCGAACTGGCGATGGGTGCCCGGGCACTGGGGTTGATCGACTCGCGGCTAGCGACAAGGCGGGGCACACGCGCGAACGGTGCGACCCGGCGCGATCGGGCCTGGGGGCATAGCGTGCTCCCGGCCTTGGCCGTCGCTGTTCAGCGTCGCGGCGTATCCGCGTCCTCGTCCTGTTGCGTCGCGGCGCGACCCGCGTCGTTGCTGCCGTCGCGCGCATCGGCCGTTGCGTTGCCGTTCGCCGTCGTCTCGTCATCGTTCGGATCCGAAGGCGCCGCGTGCGCGAGCGGCTCCGGCACATCGTGCGAGGCCGCCGCGCCCCCGGCGGCAGCGGACGGCGACGGCGGCGTCATATAGCGCCGCGCGAGCGTTTCGTAGAGCGGCGGTGTGAAGAACGCCGACACGCGGCTCGAGACCAGCGCGGTCGCCATCAGCGAGATGACGAGCGCGTGCCCGTTGATCATTTCGACGACGATCACGAACGACGTGATCGGCGACTGCGTGACGGCGGCCATATAGCCGACCATCGCAAGCGCGATCAGCATCTGCAGCTGCATGCCGTGAAACACCGTATGCAGCACGTTGCCGAAGCCCGCGCCGATCGACAGCGACGGCGCGAAGATACCGCCCGGAATGCCGGGCAGGTACGAGCCGACCATCGAAACCATCTTCAGCAGCGGATAGAACATCGACAATTGCTCGCGGCCGTCGAGCAGGCCGCGCGCTTCCGCGTAGCCGCTACCGAACGTCGTGCCGCCGGAGATGAGGCCCACCACGGCGATCACGAGGCCGCACAGCGCCGCGAACACCACCGGACGCTCGGCATTGAGCCTGACGAGCGGCGTGGGCAGCCAGCGCGACGTATTGAGCAGCAGCCAGCCGAAGATGCCGCCCGCGATACCGGTTACCACTGCGGTGAGCAGCACGGCGAGCGCGAGCGTGTCGGGAAAATGCGCGCCGACATCGATCGTGCCGAAGTACGTGTAGTTGCCATTGAGCCCGAGCGCGATCACGCCGGCGATGATGATCGCGGTAATCAGCACGCCGCTTGCGCGCGCCTCGAAACTGCGCGTGAGTTCCTCGATCGCGAACACGATGCCGGCGAGCGGCGTGTTGAATGCGGCCGACAGGCCCGCGGCCGCGCCTGCGAGCACGAGCTGGCGTTCGATCATCGCGGTCGAGCGCGGGTAAAAGCGCCGCAGGTTGAACATCAGCGCGGCGCCGACCTGCACGGTCGGACCCTCGCGGCCGATCGTGAAGCCGCCGAGAATACCGAGGAACGACACGAGTATCTTGCCAAACAGGATACGCAGCGTGAGCAGCCGCGCGCCCGTTTCGGCTGGCCGCGTATGCAGTGTCGCGATTACCTGCGGGATGCCGCTGCCTTCGGCGCCGCGGAAGAAGCGCCGCGTCAGCCATGCGGCGGCCGCGGCAACGGCGGGCGTCACGAAGAGCGGCAGCCACGGGCGCTCATGCTGCTGCTCGAGAAACGTGTTGTAGCCCCAGTCGATGAGCCGCGCGTAGTAAACGGCTGCGAGGCCGACGGCGATTGCGCCGAGCCAGAAGATGCCGTACTGGCGCCAGAGTCGCTTCGTACGCCGGACGATGTTCGACGACAGCGGGATGGATGTCCTCAGCATGGCGTAGGCAAATATGCGCAAGCAACGCGGGCGGTGGCGAAGCGTGAATTATAGCGGCGCATGATGCGCGGCGTATTCCTGAAAGCGCGTTGAAATGCGTTCAGCGCTGCCTGCGCCTGTGTGCGACGCACCAACGCTTGCGCTGATCAGCGCGGCGCCCGTGGCTTTTGCGCCCGGTTGTTCGCACGCGGCGGCCCCGCGTGCACGGGTCGGCTAAAATCCCGGGTTAGGCGCGAGCCTGATCGGGCACGCGTTGCGGGCGAACACGCTCTCGATCGGGAAGCCGCGCGCCGCGCATGCGCGTTGCAATCCGATGGCCGGCAGGCCGGCAACGCCGCGAGAAAGAGGGTCATCAATGAAGCGAATTCTGGTCGTCAAAGTCACGTCACTGGGCGACGTCATCCAGGCGCAGGCGGTCGTGGCCGACCTCAAACGCGCGTTTCCGGGCGTAGCGGTCGACTGGGCCTGCGACGAGGCGCACGCGGAAGTCGCGCGCTGGAACCAGAGCGTCGACCGCGTGTTGTGCGCGCCGCTGCGCCGCTTCAAGAAGGCGCGGCACTGGGCCGACTTCAAGGCGATTGCCGCATCGATTGCCGAACTGCGCGCGTATCGCTATGACGTGGTGGTCGATATCCACGGCGTCTACAAGAGCGCGATCATCGCGTTTCTCGCGCGCTCCAAAGTGCGTTTTGGCTATCACTCGAAGAATCTCGGCGAGCAGGGCGCCGCGTTCGCTTACTCGCGCCGCTTCGTGCCGCGGCGCGATGCGAATGCATGGCAGGGCATGCGCGATACGGTTGCGGACGCGCTCGGTTATCGGGCCGATGGCCCGGCTGTCTACAACCTGCGTATTCCGCCCGCCGCGCAGCCGGTCGTCGACGCGGGCGGCAGGCCGATCGCGGTGCTGTTTCACGCAACATCGAAAGACGACAAGAAATGGCCGATCGCGTCATGGGTTGCCGTGGCCGCCGATCTCGTGCGGCGCGGTTTTTGTGTCGTGTTGCCGTGGGGTTCCGAAAGCGAGCGCAAGGAAGCGGAGCAGATCGTGGCCGAGGTGCCGCAGGCGCGGGTGCTGCCGCAACTGAGCGTGACCGGTATCGCGCAGCTCGTCGATGCATCGGCTTTCGTGATCGGTGTCGATACCGGCTTCGTGCATCTTGCGCACGCGCTCGGCAAGCGCACGGTGATGATCTTCATTGCGACTTCGCCGACGCACTTCGGTAACGAAGCGCCGTATCGGTCGACGTCGATCGGCGATGGCCATTCGGTGCCGCCCATCGAACGCGCGATCGAGGCGATCGACTACGTGCACGGCAGTCCGCCTGCGCAAGGCGAGCCGAGCAGGATGGCGACGCGCACCGTGGCCGAGCCCTGATCTTCTCCTGCCTTCGCGAATCGCGCACGCCCGAAACGGCACGCAACGAAGACACGCAACGAAGAACAGGCAACGAAGAACAGGCAACGAAGAACAGGCAACGAAAAGAAAAAGAGGCGTAGCGCGCAGTCGCCCGATTCGATGGGCGCCTGAATCGCTACGCCTCGAGAACGCTCGCGCTGCTCACGCGGGCGGAGAGGAAACACTGCAATGAACAAACAATCAGGCACTGCACTGATAGAGACTGTGCTGCGTGCACGGAGTTCCATCTGACTTGAGCACGCCCCTCGATGCGCGATCGACGCGGGGATCGATGCGCGATCGATGTGTCAAAGCGCATTACACGCTTGTTAAAACTGTCGCTTTTGATTGTTCCGGAAGCAACGCTTCAGCAAGCTCCCGAGTCGCATGGTTCGCTCGCGAGGCGCGCTGGTGCGTCAACGGCGGACTTCGATGCCTATTCTTGCCGAATCAGGCGCTGCGCGTGGCATCGTCCGTGTAACAGATACTCCAAGGCTGCTTACAAATTGCAACGGTCCCCATTCTGACGTTCGTGTTCAATCGGAAGCATTCGAGATGCACTCGAATAACGATATCGACTCGATGGGAGAACGCTGTGGAACGCGCTGTGAAACGAGAAGTGAAACGCCTGGCTGCGATGTTGATTGCAGGTGCATTGCTGGCCACTGCATTGGGAGGGTGCGTCGTCGTGCCGTACGACGGCGGCGGATATCACCATCACGGGTATTACTACCGGTGATGCAGTCCATCGCGTGGCCGGCGTGATGATCGACAGGGAGGCGGCATGATGCCGGCCGCTGTCGCGATGGCTGGTCCCGGGCGCAAGACAGTGCGCCCGGGTTTTTTCTTCGCTTTACATCAGTCGCGCATCGCGCGTCTCGCGCATGCAGATCACGCCGAACAGGCTGACGAGCGCGGCCACCGACACATAGCCGCCAACCCACGAGAGCCCGCCGTGCGCGGCAAGCAGTTGCGCGATATACGGTGCAACCGACGCACCGAGTATCCCGCCGAGGTTATATGACACACCTGCGCCCGTGTAGCGGACGTTGGTGGGAAACAGTTCGGGCAGCAGCGCGCCCATCGGCGCGAAGGTGACGCCCATCAGGAACAGTTCGATGATGAGGTACAGCTGCACGAGCGGCATCGAGCCGCTGCCGAGCAGCGGCTCCATCGCGAAACCCGATGCGACCGCAGCGAGAATACCGGCGATCAGCACGGGCTTGCGGCCAAGGCGATCGCTCGCCCAGGCGGACAGCGGCGTTGCGAGCGCCATGAACACGACCGCGACGCACAGCATGCCGAGAAAGCCCTGACGCGTGAAGTGCAGTGCCGACACGCCATACGACAGCGAGAACACGGCCGAGATATAGAACAGCGTGTAGCAGACGACCATCGCGAGCGAGCCCAGCAGCGTCGGCCACCAGTAGCGCGAGATCAGCGTCGCGACCGGCACGCGCACGCGCTCGTGCCGTTCGATTGCCGCGCGAAACGCGGGCGTCTCCGCGATCTTCAGCCGGACATAGAGACCCAGCGCGACGAGCACTGCACTCACGATAAACGGCACGCGCCAGCCCCAGCTGCGGAACTGCTCGTCCGAAAGCGACAGTGCGAGGCCGAAGAACAGTCCGTTGGATGCGAGAAAGCCAACCGACGGACCCAGTTGCGGGAACATGCCGAACCAGCCGCGCTTGCCGGCCGGCGCGTTCTCCGTCGCAAGCAGGGCCGCGCCGCCCCATTCGCCGCCGAGACCGATGCCCTGGCCGAAGCGCAGCACGCACAGCAGGATCGGCGCGAGGCTGCCGATCGTATCGTAGCCGGGCACGAAGCCGATCAGCGTGGTCGACAGCCCCATGACGAGCAGCGACGCGACGAGCGTCGACTTGCGGCCGATGCGGTCGCCGAAGTGACCGAACAGGAACGAGCCGATCGGCCGCGCAACGAACGCGATGCCGAACGTGACGAATGCCGACAGCGCCTGCGCCGTGGCCGACCCATGCGGGAAGAACACCGGGCCGATCACCAGTGCCGCGGCAGTCGCGTACACGTAGAAATCGTAGAACTCGATCGCGGTGCCGATGAAGCTCGCGAAGATGATGCGCGCCGTGCTTTGTTGCTGCCCGACGTTCGGGCCGGTGCTTGAAATCGGCGGTGAGGACATGCGTAAAACTCCGTATCGATGGTGCGACCGCGTGCAGGCGCGTTCGACGTATGGATCGCACGATACGCGCGCTGCCGGCCGTAGTGTCGGCGCACCGTTGTTGATTTGGCATACCGGTTGAGGCGGATTGCGATGTGTGGCTTGCCACAGGTAGCCGCGATTCCTGTGCGGCACACCGGTCGGACTACTGCCGGTTCAGGCAGCATGCCAGACGATGCAAAAAAAGCGGGCGGGCGAACGCGCGGATAACGCGGCACGCGGCGACCTTGCTATCCGGCGCAGGCGGATGGCCGTGCGGCGAAAGCGATACCGGAGGGCTCCGGCAGGGAGTGGCCAAATTATATCGACAGCGAGGCGCTGCGACATTAAAGAGCGGGGTTTCGTCTGGCTTTCCTTCGTTTGCGAATCGTCTGTTGTTCCTTTGCTGCGTCAATCGAGGGTTTGCGCTTGCGGCGCGGCAAAGGTGCGCAACTGGAACTTGCCGTTATCGTTGAAAAGCCAGTCTTCGAACAACTCGAGGTGGCCTGCGCGATCGAGCAGTTTTGCCGGTGGCTGCGGCAGCGGTGCGGAGCGGCGCAGCGTCGCGAGCGCGGTGCTTTCCGCTTCGTCGTCGCCGTTCGTGCGATAGACGGACGACGCGACGATCTGCCCGCGACCGTCGACGACGAACGTCACGACGACGAGCGAGCGCAGCATGGCCTGCGGTACCCCTTGCAGCACGTACGATGGATTGCGCTCCATGATGCGTCTTGCGACGGCACTGCGATACTGGTCGAGTGTCGCGCTGTTGATTGCCGCGAGCGGTACTGTCGCGACCGGCCGTCCTGGCGGTGTGAACGTACACGCGTAGGCGAAAAGCGAAAGCAGCAAGGCGGACGCGCGCGCGGCCGAAAGCGCGCGTGGAACGCAAGAGCCGTAACCGGTAAAAATGGCGCGACGGTGGAGATGGCGATCGGGCATCTTCGATTCCTGCTGCGGCGTGAAGCCCCTCACAGCGATCGTAGTTCAGGCGCACCGCAATTCAATAGACGTTCGTCCGGATGAGAGGGGCAACGAACGGTTGCTTGCGCGCGTGCGCGGGCGCTGCGAGGCTGTTGCGAGGCGATGCGCTAGTGACGTCCGCCCCCGCCGTGCCAGCCACTGCCCCCGCCACCATGCCAGCCGCCCCCGCCATGCCATCCGCCGCCCCCGCCGTGCCAGCCGCCACCGTGCCATCCTCCACCATATCTGTGCCAGTAGCCGCCGTGGTGATAGTAGCCGTGTCCGTAGTAGCAACACCCGCCGCCCCAGAAACCGATACTGAAGCTGCCGAAATAGGGGTACGCGTAAGGGTAGTAACCGGGGCCATACGCGTAGGGATAGGCATATGGGTAACCATAGGCGTAACCGGGGGCGTACGCGTCGTACGGGCCGTACGGATAGCCGTAGTAATAGCCGGGAGCGGCGACGCAGCCTGCGAGAAGCGCAGCCGCCGCTGCGGCAACGAGAGCAGTTTTGAGCATTGCAGCCTCCTTCCTTCAGATTGGGAAAGGCGATGCAAGGAAGGGTTGTCGCAATTGTATCGGCGCTTCGCCGATGCTGCTTGGGCGCACGCAGCGCCGCTCGCGTGCGCGGGCCGAGCGCCGCGTCAGGAATTCGCGCGGCGGGCGCCAAGTATCGCCTGTCTTGCCGTGCGTGACCGCGGCTATCTCCAGAGGTCGTATCGAGACGCAGTAATGCGCAGGGATTTCCGGTGGGTGCAACCGGCTTGGAGATTCATTCTGTAATCCGAATGACTGGGACGCCTGCTTGCGTTTGATGCGCCCGATGATGTGCTGGAAAAGACAAAGCCCGTCAGTCGATGACTGTACGGGCTCTTCTCTTGCATGCGCAGTGGCGGAGGGCGTGTCCGTCTAAATCAAATTCGCTAGAATTCGTTTGAGTCCGCGAAACCCTTGCTGGTACGGTGATTGGCGCAAATCGGTGTTCAACTCGATGCGTTAGGAAGCGGTATAATCCGACATATATTTGATAGTCGATTTGTGGGTCAATTATGCCGCGAGCTGTCAACAAGCTTAGCCAGTTGAAGATTAAGACCGCGACCAAGCCGGGCTTGTATGCCGACGGCGGGGGGCTCTACTTACAGATCACCGCGGCCGGAGTGAAATCGTGGCTTTTTCGATATATGCGAAACGGAAAGGCTCGTGGGATGGGGCTAGGTCCTTTGCACACGATTGGGCTGGCCGAGGCGCGGGCGTTCGCGCTCGACTGCCGCCGACAATTGCTAGCTGATGTCGACCCTATCGATGCGCGCAACGCCGAGCGTATGTCCAAAAGAGTTGCGCAAGCCGACGAAATGACTTTCGAGCAGTGCGCCAGCAAATACATCAAGGCACATCGTGCTGGATGGAAGAATGCGAAGCATGCAGACCAGTGGACCAACACCTTAAAGACGTACGCTTATCCTGTCTTCGACTCGCTGCCGGTGTCCGCGATTGATACGCCGCTGGTAATGAAGGTGCTCGAGCCGATCTGGACGGCGAAGACGGAGACGGCGTCGCGAATCCGCGGCCGGATTGAGTCGGTACTGGATTGGGCGACTGTTCAACGCTACCGGGCTGGAGAAAACCCGGCTCGCCTGAAAGGCCATCTGGACAAACTTTTGCCGAAGCGGTCGCGCGTACAGAAGGTTACGCATCATCCAGCAATGCCGTACGCAGATATTTCTGAATTTATGGAGATACTGCGTGCTGAGCAAGGTGTCGCCGCCCGCGCACTTGAGTTCCTTATTCTGACCGCCACGCGAACCAATGAAGTTATCGGCGCAAAGTGGGACGAACTGGATGCGGAGCGCACTGTCTGGATCATTCCGGCAGAGCGGATGAAGATGCGCAAGGAGCACCGCGTGCCGTTGTCAGCTCGCGCCGTCGAGTTGATCAAGGTGCAGGAAACATTAAGAGAAGGCGACTACCTTTTCCCCGGTGCGAAGTATGGCAAATCCCTGTCGAATATGGCGATGCTCGAGCTACTCAAGCGGATGGGGAGCCACCATTTCACCGTACATGGCTTTCGCTCCACATTTCGCGACTGGGCAGGCGAAACGACGAATGCACCACGTGAGGTCTGCGAAGCTGCGTTAGCACATGGTCTCAAAGATAAAGCCGAGGCCGCGTATGCGCGCGGTGATCTATTTGAGAAGCGCATCACGTTGATGCAGCAATGGGCCGATTTTATTGGCGCGACAGCCTGAGCGCGGAACACACATCCCGCCAGCGAGATTCTATTGACAACCGCGCCCATGCTAATGTATGTTCCGATGCTCGGGAAAGGCTTAGGTCTACCTCGATAGCCGTAGTCGACTCGAATAGTCGATATAGCGTCCTACGCGGGCGCGACGCGCGCAACGACGATGAAAGAGCTTGCGCGCGAAAAGGTCGAAAACATGCCGTCCAGCTGAAGGGCTGTCACACTGTTCGGAGATTAGCTCGCACGCGCAAGCTAGTCATTTTTATTACCGAGAACAGGCCTACTGACGTCCTGCCGCTATCCGCGTTCCAATCATTTTTGGTGATCGGACCACCTCGCTCACGTGAGAGGTGGCTGCTCGCCTATGGACGGGAAACATGGCAAAACCTCTCTCAGTGCAAGCGACCGATGTCGTTTTGCAAGCACATGCGGCCGGTCGCAATCAGCCGGACAAAACCGCATTTCTCCCGCACCGGCCGCTTCCCGCGGCTGCCGACGTCGCGTCACTTCCGGGTGAGCGCATGGTGCGCCTGCCCGAGGTGCTAAAGATCACCGGCATTGGTCGGACTACTCTTTTGGTTATGGTGCGCGAAGGTCGTTTTCCTGCACCTTTGGCCATTACTCCCCGCATCCGCGGATGGAGATTGTCCGCTGTCTGTCAGTTCCTGGCTACCTTGGAGGAAGCTTGATGGCCTCCATGAATATGCCGAAACTTCGTTTCCCTGCGGGTACTACGAGGGAGCAAATCCTTCGCAAAGCGGACGAGGTACGTGCCAATGCCCGAAAGAACAAGTCGGCGATCGACGACGATTTCTCTGCGGACGCGAGCAACTTCGAACGGGACGCAGACGAACGCACTTCTAGCGATAAGCGGGCTGTGATCAAGGCTACGCCTGGTCGCAGCCCGCGGCCTGTAGGCAAGTCGCCGATGAAGCCGACGCGTCGTCGTACTGCGACCGACGACGCATCGGCCGAACGATTTGGTGATGGTCAAGTTCCCAGCGAGGATATCCGCTGGCTTGCACGCGTTTCGGAGATCAATGGCGCTCGTCCCGGTCATCTTGTCGAGATCAGGGCTTTGAACGACACGTGGCGTCCGCTTGAGATTCCTGAAACTCTTCTTCTGCAATCCGGAGAACTGGCGAAGTACCTTGTCGAAAGCGGTGTATTGCTTCCGAACACGAGCGCGGCGAAGCGCATCGTCGAATGGCTTCGTATGTGTCCCGCGACCCCGCGACGAATCCGTGCGGTGAACGATGGCTGGGTGGAGTACCTTGACGGCGAGGGCTACGTATTCGGCGACCAGATGTATCTGGAAGGCGGCGAGCCGATCCAGGTAGTGCGGCCGCAGTCACGTCAACTCGATCGCAAAGGCGGACTCGAAGGCTGGCTCGCGATCACGACGCTGTGCCGTGGGAATCCGCTGCTCATCTTAATGATGTGCGTCGCGCTTGCTGCGCCGCTTCTGCGCCTGCTGGGCTGGGACTCGTTTTTTATGTCCCTTGTAGGCAAGTCTGGCACTGGCAAGTCAACCGCTCTGCGGATTGCGCAGGCTTTCACGGGCTCACCCGCAGTTCTGCCAACCTGGGAAGGCACAGCGAACGGACATGAAGCCGCCGCGGCGCGACTGTCCGACAGGCCGGTCGTGCGCGACGAACTGGGGCAAGCGGACATCACCGCGCTCGACGAGCTTATCTATCGTCTCGCGAACGGAGGCGGTAAGGTTCGGGCAACTTCGAACGGTGAAGAAGCTGTCGCTTCGCGAGTCCTGTCGACTTTCATGTCTGCGGGCGAAGTGGACGTGGTCGAACTGCTCAAGCGCGGCGGCCGTCAAGCCAAGGGAGGACAGTTAGCACGCTTCCTGACTCTGCCTGTCGATGGCGAGTTCGGCATCTTCAGCGAGTTGCACGGCGCGCCGGACGGCGAGCAGTTTGCGCGTCGCATTAGCAATATGCTGCGCGAAACCTATGGTGTCGCATGGCCGGCGTACGTACGGCACGTAGCGGAAAATCGTGGCGGTCTGGAAGATGAATTTCGAAGAAATATGGCTCAACTTCGTGCTCTTGTCAGCAAGGGACACCGTTTTTCATCCTCAGACGGCGTGTGTAACCGTGCACTCGGACACTTCAGCGTCGCATGTTTCGCCGGGATTGTCGCGATCCGAGCCAAGGTCATCGACCTTGAACCGAATGACATCATCTCTGCGATTCGTGAGTGCTTCGGGAAATGGCTGCAACGCTACCTCGACCATCGTGAAGCGCCGACGAGCGAGATTCTCGCGGAGATTCGCGAGCTCGTGCTGAGTAAGCGCAATCGCATGCCACCGTTCACGGCGTTCGCGGATGCTAGTTGCGACACGCGGTTCGGCTTTACGCACACGGACCGGGCAGAGAATGTCCTTCTCGTGTTTCAGGGTGCATTGCGAGCCATCGCCGACAGGTATACCAAGACGGCCATGGATGACGCTCTGAAAAGTGCTGGCTGGCTCATACTGGGCTCGGGAGGACGACCGGCGAAGCAGTACAAGGTCCCGAAGCACGGAAACAAGAAGGTAGCGATGTACGCAATTCGCGAGTCGGCTATCTACTCGCTTTAACCGCGAACGGCCGGTGATCCCGGTCTACGCGTCTACAGGTCTACAGTAGACAAAGGGGGGCGAACGGATCGGTCGCCCCCCTTTCTTTTTCCCGGATGCCCCGCGTTTACGTCAGCGACGATACTAGCTTATACCCTCCTATATCCTCTTCCTATCCTTGAATCCAGCGTTTTTCCCGAAACTGTAAAGGCTGAGCGGTGCACCTCACTGGGGTACACCGCACCTCTCAATCAACCTATTCGGAGAAGGAAACCTGCATGATTGATTTACTCGATATTGAGATTCCACTGCAGCACGAGCCGTTCGGCAACGAACGTATCAAGCTGCTGGAAAACGCATCAAGACAAACCTCGAAACGCTTCAGTTCGAAAGTACGCCTGTTAACGAACGGCATGCCAGTCAACGTCACCTCACTAAGGAACGGTTCGGTAATCGGCATTCGTTGCTGTCCCCTCAAACCTCTTCAGGGGCATAACGTGTTTGGCACGAACGACGTATGCCTGCTCGGGTCTATGCTGATTTGTGCAGTCCTCGACAAGCTTCGGATCACATTTACGGTGGAGCAACAAGCAGCGTGGGAAGCCGGGGAATTCAATGTCAACGCGATTGATGTCACGCATCGCTTTCGCCTGCCTGAAAACGTGGCTGCAAAGCAGTTGTTCGAGCACATGCTACGCAACACCGCCTCGAAGTATAGGCCCGCATGGTTACGCGTCGGCGACGGCGTGCGTATGGAGGCTCCGCACAGCAACGCAGCATGGATTTTCTATGACAAGCTGCGTGAACTGGACGACAAGCGCCGACATGCGTTCTCACATCTTCATGCTGTCGTCGGAGATGAGCGCGTTAACGAAATCTGGGAACGGTTGCGTTCGATGGCGAGAAGCAGCATCCGCGCAGAGTTGAAGCTGTCGAAAGAGTATCTCCTTGCACGTGGCCTCGACCGTGGTTCTGCGTGGACTATAGAGCGGGCGAAGGAAATCTATCATGTCGAGATGCAGCGACTCCGATTCGGCTCAGTAAGGCCGCTGCATCAGTTGCTAAGCTCCATCTCCGGTATAACAGGCGACCATTTGCGACGGACGCTTGAGCTGTGGGCTCGCGGTGCCGACTTAGGCGAATTGTTCACCGAGTCGACGTTACATACGCACCGAACTAGTATCCGCAAGGCGACCGGCATCGACATTGTGCTCGACGTTCCCGACGTGACACCGCTTCCGCTGTCGGAAGTGTTTTCTCGGGAAAACCGGTTGCCGACCTTTCCCGGCTGGTCGCGTAGACACGGGCTCGCTGCTGTGAACGGCCGATCGCTTCCGGCGTTCGCAAACCTTGCCGCATGGTGTCGCTTGGCCTAGTGTGAATGCGTGCGTTGTTAACGCACAAGCGCATTTTGTCCTTAGCCTCGCACCGATCGGTGCGAGGCTTTTTCCGCCCAGCGGAACATGGGCTATAGGGAGCGGCACTATTCATCGTCTACGGCCACAGGAATGATGGACGCAAGTTCCCCCTCCTCAACATCCAGTCCGTGCCTTGCAGCCAGCACTGCAACGCGGATACCAAAAGCACCGCGAAGCTCGCCTACCGTGCTCTATCATGCAGCAACGCTAGAACATGTCGAGCTACAGGCTAGCATCTGCGCTACAACTATTTCCTCTGCTTTCCAAGCGCGGCTTTTCGTCGCGCTGCGCGGTTCGGATGATTCAGAGCTTGAACAAGCCCTTTCCCAGCTTCGCGCTCGCGCTTAACCGTTCCGGCCAGTAGATTTCGTTCAACGTTAAAGACCTTGACGTATTCCTCCCTGCCTGTTCCGAGGGCGGCGTACTTCAACGCGTCGAGCATGATGAGAAGATTGGTGTGCGGCACCCAGTCCGGAGTCGACAGGGTTGTGCGTTCGATCTCCATGGTTCGCGACCTGAATGCTCTGATCGAAAGAAGGAGAGACGCAATCCGCTCGATGATGAAGATTTTCGCCGGAAGCCGGATGTCGCCGTACGGTACCTCGGCGTTCAGCAAGGGACCGAGCGCGCCTGAGTTCGTCTCTGCAATGTCGAACAATATCTCGCAGGCGGCGAGCCATTCGCGCCAGAATCGCGGCGTGGCGATGATGTAGTTGCAGTAGACCACCTGCTCGGAGCTTTGCACGAGGCGACTCGTATCGCAGGTCGGCGCGATCCTCCTGCACGCCATTTCGAGCGCCCGCGCAATTCCAGCGTGATGATGCACGGCCTGCTCGAAAACGTTTAGAAAGATCGCGTTCTGCTCAAAGAACGGCGAGAAGATCACAACTTCGACGTCGTCAGGCTGCCCGGCGAGATACGCAAAGACGTCACCAGACGTTAGCTTCGTTTTCGTCGCGAATTTCGGTGACAGGAAGCCGTACCGCGCGTTCTCGTCGAGCGTGTTGCTGAGCAGGAACTGCCTCATCGGCCAGTATTCGCGCCAGTCGGGACGCTGCCCGGTGTTGTCGAGCGGGAGGAAGCCGCGGTCGAGCGCGCCCCGGCTCTCATCATCGTAGAAAATCTGATAGACGCAATTCGTCAGCATGACCAGGTTCAGGATGGAAGGCGGCGACGTGTGCCGCTGTGAATGTAGTTGATATCGATGGGCACGCGCTTCACGCGACGGGCGCTCGCTTTTCGTAGATGAGCGTGCGGTTACGCAGACCGATAAGCTCGAAACCGGCCGTGTGGAGGATGTCAGACGCACCCGACATCTCCTTGCGACCGTGAGTTTCGAAGATGACAAATCGTGTTTTCTGGAGCGTTTGCGGCGCACCTTTGAGGGCTTCCGCGCCGCTGCCTTCGATGTCCATCTTCAACACGTCGATGCGCTCGAGACCGTACTCCGCAAGAGATGCGTCCAGCGTCGCTGTCGCCACTGTCCTGGTGTGCGCGCGCTGTCTTGGTGCCACACTGTTTTTACCAGACAGAGGGTCATCGAAACTGATGCTAAGTACCTTGCCGTCAGAAGCTGAAAGTGCGCACGTGATCGGGATGTACCAATCGTTTGGCTCGCCAATGCGTTCGCAGGTGAACGCGTGGGCTTCGTCCATCATGTCAATGCCGAAAACCGTCGCGTTGTGATTCAGGTAATGCCACCAGCGGATCGTGATGCCGACGTTCACGCCGCAATCCACGACGACAGGATGTTCCGGGTGTTCCAGCTGATGTTCGATGACGTCGTGCCTGATCTCACCTTTGGCAAAGTTGTCATGAATGTTCAGGACTTCGGCAATCGTCGATATCCTGCCGAAAACGGGAAGTCGAATGGGGAACGGGACCGCACGAATCGTTCGACAGAACGACACGTAGTACCCCGCTGGCCCGACAAGCCTTCTGAGTATTTTTGTCATGTTGGTAGGTGGCGGGCCCGGCGATCGCGGCGGACGTGTGCCGGACATGCGCACCTTTCCGCCAGACACCGGGCCTTGGCGGCCATGTCAGTTGAAGTTCTTCGTCTGCTGCCGGGGTGTGTCGACCGTTCGAACGGTGAAGCTGTGATCCGGGTACAGATCGATCTCCCATCCACCCTCGGTATCGTGGTAGGTCAGAAAGCGCTGATCGCTGGAAGGGTCAAGCCGCGGGATGTCGTATGCGTCCACGACTGCCTTCGCGAAATCGGTCAGCGGCATGCTGCCCGCGTTGAAGATCGCCGTCGCGAACTCCGCGCCGACCGTGTAGCGCGTCATCCGGTTATCGCGAAACTCGAAGAAGGCGACGTATTGAGGCTGCCCGACCGCGCCGCAATTGAGCGCCATCCCGTAGGAGGTCTGAATCGTCAGATTCAGATACGGGTTTGATGTGTCCTTCTTCTCGTCGATATGGCACGAGGTCCCGTTCTTCGTCAGTGCAGTAACCGCATTTCGCACCGCGACAGGCCGATCACCGAGAGCGAGTCCTTTTATACGCGGGCCTTCATGTGCGGATGCGCCGAGTGGAATAACAAGCGCAAGCGACAGCGCGAGCGCATGCCAGGGCGTACGGTTCCACAAGCCGCTATGTGCATTCATTTATAAATTCCTTGGTTAGGCTGGTAGATGATTGATTTCTGGTGAAGGCTCGTGATTGGATGCGTCGTGTCCGGTCAGGCACCGGTGCTGTCGGCGAGCGCGCTTGCCACGATCAGGGTCACGCGAAGAACATCGCCCAGTCGTGCGTCGTAGTGCACGGCAAGACATGTCCGGCATGTGGACGCGACCGATGCCTGTATGCAGTCTGCGACGGCCCCAATCTCCCGCAGGCGCAGGGAGCGTGATCCGGCGACGAGGACCAGAACGCCATCCGCCTGCTGCACGCATGTCGAGCCGAGGTCTTCGATAGCCCCGGCCACTGCATGACGGGGGCGGTCCGCACCTTGCGCCGTGCCGATTCCGATATGTGCCTTCTCCGTACCGGTGAACGTCGCGCGGACATCAAGGTAATCGGCTCCCACCGGCGCTGTTATCTGGAAACCGCAGGCTAGACCCTCCGTCGCGGCGACGACATATGCTCCGAGAAGCTTCGCGATCACCGACTCGTGCGGCGCTGAAGGCAGCACGATGAGCGAATCGAAGCTATCTCTGTATGCGGCGAGAAGCGGCCCCGCGTCGGCGTGGTCCCCTACGTCCGGGGTCAACATGCCAACCACCAGTGCACCGGACAGGCGGGCCATCGTCGCAATCACTTTCACCGCGCGCTGCGCGTCCTGCTCGATGGTGCTGACCAGGAGCAGCACGAGGTCGGCATCGCGAATGCGGTTTATGACAGGAGCCTGAGGGGTATTCACCACGATCTGTTCAACGTCTCGCGGCAGCGCCGCATTACGCAACAGACCAAGCAGGCGCGCGCCGGTGTCGCCCACCCCAACAATTCGGATCACGGGTGTGGGAACTCCGTCTGACGTCGGCGTGACCGATAAAGGATCGAAAAGCGTCGTCAGCGCAATGCCATCGGGCATTACGCGCTTCTCCTCTTCATGTTTGTCCATAGGTTTTTCCGTTGTGCCCCATCAACCGCAGCGGTGTGGAGCGAAAATTGTAGCGTAAACAATGCAGGTGTTAACACGTCGTTAAATGATGTGTGTATTCCGTTGAGATTCTGTATTCATGTCTGGATCATTAAGGCATGAGCCCGAAAGCGAAAACTTCAGATAAGCGCAGCCCGATCGCGACCGCCGTTGGGAAGCGGGTTAAGGCATGCCGGATTGAGGCGGGGAAATCCCAGGAAGAACTTGCGCATGACGCGATGGTCGACCGCACCTATATTTCAACGATCGAGCGCGGCAAAGGGAATCCGAGCGTCGAAACGCTGGCGAATCTCGCGTACTGCATGAACCTGACGCTCGCGCAGCTGTTCGAGCCGTTGAATATCAACCTGAAACCCACGGGTACGCGCCGCACCAACGTTGGGGAACCCGCCCCGGTCAGACAACGGCGGCTGCGGTAGCTTTGCGCGCCGCTCGCTTGTCGCGAGGCACCTGGATCGACAGTGCTCCGGTAACGACAATAGATTGTCTGGAGTAGGCGGTCACGTAAGTGCCATGCATTGCGTACTTGCCTGACGTTTCTGTGCGGTAGGTCAATCGTGCATTGCTCGATGCCAGCCACGGTTCGTACTCGGCAGGATCAAGCAGCAGTAAGGTGCTAGGCCGAAACGCGCGGCCAGACTGACGACCTTCGAATCCGATGGCGAGCACCGCATGCAAATGTGTACTCCGCGCTGGTCGCCAGCTCAGGATCACAAGGTGGCCGCCCTGCAATTGCTCTTCACAGAACGCCACTACTTTCCGGTGTGTACCCTCGACGACCTTTGGGCGAAGCCCCCATCCGAGCTCGAACACCAGTTCCGCAAGCTCGTCCATCGTTGCACCGGACAGGTAGAACGGCCAGACTCTATCCCAGAAGGCCGCACCCGCCCCACGCCGCCGCCACGATACAAGCCTCGTATCGGGCAAACGACCGAGCAATGCACCGGCCATCGCAAGGCAATGTAGCGTGCAGCCGGAATCCCATTGGCCTTGGGCCGAATGGAGGACCTTGCGGGTATTGGCGACCTCAAGTCGCTGATCGGGACGCAGTGCAGGGTGAAGTTTTTGCACGATGAATTCCACGATCAATATTCCGTCGGAAGGAGCAATGTCGTTGCGTGCCGTCCGGCCTCAGTGATGATCCACAGCACTTCGGACGGGGTACCGAGCAGATAGACCGACAGGAGACGAGAACCTTGTTCGACGGCCAGCCGGTTTGCGATCGCATCCGCTTCACTCACGGTGCCCCAGTCGCCGCGCATGTGACGCAGCAGCAGGTCGAGCGGGTGCGTGTCTGTGCGCTCGAGAAGCGAGATGGCTCCCGGAGTGGCAACGATGTCGCCTAGCCGGAACAGAGGAGTTCGATGCTCGCGAGATATCATATGTAGGTATCCTTATCAGTTGGGACGTGCGAAGGCCGCCGTGATGACGTAACGGCTTTAGGCGCGGGACAAACGAAGTGGGGAAAGCGGGTTCTGCAGGCTTGCCAGCGAACGGCTGGCGGTAGTGAACAACGTCAAGGTCCGGGGCCAAACCCCGACCGGTCACGGAGGGATTTCCGTTTGTTTTCCGGGCGCCTCGCTTCGACAATAAGGCGCGATGCAGGTGATCCTGTTTTCGACAAAAAACTATCAATTCGGCTAAAAAATGAATAAAAATTGCCGAATTTTAAGCAATCGTAGCATAAATTTTTCGAAACTATCCCCGGGAAGTTGCCCAAAAAAATGGGCATCAAGGTGGTCTGTAGCAAAAATGTAATATTCGAGATGCCATTGTCTATGGAAAAAGCGGCTCGACGGCAGAAATCCCGTCCCGGCGGCCCTTAAATGGCCCTAGGACGGCTTGGCGGGCATAGGAGATACCGGAGAACCGGAAGCGCGAGCAAACAGCCGGCTGAGCGTGACGAACGTTCGTCAAAGTGAAGGATTATTGTAATAAATTGGTCGAGTTCCCGTTCCGTGCTTGAGTCAGAACGGCGTCTGGGGGCGGCTTAGGAAAGAAGCTGTGCCACCGAATCGCCGGACACGGCCGACGTTAGATTTCGCCGCGTCAGCAAATCCATGCCGCAGGCGATCATGCGGCTCCGGCAACACGACCGTCAAAGGTGTTACGGAGGCGGTGGTAATCGCAGAAGTTCATCGACCTTTTTCCATGCGTCGTACTTCTCGTACATGCCTTGACGCTGACGATGAACCGGAATCGCCCATTCGTTGCCTGCAGACCAATCAAGAAAGTGATCCCAAATCCTGCCGGTATGCCCTAACAAGTCAGAAAGAAGAAACTGACAAGTTACCTCGCTGCGTCGGAGTAAAAGGGAAGAATTTGGAACGGGATGTCCGCCAAGCTCGCAGTGGTACCAATAATCCTTTCCGCGAAACTTGCCATTAGCCGCTTGCCGAAGCTTGGCGGGTGCGAAGAAATCTCGCCGTTCATCGGCGCTACTGCGGAGCCAACGTTCGGCGTCGTTATCGCGACTCTCGAAGGCCCATGCGAGATATTCGATCTCCACGATTTGGCGAAGCAGGGCAGCAGCAGCGTAGTGCCTTCCGTCTGCAAACAGATCAGCACTGGAGGACGTGAGCTGCCCAGCGATACGAAACAGCAACGAAACGGCGACGATTTCATCGCTGCCATGCCCGAAGGGCGATTTGCCACTTACTCGATCGCCGCCAAAGATATACCCGACGGACTGCAACTCTTCGCCTACCTGTTCGAACGTTTTAGCTGTGAATTTCGCAAGAGCGTATCTGGCAGCGATTTGCTGTGGATTTATCGCTGCTTCCCTTGCGGCAGCAGTCAACGCGTGAAGTTCGCTATCGGATGACATCCATTAGACCCCTATCGTCGGCTCACGCGTCCTCGCTGCCATGGCTTTCATCCGTGCAAATGCCTCTTCACGCTCGCGCAGCGTCCGAGCTATGAGGTCCGGTATGTAGCGGTCGTGCTCATCCAGCACGGCTTCGCCCAATCGATGCTCAGTGCGGACAGACTGCGCGAGCGCCCAAGCCTTGTTCGCCAGCGTTGCGCACTCTACGGCGACATCCGAAAGATGATCGGGCGGTAGGGAATACTGCCACTCCGTGGCCAGATGTCGCTGCGCAGCTTCTCTCGCTGTCGGAAAAAAGCGAAGGCGAGATGCAGTTCCTGGCGCTAACCATTTCCAGTCCATGTCCTCGGGATATGCGAATTGCGGTAGACCGATCCCGTTGCGTCCGGCTTCGCCACGTAAGACTTCCTCCTGGGCGATGTCGGCGTCCACGATCATGCGCGCCGCTGCGCAATAGTATGCTTCCAGCGCTTGCACGGCACTGGCCGCTGCAGCCGCAGCTTCGCGCCGGTGATCGCGAGCTTCTTTTCGCGCATTGAAGTACACGTTTATCAACGTGCTAACAACCGAGGCGGACAACACAGACACCGCAAAAAGCTTCGCGTATACCTGCCAATCAATGTCCATCCGCCGCCTCACGCTTTGTGTTGTGTTCGCAATTGTAGCGGGTTGGCACTTACAGACTGCGTATGTTCGAGCGTCACAAAGAGCAACCGATTTGCGCTACCCTTGACTTTACGGCGAACTTCCGCGGACGACCCCGAAAGCGACACTGATATTCCATTCGAAACGGTCCGCTGGGGAAAGTGGAGCGGACGTTCCAGATATAAAAGTTACGATCCCCGTCACCAGATCGCTTTAGCTTGGAAACCA
This sequence comes from Paraburkholderia sp. SOS3, assembly GCF_001922345.1. Classification (NCBI taxonomy): domain Bacteria; kingdom Pseudomonadati; phylum Pseudomonadota; class Betaproteobacteria; order Burkholderiales; family Burkholderiaceae; genus Paraburkholderia; species Paraburkholderia sp. SOS3. The sequence continues at coordinate 3,606,701 of NZ_CP018811.1, read as the reverse complement.
GTACACGGGGAACGTCTTCATCAGGCCATGCGGCACTTCGTACATGGCGAGTAGGCGCTTAAGCATCGGGTCTTCATCTGGCCCAGGGAACAGGTGTCGTGCGTTCGGTAGGTTCGACGGACGGAATCCATCTGCAAACTTGATTTTCAGACCGATAAAACGGCTTGCGGCGTTGCGATACAGGGCGCCAGATCCTCCAAGCACTGCACAAGCTTGTCGATGCGGGCGTAGAGCCTCGTCCGGTGATGTCAGTTGTTCGGTGTTGACAAGGGGTGCCGCGCCGTCGGGAACCAAGAATACAAATATTGCAGAATTCGTAAGTGGCCCTGCGAGTTCGGTGTTTGATGAAAGGCCAGTAGCAGTAACGCTAAGCTTATTAAAAGCAAACCACTCTGCAACTCGAATGTCATGAGTGACGTCGATATATGGTGTCGGTGCGCCATAGTGTTGGAGAACTAAGTTCCGGCGTACGTCGTAGTGCCCCATTCGAAAATGTTTGACGTACTCATCTTGTACCTCGCCGTTTCCGTTACTCACAGTCCAGCGTGTGTACGGATTGCCGTTGTCAAGTGATCGTGGGCCGAGAACTGGGGCATCTTGGAAAAACTGAATCGTGAGAGTGCTATCGGACCCTATGCCCTTCGGCTTATACACGTGGCCGTCCGGTGTCAGGTACCTAGCTGGATCTCCGAAGATTAAGTCAGAATAGAAGCACCAGTCCGATAAATGCGACACGAACCCACGAAATTGCGATGGATCGTCAAGAAATTGGTCGTAGTGTCGATACAGAGACGGTATAACGCTATGGTCCTTCACGTCTGAGTACGGCGTAACCTGAGTAGCTACCAGTTCGCTCCGGTCGGGAAGGCGATGTTCTTCCGTTTGCCCACGGAACACGGCCGAAACATTGAACGGCGCTCGTGCGCAAGCAGTACGGAGATCATCCACAAGTGCGTCGAGGTCGCGCTGGCTGTCAATCGTGATGGTCGGAATATCCGCGTCATCGCTGGCGAATTCTCGCCGCGTCGAGAGCAAGGGGATTATTACGCGTCTCATCAGCGAACTCCCCACCCGGAAAAGGTCGCCTTGAGACCGATAAAGCATACGCCGAGTTTCCGTCGGAAGACGTATGAGGTCGGCAAGGTCGCGCTTATTTCCCAACCAGTCGTTGTGAATTTTGCCGTCCTCCTCCCATAGAACGAAGCCAATAAGGGGGTCGAAGAGAAAGAGGTCAGGATGCGAAGTCGGCGGAGCCGGTATAACTAAGTCAAATAGCCTCGCCTGCGGATAATAGCTGTTAAGTAATGCACGAGAGACAAGTCCCAGCCCTTGGTGCGCATCGGGCGCCTTGACCCCGAAAGCCGCCAGGCGCTTGGTAACATGCTTCTTGAGGTCCAGCGTAGGCAAGGGATGCAGGGGTTCGATCGACAAGCGCAATTCGTCGGGCAGTGTCCCAATTTGTGCAAACGCTGACGTGAACGCCTTGAAGTACCTAGCGCGCTGCTGATAGGCTGGTTCGACACACTCGTCCAACTCTGCTGACCGCTCGGCGTACGTTTCAGGTTTCTCCCACGTGGGAAGGCCGCCTTTATCCATAGCATGGAGCATGATGCGGTTTTGAGTCCACGTCATAGAAGGGAGAAAAGGACCGTTGGGTGGATTTTGATTCATTTGATCTCTTTGTGATGGTTCGCGATCACATGAATCACGAATGTGAGCGCGCATATGATCAAGAGGATGCCAGGTTGTCCTTGAAGAACTTCGCCAGAAGTGTATCAAGGCGTGCTAGTCGTCTCGATGTTCAAGCGCATTGCGTAGATGGATGTGCGAGCGGAACTGCACTACGGCGGCAACTGATACGGTCCTTCACTCGCCGTACGAAGGGCGACTGTTGTGTGACAACGGCCGCCGTTTACCTCTCTACGGTCGGCGTCAGGCTTTGCAAAGCCTGTAGCTTCGCAATATCGCGGGCGATGATATTAAGCGCGCAGTCCCGACAGTAGTGGTCCCAACTTCGCCCATTACGTACCTTCAGGCGAACATCGCCCATCGCGATACGGTGCTTGCTGTTTGCCTGGCAGTTGTGAGACTTGCCGGCCGTGTCAACGCCGACCTGAGTAATGAGAGATTTAATTGCCACCAAACACCTCGTGCGTTGCCGCGGCAACGATAGCGTCGAAGCCCGCATCAACTCGATCAAGTTCCTCGCGTACGAACTCGCTTCGCTGACCAGCTGCGCGTCCCGCAACGGCATTTACTTGGCGGTCGATGGCCGACTTCAACACAATCAGATTGCTGCGATTAAGGCGCTGACGATCAAGGTCGCGCCCTTCTGGATTGATGCCCCGTTGGGCAAGGATTCGGGCGGCGGCTGTGCGCACCCGCATATCCAGTCCGCCGCGCATTGCGCGCCGTTGTGCCACACGCGTTACTGGCACGGCTTGCAGTGTCTGCCGGTCTGGATCGAAGTTTGCGTCAATGATGCCGCGCTCTTGTAGGAGTCTAATGGCAGCTGCCTCATCTTCCTCAAGCAAGGGTAGTTCTTCAAGTTGCACTTCCGACTGGGCGCGCACTTCCATTTCGTCGCCAGGCCGGGGTACAGGCGTGATTTCTCGCTCGCCAGGGTCGGCGGGGTCCATGCCTTCCAACGGTAGCAATTGGTCGAAGTAGGCCTGATCAGCTTCGCTGTATTGCTGGAAGTCTCCCCATTGCCGCGCGATATTGGCACCGGCGTGGAACACGACCACGCCTTGATTTACGGGATTACCGGGTTCGTTCTGAACGATCACGCGCATGATGCGGCCGACAAATTGCACAAAAGGCGATAGGTTTGCAAAGATGCTGAAGACGGCCGCTACGGCGAGGAACGGATGGTCGAAGCCTTCACCGAGTTTGCGCACCTGGACAATGACATCTAGTTGGTGGTTATCTAGCTGCGTCATCACTCGTGCGTTGGCTGCGCTGTTTTCTCGCGAGTGGACATAACCAGCGCGCTGTCCGCGTGCGTTGTATGCCTCCACGATTTGGCGGCAGTGCTCAAAATTCAGCGCGGAAGCAATGATTTTCAGCCGTCGTTCGCTCGTCTCGTTACGCAAACGGTTCAGCTCTCTAATTGAGGCGTCGACGATTGTGTTTAGTGTCTCAGTGGATGTGACGATGCTACGTCTGAAGTCGGCATCTTGTTCGCCGAGCAGGCGTACTTCCGCCAGTCCGACCTCGATTTCCTCTCCGTTCTCGCGTCGCACGTAACGCAGCGTGCGAGGATTCAATTGGACCGCTTTGAGGCGCTTCACATAGCCCGCTTGGATCGCTCGGAAAATTGGGAACGAGTACAGCACGCGGCCAGCCATGAGTTGGCCATCAGCACGCTGGGGCGTGGCACTGAAGTTTACGATTCGCGCAGCTGGGAAATGTTGCTTCAGTGCTTCCCACGTCTGGGCGACGCTGTGGTGTCCTTCGTCAAACAGAATCAAATCGAAGTAGTCGGCCGGCAGCGTCATAAGCCAACGGTTATCCTGCCCTTGGAGTTGCTGAATATTCGTAATAACGACATGCGCTTCGTCTAGGTCACCCCGGTTTGCAGTGGTGCCGCGAATCTCGACCGGCTCGGGGTAGGGCCCTCCGACCAGCACGCCGCACTTTTGATAAAACATGCGTGGATTGCTGGGATCAAAATCAGCGGCAAGTTGCCCTGCGATATTTACGCCGGGCGCGATGACTAACGTCCGGTTCGACCGAAAGGCGAAGGGGGCCAGGGTAATCGTCCCCGATTTGCCGCATCCCACAGGGAGCACTACGCCAACTTCGCGTGTGGTATCGGTCGGGTCGCTCGCAAAATCCACAAGGGCTTGGTACGCACCGCGCTGCGGTTCGCGAACGTTGCCGTTGGCACCAATATTGGGCTGTCGAGTTTGGAAAGGATTTGGCATATGGTGTATGGCGGTTTGCTGAACGATATTGGAAGTCTACGGTTGCGTCGCTTATGTATGTCTCGTTTGGTCTGATCGTTATCTCATCCAATCAGCATATTCAACTGGTCGTTTCGCGGACTTGACCGGCCGAGAGAAATGCTAAGTTGGTCCCGCCACATCATGCCACTACATAAACGTCGTGCTAGCGTCGTCGAATTCCAATATTACATATTCTGGGGCATAAACGGCGCAGCCGTCGTTTATGCGTTAGCAAGATAGGCGGCATCACCAATCGAACAGGACGCGAATGCCCGACTAAATCGATGCCTTTTCATTTAAGACGTGTCAGCTGGCTCTAATTAGACTAGCTGCTCGGTTCCCGGGACCTCGGCCGATGGTAGATCGGTTCCTAGGAGTAGCCAACCCTTTCGCGTCGCTGCGAATATCGCGCCGCCACCATTCCCATCCTCTAGGTAGCATTGTGCACAGACATTGGCGCCGCCACCGCCCACCCGGGCGTCAATCATGAATTGTGCCGTATTGAAATGTCTGTGACAAAGGCCGCACAGTTCGATTTTTCCGATCCAGTAGCATTCTCCATCGGCTGGATGCAGCTGCTCGATGCGCGCCCTGACGACGCGCTCCGCGACATTGAAATCATTATTAAGCCAGACCTCGATAGATTTGCGAAAACCCTCATCGTGCGTCATAAAGAGGCCAACGATCTTGTGAACCTCGTCGACGTTAGCGTCAATCAAACTGAATACCGAGCCTCTGGTGGGTCGTGGAGACCCTACGATGGAAGAGCCCGCCACTCGTACCCGCTCAGGGCCATCCTCGCCCATGCGGAAAATGATATAGCGCAGACCGAGGTCGGCCATGATGTCGGCATTAATTCCTCGAGTGCTTCCGAAATGATGCGTGATGAAGTAGTCGAACGGGTCTGCACCAAAATGCGCCTTCATTATGGCGTCGAAATCGAATGACGTGCCGTCCCATTCGGGTACCCCAAGGAAAGTCTCGACCGGCTGCCCTTCACGTTCAATTTCGAGCCGGAATGATGGAATATAGGCCGGGTAGCCAAACGCCGCGCCTGCAACTGAACGCAACACATCCTCGTTGCTAAAGGCGGTGATCCTGGTGGTTGCGGGTCCGGTTCGTTCTGCATAGCTGAGCAAGTCTAGGCCCGCATTCCGCCATTCAGAATTGAAAAAGAAAACATTTGCAATGCTGGTACGTAACGCCTCCATCTGGGGCCGTGAGATAGTGCTGGCACTCTGACGTAGGTGATAATCTGATCCGCCGGTCTGCCCGATGAGTTCGCTCAAGATTGTATTGTCGAGTAGCCGAGCATCGATAAATCGACCGAACCGTTCGATCATAATGTCGCGTTGGGCGCCCTCAGCAAACCAATGCGATGCCTTCTCCGGATGAGAGATTTCTGAGTGGTCGCAATGGATGCGGCCAAATAGATCGTCGTAGCCTGGATACCAGACTGCATCGGCTGCCTCGCTAACCCGGTCTTCCTCCTCGATCAGATCAGCCATGTTTTCCTCAAACTCTTCATACTCGGCGTCGCTGAGTTGGAGGCGAATACGCTGACGATATTCGGTGAGCGTCAGCTCCTGCTGTGCGAAATATAAAAAGCACTTTTCACTGATCAGTGGATTGTTTGAATGGCTCCGAATCAGAACGAAATCGTCGATACCGGCTTCCTTCATATGCGCAGCGATCAATGGAATCGCAGCGGTTGCCTTCGCCTCCGCCTCGAAGCGCCACAGAAAGTGCCGTCGCGAGAAGCGTCGCTGCGCTGCGGTCGCAACAGTGCTAACTGGGTCGATTCGCGTCGGCCAACCGTCGGTATCGAGCGCGATCCGGCCCGCCAAGAGGTCAAATGGCGCTGTTTTTGCGAACTCCGAGTAGGGAACGAGCAACCCGTGCCACTCGACTGACAACAGCATTAGGCGATATTCGACGTCTCGCAAGAGATATTTTTCACGTAAAAGTGCTGAATATTTATAGAGTTCGTGTATTGCCTCACGAGCAGCTGTGTCGGTGCGTTTGATCTCGATTATGACGAGTCGATCATGTGTGTCTTTCGCGAAAATATCTAAGAATCCCGCGGCACCTTGAGAGTTTTTTAGATAATGTTCGCGGTCGATGAGCGTTAGTCCCGGTTCGACCATATCGAGCCGTTCGGCTAGAAAGTCTCGTATCGAATTTTCGTTCGGCGGGTTTGTCGTCATGGGGATGAGTGTTTTTTGACTTTAATATAGGTCACGTCTGATGCAACCGATGGTATCGCGGTTTTGACAAACCATCGAGGCGATTTGTATCGATCCATTCGCGTGATGGCCTACGGCCAGTACCCTTTCATGCAATCCGTTTAGGCGCGGTGATGTGCCCGAAGCCAGTGAAATGCATAATAGATACGCAATATGACCGGTCTTCGTAAAGTTCACTAGCACCGAATCTGTATCGTCGTGAGCATGGCTCATGGGGGTACACCGTAAAGAGCCATGCACTCACGGACCGGAGATTGGATCAATAGAATCAACCGTATATTTGATCTATGTTATTATTGAGCCATTGACTCAAATGATCCAGCCAATCCATGCGCAAACTCTATTACGGTCGGATTTCGACGACGGACGGCCAGTCGTCCGTGAGCCAGTACGACGACGCCAGATCACACGGTGTGCATGACAAGGACGTTTTCATTGACGAGGGCGTGAGCGGCTATCACGTGGCTCCCTCCGAACGGGAACAGTGGCGCAGAGCGGAGCACGATTTGCGGCATGGCGGTGTTCTAATCGTTCGTTGGCTCGACCGCATTAGCCGCCGCTACGACGAGCTACACCGCACGATGCGCCGGTTGATGGAACTGGGTGTGCGTGTCGAATGCACCCTCAACGGGATGGCGTTCGATGGAAAAGCCAAGGACCCCATCGAGAAAGCAACGCGGGATGCTGTGCTGGCATTCATGGCGGCACAAGGCGAAGCGGACTACCGCAATCGGGCAGAGATGCAGCGTCGCGGCGTGGCGATCGCGAAGGCCGAAGGAAAATACAAAGGGCGCGCGCGATCCCACGATTACGCTGCTATCAAAGCATGGCGTACCGAAAACGGCGCGAGTATCAAGGAGACCGCCGAAGAGTTCGGGATCGGCACCGCGACGGTGAAAAGAGCATGCGGAAACGACAAGCGAACATGACGGGAACGCAGCGGAGGTGGTTTCCGATTCGTCGGAGTCCGGCCATGAGCCGTCTTTCGATGCAGCGGGATGGTTGACTCCTTTAAGCTTAGAACCGTTCGTTCGGAGGGCCGTGTTGGGGTACTGGAGATAGATTCATTTGGTCGTGCCCGTACCCGTCGAACTTGGCCGTTTCGAGGCAAAGCGGATATTCGGCATGAACGAGGTTCGTAAAAAAATGACCTCGGACTTGACAGGAGGGGACCATGGAGAAACCGCGGGAAGAATCCCAGATTCTTGAGGACTTGAGCGAGCTAGCTGCATCGCCTGGATACGTTCACGCTGTCGCACACATTTGTCATCGCGATAACGTCATCTACATTGAGGGCAAGCTGAAATCGGCCGACATGGACCGGTTGTTCAGTAGGGACCGGCTGATTCGGACGGAGTTGACGACGCTAATAGGCTTGATGGCGAAGAAGCCGTTGGACCTGTCTCCGCAGCCCTTTGATGTGGTCGAAGGCTACGTTGAACGCACCGATGTCCTCATGCGGGAGCTTCACAACGCAATGTCCTACCCGATGTTTGCCGCCATGTTCGAGGCGGTGAAGGAAGGGCGCGAGCCGCCAGACCCGTGGCGCGGCGCGGGGATGCGAGAGCCCATTTTCTATGGGACCGAGTCGGCCTACGCCTTTCAGTACAGGGACTTTGTGCCCGAGAAGTACGGGGCCGATGACGACTGGATGCTCAAAGCCAAAGGCTTCACCTCCGGCCAAGCGAGGACTATCGCCAAGACGATGTGCGCGTTGATGGACGAAAAGGGGACTCGGCTCTTCGCGGACGCCAGAATTGCCAAGACCCAGCCCGAGACCTGGCTGCCCGCGTTCGAGTTCTCGTCCGATGAGGTGGCGTCTCGCAGTGGAGTTGCGCAGGACGTCGTTGAAGCGTTTTTCCGTGCTTTCCTCTATACGGGAGACAACGCGGCGTTCAAGGGGATAGGTGACTTCAATGAGGTCGCCGCACGGCCGCTGCTTCCGACCGACCGCGGGACGGTGCTCCTTTTCTCGCATTACTCCATCTACGAGGCTCTATACGAGTCTCCGTTCTTTTGGATGTGGGACGACAAGTCCTACCGCCCGACGGCGGCCAAGCACCGCGGCGCCTTCACCGAGCAGTTCGCCGTGCGCCGACTGGCCGGGGTCTTCGGCATGGAGCACGTCTATTCAAATGTGAATCTGCATCGTGGCAAGAACATCGTGGGTGAGGCTGATGTTCTCGTCATTTACGCAGACCGACTCATCATCGTACAAGCGAAGGCAAAGAAGCTGACCATCGCAGCCCGAAAGGGAAACGACAATCAGTTGAGGGCGGACTTCGCTGCCGCCATACAAGATTCCTACGACCAAGGTTGGACTTGCGCCAGTGAAATTCTCGCTGGTGGATGTCGCTTAGTGGACGACAAAGGAAAAGAAGTCGATTTGCCGCCGAGCATCAAAGAGGTCTTCCTGTTCAGCCTCGTGTCAGAACACTATCCGGCACTGGCCTTTCAGGCGAGCCAGTTTCTGAAATTTCAGACTACCGATGTCATCCGGCCTCCGTTGGTGATGGACGTGTTCCTTCTCGACACGCTGACGGAGATGCTAACGACGCCGCTGCGACTCCTGAGCTATGTGAAACTGCGTGCTGCCGTCCCGGACAAACTGATGAGCGGGCATGAACTGACCGTGCTCGGCTACCACCTGAAGCAGAATCTCTGGCTGGACGAGAATTACGACAGCGTCATACTTGAGGACTCTATCGCGCAAGACTTGGACATGGCGATGCTGGTCCGCAGGGATAACCAACCGGGGGACGACACACCAGTTGGCATCCTGACGAAGATGCGCGGAACGCGCTACGAGCAACTCATCAAGGAGATAGAAACCAAGGCGGACTCGGCAACGCTAGAACTCGGATTCCACCTGCTTTCGATGGACGAAGATTCGTGTATGAATGTCCATCGTGTACTTGAGGCCGTCACGCGGCAGACGCAACTCGACGGTGGGCGACACGACGTGACGCTTGCGTCGAGCAGCACTCCACCGTGCGGGGTTAGTTTCCATTGCAATCCAACGCTGTCGCCCGAAGCGATTGACGTATTGGAGACGTACTGCGTCAAACGCAAGTACCGGCAACATGCGGCGCAGTGGTTTGGAGTATCCGTGAACCCAGATGGGCATGTCCAATTCGGTGTCACGTTGGACTTTCCGTGGGAGCCCTCGGAAGAAATGGACCGGTTAACGGCGAATATGAAGCCGGCGGCTCGGGTTCGCGATGTGCTTCCTCAATACACACAAGGTGCGGCCAGGCGCATAAAACTCGGGCGAAACGAGCCGTGCCACTGTGGCAGTGGGCGCAAGTACAAGAAGTGCTGTTTGAACTAGATGAGGGTGCGGGGGCGGCGCGCTGCTCTGTGCGCCTTATGCCATTGTGCAACCTTTGCGATCCAAGGCAACGTCTGGAGCGTCGTCAACGTTAGTCACGCGGTTATCAAGGCAAGTGCGTGACATCGGCGACAGCCCTAGTCAACAAACTAGGTAGCTTGGATGCTATGAAAACAATCTGTCTACAAGGAATTTCTTACTTTTAAGCTTGCGAGCGCAGCTGTCTACATGAAACGCCGGCTTGCGAACCGAATACCTTCGATTCTCAATCTTAATTTACGATGAAATACGATGCTTCAAACGCGACAGGGGATGCCGGGGAGTACTACTTCGGGTATTGGGTCTCGCACAAGTTACAGTGGCCGTGCCGTCTGCTTGACGTTGACCTCGGAATCGATGCACAGGTCGAGGCGCTCGACAGCGACGGAGAGACAACGGGGAACTTCATCGCGGTTCAAATAAAGGCGCAGACAGAAGAGAGCATCCAACCGATGTCGCTGTCTCGAAAGCACTTCGAATACTGGCAGAGCATCCGAACCCCCGTATTGATAGTGGTTTTGCTTTTTCCGTCAAAAAAGTTGTTTTTTCATTATGTTGACCCCTTGCGCGAGTATTTGAGTTCCGATGGACATGCTTCCGGTAGTTTGACCGAGTCAGACTTTCAGCGGTTGTCCACAGCCAGCAAGGTCGAGTTGCGGAAACTTGCGTACCGCCATGCGTCGAATCGTCTTCGGCAAAGGTTACGGCCCATCGATTGGGAGTGCAGACGGATTCGCAATATGCTTGACGAGGACCGTCCCGGCTACAATCCGAACAGTGATGCTGCGTTGGATGAGATCGAGACGATTAACGAGCTTGAACGCAAATTGATTGAACTGCGTCTTTCTGCATCTTCGCTTCGCAAAAAAACCGGCAATGACTGCGGGTACTCGGCATCGGTTGGCAAGTTCAAGAAAGCGTACGATGACTTAAGCGAATGTCTGTCCGGGGATATGGATTGGAAGGAGCAAACGCACGCGGTGCGGACGTTCTGTGAGCGCTCTTTCGCGCATCTTTCGCTGGACTAGAGGGGCGCGCGGTACCGCGAATCTTGCCCGCCACTGGCTGCATTACCGTTGGCCCCAGCGCTTAGGACGCGATACCTGATGTACTGCGCGGGAATCAACCCCGCGTTTCGTTTTGATAGTTGGTTTGTGAGTAATCCGCCAGAAATCAAAAAAATACGTTTATTTTCAACTGGTTATGATGGCCTCTGGCGGAGGGCGTGGGATTCGAACCCACGAAGGCCGTAAAGCCTTGCCGGTTTTCAAGACCGGTGCATTCAACCGCTCTGCCAGCCCTCCGAACCCGAAATTGTAACCTGAAACGGCGTGCCCGCCCCAGAACATTGCCCGCCTACTGCGATTCCTTGAGAAACAACGCTTGCAAATCATTCAGAAACGCCTGACCAAGCGGAGTCGGTGCGATCTTTTCATAGTCGCGCGTGATCAGCTTGCGACGCTCGGCTTCCTGCAGCGCGGGTTCGATCGACGTCATCGGCAAGCCGGTGCGCTCGATAAAGCGATGCACCGGAAAGCCTTCGACGAGCCGCAGCGCGTTGAGCATGAATTCGAACGGCAGGTCGCGCGCGCCGACTTCGTGTTCTTCCTGTACCGCGTGCCCGGCTTTCGCTTCTTCGATGAACGTCGCCGGGTGCTTGTAGCGCATCTGCCGCAGGATCCGGTTCGGGAACGACAGCTTCGTATGCGCGCCCGCGCCGATGCCGAGATAGTCGCCAAAACGCCAGTAGTTCAGGTTGTGCTTGCTCTGCCGGTGCGGCTTCGCATACGCCGATACTTCGTAGCGCTCGTAGCCCGCGGCGGCCGTGCGTTCGTGGATCCAGTCCTGCATGTCCGCGGACGCATCGTCGTCGGGCAGCGGTGGCGGAAACTTCGCAAATAGCGTGTTCGGTTCGAGCGTCAGGTGATACAGCGACAGATGCGGCGGCGCATACGACAGCGCCGTTTCGATGTCGGCCTCGCATTCGGCGAGCGTTTGCTGCGGCAGCGCGAACATCAGGTCGAGATTGAAATTCTCGAACGTGTGCGCGGCGACCTCGACGGCATGACGTGCCTGCGCCGCATCGTGAATGCGGCCGAGCGCCTTCAGATGCGTTTCGTTGAAGCTCTGGATGCCGACCGACAGGCGATTCACGCCGCTCGCGCGAAACTGCGCGAACTTCGCCGCTTCGAACGTGCCGGGGTTTGCTTCGAGCGTGATTTCCGCATCGGCGTCGAGCGGCAGCAGCGCGCGCACGTCGGACAGCAGCCGGTCGAGCCCCGGCGCAGACAGCAGGCTCGGCGTGCCGCCGCCGATAAACACCGTATGCACCTGGCGGCCCCAGACGAGCGGCAGCGCGTGTTCGAGGTCGGCGCGCAGCGCGTCGAGATAATCGCTCTCCGGAAAGCGCTCGCCTTTCCATTCGTGCGAGTTGAAGTCGCAATACGGACACTTGCGCACGCACCACGGGAAGTGCACATAAAGCGCGAGCGGCGGCAGCGACGTCAGGCGGATGCTGCCCGGCGCGTTGAAGGCCTGGACCACGCGGCCGCCGGCCGATATTGCACTTGCGCTCACGCGTCCTCCTCGAGCCGTGCAAGCAACTGCTGCAACGCAATCGCGCGATGGCTCGTCGCGTTTTTCACCGACGGTTGAAGTTCGGCAGCCGTCGCATTCAGCGCCGGAATGAAGAAGTGCGGATCGTAGCCGAAGCCGTGCGCGCCGCGCGGTGCGTCGATGATTTGCCCTTGCCAGCGACCTTCGGCGATCAGCGGCTCGGGATCGTCGGCATCGCGCACGAGCACGAGCACGCAGAAGTAATACGCGCGGCGGTCCGCCACATGGGCGAGCTGCGCGACGAGGCGCGCATTGTTCGCCGCGTCGCTCTTTTCGCCGCCGGCGAGTTGCGCATAGCGCGCCGAATAAACGCCGGGCGCGCCACGCAATGCACGCACGCACAAGCCCGAGTCGTCCGCGAGCGCCGGCAGGCCGGTCAGCTTCGCCGCATGGCGCGCTTTCGCGAGTGCGTTTTCGACGAACGTCTGATGCGGTTCTTCCGCTTCGGGCACATCGAGCGTGCCCTGCGCGATCAGTTCGATGCCGGCCGCATCGAGCAGCGCCGCGAATTCACGCAGCTTGCCCGCATTGTTCGATGCGAGCACGACCCTGCCGAGCGACGGCTTCACCGCATGGTCACCGTCCTCGGCTTTCCGACGATCATTCACCGGTAATCTCCAATACTTCCTTTTGCTTCGCGATCAGCGCTTCGATACCGCTTTGCGCGAGATCGAGCAGCGCGTTCATCTCGTCGCGCGAAAACGGCTCGCCTTCCGCCGTACCCTGGATTTCGACGAAGCCGCCGTCGCCCGTCATCACGACGTTCATGTCGGTATCGCACTGCGAGTCTTCGTCGTAGTCGAGATCGAGCACGGGCAAGCCATCGAACACGCCGACCGAGATCGCCGCGACGTAGTCGGTAATCGGCGACTGCTCGATGCGGCCAGTCGCGAGCAGCTTCGCCACCGCATCGTGGGCGGCGACGAACGCACCCGTGATGCTCGCCGTGCGCGTGCCGCCATCGGCCTGGATCACGTCGCAGTCGATATGCAGCGTGCGCGGGCCAAGCCGTTCGAGATCGAATACCGAGCGCAGCGCGCGGCCGATCAGGCGCTGGATTTCCTGCGTGCGGCCCGTTTGCTTGCCGCGTGCCGCTTCGCGGTCGCTGCGCGTATGCGTCGCACGGGGCAGCATGCCGTATTCCGCGGTCAGCCATCCCTGACCCCGGTCGCGCAGAAACGCCGGCACCTGTTCGGCGATGCTGGCGGTGCAGATCACCTTCGTGTCGCCGAATTCGATCAGGACGGAGCCTTCGGCATGCTTCGTGTAGTGGCGCGTGATGCGCACCTTGCGTAGCTCATCGGCGCGGCGGCCGCTCGGGCGGGTCGTGGTGTCGTTCATCGTGGTGGCGTGGTCGTGGTCGGGAAGGGTTGGGGGCGATCGGGCGTATGCGGGCCTGTTCGGGCGCGCCTGAGCGTGCCCGGGAAAGGAGGGCGCCCGGCAAGCTTCGATTTTAGCGCCGATCGTCTGGTTCGCCGCAGAGGCACGTCCAGCGGGCACTTTCGCCAAAAATGGGATAATGCGCGTTCCCTGCCCCGCGTCTCGTACACGCCGGGCGACCGCATCCCGGGCAGTGCACACGGCGGCACGCCCCCTTCGCGAGACGAACGATGATCTACAGCATGACTGGCTATGCGAGCGCCACGCGCGAACTCGCCGCGGTTTCCGGAAACGGCGCCGGCAACGGCGGCCTCAGCGTGTCCGTCGAGTTGCGCACGGTGAACTCGCGCTTTCTCGATCTGAACTTCCGGATGCCCGAAGACGTGCGTGTCTGCGAACCGACATTACGCGAAATGCTGATGACGAAGCTCTCGCGCGGCAAGGTCGATATTCGCGTCAATCTGCAGCGCAGCGAGCAGACGGCGAACGCGGGCGCACTCAATCGCGATGCGCTCGATCAACTGGCCGGTCTGGAGCGCGCGGTGCTCGAAGCATTTCCTCAAGCCGGCCGCCTGCGCACCGGTGAGATTCTGCGCTGGCCGGGCGTGCTTGCCGAGAGCGGCGTGTCGCCCGAGGTGCTGCGCGACGCAGTGCTCGCATGCGGCAAGCAGGCCATTACCGAGCTCATCGACGTGCGTGGACGCGAAGGCGCGCAGCTTGCGACGATGCTGCTCGCGAACGTCACCGAAATGGAGGCGATCGTGGCGAAGATCACGCCGCTCGTGCCGGAACTGATCGCGAAGCATCAGCAGAAGATTGTCGAGCGCCTGCAGGAAGCGCTCGGCGTTGCGGCGCCCGATACCGCGGCGACGATCGTGTCGCGCGAGGAGATCGCCGAGCGGATTCGCCAGGAAGTGACGATGTACGGCATTCGTATCGATATCGCCGAAGAGCTGTCGCGCCTGACCGCGCATCTGAACGAGACGCGGCATGTGATCCAGAAAGGCGGCAAGGTCGGCAAGCGGCTCGACTTCATGATGCAGGAGCTGAACCGCGAAGCGAATACGCTCGGTTCCAAGGCGGCGGCGAAGGAACTCGCCGATTCGTCGATGACGTTGAAGCTCCTGATCGAGCAGATGCGCGAGCAGGTGCAGAATCTCGAATAGGTAGTCGGTCTCGCACCGACCGGAAAAACCCATCGAACAAGCACTTGAAGAGCGGGTAAAGAAGTGGGCTTAACGCAGCAGGAGCTACGGGCATGACCGACCACACACGCGAAAGCAGCGCACCGCGCAGTCCCTATGCGCGAGCGTATCCGGGCAACCTGTTCATGGTTGTCGCACCGTCCGGCGCGGGCAAATCGACGCTCGTCAATGCGCTGCTCGCGCGCGATCCGGCGATCCGTCTGTCGATTTCGTACACGACGCGCGCGCCGCGTCCGAAAGAGCAGGACGGCGAGCACTACCATTTCACGAGCGTCGAGGATTTCCTCGCGCGCCATGCCGCGGGCGAGTTTCTCGAGAGCGCCGAAGTGCACGGCAACTATTACGCGACCTCGCGGCTCTGGATCGAAGAGCAGATGACGATCGGCCACGACGTGCTGCTCGAAATCGACTGGCAAGGTGCGCAGCAGGTGAAACGTCAGTTTCACAACGCCGTTGAGATTTTCATTCTGCCGCCGTCGCTCGAAGCGCTCGAAGAGCGTCTCAGGAAGCGCGGTCAGGACGAGCCGAACGTCATCACGCGGCGGCTGCTCGCGGCAGGCGGCGAGATGGCGCATGCGGCCGAAGCGGAATATGTCGTGATCAACGAGAATTTCGATCGCGCGCTGGCCGAACTGCAGTGCCTCGTCGCCGCCACGCGGCTGCGGTTCGCATCGCAGTACGCACGGCATACGGACCTGTTCGTGCAGCTCGGCATCCACTTGCCGCACGCGGGCTGACCGGACGTCGGTTCGAACACATAAGGTAGAATAAGCAACAACCAGAGAAGGAATTTTCACCATGGCCCGCATTACCGTCGAAGACTGTCTGAAACAGATCCCGAATCGTTTCGAGCTGGCGCTTGCCGCAACCTACCGTGCGCGTCAGCTCGCGCAAGGCCACACGCCGAAGATCGAAAGCCGCGACAAGCCCACCGTCGTCGCGCTGCGCGAAATCGCGGCCGGCCAGGTCGGCGTCGAAATGCTGAAGAAGGTGCCGGTTTAAGCGCGCACCTTCATTCACCGTCGAACGTCATGTAACTTGAACCCACGCGTGCGGATTGGCGCGTCGCCAGTTCGACTGGCGTCCATTGGCGTCCATTAACCCGGTCAGGAGGCGGACATGAGCTCGAACCCCACGTCCTCCATGTCGGACGTCGCATCCCACGCGGATGATGGACACGAAACCGAAGCGCCTTCGTCCGCACGCAAGTACATCGATGCGGTCCTCGAACAATCGTTTCGCCATCTGTTCGGGCCGACCGCAACGCCGGAGCAGCCGCGCCGGCACGACGTCGTCTCGATCGCGAAGCTGACCGCCGCGCTTTCGGCTTATCTGTCGCCGGAAGACATCAAGGCGGTCAAGGCCGCGTTCCACTTCAGCGACGAAGCTCACCTCGGGCAATACCGTCAGAGCGGCGAACCCTATATCACGCATCCGGTCGCGGTCGCGGAAATCTGCGCCGGCTGGAAGCTCGACGCGCAGTCCATCATGGCCGCGCTGCTGCACGACGTGATGGAAGACCAGGGCGTGACCAAGGCCGAACTCGCCGAACGGTTCGGCGCGAAGGTCGCGGAACTCGTCGACGGGTTGTCGAAGCTGGACAAGATGGAGTTTCGCAATCGCGAGGAAGCGCAGGCGGAGAACTTCCGCAAAATGCTGCTCGCGATGGCGCGCGACGTGCGCGTGATCCTCGTCAAGCTCGCGGACCGGCTGCACAACATGCGCACGCTCGGCGCGGTGCCGCCCGAGAAACGCCGGCGCGTCGCACGCGAAACGCTCGATATCTACGCGCCGATTGCACACCGGCTCGGTTTGAACAATACGTATCGCGAGCTGCAGGACCTGAGCTTTGCGAACTTCAATCCGCATCGTTACGCAACGCTCGAAAAAGCGGTGAAGGCCGCGCGCGGCAACCGGCGCGAAGTGGTCGGCAAGATTCTCGAGTCGGTGCAGCGCGCGCTCTGCGATGCGAAGCTCGACGCGGAAGTGACGGGCCGCGAGAAAACCATCTTCAGCATCTACAAGAAGATGCGCGACAAGCAGCTGTCGTTTTCGCAAGTGCTCGACGTGTACGGTTTTCGCGTGGTCGTCGAAAGCCCGCTCGAATGCTATACGTGCATCGGCGCGCTGCATGCGCTGTACAAGCCGGTGCCGGGCAAGTTCAAGGACTACATCGCGATTCCGAAGGTCAACGGCTACCAGTCGCTGCATACCACGCTCGTCGGGCCGTTCGGTGCGCCGATCGAGTTCCAGGTGCGCACGCGCAAGATGCACGAGATCGCCGAAGCGGGCGTCGCCGCGCACTGGCTGTACAAGAACGGCGGCGCGGACCTCAACGATGTGCAGAAGCGCGCGCATCAGTGGTTGAAGTCGCTGCTCGATATTCAGAGCGAAGTCGGCGATTCGAGCGAATTCCTCGAGCATGTGAAGATCGATCTGTTCCCGGATGCGGTCTATGTGTTCACGCCGAAGTCGAAGATCATGGCGCTTCCGCGCGGTGCGACCGCGCTCGACTTCGCGTATTCGATCCATAGCGACCTCGGCAATCAGTGCGTCGCCGTGAAGATCAACAATGAACTGCTGCCGCTGCGTACGGAGTTGAAGAGCGGCGACATCGTCGAGGTGATCACTGCGCCGTATTCGAAGCCGAACCCCGCATGGCTCGGTTTCGTGCGTACCGGCAAGGCGCGCACCGCGATTCGTCACTATCTGAAGACGATGCGGCTGAACGAGTCCGTGCAGCTGGGCGAGCGGCTCGTCGATCAGTCGCTGAAGGGCTACGGGCTGTCGCTTGCCGACGTTACGCCCGATGCGTGGGAAAAGCTCGTGCAGTGGACCGGCAACAAGAATCGTCAGGAAATTTTCGCCGATATCGGCTTGGGCCGGCGTGTGGCCGCGGTCATGGCCAAGCGCATCGAAGTGCTGATGAGCGGTCACGACGGCGACGAAGACGGTCATTCGCGTGGCGAGCACGGTACGGCGCCGAATGCGCCGCCCGTCGTCATTACGGGTACCGAAGGAATGTCGGTGCAGCTCTCCGCATGCTGCCGGCCGATTCCCGGCGACAACATCATGGGCTATATCGGCATCGGCCTCGGGATGGCGATTCACACGACCGATTGCCGCGTCGCCCAGCGCATCCACCGGCGCGATCCGGGCCGCTGGATCGATGTCGCGTGGGCGCCGCAGCCGGGGCGCCTGTTCGACGTCGCCATCAAGGTGCTCGTGAAGAACACCAAGGGCGTGTTCGCGCGCGTCGCGGCGGACATTACGTCGGCCGATGCGAACATCGTCCATATCGCGATGGACGAAGATCAGTCGCAGGAATCGACGGTGCTGCGCTTCGTCATTCAGGTGAGCGACCGCGTGCATCTCGCGAATGTGATGCGACGCGTGCGGACCAACCTCGACGTGATGCGCATCGCACGCGAGCGGCCGAGCGAAGACGGCGGCCACCATCGCCACGATGGCGGTATGCGGATCGATCGCGAGCGCGGCGATTACTGAGCCGGACACAGAAGCATGCGGCGCCTCGGGCGCGCGCCTTGCTGCGTCTCGATGGACATGTGTGTTATCGGGAGGGAACCAATGAAGGTAGCGGACCTGACCGGCGTGGCGCTCGACTACTGGGTTGCGCGCAGTCTGCATGACTTCGTGCGCGAGATTCACTTCACCGACAGTGGCCGCACCGTTTCGATTCGAGGTAACGATCGCGGGCGTCCGTGGGACGGCCGCTTCACGCCATCGACGTCGTGGGATGCTGCTTCAGTGGTGCTCGAGCGCTCACGGCGCATAGATGTGAGGGAACGCCTGCGCAATGGCGCCGTGCATTGTGTGGCCGAATTCGATGAAGCGCGCGATGGCGTCGGCGGCAGCAGCGGGCGCGCTGCCGAGGGACGCGGCGAGTCGCTGCGCATTGCGTTGCTGCGGGCGTTTGTCGCGAACCGCTTCGGCGATACCGTCGACGATGTGCTGCGGCAGTCGCAGGCGCTGGTCGGCGCGCGAGCGGAGCCGGTCGGCGAGCAGACGGCGATGAGTGCAGTCGAGGATCCGCCGGTGCCTGATGGGCGGATCGGCGATATCAGATCGGTGCCGCGCATGTGAACCATGTGACGATGACACATGTATCGCGCGCGGCGAAACGATGCCGCCAAAGCAAAGGGCCTTCCGACGTAACAAACGGAAGGCCCTTCGAAAATGGCGCGGCTGGCAGGATTCGAACCCACGACCCCTTGGTTCGTAGCCAAGTACTCTATCCAACTGAGCTACAGCCGCACGCAAGACGTTACTGCTTACATTGTTGAGCAATGCATTGACCCGGTTATCGTGCTGCCGGATCAAATGAAAGGGCCTTCCGGAAGAAGGCCCTTGAATAGGTGGCGCGGCTGGCAGGATTCGAACCCACGACCCCTTGGTTCGTAGCCAAGTACTCTATCCAACTGAGCTACAGCCGCACGCAGAAACGGGATTATAGCAAAGCTGGCAGAAAAGGGAAGCGACATTCCGCGATTTGTCCGGTTGCTGCCATCATGTAGGCTTGGTATCGGGGCATCCGCTGATGCCCTCGCATCAATCAATGTTCTCGTTTTGGCTGCAGAGCCAGTCAGTATTGGCAGATCATCATGAACAAGGCTTTTGTCAAAGAATCGAGCGACGACAACGACGACGATCTCGACGTCGCACAACCGGACGTTCCCGCGGGAGCGAAGAACTACATCACGCCGGCAGGCCATCGCAGGCTGCGCACGGAGCTGCTGCATCTAATCGATGAAGAACGGCCCGAAGTCGTAAAGCTCGTGTCGTGGGCGGCGTCGAACGGGGACCGCTCGGAAAACGGCGACTATATCTACGGCAAGCGGCGCCTGCGGGAAATCGACCGGCGCATCCGCTTCCTCACCAAACGCCTCGATCTTGCGGAGGTGGTCAACAGCAGCAGGCAGGAGAATACCGATCAGGTGTTCTTTGGAGCGACCGTCGAATATGCGACTGGCGACGGCGAGTCGCACACGGTGAAAATCGTCGGTATCGACGAGGTCGATCTGGACCACGGGCACGTCAGCTGGATTTCGCCGATTGCGCGTGCTCTGTTGAAGGCGAAAATCGGCGACCAGGTCACGTTGCATACGCCGGCGGGCCCGGAGTCGATCGATGTGCTCGACGTGCGCTATCCATCTGCGGAAGAGGAGGCGGCGTAAATCGCCCGCCAATGGAAAGGCGGACAAGCTCGCACGCAACTATCGAGCACGCGACAATAAAAAAAGGCGCCGCAAGCGGCGCCTTCAATACTGCGGATACTGCTCTTTTCTTGATCGCTTGTCTTAGAAGCGGTGACGGATACCACCGGTCACAGCAACCTGGTTGTTCGTCGCCGAAGCTGCGCCGATACCGTTGATGACCGGGTGAACGATCGCGTTGTCGTTCGTGGTCACGTATTCAGCCTGCAGGTACACGTCCGTCCGCTTCGACAGCGCGTAGTCCGTTTGCAGGTTGACCTGGTTGAAGTGCGGGTTCGTCGCTGCGAGGCTCGTCTTCGTGTACGTGTACGAACCGGCGATGCTCAGAGCCGGCGTCAGAGCGTAACGTGCGTTCGCTTCGAAGTTCTGGAAGTGAGCGCTGGTCGGAGCGCCGAGCGACGGTTGGCCGCCGGCACCCGAGCCGAAGCCGGCCAGGTCTTGCAGGTTCGTTTGCGTGTACACGAGGCCGAACGTTGCCGGTCCGAGCGTGTAGTTGGCACCTGCGCCCCACGTTTGCTGGCGGCTAGCGAAGAACGTGTTGTCGCCCGAGATTGCGCCGCTTGCGTTGGTCGTCGCCGTGTTGATCGCGCCTGCGTTATTGTTGACCTGCAAGTAGCCGGCGCCGACGTTGAAGCCAGCGAAGCTATACGATGCGCCCGCGCTGTACACGCGGTTGTTCGCGAAGCCGTCAGCCTGGTTCGAGAAGCCATACAACGCGCCGAACTTGAAGCCCGCATAGTTCACGCTCGTGTACTTCACCGAGTTGTTCACGCGGAACGAGTTGTTCAGGTTGTCGTTATCGTACGGGTGGGCGAACTGCGTGCCGCCGTATTGCGTGCCCGTCAGAGCCAGCGGGGCGACGAAGTCGACCATGCTGTCATATTGACGGCCGAGGGTCACAGCGCCGAACTGGTCGCTCGCGAGACCGACGAATGCTTGACGACCGAACAGACGGTTACCTTGCTTCGAGGTGCCGTCGTTGATGCCGAAGCCGCTTTCCAACGTGAAGATTGCCTTCAGACCGCCACCGAGGTCCTCAGCACCGCGCAGGCCCCAGCGGCTGCCGTTGATCGAGCCCGATGTTTCCTGGACGTTGCTCGCACCGTGCTGGTTGTTGGTGTAGGTGATGCCGGCGTCGATCAAGCCGTACAGCGTAACGCTGCTCTGCGCGTGAGCCGCAGTAGCAAACACGCCCGTCAGGGCGGCGACCATGAGTGTCTTTTTCATCTTTGTAACTCCGAGAACAGGATGGGCTTTGGAAACCCAGGCTTTTGAGAAAACGGTTCACGCGAGGCGCTGCGAGAGGCGGAGTTCGCGCAAAAACGCGCTGACCAGGGCGCGTTCGTTTTCCGGTAGCCAAAGTGTAGAGACGCTCATCGCCGCGTGACCGTTCCAGTTTCTGCAATAATGTATTACGGGATGGGAAATGATCGGCGGTGGCCTGCGCAGCCTTACTGGCAAAGGGCTTACACGCATTCGGGATGACCCTGGGGCGGGTGCCCGCGACATCGCGTTGTGTAATTGCTACGGCGGATGATGCGGAAAAACAACAAATATTCCAGCAAAGGTCTGATTATTGCCTGATCGGAAATGAATGTTTGCGGACCGCGCCGCTAATCCCGATTAAAAGAGGGCGCTATACTGAATTTGCTGCTTTCCAAAGCAGACTTTTTCGTTGACGAAAAAGATCTCCAAACTTTGTCAGGCGCGACTTTACCGTCGCGCTTTTTTTCGCCCTCTACACGCCCGCCTTCGTGAAGCCAGTTGTTCGGCTACGCACGTCTTGTGATAGCGGAAGCCGCCCATTCGGGCCCGGATGCGACGCTCCAATCTTCCATTACGTAATGTCGCGCGTCCATCGGGGAAGACAGCAGGTTCTGCCAGTGGTCGCCGTGCCAGACCGGATCGAATGGCAGCGCCGGGGGGGCCGCCGCAGGTCGGCTACCAGTGGCGAATTTCCCGGAAGGCTCAGTGAGCGGTGTGGTGAAACAGGCCGCGAAGCGGCGCATAACGGATAGCAGCATGGCGACCTCCCTGAATCCACTGCTGTGAACCATCATGTAATGCGCCCCAAGGCCTAACAACCCGTAAAAACACTTACGAATATTCACGTTTTGTTACATGTCGGCAGAAATTCCCTGCCCTAATCTGATGGCGGTAAAAACGTCGGTTGCCACGCATTTCTGTATTTAATAGAAAAGCACGAATGCAACGTGCATTCGTCGAACGATAATCGGACGCTGGTAAACCACTGCTTGACGATTCACTGCATTAGCACGTATAAATGCCAAGCCGATATCGAATCAGTTCGAGTCGGTGAAGTCGACTGTCGTCTCAAAACAAATTCGAGGAAATGGATATGGAAACCGGTGTCGTCAAATGGTTCAACGATGCTAAGGGCTTTGGCTTTATCACTTCTGATGCGGGTGGCGATGATCTCTTCGCTCACTTCTCCGAAATCCGCGCGGAGGGGTTCAAGTCGCTCAAAGAGAACCAGCGTGTCTCTTTCGACGTAAAGACCGGCCCGAAGGGCAAGCAGGCTGCGAACATCCAGCCGCTGTAATGGCATCGTAGAATCACGACGCCTGACGCAAGCCCTCGCATCTGGCGAGGGCTTTTCGTTTGTGTGGCCAGAAAAATATCTGATGATATCCAATACGAAAAACATTTGATCGATTGACCCGAAATGCATCGATGATTATCAGACTTATCTCAAAGCAATAAATCGGCGATTGGAATTAACGCGTATAAATCGATCTGTCTCAAAGTATGCGCGATCGATTGCCATGTGTTGAGCAGCCGTGCTAGCGAGTCTGCGTACACGAAACTTTCAAGCAGGCTTTGCACCCGATGGTGCATACTTGGGCTGAATTTATCGCACCCGAACCTGTTCCCATTCATGTCTGAAGCGTTCCTCGCGGCTCCGGCGCCGGCCGCGCTCGATGTTCCGATCGCGTTTGTCGATCTCGAAACGACCGGCGGCTCGGCCGGCGTGCATCGAATTACCGAAGTGGGCGTCGTCGAAGTCGGGCCGCATGGCACATCGCGCTGGAGCACGCTGGTCGATCCGCAGCAGCCCATTCCGCCGTTCATCCAGCAGCTAACCGGCATCACCGACGCAATGGTGCGCGGCGCGCCGACCTTCGATGCGATTGCATCCGAACTCTTTGCGCGGCTCGACGGCAAGCTCTTCGTCGCGCACAACGCAAGCTTCGATCGCGGTTTTCTGCATCGCGAATTCGAGCGCGTCGGGTTCGCATTCAACCCCGATGTGCTGTGCACGGTACGTCTGTCGCGCGCGCTCTTCCCGGCCGAAAAGCGTCACGGACTCGACGCGCTCGTCGAGCGGCACGCGCTCATGCCGTCGGACAGGCACCGCGCGCTTGCCGACGCGGATCTGCTCTGGCAGTTCTGGCAGCGCCTGCACGACCTCGTGCCGCTCGACGCGCTGCGTGCACAGATCGACCGCACGATGCGGCGCTACCGGCTCGTCGGCGATCTCACCGAGGATTCGCTCGATGCGGCGCCCGCGGGGTGCGGCATCTATATGTTCTATGGGGAAAACGACGTCCCGCTGTTCGTGGGACGAAGCGTCCGGGTCCGTCAACGGATCCGCGCGCATCTGACGGGTGAGCGGCGCTCGTCGAAGGATATGCGGCTCGCGCAACTCGTGCGACGCGTCGACTGGCGCGCGACGGGCGGCGAGCTGGGGGCGCTGCTCGCGCAAGCGCAATGGATCGCCGCGCTGCGCCCGAGCCACAATCGTTCGCTGCGGACGTCGAGAAGCGATCCGGGCGATGCGCCGTGGCCGTTCGATGGCGCGATCGTGTTTGAAGAGCGCGGCGGGGGCGGCAAACACGCAGGGGAAGCGGAGCCCGCGTTTCATGTCGTCGACCGCTGGTGTTATCTGGGCCATGTGCAATCGGCAACGCAAGCGCATGCGCTGCTCGCGCAGCGCAAGGCAGGCGCGCCGCGCGGGTTCGAACTGTCCACGTATCGGATCTTGCAGACCCATCTTGCGCGTGGTTTGCGCGTGATGCCGGTCGAGTTGCCGCCGTCGTTGCAGATGTCGCCCTCGGCCGAGGCGCAGAATTCGCCCGTTTCACCGCCATCCGTGCAGCCGCCCGATCGGTGCGCGACGCTGATAATCGAGCCGTCGGTCGAAACGCCGGCCAGCGAGACCGCGTCCGCTGCCGCAAACGCGAGCTAGCCCGTCGCGCCGACGCCGCCCGACTCGCA
Organism: Paraburkholderia sp. SOS3; assembly: GCF_001922345.1. Taxonomy (NCBI): domain Bacteria; kingdom Pseudomonadati; phylum Pseudomonadota; class Betaproteobacteria; order Burkholderiales; family Burkholderiaceae; genus Paraburkholderia; species Paraburkholderia sp. SOS3. The sequence continues at coordinate 3,582,461 of NZ_CP018811.1, read as the reverse complement.
GACGTGCCCGAGCGCCCGGTTGAGCGCCTCCGTCTGCGCTGCGTCATAACGCGTAAGCGACTTCCAGTTGGCAACACCCTGCGCGACCCGCGTCGGGCAATCGGGCGCGGCGCGAAGCGCTTGTACACGTCCGAGTGCGGCGATCATCGATTGCGTGAGCCGGTCCAGTTGCGGTCGCGTGCGCGTTGCCAGGTCGGGCGCCGGACCTTCGGGCGGCCGCAGCTTGTGCCATTGCTCGAAGAGCGCGTTCTGGATGTCCTTGCTGGCATCGATCTGATCCTGGAAGAATTCGTGTGCGAATTCGGCGTCGACGCCTGCCGCCTGTGCGCGCTTCGCGACATCGGCGAGCAGTGCGGCTTCGCGGCGCGCATCGTCGATCGGCCGGTGATTGATCCACTTCCAGTGGGCGACGGGTTCGGCCAGTGCAAGCCGCTGCGAGACGAGCGAGATCAGGTTCGTGAGTGAAGTGTCGTCGGAATCGGCGCGGGCCGTGGCTGGCGTGAGCGCAAGGGCGAATCCGACCGCAAGTGCGGATGCGATCACGAATAGCAGGCGGACTGTGCCGCGCGCGGCGCCGGACGTGGCTACGCGCCACGCGGCCGCTTGCCAGTGCCTGCGTGCAAGTAGTCGAGCGATATCAACGGCGCGCGGCTTTCCTCGCGGGAGCTTCGGCGCGCTATCACCCGTTGCGATGTCCCCGTTCGTCGTTACTTCGGTTCGCACGACTTGCGTTGTTCGTCGAAAAACGCCCGCACGTGCTCCGGCAATTCTGCCCCGAGAAATTCGACGCCTGCGGGTTCCGGATCCGGACTCAACACCTTGTCAGGGGTCGGAATCTTCGGCGGTTTCGTGTCCATGAACTTTCTCCTTTACAAATCGATTATCTGCCTCAGTCCCCGTTTGCTACCAGTGCGAGTGATCGGAAAACCAGGGTTTCGGTACTTTGTTGTTGCTTTAACGGCACACCGGCTCCGCGATTGAAGTTGCGTGAATAGAATTTGTCGATTGTCCTTAATACTTCCTCGGGACCACTTCGAGACCACTTCAGGTCCAGTTCAACGTCAGGTCCGCTTCACATCCTCGATTTCATGTTCTTGCTGTCTGCGCGCTTACTTCTGCCAGGTAGCGATGAAACATTCGACTCGCCGGATCGGCGTTGTATGCCTCGCGGTGGTACTCGATGTGCTGTAGCACCGGTCGTCGGTGATGCGCGCACAACGCCAGCCTCGCGCCCCGCTTCAAACGTTGGTTTGAAGCGACCGTCGCTTCCCGCATCGCAGCGCAACGTCTCTTATCACCATAACGACGAATTCGGACAGTTCGTTGACGGCGGTACAGACAGTGAGAGCCAACCGGATTCCGCCCGCGCTTGATGCAAATGTACGCGGCGGTGTCGCGCGACCGGTTGCGGTCGGAGCGGCGCACATCACGTCGCCACGACTGAAAAGGCGCTGCGGTCGCACCGAGCCTCCTGATACGTAAACGCTTCACCGGAGAGCGCCATTCCGCTTTTTTGGCGCAAGGCTTCAACGTGCCGCAATCACGCAGGTCTGTCTCCGCAGAAGCCCTGCTGCTGTCGAATCTGCCCGGTTCACGCGATGCGCGTTCACCGTGTTATTCGCAGGTCGCGCCGTTTGTACCGGCTATGTGACGTTGGACGGCAGCAATTACAGGCGATGCAAAGCGACGGCTGCGGGTCGCATGAGCCGAAGGCGACCATGCGTTCGTCACGCATTCGGACGGTCACGGTCACACGATTTGCGCACCAACGATTGCTAGCGCGATGCCAGAGCCGATTTAATGGCGTGGTTCAGCGTCGTCGATGGACGCGCCGACATCTGCTATTTCCGACTTTCGGCACACGGCAAGACGCTTGGCGCGTCGTCGGCGTTCGGCGTTCGGCGTGACAGGCAAAGACGAGCAGGCGTTGTACGCGTCGCCGCTCGAAAACAGCGGGGCACTGTGGCTCGCGTGGAAAGATTTCGCCGCGACACGATGCGCATCATGATGGATGGCAACAGAAGCATCGTGACGTGCGTGTGAAGATGATTGCGATGGATTGACTTGGCCGGCAATGCGGACGCTCTCGTGCAGGCGCTGGCGGCTGACGCAGCTGCCGCCGCAGGTCGCGCAATATGCGAATGCGCGGGCGATACCGGAGAAGTCGCGCTGCACTCTGGAATCGAGGCTCGGGTGCCGAGTTGCAGCGCACGGTGCCGATCGACTTGCGCGGCGCACGACAATCGCATGGCGGATTGCTGGCGCCTCGCGGCGCAAATACCCGCCAAAACCAGGAGTACCACGAGAAGCAAGTGCGCTTAGAAAGCAAAAAGCCCGGCCAAATGACCGGGCTAAATGCTTGAAACTGCACTTGATTCTTGTTGGTGCCGGAAAGAGGAATCGAACCCCCGACCTTCGCATTACGAATGCGCTGCTCTACCGTCTGAGCTATTCCGGCATCAGGAGAACCGCGATTATAGGGACTTCTTTATCGGCTTGGCAAGCCCCGCACTTATTTTTTTCTTTCGAGGTGGTAACGGGTGACGCGGTCGACTTCGTTCTTCGAGCCAAGGAACACCGCGACGCGCTCATGCAGATGTCCCGGCGTGATGTCGAGGATGCGCTGTTCGCCGTTGGTCGCCGCGCCGCCCGCCTGTTCAACGATGAACGACATCGGATTGGCCTCGTACATGAGCCGCAGTTTGCCGGGCCGGTCGGGCGTGCGCTTGTCGGCCGGATACATGAAGATTCCCCCGCGGCTCAGAATGCGATGCACGTCTGCCACCATCGAGGCGATCCAGCGCATATTGAAGTCCGCCTGGCGCGGGCCTTCCTTGCCAGCGTTCAATTCGTTGACATATTGCTGTACCGGCTCGTGCCAGTGACGCGAATTCGATGCGTTGATCGCATATTCGCGCGTATCGACGGGGATGCGCATGTCGCTTTGCGTGAGCACCCACGACCCCAGTTCGCGATCGAGCGTAAAGCAGTTCACACCATTGCCGGTGGTCAGTACGAGCACCGTTTGCGGACCGTACACGGCATAGCCGGCCGCGACCTGCTGCGTGCCCGGCTGCAGGAATGACGCTTCGGTGGGCTGCTGGCCGTCGGGGCAGCGCAGCACCGAGAAGATCGTGCCGATCGACACGTTCACGTCGATATTCGACGAACCGTCGAGCGGATCGAACACGAGCAGGTATTCCCCGCGCGGGTAGTTGGCCGGAATGGGGAAAAACTGCTCCATTTCCTCGGAGGCCATGCCGGCGAGATTGCCGCCCCATTCGTTTGCCTCGAGCAGAATTTCGTTCGACAGGATGTCGAGCTTTTTCTGCACTTCGCCTTGCACGTTTTCGCTGCCTGCGGTGCCGAGCGCCTCGCCGAGCGCGCCTTTGCTGACGTGATAGCTGATGGCCTTGCACGCGCGTGCGACGACTTCGATCAAAAGACGCAGATCCGCGGGAAGGTTGTTGTATTCGCGCTGTTGCTCGATCAGGTACTTCGTGAGAGTGGTGCGGCGTGGCAGTGACATTGCAGTGCTCCGGGAAGGCTCAGGAATGCATCGATTTTACCTGCTCGCCTGCCAGATTCCGCATAAAGAAAATGTGAAAGCCGTGGCGCTGAGGTTGCAGATGCGGTCGCAGGTGTGGTTGCAGATGCGGTCGAAAAATGCGGTCGCCGATGCGATGGCGAGCGCGCTTGCAGGGGGGGGCTTGCGCAGTCAGCCCTTACGCGAAGCCGCGCCAGCGGCGCCATTGGCGACGCGTCGCGCCGCACTCGCCGCGAGCGTGGCGGCGCGCGCATTGGCGGACTGCGTTTTCGGCGGCTTCGGGCGTTCGCGTGGCGGCAGCGGCTCGATTTCGCGCTCGATTTGCGCGCCGGACTGCGCGGTGGTGACGCGCAGGTCGTACGCGATCTGCAGGTTCATCCAGAAGAGCGCGCTGGTGCCGAAATAACGCGCGAGACGCAAGGCCGTTTCCGGTGAGACCGCGCGCTTGCCGCGCACGACATCGTTGATGCGCGGCGCCGGTACGCGCAGCGCGAGCGCGAGTGCGTTCACCGACATGCCGCGCGGGTCGAGAAACTCCGCGCGCAGGACTTCACCGGGATGGACCGCGGTGATCCGCTCGCCGGTCGCGATATCCGAGAAATCCGTGTTTGCGAGCTCGGAACGTTTGATAACCATACAGCCTCCCTTTGAATCAGTGGCAGTCCACGATTTCGACGTTCAGCGCTTCGCCTTCGGCGAAGTAGAAGCAGATTCGCCATTGCTCGTTGATGCGGATGCTCCACTGACCGCTGCGTTCGCCGTGCAACAATTCGAGCCGGTTGCCGGGCGGTGCGAGCAGGTCGGAAGGCGAGGTTGCCGCGTCGAGCATTTGCAGTTTGCGATGCGCGATCGACTGAATATGAACGGGCAGCGTACTGGTGAACTCGCCCGAAAAAACAAGTGCCGTTGCCTCGTCGGCAACTGATGAAATCATAGATATCGTATAACGCGCTGCGTTAAATGTAAAGTATTGTTCGAGTGCGTTTACTTTGACGGCCGCACGCGACGCTGAACAGTCGTCCGAACGGCCAACGGTCGCGCTGCGCAAACAAAAAAGCCGGCAACGTGTGCCGGCTTCGTACTACAGAGCGGGAACGGGCTCTCTTAGCCGAGCGCCTTCTCGACAATCTCGCGCACGTCACGCGACTTGACCTGTGCGGCGACCTTTTCGAGCGCGCCGCGCATCTGCTCGCGCAATGCGGGCGTGAAACGGCGCCACAATTCGAGCGTGCGCGCGAGGCGCGCCGCGACTTGCGGATTGAGCGCGTCGAGCGCGATCACCTGCTCGGCCCAGAACGCGTAACCGGAGCCGTCTTCCGCATGGAATTGCGCGGGGTTCGCGCCGCAGAAACCGAAGATCAGCGAGCGCGCGCGATTCGGGTTCTTCAGGTTGAACGCGGGATGCGTCATGAGCTTGCGCACGATATCGATGACCGGCCGCTGCGGCGTGCCGCGCTGCGTCGCCTGCAGGGCGAACCACTTGTCGATGACGAGCGGCTCCTTTTCGAAGCGGCGATAGAAGTCGTCGAGCGCATGCTGCGCCTCGCCGTTGCCCGAGGTGGCCGCCGTAGTCAGCAGTGCGGAGAGCGCGGCGGCGCGATCGGTCATGTTGTTGGCCGACGCATATTGCGCCGATGCAAGCCGCACCGCGTCGTCCGGATCGTCGAGTTCGGCGAGATACGCGAGCGCGAGATTTTTCAGGCCGCGGTGGCCCGAATCTTCCGGCGTGGCCTGATAGGCGCCCGGCGTCCGATGCCGTTCGTAGATCGCGAGCCAGTCGCCCCTGAGCGTATTCGCGAGGCGCCGCCGGACGAACTGGCGCGCGCGGTGCACCGCCGCCGGGTTCGATTCGCCCATCTGCTCGGCCAGGTACGCCTCGGACGGCAGCATCAGCGCGAGTTCGCGGAACGCCGGCGACAGCGTTTCGTCGTTCAGCACGCGCGCAAATGCCGTGACGACCGCGTCGTCGAGTCGCAGCGGCGTGCCGTTTGCCGCCTGTTCGGCGAGCGTCAGCAGCTCGCGCGTCGCGAGCCGTTGTCCGGCTTCCCAGCGGTTGAACGGATCGCTGTCGTGCGCGAGCAGGAAGGCGAGTTCGTCGCCGCTGTAGTCGTATTCGACGATGACCGGCGCCGAGAAATTGCGCAGCAACGACGGCAGCGGCTTTTCGGCGACGTCGACGAACGTGAAGGTCTGCTCGCTTTCGGTGAATTCGAGCACGCGCGTGGTTGCGGCGGGAGCCTGCGCGTCGCCTTCGAGACGCAGCGGCAGATCCTTGCCGTCCGCGCCGATCAGACCGAGCGCGAATGGAATCAGCAGCGGGCCTTTCTGCGTTTCGCGCGCGGCCGGAGAACTCTCGCCGTAGCCCTGTCTCAGGGTGACGCGATAACGGCGTTGCGCGGCATCGTAGCCGGTGGAGACCGTCACGCGCGGCGTGCCGGCCTGGCTGTACCAGCGCTCGAATTGCGCGAGGTCGCGGCCATTCGCATCGGCCATCGCCATGCGGAAATCGTCGCACGTAACCGCATGACCATCGTGGCGCTCGAAGTACAGGTCCATGCCGCGCCGGAAGCCGTCGCGGCCGAATAGCGTCTGATACATCCGCACGACTTCCGAGCCTTTCTCATAGACCGTCATCGTGTAGAAATTGTTGATTTCGACGTAGCTCTCGGGGCGCACCGGATGCGCCATCGGGCCCGCGTCTTCGGCGAACTGCATCTGCCGCAGCACGCGCACGTCTTCGATGCGCTTGGTCGCGCGCGCAGCTTCGTCGCCGCCGTTTTCTGCCGTTTGCCCGTGAGCGCCGGCCGCCATATCGGCCGAAAACTCCTGGTCGCGAAACACGGTCAGACCTTCTTTGAGGCTGAGCTGGAACCAGTCGCGGCAGGTTACGCGGTTGCCGGTCCAGTTGTGGAAATACTCATGGCCGACCACGGCTTCGATGTTCGCGAAGTCGGTATCGGTGGCCGTTTCCGGGTTCGCGAGTACATACTTCGTATTGAAGATGTTGAGGCCTTTGTTTTCCATCGCACCCATGTTGAAGTCGCTGACCGCGACGATCATGAAGCGGTCGAGATCGAGTTCGAGCCCGAAGCGCCGTTCGTCCCAGCGAATCGAATGGATCAGCGAGTCCATCGCGTGCCGCGTCTTGTCGAGATCGTGCGGTTCGACCCAGACCTGCAGCAGTTTTTCCTTGCCCGAACCGGACGTGACGCGCTCCTCGAGCGCGACGAGCTTGCCGGCCACGAGCGCGAACAGATAACTCGGTTTCCTGAACGGATCTTCCCAGCGCGCGAAGTGCCGGCCGTCCGGCAGATCGCCCTGTTCGAGCAGATTGCCGTTCGACAGCAGCACCGGGTACGCCTGCTTGTCGGCTCGCAGCGTGACCGTGTAGGTGGCCATGACATCGGGGCGGTCGAGAAACCACGTGATGCGGCGAAAGCCTTCCGCCTCGCACTGCGTGAAGAAGTTGCCGCTCGATACATAGAGCCCCGAGAGCGTCGTGTTTTCCGCCGGATTGCAGGTGCCGACGAGCGTCAGTTCGAATGCGTCGGGCACGTTTTCGACGGTGAGGCCATGTTCATGCACGCGCACCGCGGCGTGCGGCTTGCCGTCGACGGCGGCACTGACGAAGTCGAGCTGTTCGCCCATCAGTTCGAGGTGCGTGTCACGCGTGGCGTCCGGATTGCGGCGCACACGCATCGTGTTCCTGACGGTCGTACGTTCGGGCACGAGATCGAATTCGAGCGCGACGGTATCGATGAGGAAGGCAGGCGCCGTGTAGTCGGCGCGGCGGATGACGGGGGGCGTAGCGGTATCGGCCATGATCGGAAGAAAATGAGAGTCTCGAAGCCGGCTCGCGTTGTGCGCGAGCCGGGCTGGTCGGATCATTTTAAAAGCAAAGCAAGACCCTGGGGACAGCCGGGGCGCCCGCCGTCCGGCGCGGGCTTTCCAACCCGTTGCGGGCGGCTCGTGTTTCGCTTGCGCGGAAGCTTGCGCAAGATGGTCGGCACCGCACGAACCGGCCATGTGCGTGGCCTGCGACGCTCGAACTTTTGGTGCGATGGCAGGGTCAGCGTATTATCGGGGCCGCCTGCGCGGCGTGCGCGGGCGACGACAGCGAAACAAAGGAAATACGATGAAGCTCGATCGAAGGACCCATCCATGGGTACGCCACGCCGGGCTGATGTTCGCCGCAATGGCGATGCTGCTGGCGGGCTGCACGTCCTATGTGACGACGCAGGTCACCGCGTTTTCGAACTGGGACGGCGGCAGCGACGCGACGCGCACCTACGCATTCCAGCGCACCGCTTCGCAAGCGAACAGCATCGAAGACTCGACGTACGAACAGGTAGTTGCGAACGAACTGGCGACACATGCGTTCAGCCAGGTCGATCTGGACAAGGCACATTACCTCGTTGCCATTGCGTACGGCACACGTTCGGATATGGCGGTGTCTTCGGCGCCGGCTTATTACTACGATCCGTGGCCGGGTCCGTACTACTGGGGTCGTCCGTATGGCTGGGGCGGCGGGCCATGGGGTCCGTGGGGCCCGTGGGGGCCTTATGGCGGCGGCTATGTGACGCAAAGCTATCCGGTGTTCACGCAGACGCTCGGCATTCGTATCACCGATCGTCTGAGCGGCAAGGAAGTCTATAACGTGACCGCGCGCAGTTCCGGCGACGAACCGTCGCTCGTCTATGCGATGCCGTATCTCGCGCGCAGCGCGATGGCCGATTTCCCGCTCGGCAATGGCGTGGTGCGAACCGTGAAGCTGCCGGTCAATGGGCAGGGCGGCGCGCCGAACGAAGTCGCGGCGGGCGCCGCGGCGCCCGCCGTGCCGGCTTCGGGCGCAAAGGCGGTGCAGTAAATGTCGAAGCGGCGTTGCTGCGAAAGCTCGCAGCAACGCTCGTTGAAGTTTGAAGTCAGGGCATCGGCTGCGGCAAGGGCTGCCGCGGCGCGGGTTGGCTACCCCCGGGCAAACCGGCTGCCGCTCAAATCCCCACGCCGAACAGCGCAAGCGCGCCGAGTACGACGAACATCACCGCGGCAATGCCATGCACGAGTTTCGTCGGCAGTTTGTGCGCGAAGCGGTCGCCGAGCAGGATCGCCGGCACGTTCGCGATCATCATCCCGAGCGTCGTGCCCGCGACGACGCCGAAAAAATCATGAAAGCGCGCGGCGAGCGCAACGGTGGCGAGCTGTGTCTTGTCGCCCATCTCCGCGAGAAAAAACGTGACGACTGTCGCGCCGAATACGCCAAGGTGCGTGCGGTTCGTTTTCGCTTCGTCTTCGTCGAGCTTGTCCGGCACGAGAATCCACAACCCCATGCCGATAAACGACGCCGCAAGCGCCCAGCGCATGACGGTTGGCGTGACAAGCGAGCCTAACCATGCGCCGAGCGCGCCGGCGCCGGCGTGATTGATCAGCGTCGCAGCGAGCACGCCGAGGATGATCGGCATCGGCTTGCGATAGCGCGCTGCGAGAACGAGCGAGAGGAGTTGTGTCTTGTCGCCGATTTCGGCGAGTGCGACCGCACCGGTCGAGATGAGAAAAGCCTGATCCACGTTTTATTGATTTCCCCGGGCCGGATGTGAGCGAGCGACGACCCATATCGCGCCGGGCCCTGTCGCGGCACGCTATGGATCATCGGTCTCGCCAGGCCAAAGGCTGCGTCTGCCATGGCCGTACAGGCCAAGTTTGTTGACAGACGCCCCCGCGAACGATGTGCGGTGCGAGCTTTCCTGAAACCTGATTGAAAGCATGGCGCATGACATCGAGCAGGGCGGCTACTCCCCAATGAGCGGCGGATTATATCACGCGTCCTTGCGTGTCCTGCTCGTTTTGTCGTTACATTTCTCGCCGATCGAGCCTATTCGCCTATTTCATTGCAAAACGGAAGGTTCTGACGCGTCTTGGGTTCGGGCAAGCGTATCGGAATCCTGAATGCGCAAGTTCATGCGACTTCGATGCGTATTGAATTTTCTACCGCTGAAAAAATTGCCCGAACGCCACCTGGCATACCGAAAAACTGCGCGCAAAAAATTGCGCCAAAAAACTGCTAAAAAATCACGGCCGGCGCAAGTGCCGCGCGCTCCATGCGTCGCGTGTGAGAGACGGATAAGCGTGGATCCCGGTTTTGGGCTGATTTATCCAAAAATGTTGCGTATCATTCGGCGGTCGCGGACGCCGCGGCAGGGAGCACGTTCGAAGAGCTTTGCGCCCCGCACTCAATAAACAGCGGCCGGTGCCGTTATAACTCGCTAAACAGGAAAATACTGGACCCCTGATCAGCGAATGCCCTCGAAGAAGGGTGCGCTTGCGCGTCATGCAGTGCGCGAAGCCTCCTTTCTACCCACCGGCCACCCCGTATGCGCGTACACCGATATGCCCAATCTGCAGTGGACCGTTCCGGTCGCTCGCTGGTCTTCCTGGCCTGTCAATGCAGCCAAAGCACCCGACCTCGGCTTTATCGAGCCGATCGTGCGGCGGCGTCTGAGCGGTCTGTCGCGCGTTGCGCTGAAAGTTGCGCACGACTGCGCCGCGGATCGCGAAGCCGTGCGCGTGCTGTTTGCGTCGCGGCATGGCGAATTGCGACGGACTACGGACATTCTGCACGCGATGACAGCGGGCGAGCCCGTTTCGCCGACGTCGTTCAGCCTGTCGGTACTGAATGCGATGACGGGCCTGTTCGGCATCGCGCGCGGCGACCGGAGCGCGGCGGGCGCGGTGTCGGCGGGCGCCGCCACGCTCGGCTACGCACTGTTAGAAGCACACGCGCAATACGCGGCGGATCCGTCGGCGCCCGTATTGATGGTCTATGCGGACGAGCCAGCGGATGCCGTATACGGCAAGGTCGAGGACGAAGTGAAGGGCGGCGCGCTCGCTGTGCTGCTCGATGCGTCGACGGCAATCGGACGCCTCGAATGCTCGACGTCGGGCGAAAGCAGATGCGCAGGCGACCCGGGCACCGTCGCGTTCGCTACACAAAGCGAGGCCCTCTTGCAGTGTCTCGAGGGACGCGCCGCATCGCGGTGGCAAAGCGGCTCCGCGAGATGGGAATGGAACTGGCATGACGGCGAGGCTTGATTACTACTGGCGGCTCGTTGCCACTGGCATGAGCTTTGTCGCGTTCGGCATCTGCGGGCTCGCGTTTTCGCTGCTCCTGTTTCCGCTCGCGTCGCTGTGGCCGCATCGCGCGGCGCGCCAGCGCGCCGTGGCCGTGCTGATCCACGTGTTCTTTCGTGCGCTGGTCCGCGTGCTGCGTATCGTGGGCGTCATGAGGCTCGACGTGGCCGGCGCCGACGCCTTGCGCGCACGCCGGCCGGCGATCGTCGTCGCGAATCACCCGACCTGGCTCGACGTGATGGTGCTGTTGTCGCTCACGCCGCGCGCATGCTGCGTCGTGAAGAGCACGCATTGGGGCAACCCGTGTTTCTGGGGCATCGTGCGCGCGGCCTCGTATGTGAGCAACGCGGACCCGGTCGAGCTCGTCGAAGCGGGCGCGCGGCAGCTCGCCGATGGCTACACGATGATCATCTTTCCCGAGGGCACGCGCAGCCCCGCGCCGAACCGGTTGCATGCGTTCTCGCGCGGCTTCGCGCACATGGCCCTGGGCACGCGCGCACCGATCCTGCCGGTGCTGATGGATTGCGATCCGCCGGCATTCACGAAAGGCATGCGCTGGTACAACGTGCCGCCGCGTCCGTTTCATATGCGCGTGAACGTGCTCGCGCCGATCGGCATCGATGTCTTCACCGCGCCCGATATGCCGCCCGCGCTCGCTGCACGCCGCATGACGAGCGCAATCGAAGCCCACATTACCCAGCATCTGTTCGACTATGGATTCTTTAAAGCTTGAGATCAAACAGCTTCTGATCGAGGCGCTCGATCTGGAAGACCTGACGCCGGCCGACATCGACGACGACGCACCGCTGTTCGCGACCGACGGCGTCGGACTCGACTCGATCGACGCACTCGAGATCGGCATCGTGCTGCGCAAGCATTACCAGCTCACGATTGCCGCCAACGATGAAAGCACACGCGAGCACTTCCGTTCGATCAGCACGCTCGCGGCGCTGGTGGCAAGCCAGCGCGAACCGGCGGATGCCGCCGACAGCACAATAAAGAAGGGGGAATAGGACGTGACCGACGCAGAAATCCTCGCGCGCATCCGCGCGATCTTCAACGAGAACTTCGCCATCGATCCCGAACGCGTGACGCCCGAGGCGCATCTGTTCGAGGACCTCGATCTCGACAGCATCGACGCGGTCGATCTCGCGATCAAGCTGCAGGAAATGACTGGCCGCCGCATCAAGCCGGAAGAATTCAAGTCGGTGCGCACAGTGGGCGATGTGATCGTTGCCGTCGAGTCGCTGCTCGCGGCGCAGGGCTGATGCAGCAGGATCCGCCGCATGCCGCAGCTGCCACGGGCGCCGCGCGCCGCTTGACGGCGCGCGTGGTGAACGTCGCAGCGAAACTCGCTTATCCGGTCGTAATTCTGTTCGCGTGGCACTCGCGTGCGCCGCGTTACGTCGGCTGCGCGCTGTTCGGCCTGCTTTGCGTGCAGCAGATCGCACGCCGCGGGGCGCTCACGGCGACGCTCAAGCGCATTTCGGCCGTCGAATGGAGCGTCGCTGCGTTACTGGGCTGCGGCTCCGCGGTGATCGTCGCGACGAACAGCGAACTGCTGCTGCGTCTCTATCCCAGTCTCGTGAACCTCGGCTTGCTGATCGCATTCGGCATGACGCTCGTGCGCGGGCCGTCGATGATCGAGAAATTCGCACGGCTGCGCAAGCGCGATCTGAGCGAGCCGGCAGTGCGCTATACGCGTCATGTCACTCAGGTGTGGTGCGCATTCTTCGTGCTCAATGGCGCGTTTTCGCTCTATACGGCGCTCTGTTGGCCGCGCGATGCGTGGTCGCTCTATAACGGCGCGATCGCGTATGGATTGATCGGCTTGCTGTTCGTCGGCGAGATCGTGTGGCGTTACCTCGTCGTGTTGCCGCGCGTTGCGCGTTCGGCGTCGCCGGCACGCTCGGAGGCCGCATGATCGCGCTGCACGACTTGCTGCGCGGCTTGCGTGCGGCGCGCACGCCCATTTGCCGCGACGTACGAGGCGACGGACAGGGTGCCGTTCAAGGCGACGCACAAGACGGCACACAAGACGGAACACGACGCGCCACGACGATCGACGATGCCGCCTTTCGCGCGCGCGTCGGCGCGATTGCAGCGCACGTCGACAGACAGCATGGCGCGCGCTGCGCGCTGTGCATCGACGATACTTACGACTTTGCCTGTGCGCTCTTTGCCATCCTTGCATGCGGCAAGGAGCCGATCATTCCCGCGAATGCGACGCCGGCCTATCTGGCCGAGCTTGCCGATGCATACGAGGCGACGCTCACCGACGCCGATGTACGGGCGATCGCGCGCGAGGCTTCGCCGGCTCCGACATCCGGTCTTGCGTCTTCTTCCGAAATCGCCACCCGATTCACCGCGATCGACCCGCACGCGCCGCTCACGCTCTACACGTCGGGCAGTAGCGGCGCGCCAAAGCCGATCCGTAAAACGCTCGCGCAATTCGATGCCGAAGTGCGCACGCTCGAAAGCCAATGGGGCGACCTCGCGGCCGATGCGACGGTCGTCGCGAGCGTACCGCATCGGCATATCTACGGTTTGCTGTTTCGCGTGCTGTGGCCGCTAGCGGCCGGCCGCGCGTTCGATCGAACCGCGGTCAACGAGCCGCAGCAACTGCAGGCGCGCATCGATGCATACGGTGCGACGGTTGTCGTTTCCGCGCCCGCGCAGTTGTCGCGCTGGCCCGCCTTGCCGGGCTTCGCGGCGCTCGCCCCCGTGCCGCGCGCGTTCTTTTCGTCGGGCGGCCCGCTCGCGCAGGAGGCTGCGCGCGACTACGCGTGCGCACCCGGCGGCGCATCGCCGGTGGAAGTCTACGGCAGTACCGAGACCGGCGGCATCGCGTGGCGCTGCCAGAGCGCGTCGTCCGCGTGGCAGCCGCTGATCGGCATCGAAACGCGGCGCGGCGCCGACGGTGCGCTCGAACTGCGTTCGCCGCATCTTGGCCACGACGACTGGCACCGTACCGACGACGCGGTCTCATTCGATACGGACGGGCGTTTCACGCTGCATGGCCGGCTCGACCGCATCGTGAAGCTCGACGGCAAGCGTGTGTCGTTGCCAGAACTCGAAGCGCGCCTCACGCTGCACCCGTATGTGGCGCAGGCCGCGGCGGTGCCGCTCGCGGGCGCGTCGCGCGACCGCATCGGCGCCGTGGTGGCATTAACCGACGCGGGCAGTGCGATGCTGTGCGCGAGCGGGCGCATCGCGCTCGCCAGAACGCTGCATCGTCATCTCGCAACGTATTTCGACGCGGTCGTGTTGCCGCGCCGCTGGCGCTTCAGGATCGCGCTGCCCCACGACGCGCGCGGCAAACTGCCGGCCGCGGCGCTCGCACAGGCGTTCGCGCCACGCGCCGAAGGCGTCGAAGTGCTCGCGGAAGCACGCGACGGTAATGATCTGCATTACGAACTGCGTGTCCCGCCGTCGCTGATCCATTTCGACGGCCACTTTCCCGGCGTGCCGATTTTGCCGGGCGTCGTGCAGATCGACTGGGCAATCCGCCTCGCGTCCGAACAGGTGCCCGGCATTCAGGGGCTTGCATCGGTCGACCGGCTCAAATTCATGGCGCCCGTGCGGCCCGGCGCGCTGCTCGCGCTGACGCTCTCGCACGACGCGCCGCGGCGCCGCGTGCAGTTCGCGTACCGGCTCGGCGATCGCGATTGCGCGTCGGGCGTGATCGTCTATCGGGAGGTCGCGTGACCTTCGCCGCCTGCATCGTGGTGCCGATCTACAACCACAAGGAGGCGATCGGCGCGACACTCGCGAAGCTCGCGGTGCACGGGCTGCCGATTTTTCTCGTCGACGACGGCAGCGACGCCGCGACGCGCGAGGTGCTCGGCGCGCTGCATGATCGGTATGCGCCGCAACTGACGCTGCTGCGCCGGCCGAAGAACGGCGGCAAGGGCGCGGCCGTGATGGACGGTTTGCGCGCCGCGCGTGCCGCCGGCTACACGCACGCGTTGCAGATCGACGCGGACGGGCAGCACGATGCAGCCGACGTGCCGCGCTTTATCGAAGCCGCGCGCGCTGCACCGGCGGCCGTCGTGATCGGCCGGCCGGTCTACGATGCGAGTGTGCCGAAGGCGCGGTTGTATGGCCGCTATCTGACGCATGTGTGGGTGTGGATCGAAACGCTGTCGCTGACGATCGGGGATTCGATGTGCGGCTTCCGGCTCTATCCGCTCGCGGCCGCGTGCGCGCTCATCGACGATGTGGCGTTGCCGGAACGCATGGACTTCGACATCGAGATTCTCGTGCGGTTGTATTGGCGGCGACTCGCGTTCCGCACGCTTGCGACGCGCGTCACCTACGCGCACGACGGTGTGTCGCATTTCGACGTGTTCTGGGACAACGTGCGTATCTCGCGCAGCCACACGCGCCTCGTATGCGGGATGTTGTGGCGTCTGCCGATGCTGCTCGCGCACAAGCTGATGCCGCGCGAAGCCGGCACGCCGATCGTGCAGGGTGAAGCGCCAAACGGGGCCGCGAACGCCGCCGCCTCCTCGCCACCGCCCGCGAACCCGCATCACTGGTCGCGCATCGCGGAACGCGGCAGCCGGCTCGGCATGCAGACCCTCGCGCTCAGTTGCCGGCTGTTCGGGTTGCGCGTGACGGGCTGGTGGCTGCACCCGATCGTCGCGTACTTCCTGCTGACCGGCCGCGCCGCGCGCAATGCATCGCGCGTCTACTTCGCGCGCCTTGCGAATGCGGCGCAAAGCGACGCGGACGATGCAACGCATACCGACAAAGCCGGCGAGGCAACGCGTGAGCGCGAGCGCATTCGGACAGTGCGGATACCGCGCCCCGGCTGGCTCAGCGCTTACCGCCAAATGCACGCTTTCGCGCTGGCGGGCCTGCATAAACTTGCCGCATGGTCTGGCCGTGTCAACGTCGACGCAATTGCGTTCGACGACCCTTCGGCATTTGAAGCGCTTGCCGCGAGCGGCCGCGGCGCGCTCGTGATCGGCGCGCATCTCGGCAACCTCGAAATGATGCGCGCGCTGGCGATACGCGGCGCTTACGTGAAGATCACCGCGATTGTCTATACCGAGCATGCGCGGCGCTTCAACCACGTGCTGGCCGGCGCGAACCGCCAGTTCGCGCAGCGTCTCGTCGAAGTCAGCGACTTCGGGCCGCAGACGTCGATGATGATGCAGGAGCGCATCGATGCCGGCGAACTGCTCGTGATCGTCGGCGACCGCGTGCCGGCGAGCGAATCGGGGCGCACGATCGACGCACAGTTCCTCGGCGCGACCGCGCCGTTCGCGCAAGGGCCGTATGTGCTCGCGCATGCGCTCGGCTGCCCGGTCTACCTGTTCTTCTGCCTGAAAGAAGCACGCGCGGGTTACCGCGTCTACTTCGAGCCGTTCGCCGAACGCATCGAACTGCCGCGCGGCGAGCGGCTCGCGCATCTGGCCGCATGGGCGCAACGCTATGCCGCGCGGCTCGAATACTACTGCCGCAAGGCGCCGTACCAGTGGTTCAACTTCTACGATTTCTGGGCGCGTCCGGTGAAGACGCAGCCCGCACAGGATCGCTTCGTGCGCGCGTCGACGCGAAGCAATGGGGGAGCAAATGGCCGAGCATGACCTGAGCGGCGACGCGCGCACAATCGATGCGCACGCAACCATCAACGAGGGCGCCGCGCAACAGCCGGTTGTGATCGGCGGCCGGCGCATCGCGATCGAAGACGTCGTGGCGATCGCGCAGCGGCGCGTGCCGGTTGCGTTGAGCGCGGACCCGGCGTGGCGCGCGCGTATCGAACGCGGCGCCGAATTCCTGCGCCGCCATCTGGCGGCAGGGGCGACCGTCTACGGCGTCAATACCGGTTACGGCGAAGCCTGTGTCGTCGACGTGCCGATGGATCTCGTCGCCGCGTTGCCGCTGCAACTGACGCGCTATCACGGCTGCGGCATGGGCGCGTATCTCGACGACGCGCAAACGCTCGCGGTGATCGCGGCGCGCCTCAATTCGCTCGCGTACGGCCTGTCGGGTGTGCGGCCGGTTCTGCTCGAGCGCCTCGCCGATCTGATCAACCACCGGATCCTGCCGCGCATTCCGTCGGAGGGCTCGGTCGGCGCGAGCGGCGACCTGACGCCGCTGTCGTATGTCGCGGCCGCGCTCGTCGGCGAACGCGAGGTCATGTTCCACGGCGCGCTGCGCGAGGCGCGCGGCGTGTGGGCCGAGCTCGACCGCGCGCCGCTCGCCCTCGCGCCGAAGGAAGGGCTCGCGCTGATGAACGGCACGGCGGTGATGACAGGCCTCGCGTGCCTCGCGTTCGCGCGCGCCGATCATCTGACGCGTATTGCGACGCGCCTGACCGCGCTGTCGACGGTCGCGCTCGACGGCCGCGCCGCGCATTTCGACGCGCTGATTTTCGACGCGAAGCCGCATGCGGGGCAGGCCGAAGCGGCGGCGTGGATTCGTGCCGACCTCGCGGGCCGCGACGATACGCCGGGCCACCGTCTGCAGGACCGCTACTCGATCCGCTGCGCGCCGCATGTGATCGGCGTGGCGCGCGACGCGCTGTCCTGGGTGCGGCGCGACGTCGAGAACGAACTGAACAGCGCAAACGACAATCCGCTCGTCGATCCCGACAGCGAGCGTGTGCTCCATGGCGGCAACTTCTACGGCGGCCATATCGCGTTCGCGATGGATTCGTTGAAGACGGCGATCGCGAATCTCGCCGACCTGATGGACCGCCAGCTTGCGCTGCTCGTCGACGAGAAGTTCAACAATGGTTTGCCGCGCAATCTGTCCGGCGCGACGTCCGCGCGCGCGCCGATCAATCACGGCTTCAAGGCCGTGCAGATATCGTCGTCCGCGTGGACTGCCGAGGCGCTGAAGCTGACGATGCCGGCAAGCGTGTTTTCGCGGTCGACCGAATCGCACAATCAGGACAAGGTCAGCATGGGCACGATTGCCGCGCGCGATTGCCTGCGCGTGATCGAACTGACCGAGCAGGTCGCGGCCGCGCATACGCTCGCAGCCGTGCAGGCCTTGCGGCTGCGCGTACGCGAGGCGGCCGGGACCTTCGTGCCCGCGCCGCTCGCCGGCTTCGCGCAGCGCGTCAACGCGCAATCGCCGTTCGTCGACGAAGACCGCGCGCTCGAATCGGATCTGCGTGCGCTGACCGCGCAGATCGCGCAGGGCGCACTCGTCGATGCGTTCGCCGACGTGTTTCGCGAGGAGAGCAGCGATGCAGATGCACGAGCTCGCTAATAGTGTGCCGGTACTGGCGGCGAGCGGTTTCGTCGAAGTGCCGTTTCACGACGTCGATGCCATGAACGTGTGCTGGCACGGCAACTATCTGAAGTACTTCGAGATAGGCCGCGCGGCGCTGTTGCGCGCGTTCGACTACGACTACCGCGAGATGCAGGCATCCGGCTATCTGTGGCCGATCGTCGAGGCGCATCTGAAGTATGTGCGGCCGGCGACCTACGGGCAGCAGCTCGAAGTGCGCGCCGAGCTGCTCGAGTATCGGAACCGTCTGAAGATCGGCTACACGATCGTCGATCGCGCGTCCGGCACGCGGCTGACGAAGGGCTACACGATTCAGGTCGCCGTCGACGCCGCATCGCAGGAACTGCAGTTCGAGTCGCCGCCGGTCGTATTCGAGAAACTGGAGCGCGTATGGAAAGCTTGAACGCACAACGATTTCGGCGCGTGTGCGCCCTGGCAACCGGGACTGTGGCGGTCGTTGCGGCGCTGACCTTGTCGGTAGGCGCTGCGGGTCTTCTACTGCGCTGCGTGGATGCGGTGGCGGCGTCGCCGGCAGCAAATGGGGCATCAGGCGCGGCTGCCGCGAGCGCAGGCAATCCGGGGCTTGTCGCGTCGATTGCTTCCGGACTCGGCCATATGAACGGCGTGCGTGCGCAGTTCACGCAAACGCAGACGCTCGCCGCGATGCGCGAGCCGCTCGTGAGCACGGGCTCGTTGCTGTTTTTCCGCGCGCGCGGCGTGATCTGGCATATCGACACACCGTACAAAACGACCTACGTGATCGACGATGCCGGCGTCAGCGAAGTGAACGCGAATGGTCAGCATGTGAAGACCGCGGGCATGCCGCGCACGGGTGGCGGCGCGCAGGGCGTCGCCCAGGTGTCGCGGATGATGCGCGCGATGTTCGGCGGCGATCTCTCGGCGCTTTATGCGCAGTTCGAGGTCGACGCACGCGGCACGCCGCAGCAATGGCGCATGCTGCTCAAGCCGAACCAGCCGCAGCTCGCGCAGGCGATCAGAAGCCTGCAGATGAGCGGCGGCGCATACCTGCAGCAGGTGCGCATCACGCTCGCAAACGGCGACGTGACGCAACTCGACTTTACGCGCAGCAGCGCCGTCGATGCACCGACGCCGGCCGAGCGCGCGCTCTTTGGAGCGTCGTCGTAATGGAACTCACGCAGCGACGGCTTGCGCGGCAGCGCTGGAGCATCCGGGCCGTCTGGCTCGTGCTCGCGCTGATCGCGGTGCTGTATTGCGCGTGGCGTTTCACGGGCCCGTCGCCTTTGCAAACGAATTTGCTCGAATTGCTGCCGCAGACCGAAGCCGATCCGGTCGCCGAGAAAGCGGTCGATACGCTCGCGGCCGCGCTCGGCGACCGCACCGTATATGTGGTGACCGGCAACGACGGCGACCACGCGAAAGCGGCGGCCAAAGCGCTCGCGGCGACGCTCTCGGCGAGCGGCGCGTTCCGCACGGTGACCGCGCAACTGCCGCCGTTCGACCTCTCGCAGATCAGCGGCCTCTATCTGCCTTACCGCTTCGGCTTGCTGACGTCCGCGGACCGCGCCGCACTCGGCGATGCCTCGATGTCGCTGCACGACGCGTTGCTGCGGCGCCTGTACAACCCGGTGCACGGCGCGTTCGCGACGCCGCTCGCAGACGACCCGTTTGGCTGGCTCGAGCATTGGCTCGCCGCCTTGCCGCTCGCGACGTCGAACCTCGGCATCGAAGACGGGCTGCTGGTTGCGCATCGCGGCGCCGCGACGAGCGTGCTCGTCGTCGCGACACTGCCGGGCTCGGCCTACGACGCGCCGCTCGAACAGGCCGTGTTGCACGCGAGTTCGCGCGGCGAGACGCTGTTGAAGGCGCACTTTCCCGACGTGACGCTGGCCCGCACCGGCGCCGTGTTCTATGCGCAGGCGGCGCGGGCCGCGGCCGAGCGCGAGGTGCATCTGATCGGCGCGACATCGGCGTGCGGCATCGCGTTGCTGATGCTATGGGTGTTCCGTTCGCCGCGCTTTCTGGTGCTCGCTTTCGTGTCGACCGCGCTTGGCATCGTCTGCGCGCTCGCTGCAACGATGCTGGTGTTCGGCAAGCTGCATCTGGTCACGCTCGTGTTCGGTGCGAGCCTGATCGGCGAGGCGGTCGACTATTCGATTCAGTACTTCGTCGTCGCGCTTGGTGGCGCGCGCGATCGCGATGGCCGTCGCGCGGCCACGCAGCGCGCGCGCTCCGATGCGCAGCGCGCCGCGCGCGCGGTACGTCCCGCGCTGACCGTTGCGCTGACAACGAGTCTGCTCGGCTATGCGATTCTCGCGTGCGTGCCGTTTCCGGCGCTGCGGCAGATCGCATGTTTCGCGATCGTCGGCATTTGCACGGCGTTCGCGTCGGTGCTGATGCTGTTACCCGAGTTGATGCCGCGCATGCAGCAGCGGTACGCCGATCGATCGGGCCACGCGATTCGCGCGAGCCACGCAAGCCACCCGGGCGACGCGTCGCATGAGCCGCACCGGCACTCGCGCGCACTGTTCGACGCGGGGGGGCGGCTGCTGACGCATTGGCACGCGCTGCTCGATGGCCGCCGCGCGTGGATCGTCGCCGCGCTGCTCCTATTGGCCGCAGTACCGGGCTGGCTGCGGCTGTCGAGTGACGACGACATCCATCTGCTGATCAATCGCGATCCGTCGCTGGCGATACAGGAAAATGCAATTCGCGCCGCGATCGGCATCGACAACACCGCGCAGTTCTTCGTCGTGCGAGGGGAAACGCCCGAAGTCGCGCTGCAGCGCGCGGAAGCGCTCGGCGCGCGGCTCGATGCGCTGAGCGGCGCATCGTCGGTGGAGGGCTGGCAGTCGGTGACGTCGTTCGTGCCGTCCGCCAGGCGCCAGGCGGCCGATCATGCGCGGCTCGCGAAGCGCGTCTTCGACGACCGCGCCGCGTTGCGCACGACGCTCGTGAGCGCCGGCTTTCGCGACGATGTCGCCGACGCATGGCTGGCGGCCTGGCAAAAGCCGGCGAGCGCGGTGCCGCTCACGATCGACCGCTGGCTTGGCGCGCCATGGTCGCGGCCTTTCCGTCATCTGTGGCTCGACGCGGCCGATACCGGTGTGCGCGGCTACGCGGCGCTTGTGATCCCGCAACGCGTGAACGCCGGCAATCTGCCTGCGCTCGTCGCCGTAGCGCATGCGCTGCCCGGTGTCGTATTCGTCGACAAGGCGGCAAGCGTATCGAAGCTGTTCGGCGCGTATCGCGTCGATAGCGCGTTGTGGCTCGCCGGCGCGCTCGTGCTCGTGCTCGCGCTGTCGATGTTCCGGTACGGTCCGCGTGGCGGCATCGCCGTGACGATGCCGGTGCTGCTCGCGATCGCGCTGACGCTCGCCGCCTTCGGCTACGCGCGTGTTCCGCTCAATCTGTTCAACTGCCTCGCGTTGATGCTCGTGCTCGGCGTCGGCTCGAACTACGCGGTGTTTCTGCGCGAGGGGTGCATGCGCGCAGGCGCCGATCTCGGCGCAGTGTGGACCGGCGTGCTGCTGTCCGCTGCCACCACGCTGCTGTCGTTCGGCATGCTCGGCGCCAGCGCGATGCCGGCGCTGCACAGCTTCGGCATGACGCTCGCGCTCGGTATCGCGCTCGCGGTGGTGCTCGCGCCGATCGGCATGCCGCCGGATTCGCGGAGGACTGCATGAGCGCGTTGCCGTCCACTCAAAAGATGCACATATCGAAGCAACCGGTTTATCTGCACGCGCTCGGCATGATCAACGCGCTCGGCGATCATCCCGACACGATCGCGGCCGCACTCGCCGCCGGGCACGCGCCGGGCATGACCACGCTTGCGACCGGGATCGGCAACGCATTTGCCGGCCGCGTGATCGCTGCGCTCGAGTGCGCGCCGCCGGCGCCGCTCGAGCCCTATGACTGCCGCAACAATCGCTTGTTGCTCGCCGCACTCGCCCAGATCGCACCGCACGTCGAAGCGGCGCGCGAGCGTTACGGCGCCGACCGTATCGGTGTCGTGCTCGGCACGAGCACGTCGGGCATCGGCGCAGCCGAGGCGGCGTTTGCGCATCGGGCTCAGACAGGCACGATACCCGCGGGCTTCGACTACCGGCAGATGGAAATCGGCGCTCCGGCGCCGTTCGCCGCTGCCGTGCTCGGCATCGACGGCCCCGCGTTCACCGTGTCGACCGCCTGTACGTCGAGCGCGAAAGCGTTCGCCTCCGCGCGGCGGCTGCTGCAACTGCAGCTATGCGATGCCGTCGTGGCCGGCGGCGTCGATTCGCTGTGCGAGCTGACCGTGCAAGGTTTCGCGTCGCTCGAATCGACGAGCGCGACGCGCACGAACCCGATGAGCGTCAACCGTTGCGGCATCAATGTCGGCGAAGGCGCCGCCGTGTTCCTGATGAGCCGCGACGAAGGTCCGGTCGCGCTCGTCGGCTGCGGCGAATCGAGCGACGCGCATCACATTTCGGCGCCGGACCCGCAAGGCGCGGGCGGCGAACTCGCGCTGCGCGCGGCGCTCGACGACGCGGGACTCGCACCGTCCGCGATCGGTTATGTGAACCTGCACGCCACGGCAACGCGCAAGAACGACGAAATGGAATCGCACCTGATGGCGCGCGTGTTCGCCGACGGCGTCGCGGCAAGCGGCACGAAGCCGTATACGGGCCATCAGCTCGGCGCGGCCGGCGCGACCGAACTCGGCTTCGCATGGCTCACGCTCGCGCGCGAACACATGGCCTTGCCGCGCCACTGCTGGGACGGACAGACCGATCCCGCGTTGCCGCGGCTCGACCTCGTCGAGAGCGAGCGGTATCTGCCGCGCGGCGCCGGCACACGCTACGTGATGAGCAATTCGTTTGCGTTCGGCGGCAGCAATTGCAGCCTGATTCTCGCGGGTTGAACGGGATGACGAAAGGCGATGAACAAGCCATGAGCGAAGCAATCAACGAAACGGTACGCGAAGCGGCAGGCGAGGCAAAAAGCGAAGCGAGCGCATCGCTTGCCGCGCCGGCCCGCGCGGATCGCGAAGCGGAAATCTTCGAGCCGATCGAGGCAATCCTGCCGCATCGCGGCACGATGCTGCTCGTCGACCGCGTGAGCGCATGCAGCGATGACGCGCTGAGCGCGCGCGCGACCGTGCGCGCCGATGCGTGGTATGCCGATGCCACCGGCGCGATGCCCGCGTGGATCGGTATCGAGCTGATGGCGCAGGCGATCGCCGCGCATGTGTCGCTGCTCGCGATGCGCGCGGGCGGCCGCGCGCGGCCCGGCGTGCTGCTCGGCTCGCGCAGCTACGACGCGTGCGTGCCGGCCTTCGCGCGCGGCGCGCAACTCATCATCGACGTCAAGGAAGTGCTGCGCAGCGCCGAAGGACACGGCGCATACGAATGCACGATCGAACACGACGGCACGCGTTGCGCGCAGGCCGTGATCAAGGTGTTCCAGCCGACCGATTTTCAGTCATTCATCGAGGGGATTTCCGGATCATGAGCCGGCGTGTTCTCATTACCGGCGCAAGCCGCGGCATCGGCCGCGCCATTGCGTATCAACTGGCCGCGGACGGCTTCGCCGTCACCGTCGGATGCCGCACCGGCCGTAGCGAAGCGCAAGCGGTGACGGCCGGCATCGCCGCGCAGGGCGGGTCCGCACGCGTGCTGCAATTCGATGTGCGCGAGCGCGCGACATGCCGCGAAGTGCTCGAAGCGGATGTGGCCGCGCACGGCGCGTATTACGGCATTGTTTGCAGCGCGGGGGTGACGCGCGATGCCGCATTCCCGGCGCTGACCGACGAAGACTGGGACATCGTGATCGAAACCGGGCTCGACGCGTTCTACAACGTCGTGCATCCGCTGACGATGCCGATGGTGCGCGCAAAGCAGGGCGGCCGCGTCGTCACGATCGCGTCGGTGTCCGGCGTGATGGGCAATCGCGGTCAGGTTAACTACAGCGCGGCAAAGGCCGGCCTGATCGGCGCGACGAAGGCGCTCGCGGTCGAACTCGCGTCGCGCGCCATCACGGTCAACTGCGTCGCGCCGGGGCTCATCGAAACCGGCATGCTCGACGAAGTGCCGGTCGAGCATGCGCTCAAGACCGTGCCGATGAACCGTGTCGGCCAGCCTGCCGAGGTGGCGGCGGTGGTCAGTTTCCTGATGTCGGATGCGGCTTCGTATGTGACGCGCCAGGTGATCGGTGTCAATGGCGGGATGATCTGATGAAGCGCGTCGTCATTACCGGCATGAGCGGCGTGACCGCATTCGGCAGCCGCTGGGACGAGATCGAAGCGGCGTTGAGACGCGGCCGCAACGCCGTGCAGCGGATTGCCGCGTGGGACCGCTTCGAGTCGCTGCATACGCGTCTTGCGTGCCCGCTGCCCGGCTTTGCCACGCCTGCCCATTACCCGCGCAAGAAGACCCGCGCGATGGGACCGGTGTCGCTCTATGCGGTGCGTGCAAGCGAGCTCGCGCTTGCCGACGCGGGCCTCGCCGACGATGCGTCGATTGCCGACGGCCGCATGGGCGTCGCATACGGCTCGTCGTCGGGCTCGGTCGAGCCGATACGCGCGTTCGGCACGATGCTCGAAACCGGCGCGATGACGAACGTCACGTCGAACAGCTACGTGCAGATGATGCCGCATACGACGGCTGTCAACGTGAGCCTGTTCTGGGATCTGAAGGGGCGCATCGTGCCGACCTCGTCCGCGTGCGTGTCGGGCAGCCAGGCAATCGGCTATGCGTACGAGACGATTGCGACCGGCAAGGCCACGCTGATGCTCGCGGGCGGCGCGGAAGAACTGTCGGGGCCGGCCGTGGCCGTGTTCGATACGCTCTATGCGACCAGCACGCGCAACGACGAAGCGCATCTGACGCCACGCCCGTTCGACGCGGCGCGCGACGGGCTCGTGGTCGGCGAAGGCGCGGCGACGCTCGTGCTCGAGGAATACGAACATGCACGCGCGCGCGGTGCGCGCATCTACGCGGAACTGGCCGGCTTCGGCTGCAATTCGGACGGCGCGCATATGACGCAGCCGAGCGCGCCGACGATGGCGCGCGCGATGCAGCTCGCACTCGACGACGCGCAATT
This sequence comes from Paraburkholderia sp. SOS3, assembly GCF_001922345.1. Lineage (NCBI taxonomy): Bacteria > Pseudomonadati > Pseudomonadota > Betaproteobacteria > Burkholderiales > Burkholderiaceae > Paraburkholderia > Paraburkholderia sp. SOS3. Next base: position 3,557,479 of record NZ_CP018811.1, on the reverse strand, counting down.
GCCGCGCGACGCGATCGCCTACGTGAACGCACATGGCACCGCGACCGATCGTGGCGACATCGCCGAAAGCGCGGCCACCGCGCAGATATTCGGCGAGCGCATGCCGATCAGCTCGTTGAAAAGCTACGTCGGCCATACGCTCGGCGCGTGCGGCGCGCTCGAGGCATGGTGGACGATCGAAATGATGAACCGCACCTGGTTCGCACCGACGCTGAACCTGACCGAGGTCGATCCGGCCTGCGCGCCGCTCGACTACATCACGGGCGAAGGCCGCGAGATCGATGCCGAATACGTGATGAGCAACAACTTCGCATTCGGCGGCATCAATACGTCGCTGATCTTCAGGCGCGTTCGATGAGCGCTGCGTACGAACGCCGCCCGGCGCGCGTCGTCGTGACCGGCATGGGCATCGTGTCGTGTCTCGGCAATACGCTCGAACGCGTGTCCGCTGCGTTGCGCGACGGCACGAGCGGCATCGTGCGCGTCGATGCGTGGCGCGAGCGTGGCTTCGCGAGCCAGGTGGCCGGCGTGGCGAGCGTCGGAAACGAGCCGCCGTTCGATCGCAAACTCGAGCGCTTCATGGGCGACACCGCGCGTTTCGCGTGCCATGCGGCGAAGAAGGCGCTCGACGACGCGGCATTGCCGGCGCATGCGCTGCGTTCGCCGCGCGCGGGCGCCGTGATCGGCTCCGGTGTCGGTACGATGTCGGCGTACGACGCGGCGCTGTCGGTCGCGCACGCACGCGGTGTCGACAAGGTGCCGCCGTACACGGTGCCGCAGGCGATGGGCAGCACTGCATCCGCGAACGTCGCGCAAGTGTTCGGCGTCGAAGGCGTCACGTATTCGCCGTCGTCGGCGTGCACGACATCGGCGCTTGCGATCGGGCAGGCGCTGCAGCTGATTCGCAGCGGCGCGCAGGACATCGTGCTCGCCGGGGGCAGCGAATGCCTGCACGACAACATGACGTTGCTGTTCGACGCGATGCATGCGCTGTCGCGCCGCTCGAACGATGCGCCCGAGCGTGCCTCGCGCCCGTACGACGTCGCACGCGACGGTTTTGTGATCGCATCGGGCGCCGGCGTGCTTGTGCTCGAATCGCTCGATCACGCGTTGGCGCGCGGCGCGCGCGTTTATGGCGAGCTGAGCGGCTTTGGGCAATGCACGGACGGCGCGGGGATGGTGACGCCGCACGCGCATGGCATCGCGCGTGCGATGCGAAGTGCACTGGCCGATGCCGATGCCGATGCCAGCGCCGACGCCGGGGCCACGGGTCGGATCGGCGTGCCCGACTACGTGAACACGCACGGGCCGTCGACGCCGTCGGGCGACCTCGAGGAACTGCGCGCGCTGCAGGACGTGTGGGGCGAGGACGTACCGCCGTTTTCGTCGACGAAGGGATTCACCGGGCATCCGCTTGGCGCCTGCGGCGTGCACGAAGCGATTTACGCGTTGCTGATGATGCGCGACCGGTTTATCGCAGGCAGCGCGCCGATCGATCGCGCGGACCCTTGCGTCGAAGGCATGCCGCTCGTGCGTGCCACGCGCGACGCAGTGCTCGGGCGCGTGATGTCGGTGTCGTTCGGGTTCGGGGGCAGTTGCGCGAGTCTGGTATTCGACGCCTGGAAAGCGGCTTGAAAAGGCCATGCTGCGAAGCAGCTGATTTTTTATAGAACGAGGTCAACAACAATGAAAGTCAAAAGCATGATCGGGGTGCTGGCTGTCGTCACTTTCACGCAAGCCGGCTGTGCAACGCATATCGAATCGTTGCCTCTGCCACCGGTAACGGACCGCGGCGCACCGGGCAACGAGGTCGCGCTTTATTTCGGCAAACAGCCGCATGCGCAAGTGAAACGCACGCTTGGCGAGCGCACGCAGTCCGCGCGCATCGCCCGCCGCAGCGACGACCGTGCGCAGTCGTGCAATCAGGCGCTCGCCGAGGCGCTGCAGAAGCTGCGCGCCTACGCGTACGATCATCAGGCGAACGCGGTGATCAATATCACGACGCGTTTTCACAGCACCGAAACCGAATCCGATACCGCGTACACGTGCGGTCTTAGCACGAGCGCGGCATCCATCAACGTGCGCGGCGATGTGGTCGTGCTCGATTCGAAGTGAAACCCAACCGGGAGAATGGCATGCAACACGAATTGAAAAAACAGTTGAAACATGCACTGGTTGTTGTCGCAATGGCCGGCGTCTGCGCCGCGGGCGCGACGTCGCAGGCGTACGCGCGCGATTCGGTCGAAACCTTTTCGATCGATGCGGCGTTGAAAAGCGAACCGGGCAAGGTCGGCGACGACGTTGCGCTGTACTTCGCGGGCCAGCGCCATCCGTCGGTGGTGAAGACGATCGGCGAATTCGCGACCAACAAGAAGACCAACGCGTTCGGCAAGAGCGACGAGGCCGCGTGTCAGCACGTATTCCTCTCGGCGGTGCTCGAGCTGCAGGAACGCGCGCGCAAGGAAGGCGGCAATGCGGTGATCAATATCAAGAGCAACTACAAGAACGAGCTGCACGAGAGCGCGACCGATTTCACTTGCGGCGCAGGTGCGGTCGTGGCGGGCGTCGCGCTGAAAGGCGACGTCGTGACGCTCAGGAAGTAACGCGGGCGGCCGGGGCATGCCGCCGTGCGTGATGCGCTCGTCGCGCTGCCGCAAGGCAGCCTGTCAGGTGGACTTGGCGAGCGGTCTTGATACGCGGTCTTGATACGCGGACTTGATCAGCGATCCTGATCGGCGCGCTTGACTGCCGCGACGTTGACGAGCGTTTCCCTGCGCTTGCCGGGCCGCGGGTGATGCAGCCCGAGCCGCTCGAAGAGTCCGAAATCCTTCGCGCGGCTCCACCACAGGTAAGGCAGCGACACGTTGCGTTCGGCGAACGCGAAGCCGCCGTTGCGGATCATGTCGAGGTAGCCATTCGCGCTTTTCTGTACATGCATCGGATGACGAAACAACAGGCGGATTACCCACGATTTGATGTATGCATCGGTCGATTCGGCGAACAGCAGCACGCCGCCGGGCTTCAGCACGCGGTGGAATTCGGCGAGCGCGTGTTCCTGCTCGACGAGGTGATGGAAGGTCTGATGACAGAACACGATGTCGGCGCTTTCGTTGGGCGCCGGCAGCGCCGCGCAGTCGCCGTGCAGCAGCTCGATATGCGTGGCGGGATGGCGGTTACGGCACGCGTGCGCAGCAGCGGCCGCGAGCTCGAGCGACGGCTCGTGGAAATCGACGCCGAGTATGCGTGACGGATGAAACGTTTGCGCGAGCAGACGAAACGAGATGCCCTGTCCGCAGCCCGCATCGACGATGACCGGATGCTCGGGCAACGGTGTGTCGATCAGCCGTTTCAGGTCGTTGATGGCAACGCGCAGCACATGGTGTTCCCACGTATGGGTACGCAGAAACCAGACGCCGAACGCCGATTCGGGCACGTACTGCACGCTGGAAGTGTCGGACGACAACATTGGGTTCCCCGTGGTCGGTCTGAAAGCAGGTTTGATTGTGCGAGTGCGCGTCATTGTAATCGCGGCGCCGGCCGGGCGCCGCGGCAGATCGTTGTGAACGCAGCGAAAATTCGACGAACAGAGAAAAACGATGAATATCGGGAATACAAACGAAGTCGTCACCGACGTCGCAATCATTGGCGCCGGTCCTTCAGGGGCGCTCGCCGCTGCGTTGCTGCGGCGTGCGGGTCATGCGGTGCTCGTGCTCGAGCGCGAGCACTTCCCGCGCTTTTCGATCGGTGAAAGCCTGCTGCCGCAAAGCATGGCGTATCTCGAAGAGGCGGGCATGCTGCAAGCCGTGGTCGAAGCCGGCTTCCAGTTCAAGAACGGCGCGCAGTTCGTGCGTGGCGAACGCGTCTCGGCGTTCGATTTCCGCGATAAGCATACGGCTGGCTGGGGCACGACCTATCAGGTCGAACGCGCGATTTTCGACGATATTCTGATCCGCTGCGCGATCGGGCAGGGCGCCGAGGTGCGTTTCGGCCATACCGTGCTGGCCATGCAGACCGGCGATGCACCGGTGCTTGAGGTCAGCGATGAAGCGGGCCATGCCTATCGCGTATCCGCGCGCTTTGTGCTCGACGCAAGCGGTTTCGGGCGCGTCCTGCCGCGTCTTCTGAATCTCGAAGCGCCGACGCGTATGCCGACGCGCGCTGCGATCTTCACGCATGCACGCGATCTGAATCCGCCCGGCACCTACGATCGCAACAAGATTGTCGTCGCCGTGCATCCCGAGCATCGCAATGTCTGGTACTGGATGATTCCGCTCGCGGGCGCACGTGTCTCGGTTGGCTGTGTAGCCGAGGCGAGTTTTCTCGATGTGCCGGAGGCGGAGCGCGACGCGCGGCTGCGCGCGCTCGTGCGCGCGGAACCGACGCTCGCCGCGTTGATCGGCGATGCGCCGTTCCTGATGCCGGTGCGCCGCATCGGCGGCTATGCGGCGAATGTCGAACGCCTGCACGGCCCCGGCTATGCGCTGCTTGGCAACGCGGGCGAGTTCCTCGACCCGGTGTTCTCATCGGGTGTGACGATCGCGATGCGCTCGGCGCATCTCGCGGTTCATACGCTCGTGCGGCAACTGAACGGCGCAACGGTCGACTGGCACGATGCCTACGACCGGCCGTTGCGCAAAGGCATCGATACGTTCCGTGCATTCGTCGAGCGCTGGTATACGGGTGAACTGCAGGACATCGTCTTTTATGAAGACCAGACGCCGTCGATCCGCCGCATGATCAGCGCGGTGCTGGCCGGATATGCGTGGGACGAATCGAACCCGTATGTTGCCGACCCGGTGCGGCGCCTCTACACCTTGCATCAGACGGTGCTCGCGATGGCGAGCTAGCGCCACCGCGTTGCGGCTCGCCGCTTACGCGGCGATCTTCGTTTTCCTCACCGCATGCTCGCGTGGGGCGCCGCGCCGATGCACGCGTTGCCCCGCCGCATAGGTTTCGGCCACCGCGCGATCGTCGCCGAGCAGCGCGAACGCGAACAGCAGTTCTTCGAGCGTGTTGCTGCGCGACGTGCGGCGTGCGAGCAGCGGCGTCGCTTGCGGGTCGAGCACGACGAAATCCGCTTCGGTGCGCGGCTTGAGCGTGCCGACCTGGCCCGCGAGATCGAGCGCTTCTGCAGCGCCCGCGGTCGCGAGCCAGAACATGCGCGTGGCGCTCAGGTAGTAGCCCGACAGGGCGGCAACCTTGTGCGCTTCGTTCATCGTTTGCAGCATCGAAAACGAGGTGCCGCCGCCGACGTCGGTCGCAAGCGTAAGCGGCATGCCGGCGGCGTCGGCCTGCGCGAAATCGAACAGGCCGCTGCCGAGAAACAGGTTCGACGTCGGGCAGTGCGCCGCGATCGCGCCGGTTGCGGCCATCCGTTTGCGGTCCGCTTCGTCGAGGTAGATGCAGTGGCCGTATACCGCGCGGCGACGCAGCAGCCCGTAGTGGTCGTACACGTCGAGATAGCTGCGATGCCCGGGAAACAGCTCGGCGACCCACTTCACTTCGTCGGTGTTCTCCGCGACGTGGCTTTGAATGAACACGTCCGGATGCCGGCGCGCGAGTTCGCCGCACGCGCGCATCTGTTCGTCAGTCGAGGTCGGCGCGAAACGCGGCGTGAGCGCGTACATCTGGCGGCCTTTGTTATGCCAGCGGCCGATCAGTTCCGCGCTGCCGTCGTAGCCCGATTGCGCGGTGTCGCGCAAAAACCCGGGGCAGTGGCGGTCCATCAGCACCTTGCCGGCCGCCATCCGCAGATTGCGCGCATGGCTTTCCTCAAAAAGCGCGTCGGCCGACTCCTTGTGCACCGTGCAGTAGACGAGCGCGGTCGTCGTGCCGCACGCGAGCAGTTCGTCGACGAAAAAGCGCGCGGTATCGCGTGCGACCGCCGGGTCTTTGAAACCGCGCTCGGTCGGAAACGTGTAGCTGTCGAGCCACGGCAGCAGCCCCGGCGCCGGCGAGGCGATCATGTCCGTTTGCGGATAGTGAATGTGCGTGTCGATAAAGCCCGGCACGATCAGCTTGTCGCGCATCTCTTGCACGGGCGTGCCGGGCGCGAGTTGCGGCGCCGTCGCCGCATACGCGCCCGCCGCGACCACGTGGCCGTCTTCGACGATCAGCAGGCCGTCTTCATCGAAGACCGCTGCATTGGACGATTGCGCGGGATCGCCGTTGAACGTCAGCAGTTGTGCGCGAAAAGCCGATTGAGTCATGACAGGACTTGTCTCCGTCTGTATTGTGGGATCGATGCCATGCGGCGCGTTCAGTGCGCGGCCGCGTGCCAGTGCGCATCGAGTTGCGCGATCAGCGCGTCGCGCTCGCCCGGTGTGACGAACGATGCGTCGAAGCCGTTGCGGATAATCGTATAGACCTCGTCGTCGGTGAGCTTGAGCGCCTCGATCGTCGCGCGGTAGTTCTCGTTCACATAGCCGCCGAAGTAAGCGGGGTCGTCCGAATTCACGGTCACGGCGACGCCGTGATCGAGCAGATCCTTGAGCGTGTGCTTCGTCAGATCGTCGAATACGCAGAGCTTGAGGTTCGACAGCGGGCACACCGTCAGCGCGACGCGCGCATCCGCGAGGCGCGCGACGAGCGCCGGGTCTTCGATGGAGCGCACGCCGTGATCGACGCGATCGACTTTCAACAGATCGAGCGCTTCGTAGATGTACGACGGCGGTCCTTCTTCGCCCGCATGCGCGACGAGCTTGAGTCCTTTGGCGCGAGCCTTCGCGAACACGCGCTCGAACTTCGACGGCGGATGGCCGCGCTCGGAAGAATCGAGCCCGACGCCGATGAGCCGGTGCGCGTACTGATCGAACAGCGGCAGCGCGGCGTCGAAGGTGGCGAGCGCCTCGTCTTCGGACAGGTGGCGCAGGAAGCACAGAATCAGCTTGCTCGACATGCCGCGGCGTTCGGCGTTTGCGAGCGCGCGTTCGATGCCGGCCACGACGGTCGCGATCGGCACGCCGCGTTCGGTGTGCGTCTGCGGGTCGAAAAAAATCTCGGCGTGCACGACATGATCGGCGAGCGCGCGCTCCACATAGGCCATCGTCATGTCGTAGAAGTCTTCTTCCTTCAACAGCACGCTCGCGCCGGCGTAGTAGATGTCGAGAAACGACTGCAGGTCGGTGAAGGCGTACGCGGCGCGCAACGCATCGATCGATTCGTAAGCGAGCTTCACGCCGTTGCGTTGCGCGAGCCGGAAAATCAGTTCAGGCTCGAGCGATCCTTCGATATGGATGTGCAATTCCGCTTTCGGTGCGCGTGCAACCTTTTCGGCGAGCGCGGTGCGTGGGGTGGTGGTTGTCGTCATAGGGGCGGCCCTTCGTGGGTTTCTGGTTGGTTTGATGCCGTGCTTCGCTGCCGTGCTTTGTGCCGTGCTGCGTGCCGGTCACGCAGTCTGCGCGGATGCGGCGTGCGCGTTCGCTTCGACCGCGCGCAGCACCTGCGCCGCGGCCGAAATCGCGATGATTTCCGGCGACTTGTCGTCGATGCCTTCTACGCCGAGCGGGCACTGCATGCGTGCAATGCGCGCAGGATCGAGTCCGCGCGCGGCAAGCCGGTGTTCGAACTGCTTGCGCTTCGAATGCGAGCCGATCATGCCGAAGAACGCGAAGTCGCCGCGCCGCAAAATGCGCTCGGCGAGCGCGAGATCGCGCTGATGGTCGTGCGTCATCACGATGAAGTAGGTGTTCGGCGCGGCATGATCGACGGCTTCGTCGGGGGCGTCGTTCGCGTCGATCGTCACGTTGTCGGCCTGCAGCGTGTCGGGCGGCGGGAATTGCGCGTCGCGTTCGTCGACCCAGCGCACGTGGCACGGCAGCGTGCCGAGCACGCGCACGAGCGCGGCGCCGACGTGGCCGGCGCCGAACAGCACGACTGCGAAGTCGCGCGGCGCGATGGTTTCGGTCAGCAGCGCGCCGCTGTCGTCGAAGCCCGCGCCGTCCCACAGCAGGCAATCGGCGCTTTCGACGCCGGGCTCGGGGTCCGACAGCATGACTGCATCGCGTGCGGGGCCGAACGACACGCTGCGCACCGTCGACTGGCCCGCCGCGATCCGTTTCGCAAGCGACGTGACCCAGCCGAGATCGCCGACGTCGAGCCGCTCGAAAGCGAGCACGACCGCGCCGCCGCAGCATTGCCCGAGGCTCGGGCCGAGCGCGAAGCGTTCGAGGCGCCGTGTATTCGGCGTGCGCATGCCGTCGCGCAGCACCTGGCGCGCGGTCTCGATCGCCTTCCATTCGAGATGCCCGCCGCCGATCGTGTGTCTTGCCGCTTCGCGCGTGACGATCATCTTCGTGCCGGCTTCGCGCGGCGCCGAGCCTTCGGCGCGTGCGACCGTGACGAGCACGACGGCGTCGCCGTGCGCGAGCAGGTGCTGCAGGTCGGTTAGCCACGCATGCATTCGGCTGTTCTCCATGCGAGGCCGCGGCGGTGTGGCCGCGGCCCGGTTGATCGGTGCGCTGCACGCTCGCGGCGCGTGGCGCATGATGCTTCGGGTGCCGCAATGTCTGTTGCGCTGCACGTTGCAATCGGTGCGTTGCAATTCGGGTCGCGGCGCCCGCGACGATCCGTATCGCAACGACGCGGTTACACGGCGCTATCGATCCGGGGTCCCGGTTCGTGCGGTTGCGGCCGCTCGTGCAACGGGCGATTTCGTCACTGCCGGTTCGCTGTTTCGACTCTGGCGCGCCGCGTTCGTTGCGTCCACATGCATTGCGTCGAGCGCATCGAGGATCGCTTCGGGCGTCGCGGGCGCGCGCAGCGGCGGGGCTTCGCGTGTCTCGCCGTGCGCGGCGCCGGCCGCCGCGGCAATCGCATCGCGAATCGCAAGCAGCACCGAAAACGACAGCAATAACGGTGGCTCGCCGACCGCCTTCGAACGGAATATCGTCGGTTCCGCGTTCTCGTTTCGGTAGAGTCGCACGTTGAGGGCAGCGGGCGTATCGCTGAGCGCCGGAATCTTGTACGTCGATGGCGCGTGTGTCATCAGGCGTCCGTCGCGATTCCACCAGAGCTCTTCGGTCGTGAGCCAGCCCATGCCCTGAATAAAACCGCCTTCGATCTGGCCGATATCGATCGCGGGATTGATCGAGCGGCCCGCATCATGCAGCAGGTCCGCACGCAGCAGCTTCCATTCGCCGGTCAGCGTGTCGATTACCACCTCCGACACCGCCGCGCCGTACGCGAAGTAGTAGAACGGATGGCCGGTCAGCGTCTTTGCATCCCAGTGTACTTTCGGCGTCGCGTAGAAACCGTCGGACCACAGCTGCACGCGTGCGAGGTACGCCGCGTTGACGAGCTGCGCGAACGGCATCGAGGCGCCGTTCGCGTCGACGTGACCGCGCGCGAACCTCACGCTTTGCGCATCGCCACCCAGCAGTTTCGCGGCGACTGCGGCGAGTCGTTCGCGTATCTTGCGTGCCGCATCTTCGGCGGCCTTGCCGTTGATATCGCTGCCGGTCGACGCGGCAGTCGCCGAGGTATTCGCGACCTTCGACGTATCGGTCGCGCTCACGCGCACCTGCGACAGCGGCAGGCCGAACTCGTTGGCCACCACCTGCGCCACTTTCGTGTTGAGCCCCTGGCCCATTTCGGTGCCGCCGTGATTGACGAGCACCGAGCCGTCCTTGTAGACATGCACGAGCGCGCCGGCCTGATTGAGGAACGGCACGTTAAACGAAATACCGAACTTGACCGGCGTCAGCGCGATGCCGCGCTTGAGCACCGGGCTGCGCGCATTCAGTTCGGCGAGCGCGGCGCGCCGCGCGCGGTAGCCGCTCGAGGCGACGAGTTCGTCGACGAGCGGCTCGACGATATTGTCTTCGACGTGCTGTCCGTACGGCGTCACGTCGCGCTCGCCGATGCCGTAGAAATTCGCGCGGCGCACGTCGAGCGGATCGAGCCCGAGCCGGCGCGCGATATCGTCGAGCAGCACTTCCATCACGAGCGCGCCTTGCGGCCCGCCAAAGCCGCGAAACGCGGTGTTCGACTGCGTGTTGGTCCTGCAGGCCAACGAGACGATTTCGACGTCGGACAGGTAGTACGCGTTATCGAAGTGGCACAGCGCGCGTGTCGCAACGGCGCCCGAGAGGTCCGCCGAAAAGCCCGCGCGCAGCGCGATATCGACGCGCGCGCCGAGGATGCGGCCCTGATCGTCGAAGCCGGCTTCGTATTCGTAGACCGCGTCGTGGCGCTTGCCGGTGATCATGAAGTCGTCGTCGCGGTCGGCGCGCAGCTTGACCGGGCGGCGCAGCCGATGCGCGGCGAGCGCCGCGATGCACGCGAAAATCGCCGATTGCGATTCCTTGCCGCCGAAGCCGCCGCCCATGCGCCGGCATTCGCAGACCACGCTATGCGCGGGCCAGCCGAGCATATGCGCGACCACGAGCTGCATTTCGGTCGGATGCTGCGTCGAGCTGTAGACGTGCATGCCGTCCATCTCTTTCGGCAGCGCGTACGCGATCTGTCCTTCGAGATAGAACTGTTCCTGGCCGCCGACTTCGAATGTGCCTGTGAGCCGGTGCGGCGCGGCCGCGATTTTTTCGGCGGGCGCGCCGCGCTTCAGATGCAGCGGCGGCAGCACGAACTGCTTTTTCGCCTTCGCTTGCGCAGCCGTCAGGATCGCTTCGAGCGGTTCGTAGCGCACGACATCGTCGCTTTTCGCGAGCGCGGCCGCGCGGCGCGCGAGGTCGTGGCTCGTCGCGATCACGACGAAGACCGGCTGGCCGAGGTACAGCACTTCGCCGTCGGCGAGGATCGGGTCGTCGTGGACGACGGGGCCGCAGTTGTTTTCGCCGGGAATGTCGTCGGCGGTGAGCACGGCGACGACGCCGGGCGCGTTTTTCACGGCCTCGAGATCGAGCGACACGATGCGCGCATGCGCATGGCGCGACAGGCCGAGTGCCGCGTGCAAGGTGCCGTTCAGTTCGGGAATGTCGTCGGTGTAAGTCGCTTCGCCGCTGACGTGCAGCGCGGCCGATTCATGCGGCAGCGCAACGCCGATCGCGGTTTCGCCGGTGGCGGGGGCGCGCGTGGCCTGGTCCATTTACAGAACCTCCTTCGTCGCCGCGTTTGCGTCGAACTGTGCGCCGTATGCGAACGCACTGACGTCGACGAGCGGCAGCGGTGCATCGTCGCGCGTCTCCAGATGGAAGCGCCACAACGAATTGCGTGCGACCTTGAGGCGGTAGCCGCTCGATGCGCGCATATCGGTGAGCGGCTCGTAGTCGGCGGCAAGCGCATCCATCGCGCGGTGCGCGGCCGCTTCGTCCCACGCGGCGCCGGTCAGCGCGGCCTCGGCGTGCCGCGCGCGCTGCGGCGTCGCGGCCATGCCGCCGAACGCGATGCGCGCCTGCGCGACCACGCCATCCGCGATGTGCAGCGCGAAGGCGCCGCATACCGCGGAAATATCCTGGTCGTAGCGCTTCGACACCTTGTAGGTGCGAAAGCGCAGATCGGTCGCAGGGCGCGGTACGCGGATCGCCGCGACGAATTCGCCCGCTTCGAGCGCCGTCTTCTGGTAACCGGTATAGAACGTGTCGAGCGGTAACGTTCGAATATTCGACTCGCGCTGCAAGACGACCTGCGCATCGAGTGCGAGCAGCGCGGGCATCGAATCGCCAATCGGCGACCCGTTCGCGACGTTGCCGCCAAGCGTGCCGGCATTGCGGATCGGCAACGACGCGAAGCGCGCCCACAGTTCCGCGAGTTCCGGATAATCGACGGCCAGCGCCGCATAAGCCGTTTCGAGCGACGCGGCGGCGCCGATCGTCAGCGTTTGCGCATCGCGTTCGATCGTCTTCAGCGCGGCGACGTTGCCGATGAACAGCAGATCGCCGAGATCGCGAAACTGCTTGGTCACCCATAAGCCGACGTCGGTGCTGCCCGCGACGATGCGCGCGTGCGGATGCCGCGCGCGCAGTTCGGCGAACGCAGCGACGCTCAGCGGCGCGTAGAACGTCGGCGTGCCGAAGCCGGCGCCGCGCGCGTCGGGGCCCGAGTATTCGAAGGTCCCGTCGCGTTGGATCGACTCGAGCGCGCGCGTGAGCGCGGCGCGGTCGAGCGCGACGCGCGGATAGTCGAACATCTTTTGCGTCGCTTCGACGATCGGCCGGTAGCCGGTGCAGCGGCACAGGTTGCCCGAGAGCGCCGCGCTGATCGCCTCGCGCGTCGGCAAGCCTGCATCGGCCGGCTGGTTCTCGTAGAGCGCCCACATCGACATCACGAAGCCCGGCGTGCAGAAGCCGCATTGCGAGCCGTGACAGTCGAGCAGGGCCTGCTGGACCGGGTGCAGCGCGCCGTCGGCGGCGCGCAGGTCTTCGACGGTGAACAGCGCGCGGCCGTCGAGCGTCGGCAGCAACTGGATGCACGCGTTGACGGCCTTCAGCTCGAGCGCGCCATGCGCGCCGCGTTCGCCGATCACGACCGTGCATGCGCCGCAGTCTCCTTCGGCGCAGCCTTCTTTCGTGCCGGTGCAGCGCAGATCCTCACGCAGATGCTGAAGCACCGTGCGTGTCGGGGGCACGTCGCGCACCTCGTGCACGGCGCCCTGGCGGTAGAAGCGGATGGTGTGCTTTGTCATGGCAAATCCGAAAGACATTGCGGACCGGGCGCGCGTTACGCATGGGCCCGCATTGGCCGGGCTCGCGCACGTAGATCGCCATCCTTGTTGCGAAGATAGCACCACCTCGTCTCGAAAATATTCCTCGACGGTGATGAAGGCTATTCATGTGCGGCCATGCGTGCCCGGTCATGGTTCCCTCGAGCGTGCGCGAGAACCGGCGGGAAACCGCCGGAAGCCGTGCTGCGCAAGGCTGTCCGGCCAGTATGCGAAAGGCCGGCGGCGCGCGGCGCCGGCGAGGCGCACGGCCAGGTGTTTACGCGAACACGGGCGTGTTCGCGCATCGGAAAGAGACGACTGCCCGGGCCGGCGGTGCCGGGGGGCGCATTTCACCCGGCGCGCCGGTGGCGCCACAGACTGATGGCAAGCGCGAGGAATGCCAGCACGAACCCGATCAGCGACCAGCCGGGCAGTGAAATGCCGAGGATCGGCGGATACGGCGTTTCGCACAGGCCCGCGACCTTGAAGACCGACGGCAGCCAGCGCGCGGGCGGCAAGCCATCGACGATCGGCTGCAGCGCATCGAACCCGCAGCTGAAGCCCGGATGCGCCTGGATATAGACGTGCCGGGCGGCCGTCACGATACCGCCGGCGGCCGACAGCAGCGCGAGCACTTCGAGCAGACGCACGCCGCGCCAGCCGCGCAGCCGTGCGCCGAGGAATGCGAAGATCGCAATCAGCAGATAGAAATAGCGCTGGATGATGCACAGCGGGCACGGGTCCTGATGCTCGACGAACTGCAGATACAGTGCGCCGCCCACCAGCGCGACGCAGATCAGGGCAAGCAGGACCAACAGGTTGCGCTCGCGGCGCAGCAGGGCGTTGTCGTTGTACATAGGTCGGTAGCGTTGCGTGGATCCCGGCAGGAAGCCTGATGTGCGACCGGGACAGGTGCCGCGATTCTAGCGCGAACACCGTGACGCCTGCCGATCCGCGGGGCGGCCATGCGCGGCCATGCGCGGGCCGCGGGCCGCGGCGGCGCCGTCGGCGGGGCTCGCATCGCGGCGCCGCCGTGACAGCGCGGCCGGCGACCGGCGACCGGCAAACGCCCGCCGCGCCCGCTTGTCCGGCGCGGGCGGCACGTCGCGCGACGGCCCGTCAGCGGATCGTGTTCAACACCGCCTCGACCCCGCGCCCCAGCGCGAGCAGCGCGTCGTCGGCATACGGCGCGCCCGCGAGCATCAACCCGACCGGCGCCGACCCGCGCGGATGGCACGGCAGCGACAACGCGCATGCGTCGAGAAAGTTGAACGCGCTCGGGTTGCGCAGAATGCGGCCGTTGATGCTGAAGAACGTCTCGTCGTCGCGCATCGCATCGGCGACGCGCGGCGGCACCATCGGCGTGGTCGGCGCGACGAGCGCGTCGAAGCGCTGCCACAGCGTGCGCGCCTCGGCGATCATCGCAGTCCGTTCGGCGAGCAGGTCGAGATAGTCCGCCGCGCTCGCGGCCTCGCCTTTCATGATCCTGAACAGCACGCGCGGGTCGTATACGTCGCGGTGCCGCTCGAGCAGCGGCCGGTGCCACGCATACGCCTCCATCGACGAAAAGCCGATGCGGTTGATCTCGGGCAGGCGGTCGAGCGCCGCGAAGCGCACTTCCGAGACGATCGCGCCGGCCGCTTCGAGGTGCTTGAGCGCGGCGTCGATTGCCGCTTCGACTTCGGCGTCGAGCCCCTCGTTGACATAGTTCGTCAGCACGCCGAGCCGGACGCCCTCGAGCGGCCGGGCGGCCGGAACGACCGGTTCGAGCCCGGCGAGCATCCGGTCGACGAGCGCGCAGCATGCGACCGACACGCCGATCGGGCCGAACGAATCGAGCGTGGTGGAGAGCGGCACGCCGCCCTCGCGCGGCACGCGCGCGGCGGTCGGCTTGAAGCCGGTCAGCCCGCAGAACGATGCGGGCACACGGATCGAACCGCCGGTATCGGTGCCGAGCGCGACGGCCGCCATGCCGTCCGCCACCGAGGCCGCCGCGCCCGACGACGATCCGCCCGACACGCGTTCGTCGCCTTTCACGTCGCGCCGGTACGGCGACAGCGGATTGCCGAAGTGCGGGTTCAGGCCGACTGCCGAAAACGCGAATTCGCTCATGTTGGTGCGGCCGACCAGAACCGCGCCCGCGCGCTTGAGGCGCGCGACGCTGACCGCGTCGGCGTGCGCCGGCGGCGCATCGGCGAGCGCGCGGGAGCCGGCGCGCGTGCGCTCGCCTTCGATGTCGAACAGGTCCTTGATCGAGACCGGGATGCCCGCGAGCGGCGACAGCACGGTGCCGGCCGCGCGCAGCCGGTCGTGCGCATCGGCGGCGGCGCGCGCGCCTGCTGCATCGACGTCGACGAATACGGTTGCGCCCTGGCCGGCCGGGTCGGCGATTCGTTCGAGCGCGGTTTCGATCAGGGCGCGGCTCGTCGTGCGGCCGGCGGCGAGATCGGCGGCGAGTTGGGCGAGCGGCGGGAAGGGCGTGAATTCAGTGGTCATGGCTGGAAGCGCGGAGGAGGAATCGCGATGGAGTGGCTGAACGGCCCTTATTGTGACCTGTCCATTAAAACGACCGCCGGTCGATTGACGATCGCGCGCGGTTAATAATTTGTGCGATACCATCGCCACTCAAAGTTTACTTTCTGTAAGGGTTGCGGCTATGCATCATGGTATCGGCTTCATTCAGGATCTGGCGGTCGTGATGGCGTTGGCCGGCGTCGTCACCGTACTGTTCCATCGCCTGAAGCAGCCGGTGGTGCTCGGTTATATCGCAGCCGGCGTGATCATCGGCCCTTATACGCCGCCGTTTCAGCTGATTCACGATCAGCAGACCATTCAGACGCTCGGGGAACTCGGTGTCGTCTTCCTGATGTTTTCGCTCGGCCTCGAGTTCAGCCTGCGCAAGCTGTTTCGCGTCGGCGCGACGGCGATCGTCGCCGCGCTCTCCGAAATCGTGCTGATGCTGTGGATCGGCTACGAGATCGGCCGCGCCTTCGGCTGGTCGTCGATGGATGCGCTTTTTCTCGGCGCGATCCTCGCGATCTCGTCGACCACGATCATCGTGAAGGCACTCTCCGAACTCGGCCTCAAGCGCGAGCGCTTCGCGCAGCTCGTGTTCGGCATTCTGATCGTCGAAGACATCCTCGGCATCGCGATGCTCGTGCTGCTGTCGGGCATCGCGCAGACCGGCGAGCTGTCGGCCGGCGTCGCGCTCGTCACGCTCGGCAAGCTGCTGCTGTTCATGACGGTGTCGCTCGTGATCGGCATTCTCGTCGTACCGCGCGCGCTCAATTACGTGGCGCGCTCGAAGAGCGACGAGATGCTGCTGGTGTCGGTGCTCGGCTTCTGTTTCGCGTTCTGTCTGCTCGTCGTCAAGCTCGACTACAGCATCGCGCTCGGCGCGTTTCTGATCGGCGCGATCATGGCCGAGTCGCGCCATCTGCATCGCATCGAACATCTGATCGCACCATTGCGCGACGCATTTTCCGCGATCTTCTTCGTCACGATCGGCCTGATGCTGAACCCGGCCGTGCTGGTCGACTACGCATGGCCGATCGCGGTGATCACGGTCGCGGTGATCGTCGGCAAGATCGTGTCGTGCGGGCTCGGCACCTTTCTCGCGGGCAAGGACGGGCGCACGGCGATGCGCGTCGGCATGACGGTGTCGCAGATCGGCGAATTCTCGTTCATCATCGCGTCGCTTGGGCTCACGCTCAAGGTGACGAGCGCGTTTCTGTATCCGATCGCGGTGGCCGTGTCGGCGCTGACGACGCTCTTCACGCCCTATCTGATCCGCGCCGCCGATCCGTTGTCGCGGCGCGTCGGCGAGGCGATGCCGAAGGCGGTCGCGAACATGTTCGGACTGTATGGTCAGTGGCTCGGCAGCCTCGGGCCGACGAACGGCGAACCCACTCTCTTCAGTCTGACGCGGCGGATCATCTTGCAGATCTCGGTCAATCTGGCGCTCGTCGTGGCGATCTTTCTCGGCGCTTCGTATGGCGCGCCGTTCGCGAGCAGACTGCTGGCGGGCTGGATTCCGGCTGAAGCGATCCAGCGCGTCGTGCTGTGGAGCGCGGCGCTCGTGATATCGATGCCGTTTCTCGTCGCGGTCTACCGCAAGACGAAGTCGCTCGCGCTATTGCTGGCCGAAGTCAGCGTGCAGCCGGCGAAGGCTGGCCTTCTGACGCGCGCGCTGCGCTATGCGATTTCGGATCTCGTGCCGGTGGTGTCGATGGTCGGGGTATTCCTGCTCGTTGCCGCGCTGTCGGGCACGATCCTGCCGCCCACGGGGTTGCTGATCGTCGTGCTCGTCTGCGCTGCGCTGCTCGTCACGGCGCTTTGGCGCTGGTTCGTGCGCATTCATGCATCGATGCAGATCGCGTTGCGCGAGACGCTCGACGAGCGGCCCGATCCATGACGTTGTGCTTACGTCGATGTGCCGCATGCGGGGTCGCAGCGGCGTGACGCGATGTAACGCTATGTGAACATCAGTGTGAGCGGATGTGACGAATTGTGTGCCGGTTTGCCCGTCATCGAACGCTGGCGGATAATCGAACCATGTTCATTTCGTTCGCGCATCGAAGCGCGCCTGACACATCGTCATGAGCGAAAATACGCCAGATAACGCCGGACCCTCCGGTACGCCATCCGCTGCCACTGCTGAATCCACGTCGAGCGCAGCCAAGCCCCGTGTAGAGTCGGGGCCGCAAGCCGGTTCGAAGCCCGAAGCAACTCCGGCAGCGTCCACCCCGCCCGCGGCCAAAGAAGCCGCAGCTACCGATTCCCCCGAAAGCGCATCGAATATCACGCCCGACGGCGCGGCTCCGGCTGCGTCCGGGTCTTCGCCTACGGGCACGCCGCCACGGGCCGGTTCGGATGTGCATCGCGAGGACGCGCAGCAAACGGCGGGGATCTATCAGGGCCGTGCGGCCGCCAATACGTCGAGCGCGCCGAGCGCGCCGAGCGTCGAGCGTGCGGCGCCGATGCGGGGACAACGGTCGGCCGTTGCAGGTGAACCGGCGAAGCCCGCGGCGAGTCGTCCCGCAGCGAGTCCTCAGGTAGGTTCGCCGGTGAGCGCGCCGGCAACTCCCGACACCAGCGCACAACTGGCTCCGCATCCCTCGGCACGCGACGCCGCCGCGGCCGCTGCCGCCGCCGATGCCGCGAGTGTGCAGGCCGCGGCGGCCGCATCGAGTGCCCAGATTGCCGCCGAGGCGGCAGCCGCAAGCAGCGTCGCGCGCGAAGCTGGCGCGCCCGGTGCGCCGCCGCCCGGCTTCGGCGCGGCGCCCGATTTCGGCGCCTATCATCCGCCGCCGCCGGGGGCGATTCCGCCGAACCAGCCTGCGTATCTGAAGCGCAGCGATTCCGCGTGGTCGGTATTCGGCCGCGTACTCGCTGCGCGCGCGCGGCAGATTTTCGATCGCGCGGGCCAGCGCATTACGCAGCGCACGCTGCGTATCGGCGTGTCGGCGCGGCTTTTCCACCCGGAACCGGGCGCGCGAGGGCTGCGCGGCAAGACGCTCCAGTATCTCGAGGAATCGATCGCGCATTGGGTGATGTCGCGCGACGTGCTCGTCTTCATGATCCCGACCGTCGGCCATCAGGGCATGCTTCACCCGAGCAATATCCGTCTGCGCGACTACGCGAAGAATCTCGACGGCCTGCTGCTGCAAGGCGGCGCGGACGTGTCGCCGCAATCGTACGCGGAAGCCGGGATGCGCCCCGAGTGGCCCGGCGACCGCGTGCGCGACATGTACGAGCTCGAGCTGCTGCACGAGTTCGTCGAATCGGGCAAGCCCGTGCTTGGCGTGTGCCGCGGCTGCCAGCTCATTAACGTCGCGTTCGGCGGCACGCTGTACCAGGATATCGCAACCGACGTGCCGACCGCCGGCGTGCACGTGAACGAACAATACGACCAGCACCGGCACGCCGTGCATTTCCCCGACGGCTCGACGCTCGCGAATATGTTCCCCGGCCGGCGCGAAGCGATCGTCAATTCGATTCACCACCAGGCGGTCAACGTGCTGGGACGCGACCTCAATATCGAGGCGGTGTCGGCCGAAGACGGCATCATCGAGGCGGTGCGCTACCGGCGCGCGCCGTTCGTGGTCGGCGTGCAATGGCATCCGGAGTTTCACCGCGCGGGCGGCGCCGAGCTGCTCGATTGCACGCCGCTGCTCGATACGTTTCTGCGCGTCGCACGGGAAACGCGCTTCTGATTGTTTTTGCGATACGCGCGGCCGCCGAGCGGTCGCGCGGGCGTGCCGACGGATGTCCCGGCGGTGTCCCGGTTACGCGTCGGCGGTCGAGACGCGGTTGAGCCGCGGCGGCAGTCCGGTTGCGTCGCGGCTGCATCTCTAACGCATTGTTTTATCTCAATTTAAAGTCCCGACTCGCCTCGTCGTTTCGCTGCCAATCCGCGCGATAATCCGCAGCTGTTTCTGGAATCGCATGGAGCATGCAGTGAAGAAGTACCCCTTATCAATTCGGCGCATCGTGCTGTTCGCAGCCGGCAGCATGGTGCTGCAATGCGATTGGGCGTGCGCCTCAGCCGCCGCGCAGGCAGAGCCGGCGAGCTCGGGCGCAATCGACGTGCAGGCCGCGTTGTTGCCGCTCGCGGCGCGCGGCGCGTCACCGGCGGCGTCACTTGCCGCGCAGGCCGCGGTCAATGGCAGTGCGAACTCCGTTTACGCCACCGGTCCCGTCACGCAGGGCGACGTCGCCGAATTGACGCGGCTCATACAAGGCGCGTCGTTGAACGAGTTGCGCACGACCTACAACGGCGGATACGGCGCATCGCTGTTTTTCTATCCGCGCGAGCTGACCTACTACGTCGCATTGTTTCAGGACAAGCATTTCTGGCGCGTGATCAAGCTGCAGGACGACGCGCGTGCCGAGGAAATCTACGGCAGCTTCGCCCGTCAGACGCAGCAACTCGCCGACGTCGAAATCCGTCGCGCGAAGCTGCAGGCACAAAAGTCGTATATCGAACGGATGATCGGCCTGTCCGAAGATCGCGCAAAGCGGCTGCAGGCGGACCTCAATGTTGCACGGGACCAGCAGGCGAAGGTGTCCGAATATCAGCGCGAGGCGCAGGGCGATGCGCTCGCGTTGCGCGACGAGAAGGACAAAGCGCGAGCGCAGTTGCGTCAGCTGCAGCAGCAGATTCAGCAACTGCAGCAACAAACCGAGGCGGGGTTGCCTGCGGCGCGGGAGTGAGCGTCGGATCGAAGCGCTGGAATGCAAACAGCCCGGTGCGCGTCGCGTACCGGGCTGTTTGCTATGGGGCTAACGAGAGCGCGCGTATAGGTTGGTTATTGCGTGCGCCCGAGGTTGGAAAAGCGGGAAGCCTCGAACGAAGCTCACTGGGAGAACAGCTCCGGAACTTCGGTCACGCGCCGCTGCGACAGGCGGCCCATCCATGATGTGTCGTTTGGGTCTACATTGCTGCGCGGCATCGCTTGCGTACGCTGCTGTACTGCGTT
The DNA here is from genome assembly GCF_001922345.1 of Paraburkholderia sp. SOS3. Lineage (NCBI taxonomy): Bacteria > Pseudomonadati > Pseudomonadota > Betaproteobacteria > Burkholderiales > Burkholderiaceae > Paraburkholderia > Paraburkholderia sp. SOS3. Next base: position 3,537,400 of record NZ_CP018811.1, on the reverse strand, counting down.
GTTTGCGGTGGTGGTGCCGTATGGACTGTCGCTGCTGAAGGTGCGGGCGGACGCTGTCACCGATTCGTACTCGCCATCGACAGTTGCAGACGGCGCAAACGGCGAATAGTTGCCGGCGGCCGATGGCTTTGCGCTCGCCGATGCGGCGCGGCTCACGGTCGTTTCAGCCGACGCTGCGGCGTGGCGAGCGCTCCAGGTCGCAGCTGTCGTCGTTGCGTTCGAGGTCGCCGCCGCGGTACTGCTGCGACGCGCTGCAACGGTTGCGGCTTGACGCGACGCCGCTTCGGCCGACGTGACGGCGACCGGTGCGATCGACGTCGTGCTCGCGGGCGCCGTAACCGCTTTGACGGCGACATTCTGCGTTATCGGGCGCTCGCCGCTTGCGACGGTCGCCGTGCCCGATGCCGGTGTGGCCGCCTGCACGACCCCGGACGAAGGCGGTTGCGACGCGACTACGACTTGCGGCGACGCGACCGGCTGCGGATTCGTGACGGTTGCGGCCTGGACCACGCGCGTTACTTCGACGTTCGCGGACCTGTTGAGATCAGTTGAAGGGTTGCCTCCCGAGCCCGCGTGTCCAGCTTGATCGACGCTCGCGATCGCAACCGTCTTCGACGGTTCGGCGTGCTGCGCCGCGCGCGACGATGCCGGTCCAATTGCCGCGGGCGTTGCGCGGTTGCCATACTCACGATGCGGATGATCGAGCACGATCCACGCAAGCATGGCCGCGCCGCCGATCGCCACCGCGCTGCCTGCTTTCAGATTCGATGCGCGGCGCGGCGTGTGGGGCAGAGGGCGGGCGCCGGGCTTTACGCCCGCCGTCGCGGCAAACGAACCCGCAACGCCGGCGGCCTGCGACGACGCATGCACCGTAGCCGCTGCGCTGTCGCGCTGCGACAAGGCGCCGGCCGCTGTCGCAAGCCCTGCATCGCTTGCGTCGTTCTGCGCACTCAGCGGCTCCCATCGGCACATCGAACGGATCGCCTGCGACGACAGGCAAAACGTGCGCAACATCGCCGCATAAAGCGCCTTCAGTTCGACACGCAAGCTGACGTTAGGCGGCAGCAGCGCCCATTCGAGCCCGAGGGTTTGAGAAAGCGGGCCTAGCGGACGCAGCGGCGGCAGTGCCACTGCGCCTTCGACCAGCGTGAAAGGGATATTCGTCGACATTGCTCGGCAAGCCTCCATCTGAGAAGAGATGCGTGGCCGTGCCGGAGAAGGACGAGCGCTGGCTGGACACGCGTGCCGGCTTTCTTGGGATCGACTGTGTCTCAAAAAAACCGGCGAGTGGCGTGATGATGCCGTGGCAGCTTCGCGTGCTCGATCAGACGAGTCCTAAAACGGGTGGGGATCAGAACGGCAGCGCGGGGCGATCGATTGCGCGATTTCGCGGGACGTCGCCGAGTCGATACAGATATCGCAGCATCGTGATATCGGCTCCGCCCACGCGATCGGGCTCGGCCCCCGACAGCCGCCAGCCGCGCCGTTCGTAGAAGCGGATCGCCGCGGCGTTGCCCTCGAGCACGTAGAGGCATAGCTGCGTTTCGCCGTGCTCGCGCGCCCAGTCCTCGACCGCATGCATGAGCAGGCTGCCGGCCCCGGTGCGTTGATGCGCCGGCAACGCATGGAGATTGTCGAGCAGCGCGCCCCACGTCGAACCCGGCTGGCGTTCGACGCAGGCGAACGCGATCGGCTGGGCGCGGCGTTCCGCGATCAGCATGAGGCGCCGCTCCGCGCCGGGCGCCGCGATCCGCGCGTGCCAATAGGTCGCGCGTTCGCGAACGACTTCGCTGTCGAGGAACGCTTCGGGCACTAACCCGCGGTGAGACGCCTGCCAACTGGCTGCGTGAATCGAAGCGATCAGATCGGCGTCGGCAGCACTCGCCGCGCGCAACGAAAGTGAAGAGGTGGAATACATCGAGGCGGATCGGGCGGAAGTTTGCAATACATTCGACTACGAGGATCGTGCGAGCGCGGGCGTGCGTAGAACGATTCTATGGGCCGCGCTGCGTCGCCGCCAGCTTCGCGTACGTCCGTTGCGAGCGCTGCGGTTGGCGGACTATTGCGCGGGCAGGGCATTGACCGATTGCTGCTTCGTCTCGCCGCGTGCCGCCGGTTGCATGTTGCATGTGCGCGCCGGACGCAGATACCGCACGCCGGCGCTGCCGGGAGTCGCTACGCGTCGTCGCGCAGCGCGAGCGCAACTGCCGCGACGACTTCGTCCCATGCGCCGGGACGCGGTTGCCGCACGAGCTGCGCGCCCGGATACCACGGGCTGTGCGTATCGCCCGTGAACCAGCGCCAGTCCGCCGAGAACGGCAGCATCAACCACAGCGGCTTGCGCAGTGCACCCGTCAGATGCGCAATCGCCGTATCGACCGAGACCACGGCGTCGAGCCGCTCGACGACCGCGGCGGTATCGGCAAAATCGCCGATGCGCTCGCCGAAACAGTGAATCGACTTCGCGCGCGGATGTGCGGCGAGCGCCGCGCGTTCCGCTTCGGCGAGTTCGGGCTGAAGCACGATCCAGTCGATGCCGTCGAGCGCGAATAACGGCTCGAGCGCCGCCAGCGGCATCGCGCGGTTTTCCTGCTTCTGGATGCGCCCTGACCACGCGAGACCGATCTTGCGCTTCGCGTGTCCGCCGAGCGAACCGCGCCATTTGCGCCGGTATGCCGGCGCCGCGGCAAGGTAGGGCGTGCGCGCGGGAATCGTGTCGAAGGTCGTGCCGAGCGCGAGCGGCAGGCTTAGCAGCGGAATCTGCAGATCGGCGCGCGGCCGCGGCGTGCCTTGCGCGATCAGCTGGACACCCCATTGCTGCGCGGCAGCCGCAATCAACGGCACGAGCTGGGGCTGAACTTCCAGTACGACGCGCGCTGCCCGCGCGGCCGCGAGCGGGACGAAGCGCACGAACTGCAGCGTGTCGCCGAAACCCTGTTCGGCGTGGACGAAAAGCGTGCGCGTATCGGCGGGCTCGCCGCGCCAGCGCGGCAGCATCGGGCCGCCCGACGTGGCCGATTCGAGCCGCCATTCGTACTCGGGCAAGCCGCGCTCGAAGTTCCCGAGCGTCAGATGCGAGACCGCGCGATGCAGATGCGCAAGGCCGAGATCGGGTCGCAGTCGCAGCGCTTCGTCGAAGGCGCGCAGCGCCGCCGCGTACGCACCGAGCGCCTGATGCGCGGTGCCGAGTCCGAGCCACGCGAGCGCGAATTTCGGGTCGAAGCCGATCGCGCGTTCGAAGCGCGGCAGCGCATCGGCGTGGCGTCCCGATGCGGCGAGCGCGTTGCCGAGGCCGAACAGCGCCGGCGGCAGATGTGGCTGCAGCGCGAGCACGGCTTCGAACGCGGCGGCCGCTTCGTCGAAGCGGCCCATAGCGTGCAGCGTGTTGCCGAGATTGAAGTGCGCGGCAACAAAGCGCGGCTCGACGGCGAGCGCCGCGCGGAACTGCGCGATCGCCTGTTCGGTTTCGTCGAGCGCGTTGAACGCCATGCCGAGATTGTTGTGTGCACCCGCATGGCCGGGCCGCAATTCGAGTGCGCGGCGAAACGAGTCGATCGCTTCCTCGTGCTGGCCCAGCGCATGCAATGCGTTGCCGAGGTTGTTGTGCGACGACGGGTCGTTCGGCTGCAGGTCGAGCGAGCGGCGAAACGCGTCGGCCGCGTCTTCGTGACGGCCGGCCGCCGCATACGCATTGCCGAGGTTGTAGTGCGCCATGGGAAACGACGGCGCGAGCGTCAGCGCATTGCGAAAGCGCTCGATCGCGTCGTCGAGTTGCCCGAGCGCCTTCAGCGCGTTGCCGAGATTCAGTTGCAGCGCGGCATCCTGCGGGCGCAGGTCGGCGGCGCGCTTGACGAGCGCGGCGGCTTCGGCGTGTTGCCCTTGCTGGTGGCGCAGCACGCCGAGCAGATGCAGTGCGTCGACGTGAACGGGATCGACTTCGAGCGTCGCGCGGTAACCTTCTTCGGCGTCGTCGAGGCGGCCGTCACGATGCGCCGCGAACGCGCGGTCGAAAACTGGATGCATGACGGGTAAAGCGGTTTGTGCAGGCAAATGGCGCATTTTCCCACACTCGGAAAGCGCCACCGCAATTGACCGAAGATACTGTTGCATGTAACATATGAATGTGTGTTCATATGTTGTTGCGTTTGTCGTTGCGTCGTCAGTACCTTTGCGCTGTTTTTTCCTCTTTCCCTGCCTCTTCCCTGAGTTTGCGAGCCATGCCTGCCGCGTCCACTGTGCCAAGCATTTCAGCCGATTCGCCGCTTCCTTCCGATGAGCGCGTAGTGCCGGTGGCCGACCTGTTCCGTCTGCTCGGCGATCCGACGCGGCTGCGCATCGTGCTCGCGTGCGCAAACGAGCCGCGCCCGGTCGGGGCGATCGCCGAATCGCTGGGCCTGTCACAGTCGCTCGTCAGCCATCATCTGCGGCTGTTGCGCGCGGCGCGCGTCGTGCGTGCCGAGCGGATGGGCAAACAGGTGTTCTACGTTGCCGCGGACCGGCATATCAGCGGTATGCTCGCCGACATGCTCGAGCACGTGGCCGAACCGATCTCCGATCTTTCACGGGACGAGCCATGAAATACACCCCCAGTTCCCGGCAGCCCGACGCGGCGCTGAACGGTCCCGAAGACCCGGGCCGCGGCGCGCATCGCCACGACGGGGCGTGCGATCACGCGTCGCATGAGCATGCCGCGAGCGGCGGCGCCGACCACGGGCACGCCCATTCGCATGACGGCCTTTCGCACGACCACCCGGCCCATAGCCATTCGCACACCGATGGTCACGCATCGCACGGCTCGCATAGCCACGGCGGCGGCTCGCACAGCCACGGCGGCGGCTCGCACAGCCACGGCCACTATCACCACGCCCCGGTCGAAGGCCACGGCCGCGCGTTCGCGCTCGCGGTCGCGCTGAACGTGACCATCGTCGTCGTGCAGGCCATCTACGGCGTGCTCGCGCATTCGACGGCCCTGCTTGCCGACGCCGGTCACAATCTTTCGGACGTGCTCGGCCTGCTGCTCGCCTGGGGCGCGATCCAGCTTGCGAAACGCCGCCCGTCCGCGCGCTATACGTTCGGCCTCGGCAGCTCGTCGATCCTCGCGTCGCTCGCGAACGCGGGCCTGCTGCTGTTCGCGTGCGGCGTGATCGTCGCGGAGGCGATCGAGCGCCTGTTCAATCCGGCGCCCGTCGCAGGATTCGATGTGTTCGTCGTCGCGACCGTCGGAATGGTCGTCAATGGTTTTTCCGCATGGCTCTTCATGCGCGGCCAGAAGGAAGACCTGAACATCCGCGGCGCCTTCATGCACATGGTTGCGGATGCGGCGGTCTCGGCGGCCGTCGCCATCAGCGGCCTCATCATTCTCGGAACCGGCTGGAGGTGGCTCGACCCGGTGATGAGCATCGTCGTCGTCCTCGTGATCGTGTATGGCACGTGGGGGTTGCTGCGCGATTCGTTGTCGCTTGCGATGAACGCGGTGCCGCCCGGCGTCGATCTGCAGCGCATTCGCGACTATCTGGCGGCCCAGCCCGGCGTGACCGATGTGCACGACCTGCACGTATGGGCATTGTCGACCACCGGCAATGCGCTGTCCGCGCATCTCGTGATGCCGGCCGGACATCCAGGCGACCGGGCCGTCGACGGCATCGTCGCCGCGCTGCGCGACGATTTTCAGATGCATCACGCGACGCTGCAGGTGGACATGGGCACGACTGAACACCGTTGTACGCTCGATCATCCGCCGGGCGCGAAGGCTTGACGGACGGTCGCGTGCCGCTTGCGCACGTGTGCATTGCAGCATCTCCGGCCCGACATCGTCTTCGACTCGAACGCGTGCCTCGCGTGCCGATCAATCGTCGGCGCACTGCGCGTTAGCGACGCGTCGCGCGTGAAGACGGCGGCGTACACTAGGCGGCATGTTGATTTCCGGAGGTCTGCATGGCCGCCGCATGGTTCGACATGCCACCGGTGCTGATCGTCGGCGCGGGTCCCACGGGCCTCGCTGCGGCGATGAGCCTTGCCCGCGCGCGCATCCCGGTACGGTTGATCGACAAGGCAGCGCGTCCCGATCCGCATTCGCGCGCGATCGGCATTCAGGCGCGCACGCTCGAACTGCTCGAACAGCATCGGCTGATCGAGCCGTTTCTCGATCTCGGTCATCGCGCGCGAGCGGCGAATCTGTATTCGAACGGGCAACGGCTTGCGCGGCTCGATTTCGACCCGCTGCAAACGCGTTATCCGTACATGCTGTTTCTCGATCAGTCCGTGACCGAGCGTCTCCTGACCGCGCATCTCGCGACGCTCGGCGTCGAGATCGAACGCGGCGTCGAGCTCGCGATGTTTTCGCAGGGCGCGGCCGGCATCAATGCGACGCTGCAACGCTCGAATGGCCACACGGAGACGCTGCATCCGTCATACATGATCGCTGCCGACGGCGCGCATAGCGGCATCCGCCACCGGCTCGCGATGAACTTCGCGGGCAGGACGTTCGAGCAGACCTTCCTGCTCGCCGACCTGATGGCCGATACGGACTGGCCCGACGACGAGTTCCATATCTTCGCGTCGGGCGACGGGCTGGCCGCGCTTTTCCCGATGGGAAAGGGCCGCTACCGGCTGATCGCCGATCATCCCGCGCTCGACGGCGCGTCCGCCGCGGACACTGCGCATGCATCGACTGACGCGCATGCGTCGTCAACTCAGGAAGCGTCAACTCAGGAAGCGTCCCTTGATGCAGCGTCCCTTGAAGCAGCCGCGCACGGCGCTGCGTCGCATGCGGCGGAGCACGGCGCGGCATCGACGGAATCGCACACGCCACCTCAGTCCGGCGATCCGCACCTTCCGCATGCGGGTCTTGATCCACCCGGTTCGCCCGCGGGACGGCACGCGCAACACGCCGCGCCCGCGCCGACACTCGATGCATGCCGCACGCTCGCGGCGACGCGCGTTCATCACCCGCTTGCGCTAACCGATCTCAGGTGGTCCGGCTACTTCCATGTGAATAGCCGCATGGTCGAGCAACTGCGCGTCGGCCGCGTGTTTCTCGCCGGCGACTCGGCGCACGTGCATAGCCCGGCGGGCGCGCAGGGCATGAATACCGGCATGCAGGAAGCGTTCAACCTGGGCTGGAAGATCGCGCGCGTACTGAGCGGCGGCGCGCCGGAGCGCCTGCTCGATACGTACCACCTCGAGCGCCATCCGATCGAGCGCGAAGTGCTTCGGCAATCGAGCTTCATGACACATATGGCCGAGGCCGATCATGGCCCGCTGAAGCTGCTGCGCGACCGCGTGATGCCGGTGCTCGCGTCGCTCGGCCCATTGCGCGACGCGGCGCGCCTGCAGATCAGCGAGCTTGCGATCCAGTACCGGCGCAGTCCGTTGACGCTCGAACGGGTGCTCGACGGCGGCCCGCGTGCCGGCGAGCGCGCGCCCGATGCGCTCGTGCATGTCGTCGATGGGCCGCTTGGTCGGGCGCCGGGCACTGGTTGCGTATTCGACCTGCACGATCCGGCGTTTTTCTCGCTGTTCGTGCTGGTCGCGCCCGAAACCGCCGCCGGGGTGCCGCACGACAAACCGGAACCGGCGCTGCGCCGCAAGCCGGTGCGCGCGGCAGACATCGACCGTTTTGTCGCCGACGTCGACGCGTTGCTGCCGGGCGCCGTGCGCACCTGGCGCGTGACCGATGCGCTCGGCGAGGGCGGGCCGGCGCTTGCCGAATCGTATGGCCGCACGCGCCCGTGTTTCTACCTCGTGCGGCCCGATGGCTATGTCTGTGCACGCGGCCGCGTGTCGTCCGACCTGCACGGTTTGCTGCGGCATTGCGAGGCGTGGTTCGCGAAGGGTGTCGAGCCGCAGCCGCCCACGCCGCTCACCTGAGCCGCGCGCGCCGAATAAAAACAAAGGCCGCCCGGTGCACAGGGCGGCCTTCTCGAGACGAGGCGGGGGCGCTTGCGACGAAGCGAGCGCCTGAATGCGCCTACACGCTTACACGGCGGCCGGCGCGGCCGGCATCAGCTTCTCGCGAAAGCGCGTCACCGCTTCGCGCGTGAACGCGGTCATGTCCTGCGCGCGCCCTTCGTCGATCGCGATAAACAACTGACGCCGCATGCGCGGTTCCCAGAAGCGGCGAATATGATCGGCGACGCCGGCCATTGCTTCTTCGTGATCCGGCATCGACTCGAAGAAGTCGCCGATGCGGTTGGCCATGTCGATCAGGTTATTCTCGTCCATCGCTCACCTCATTTACCGGAAGTCGCGGCCAGCTCGCGCTTTCTCAGCAGATCGAGCTGCTCGCTGTTGAAGCGCGAGTAGTCCTTCTGCCATTGCGACGGCTGTTCGACCGGCATTACCTGCACCGCGGTCACCTTGTATTCCGGACAGTTGGTCGCCCAGTCCGAGCTATCGGTCGTGATCACGTTCGCGCCCGATTCGGGGAAGTGGAACGTCGTGTAGACGACGCCCGGCTGCATCCGCTCGGTCACCTTCGCGCGCAGCACGGTCTGGCCCGAGCGCGATTCGATGCCGACCCAGTCGTCCATCTTGATGCCGCGCTCTTCTGCGTCGTGCGGATGGATCTCGAGGCGGTCCTCTTCGTGCCAGCGCGAGTTCTCGGTACGGCGCGTCTGCGCGCCGACGTTGTACTGCGACAGGATGCGGCCCGTGGTCAGGATCAGCGGATACTTCTGCGTGACCTTTTCCGGCGACGCGACGAACTTCGTGATGACGAACTTGCCCTTGCCGCGCACGAATTCGCCGATGTGCATGGTCGGCGTGCCGTTCGGCGCTTCTTCGTTACACGGCCACTGGATGCTGCCCAGCTGGTCGATCTTCGCGAACGAGACGCCATGGAACGTCGGCGTGAGGCGCGCGATTTCGTCCATGATTTCGGACGGATGCGTGTAGTCCATCTCGTAGCCGAGCGCGCGGGCGAGCAGGATCGTCACTTCCCAGTCCGAATAGCCGGCGATCGGCGGCATCACCTTGCGCACGCGCGAGATGCGGCGTTCCGCGTTCGTGAACGTGCCGTCCTTTTCGAGGAAGGTCGAACCCGGCAGCAAGACGTGCGCGAACTTCGCGGTTTCGTTCAGGAAGATGTCCTGCACGACGATGCATTCCATCGACTCCAGCGCCGCGCCCACGTGCTGCGTGTTCGGGTCGGACTGGACGATGTCCTCGCCCTGGCAATACAGACCCTTGAACGTGCCGTGCAGCGCTGCATCGAACATGTTCGGAATGCGCAGACCCGGCTCCGGCTGCAGCTCGACGTTCCACGCTTCTTCGAACAGCGCGCGCGTGATCGGGTCGCTGATATGGCGGTAGCCCGGCAGCTCGTGCGGGAACGAGCCCATGTCGCACGAACCCTGCACGTTGTTCTGGCCGCGCAGCGGATTCACGCCGACGCCTTCGCGGCCGACGTTGCCGGTCGCCATCGCGAGGTTCGCGATGCCGATCACCATTGTCGAGCCTTGCGCGTGCTCGGTTACGCCGAGACCGTAGTAGATCGCCGCGTTGCCGCCGGTTGCATAGAGGCGCGCCGCTTCGCGCACCTGGTCGGCGGGCACGCCGGTCACGCTCGCCGTCGCTTCCGGCGAATTCTCCGGCAGCGAGACGAAATCGCGCCACTGCTGGAACGCGCGCGTTTCGCAGCGCTCGGCAATGAACTGCTCCTGCAGCAGCCCTTCGGTGACGATCACATGCGCGAGCGCGTTGACGATCGCGACGTTGGTGCCCGGACGCAGCTGCAGGTGATACGACGCCTTCACGTGCGGCGTATCGACGATGTCGATCTTGCGCGGGTCGACCACGATCAGCTTTGCGCCTTCGCGCACGCGGCGCTTCAGGCGCGAGCCGAACACCGGATGGCCGTCGGTCGGATTCGCGCCGATCACGACGATCACGTCGGCCTTGCCGATCGATGCGAAGGTCTGCGTGCCGGCCGATTCGCCGAGCGTCGTCTTCAGGCCGTAGCCGGTCGGCGAGTGGCACACGCGCGCGCAGGTGTCGACGTTATTGTTGCCGAACGCGGCGCGCACGAGCTTCTGCACGAGATACGTTTCTTCGTTCGTGCAACGCGACGACGTAATGCCGCCGATCGAGTCGCGGCCGTACTTGTCCTGGATCTGGCGGAAGCGCGTCGCGGCATACGTGAGCGCTTCGTCCCAGCTCACTTCGCGCCACGGATCGGTGATCTTTTCGCGGATCATCGGCTTCGTGATGCGATCCTTGTGCGTCGCATAGCCCCATGCGAAGCGGCCCTTCACGCAGGCGTGGCCTTCGTTCGCTTCGCCGTTCTTGTACGGCACCATGCGCACGACCTGGTTGCCCTTCATCTCGGCCTTGAACGAGCAGCCGACGCCGCAGTATGCGCAGGTCGTGATCGCCGAATGCTCGGCCTGGCCCAGCATGACGACGGTCTTTTCCTGCAGCGTCGCGGTCGGGCACGCGGCCACGCAGGCGCCGCACGACACGCATTCCGACTCCATGAACGGCTGGTTTTCGCTCGCCGCGACGCGCGATTCGAAACCGCGGCCGGCGATCGTCAGCGCGAACGTGCCTTGCGTCTCTTCGCACGCGCGCACGCAGCGGTTGCAGACGATGCACTTCGACGGGTCGTACGTGAAGTACGGGTTCGACTCGTCTTTCTTGTCCTTCAGATGGTTGTCGCCATCGAAGCCGTAGCGCACTTCGCGCAGACCCGTGACGCCCGCCATGTCCTGCAGTTCGCAGTCGCCGTTGGCGGGGCAGGTCAGGCAGTCGAGCGGGTGATCGGAGATGTAGAGCTCCATCACGTTGCGACGCAGCGACTGCAGGCGGTCCGTTTGCGTGTGCACCTTCATGCCGGCTTCGACCGGCGTCGTGCACGAGGCCGGATAGCCGCGCCGGCCTTCGATTTCGACGAGGCACAGGCGGCACGAGCCGAACGGCTCGAGCGAGTCGGTCGCGCACAGTTTCGGCACGTTGACGCCGGCTTCGATCGCCGCGCGCATCACCGACGTGCCGGCCGGCACCGTGACGGATTCGCCGTCGATCTCGAGCGTGACGTCGACGTCGGCGTGGCGCAGCGGCGTGCCGAAGTCGGTATCGTCGAACGGCACACGGTTAGCGGCCGCGCGTTGCATCGCCTGCGACTTGCAGCTGCAATTACCGGAGCCGCAGCCGCCGGCGGAGGGGTTGAGCACATCGGACATGTTGGGCTCCTGGGTCAGGCCGCCGCTTTCGGCGCGGTGGTGGCGAGACCGAAGTCTTCGGGGAAATGGTCGAGCGCGGAGACGACCGGGAAGGGCGTCATGCCGCCCATCGCGCACAGCGAACCGGACACCATCGTGTCGCAGAGGTCGCGCAGCAGTTGCACCTGCTTCGTCGACGTGTCGCCGTTGCGGATCCGCTGGATCACTTCGACGCCGCGCGTCGAGCCGATCCGGCATGGCGTGCACTTGCCGCACGATTCGAGCGCGCAGAAGTGCATCGCGTATTGCGCGAGGTCCGCGAGGTTCGCGGTGTCGTCGTGAATCACGAGACCGCCGTGACCGACCACGGCGCCGACCTTCGCGTATTCCTCGTAGTCGAGCGGGATATCCCACTGGCTTTCCGGCAGATACGTGCCGAGCGGGCCGCCCACCTGTACCGCGCGCGCCGGCCGGCCGCTTGCGGTGCCGCCGCCGTAGTCGAACATCAGTTCGCGCAGCGTGCAGCCGAAGGCGAGCTCGACGAGCCCGCCCTGCTTCACATTGCCCGCGATCTGGAACGGCAGCGTGCCGCGCGAGCGGCCCATGCCGAAGTTCTTGTAGAACGCAGCGCCCTTCGCGAAGATGATCGGCACCGTCGCGAGCGTGATCACGTTGTTGATCACGGTCGGCTTGCCGAACAGGCCCGCGAGCGCCGGCAGCGGCGGCTTGGCGCGCACGATGCCGCGCTTGCCCTCGAGCGATTCGAGCAGCGCGGTTTCCTCGCCGCACACATACGCGCCCGCGCCCTTTGCGACGAACAGTTCGAAGCGATGCTGCGAGCCGAGCACGCTGTCGCCGAGCCAGCCCGCCGCGCGCGCTTTCGCGATGGCCGCTTCGAGCGTGGCGATCGAATGCGGGTACTCGCTGCGCACATAGATATGACCGACGGTCGCGCCGGTCACGATGCCCGCGATGATCATCCCTTCGATCAGCACGTACGGATCGCTTTCCATCACGAGACGGTCGGAGAACGTACCCGAGTCGCCCTCGTCCGCATTGCAGACGATGTATTTCTGATCGGCCTTCGCGCCGAGCACGGTGCGCCACTTGATGCCGGCCGGGAACGCAGCGCCGCCCCGGCCGCGCAGGCCCGATTCGATCAGTGCTTCGCATGCCTTGGCGCAGTCCATCGCGAGCGCGTTTTTGAGGCCCTCGATACCGCCGTGCGCGACGTAGTCGTCGGTCGACAGCGGATCGGTGATGCCGATGCGCGCGAACGTCAGGCGCTGCTGCTTCTTCAGATACGGAATCTCTTCGACGAGGCCGACGTGGCGCGCATGCGCCTTGCCTCCGACGAAGCCCGCATCGAACAGCGACGCGACGTCGCTTGCTTCGACGTTCGCGTAGCCGACGCGGCCCGCCGGCGTATCGACTTCGACGAGCGGCTCGAGATAGAGCAGGCCGCGCGAGCCGTTGCGGATCAGCTCGACCGCAACGCCGCGCTGCGCGGCTTCGGCGGCGATCGCGGCGGCCAGCTTGTCGGCGCCGAGCGCGAGGGCGGAAGAATCGCGGGGAACGTAGATGCGCGTCATGCCGGTTGCTCCACTTGTTTCATCGCGGCGGCGAGCAGCATGTCGAACTTCTGCGGCGTGACCTTCGCGTGCAGTTCGCCGTTGATCATCATGGCTGGCGACAGCGCGCATTGACCGAGACAGTAGACCGATTCGAGCGCCACGTTGCTATCGTCGTGCGCGTGCTTCTGCGCGTCGTGCCGGTGCGCATCGAAATGGCAACCGGTGCGGGTTTCGATGTGCTTCGCGAGCGCCTCGGTGCCCATGCTGCGGCACGCTTCCGCGCGGCACAGCTGCACCGTGACGGGCGCCGCCGGCTGCTGGCGGAAATGGTGATAGTAGGTGATCACGCCGTGCACTTCCGCGCGCGACAGATTCATCGTGCGCGCGAGCGGCGCGACCGCGGCGGGCGGCACGAAGCCGACGTCGTCCTGAATGGCGTGCAGCACGGCGACGAGCGACATGCCCGGCTGTGCGTGACGCTGCACCAGTTCTTCCGGTGCGAGAGCGGTGGCTGGTTCCACTGTGGGGGCTCCTCCAAAGTCAGATATGCACTTGTCATTCATAAAGTGTGCATCTATGCTTTGTTTGTTCAGTATGGATAGAGCGAACGATAGGCGTGTGAACGGCCTTTCGCAATAGGAACTAACGCGGCATATATGATCCGAATTGAATGTGAGGCGCAGTTGATCGTGCGTGACCAGGAAGGCCGAAGCACCAGCCTGACTGATGTCGTGCCGCTTCTGGCGCTGGTGGCGCAGACGGGCAGCATTGCGCAGGCGGCAGCCCTTAAGGGTTTGTCCTACCGTCATGCGTGGGGTTTGCTGCGCAGCATCGAAACGCATCTCGGCGGTGCGCTGATCGAAAAGGAGCGCGGACGCGGCTCGGTGCTGTCGGAACTGGGCCATGCCGTGCTGCGCGGGCAGCGTCTGTGCGGCGAGCGGCTCGACGGCAATATGCAGGCGCTTGCGAGCGAAGTGGCGAGCGAATTGAACCGGTGGCTGACGCCGCCGCGCGACGATGTGCGCATCCATGCTTCGCACGGCTACGCGGTCGCGTCGCTCGTCACGGCGCTCGTGGCGGACGATGTGTCGCTCGACATCAAGTATCGCGACAGTGCGGAAGCGATCGTCGCGCTCTCGCGCGGCGAGTGCGATCTGGCCGGCTTTCATATGCCGCGAGGCGAGTTTCGCGAGGCTTTCAGCGCGAAGTACCGGCAGTGGCTCGATCCGCTGCGTCACGTGCTGATTCATCTGACGCGCCGCAAGCAGGGACTCTTCCTGGCGAAGGGCAATCCGAAGAAAATTGCCGGCCTCGCCGATCTGGCGCGCGAGGATATCCGCTTCGTTAACAGACAGCCCGGCTCGGGTACACGCATGCTGCTCGATCTCGCGTTGCGCCAGATCGGCGTCGATCCGGATCGCGTCAACGGCTATGCGTCGACCGAACTCACACACTCGGCGATCGCGGCCTTCGTCGCGAGCGGGATGGCGGACATCGGCTTCGGCGTCGAACCGGCCGCGCATCACTTCGGGCTCGACTTCGTGCCGGTCGTCGATGAAGACTATTACTTCGCGTGCGAGCGCGCGCGGCTAGAACGCATGCCGCTCGCGGCAGTGGTCGCGGTGCTGCGCGGCGAAGCATTCCGGCAGCGCGTCGCGCAGCTCGACGGCTACGATCCGCAGGAGTGCGGCAACGTGGTCGAACTCGATCAGGGGCTGACGAGCAGTGCGGTGGGCGCGCCGGCGTGACGAGCGGCGGCGGCTAGTGTCGGCCAGTGGCGGGCGGGCTCGCGGCAGCAGGCGGAAGGGCCGCTGCTGCCGCCGCATGCGTTTTCCGTGGATCGGTTCGCGAGCGCGCAAGTAAGAACGCGTAACGGTCGGATGCGACCGGAAGGTGCGCCTGGCGGCACTTTGCGCTAATCTTTACAACTTCGTATTCCACCTCGTGCGCGGTTTATATGCCGCGTTGAACCCGCCATGAAATATCTGATTCAGACCATCGTTGCCACCGCCGCGGCGGGCGCGTTGCTCGCGACCGTATCGGTTGCATTCGCACAGAATTCGCCGGGCGTGCCCGGCGGCATCCTGACGGACGATTTCCACTTCCAGGAACATCCGCAGATGCAATTCGCCGCATCGGCGCCCTCGAAGAAGTACCAGCGCGGCGCGCCGTCGCAACTGCGCAAGCGGGGCGACAATGGCGATCCGGACGGCTGCAACCTGAAGTGTCCGGACGACCCTCAATAGGCGGTCGCCTTCCTGGCGTGTCTTTGCCGGGACATTGCTCCCGGCCGGTTTCCGTCTTCGCCCAGGTTCGCCGGCTCACTCGCCGGCCTTGCGCAACCCGCTGAAGTGCGCCGCTGCCGTGGCGCCAGCCGGCCACAGCCTGGCGGCGCCTCACAATCTCAAACCTCGATTACGGCTTCGCGATGTGCCACACGTCGCGGAAATTGTCGCCGGCCGTATCGCCGGGCTTCTTGTCGTCGGCAAAGCGATACAGCGGGTGACCCTTGTAGACCCACTGCGGAACGCCGTCGGCGTTCTTGATGATCGTCCAGTCGCCCGTCGGTTTGTCGCCGGCCGCCGCTTGCGCAGCCGGCCATTTCTTCAGGCATGCGCCGCTGCAGGCACTTTGGCCCGGCGTCGTGTCCTTGTCGAACGTGTACAGCGTGTACCCCTCTGAATCAACGAGGCGGCCGTCCATTGCCTTCGGCACCTCGGCGAACGCCATTTGCGAGATTGCGGCAGCGGCGATGAGGAGAAGAGTCTTGCGCATGATGCTGCTCCTGTTTTGAACGTTGTGTGTGGAGTGTGTGCGTTGAACCGCGGCACGCCCCGGTTGGCGGCGACGTGCGGGCAATAAACGAATGGCGGCATGCGATTATTCCGGTCTCCTCCCACTATAGTTTGTAATTAGCGCGACCCTGATCCGTTGCGCATCATCTCGCGGTTGCGCGTCGGCAGTCGTGCGTCCATGGCGACTTCTCGATTTGTTTCCTTTGTTGCGTAGGGCAAGTCCGCAAATCGTTTCTGGTATTTTCGAGCGCGGTTAAATGATGTCAAGCAGCATTTTTTACGATAAAAGCGGTGCCTATGATAGATGCGGGTCGTCGTTACAGACGTGTTTCTGACGAACCGAATTGATCTCAATCCATTATTGGCGAGTATTTGAAATGCAGAAAATCGATCGTAATCAGCTTGTGAAATCGAGCGTGGCGGGTGGCAGCAACAAAGGCGGCAATTACCCGACGATGTTCGTCAACAACAACAATGTGATCCCCATCGTCGTGCGCCGCTAGGACTGCGCTGCGCCCAGGCGATGTGAAAACGGCCCCGAGAGGGGCCGTTTTGTCTGAATACCCGAAGCGTTCGGGTTATGTTTTGCGTCGCGCGCCAGAGGCAGAAAACACGCGCAGAAAGGCACGCTTGAAAATTGTGGTGGAGGCGGCGGGAATCGAACCCGCGTCCAGTAGCGCTCTACGATCAGTTCTACATGTTTAGTTCTGTCATTTGATTTAACCGCGGCGACGCGGACGAACACGCTGCGCAACGGCGATTCACTAGATTTTCGACCCGGGCGTCGTGACGCCACCAGGGCTTAACTGACGTAAATGACCTCTGGCGGTATTGCTACCGGTCTTGCGACGCTAGCCCGTCAGTGAGCCAGGCAGAGGACGGCGGCCCTTAGGCTGCCAGTGCGAACGTATCGTCGTTTGCAGTTACGTTTTTCCCATTGATTAACGAGGTGACGGGTCCTCGACATGCCCTGACCGCTTCACAACCCCTGTCGAAACCAGGTCGCCCCCACGGTAGAGAAACCCAAAACTGCGGGTCAGCAGCGATTTTACAATAGCCGGGGTGTCACGTCACCGACATATCGCGGAGCAACGCGTCGCGGCGTGCCGTCCGGCCGCTTTGCCGTCGCGCGGTACGGGACCTTACCGTTTCGTTTGCCCAAATCTAGCTGATATCGCGCAGAAGTGTCTGCAACTCGGCCGGCGATTGGACCACATGTCTTGCATGCCATTGCGTCGGCGGCAGGTCGGCGCCGCAATAGCCATATGCGGCGGCTACGGTCACCATGCCAGCGGCAAAGCCCGCTTGCACGTCGCGCAGGTCGTCGCCGATATAGACGATACGCTCCGGCTGCAGAGCGAGTTCTTTTGCCGCATGCAGCAGCGGTGCGGGGTGAGGCTTCGAATGCGGTGTCGTATCGCCGCTGACCACGCAGCCCGCGCGCGTGTCGAGTCCGAGTTGCGCGACGAGCGGCTCCGTGAGTCGCGTCACCTTGTTCGTTACGATGCCCCAGCGGATGCCTCGTTCGTCGAGTTCGTCGAGCAGTTCCCCGATGCCGGGGAAGAGCGTCGTTTCGATGCAGAGATCGGCTTCGTAGTTCGCGAGAAACTCTTCGCGCATCGCGGCGAATTCGTGATCCGCCGGGCCGACGCCGAATCCGCCTGCCAGCAGGCCGCGTGCACCGGCCGACGCGAGCGGCCGCAACTGCTCGAGCGGCACCATCTCGAGCCCGCGATCGACGCGCATCTTGTTGACCGCGGCAGCGAGATCGGGAGCGGTGTCGGCGAGCGTGCCGTCGAGATCGAACAGAATGCCCTGGCAAAGGCCGAGCGACGTCTCGTCGTCTTCACGTTGCGGCAGAGGAGTGGGATCGCTCATGAAAGTGCGGGGCAGAGGTTGATCAGGCGTCGCGGCGGCAGGCAAGCATGTAATTGACGCTCGTATCCGCGGACAGCGCGAAGCGCTTGCCGATCGGATGATAGACGACGCCCTTGATTTCGGCCGTGGTCAGGCCGGCAGCGCGCACGAAGCCGGCGAGTTCGGACGGGCGGATGAAGCGCGCGTAGTCGTGTGTGCCTCTTGGCAGCATTCGCGCGATGTATTCCGCACCGATGACCGCGAACAGATACGACTTCACGTTGCGGTTCAGCGTCGAGAAGAACACCCAGCCGCCGGGCTTCACGAGCGTCTTGCAGGCCGCGACGATTTGCGCGGGGTCGGGAACATGCTCGAGCATTTCCATGCAAGTCACCACGTCGAAACTCGCCGGATCGCGTGCAGCCAGCACCTCCGCGGCGATCTCTTCGTAGTCGACGGCAATGCCGCTTTCGAGGCTATGCAGGTCGGCGACGCCCAGCGCTTCGTGCGACAGGTCGATGCCTTTCACCGACGCGCCGAGCCCGGCCATCGATTCGGACAGAATGCCGCCGCCGCAGCCGATGTCGAGTACGCGCTTGCCCGCGAGACGCGCGTGCCGGTCGATCCAGTCGAGCCGAACCGGGTTCAGTTCATGGAGCGGTTTGAATTCGGCATTGGGGTCCCACCACCGGTGCGCGAGATCGCTGAATTTCTGCAGTTCGTGGGGATCGGCATTGGTCATGTTCATGCGGCCTTGATGGCGGATGAGCAGGGCAACGAGGTCGAGCCCTGAGTATACAGGTCACCGCCAGGTGCCGCAAAAGCCCGTCGAGCGCGTTGGCCGCGCGTGCCGGCGGCCATGCACCTATGAGCGAACTTCTGCTGGGTAGCGGTGAGCATCGAGGTGGATAAAAAAAGCCCCGCCGTGGCGGGGCTTCGATGCTGCGGTAATTTGACGCTTACTGCTTCGCGGTACCGACCACTTCGACTTCGACGCGGCGATCCGGTGCGAGGCAGGCGATCAGCTGCTTGCGGTTCTTCTGGTTGCAACCGTGCGTGACCGGGTCGCGCTTGCCCTTGCCTTCCGTGTAGATACGGTTGGATTCGATGCCCTTGCTGACGAGGTATGCCTTGACAGCTTGAGCACGACGCAGCGACAGACGATCGTTGTACTTGTCGGAACCGATGCGGTCGGTGTAGCCCGTTGCGACGACCACTTCGAGGTTCAGGCCCTGGATCTTCGCTGCGAGGTCGTCCAGCTTCTGCTTGCCGGCCGGCTTGAGGACAGCCTTGTCGAAGTCGAACAGCGTGTCAGCCTGATACGTAATCTTCTGGCTCGTAATAGCCGGAGCGACCGGCGGCGGCGGGGCCGGCGGGGTCGGAGCCTGTGCGACGAGTGCGCCGTCGCACTTTGCGTTAGCCGTTGCCGGCGTCCAGAACGCGTCGCGCCAGCAAAGCTCGTTCGTGCCGTTCATCCACACGTATTCGCCGGTGCCGTTCACCCAGTTATCGTTAACTGCCTGTCGCGAGGCCGGCACCGATTGCGCCGACGCCGATGCAGCCATTACCGCGGTAGCTGCAATGAACGCGAGCTTTGAAAGTTTATTCATATTTCTCCTCTCGAAATTGAGATTACCGCAGGTTTACTGCGAGCCTGTTGACCGTAGACACGTCATACATTGCTCGGAGTATAACATCGGTGCGGAACAAAAGACGCGCTGTATAGACTTCGAGCAGTGTCTAACTTTGTGCGTTGGCATTTTGCCATATCGTTCCCTTCCGACGATAAAAAAATCCCTCCCCTATATCCAGCCCCGTTCGAATGTGGTGCATGCGCAACAGAAGCCGCACGGGCTCTCGCGGGGCAGAAAAGCGGAGCAGGAAGCGGGCCTGAACACGGGGCACGAACGCGGCCCGGAACGCGCTGCAAATGCGGCGGCAGGAGCCGCTCGCCGCGGTTCTGCTAATAGGTATACAGAGAGACCCATGCAGGTCGGCAGGCGCGGATGCGCCGCATGATAGAATCGCGTGATGCGCTGAGATCGCAGCGCCGCCGTGGTGCGCAATCTTTCGGCTTCATTTCGGGAACCTTTTCCAAACGTCATCAGCTGGCTGTCGGCCGCACGTTTCGAGGCGCCGCAGCACGCGAACGTGGGCGAAGGTCAGCGGACTTCACCGCCAGCCGAACCACTGCACCGCAAGTAAACGAAACGGACAATGGATCAATTCGCCAAAGAGACTCTGCCAATCTCCCTAGAGGAGGAAATGCGCCGCTCGTATATCGAGTACGCCATGAGCGTGATCGTGGGGCGCGCACTTCCCGATGTCCGCGACGGACTGAAGCCCGTGCATCGCCGCGTGCTTTATGCGATGCACGAGCTGAACAACGACTGGAACCGGGCTTACAAGAAGTCGGCGCGTATCGTCGGCGACGTCATCGGTAAATATCACCCGCACGGCGATACCGCGGTCTACGACACCATCGTCCGCATGGCGCAGGATTTCTCGCTGCGCTACATGCTCGTCGACGGGCAGGGCAATTTCGGTTCGGTCGACGGCGACAACGCCGCGGCGATGCGGTACACCGAAATCCGCATGGCCAAAATCGGCCATGAACTGCTCGCCGACATCGACAAGGAAACCGTCGATTTCCAGCCGAACTACGACGGCAGCGAAAACGAGCCCGCCATTCTGCCGGCGCGCATTCCGAACCTGCTGATCAACGGCTCGTCCGGCATCGCGGTCGGCATGGCCACCAACATTCCGCCGCACAACCTCAATGAAATCGTCGATGCGTGCCAGCATCTGCTGAAAAATCCGGAAGCGACGATCGACGAGCTCATCGAGATCGTGCCGGCGCCGGATTTTCCGACGGCCGGCATCATCTACGGCGTCGCCGGCGTGCGCGACGGCTATCGCACGGGGCGCGGCCGCGTCGTCATGCGCGCGCTCACGCACTTCGAGGAAATCGATCGGGGCCAGCGCATGGCGATCATCGTCGACGAGCTGCCGTACCAGGTGAACAAGCGCTCGTTGCTCGAGCGCATCGCCGAGCTCGTCAACGAGAAGAAGCTCGAAGGTATTTCGGACATTCGCGACGAATCCGACAAGAGCGGCATGCGCGTCGTGATCGAGCTCAAGCGCGGCGAAGTGCCCGAGGTGATCCTCAATAACCTGTACAAGGCGACGCAGTTGCAGGATACGTTCGGCATGAACATGGTCGCGCTCGTCGACGGCCAGCCGAAGCTGTTGAACCTGAAGGAAATGCTCACGCATTTCCTGTCGCATCGCCGCGAAGTGCTGACGCGGCGCACGATCTACGAACTGCGCAAGGCGCGTGAACGCGGCCACGTGCTCGAAGGTCTGGCGGTCGCGCTCGCGAACATCGACGAATTCATCAACATCATCAAGGCCGCGCCGACGCCGCCGATCGCGAAGCAGGAGCTGATGGCCCGCTCGTGGGACTCGTCGCTCGTGCGCGAAATGCTGCAGCGTGCGGAAACCGAAAACGCGGCAGCCGGCGGCCGCGAGGCGTACCGTCCGGAAGGGCTCAATCCGTCGTTCGGCATGCAGACCGACGGACTCTACCGGCTGTCGGACACGCAGGCTCAGGAAATCCTGCAGATGCGCCTGCAACGCCTGACGGGTCTCGAGCAGGACAAGATCATCGGCGAGTATCGCGAGGTGATGGCGCAGATCGCCGACCTGCTCGACATCCTCGCGAAGCCCGAGCGCATTGCTTCGATCATTCTCGACGAACTGACCTCGATCAAGAGCGAATTTGGCGACGAGCGCCGCTCGAAGATCGAGTTGAACGCCACTGAGCTGAACACCGAAGATCTGATCACGCCGCAAGACATGGTCGTGACGATGTCGCACGCAGGCTACGTGAAATCGCAGCCGTTGTCCGAATATCGGGCCCAGAAGCGCGGAGGTCGCGGCAAACAGGCGACCTCGATGAAGGAAGACGACTGGATCGACTCGCTCTTCATCGCGAACACGCACGACCACATCCTGTGCTTCTCGAACCGCGGCCGCGTCTACTGGGTGAAGGTCTACGAAGTCCCGCAGGGCTCGCGCAATTCGCGCGGCCGGCCGATCGTCAATATGTTCCCGCTGCAGGAAGGCGAGAAGATCACGGTCGTGCTGCCGGTCAAGGAGTTTTCGGCCGACAAGTATGTGTTCATGGCCACGGCGCTCGGCACGGTCAAGAAAACGCCGCTCGAGCAGTTCAGCCGGCCGCTGCGCAAGGGTATTATCGCGGTCGGCCTCGACGACGGCGACTACCTGATCGGCGCGGCCATCACGGACGGCGAGCACGACGTCATGCTGTTCTCCGATTCAGGCAAGGCCGTGCGCTTCGATGAAAACGATGTCCGGCCGATGGGACGCGAAGCGCGCGGCGTACGCGGCATGCAACTCGACGACGGCCAGCAGGTCATAGCCCTGCTCGTCGCCGGCGACGAAAAGCAGTCGGTGCTGACCGCAACGCGGAACGGCTATGGCAAGCGCACGCCGATCACCGAGTACACGCGCCACGGGCGCGGCACGAAGGGCATGATCGCGATCCAGACGTCGGAGCGTAACGGCAAGGTGGTCGCCGCGACGCTGGTCGATCCGGAAGCGCAGATCATGCTGATCACCGATACGGGCGTGCTGATCCGCACGCGCGTATCGGAGATCCGTGAAATGGGTCGCGCGACGCAAGGTGTTACACTCATCAGCCTTGATGAAGGCACGAAGCTCTCCGGTCTGCAGCATATCGCCGAGGCCGAAGCCGACGTGGACGGCGACGTTGACGGTACGACGAACGGCAGCGTGGCCGGCAATGAGACGAACGGCGAGGGTAGCGGTGGCGACGGCGAGGGTCCGGACGGCGACGGTGGCGAATGAACTGAACCGCCCGGGCTGAACGCGGAACCGGGCGGCGCAACCGCACTGCGAAGTTGCGCCGCACGCCACGCTGCAAGCGGATCCCCCCGGTCTGACCTGCACTGATGCTTTCCTCGTAACGAGTATGAACCGCACGGGCGTGAGCCCGCGCATCGGATGGGCCGATGCGCGGTCCGCGCGGCGGGCATGTAACCCATTTCTTTCAGGGAGTAGTGATGCAAAAACGATTCAAACTGTGGATGATGCTGGCCGCTTTCGTGCCGACCTTCGCGATGGCCCAGGCGCTGCAGAATCAGCAGCCGGCCGCGCCCGGCGCCGCCGCTCCCGCAGCGCCGGCAGCTGCGCCGATCGATCCGGCCAAGCAGGCCGCGATCAAGAACCTGCTTGACGCAATCGACGCGCAAAAGCTCGTCGGAGCGATCGGCAACAGCGCGCAGATGCAGGCAAAGCAGCTCGTGCCGGCGATCCTGTCGGACGCGCTGTCCGAAAACAAGACGATGACGGACAAGCAGAAGCAGGCATCGGTACCGACGCTGCAAAAGAACGCCGTGCCGAAGCTCGTCGATTCCGCGGGCCAGGTGTTCGCGACCGACTCGTTCCGTCAGGACGCAATGCAGGCGCAGTACGACGCGTACGCGAAGTACTACTCGACGGCGGAAATCAACGACCTGACCGCGTTTTACAAGAGCCCGACGGGCCGCAAGTTCATCCAGGTGCAAGACCAGGTCGGCCGCGACGTCGTGAACGGCCTGATGCAGAAGTACATGCCGCAATCGATCAAGGCAACGCGCGATCAGGCGGACAAGGAAGTCGCATCGGTCTCCACGGCCAAGCCGGGCGCCAAGTAAGCCGTAAGCTCGGCTGAGGTCGGGCCGCCGGCATGGCGGGTTCCCGGCGTCGATGCGATAATGGCCGTTTGCGCGAGCGCGCAGACGGCCATTCTCTTTTTGGGCGCAATTCCGGTCTTCTTATGCTCCGCGCGCCCGCTTCCGGAACTCTCACGATGCGCGTCTTCAATTTCTCCGCCGGCCCCGCCGCCTTGCCCGAAGAAGTGCTGCGTCAAGCGGCCGACGAAATGCTCGACTGGCACGGCAGTGGCATGAGCGTGATGGAAATGAGCCATCGCGGCAAGGAGTTCATGTCGATCCACGAAGAGGCGCTCGCCGACCTGCGCGAGTTGCTTGCGATTCCGTCGAGCCATCAGATCCTGTTCCTGCAAGGCGGCGGCATCGGTGAAAACGCGATCGTGCCGATGAATCTGTTCGGCACGAAGCCGCGCGCCGATTTCGTCGTGACCGGTTCGTGGTCGCAAAAGTCGCTCAACGAAGCGAAGAAGTACGGCAGCGCGCACCTCGCCGCGAGCGGTCAAACGGCCGATGGTTATACGCGCGCGCCCGCCCGCGCCGAATGGCAGCTGTCCGACGATCCCGCTTACGTGCATCTGTGCACGAACGAAACGATTCACGGCGTCGAAACGTTCGACATCCCCGATCTCGGCGACATCCCGCTCGTCGCCGATGCGTCGTCGCACATCCTGTCGCGCCCGATGGACGTCGCGAAATACGGCGTGCTGTTCGGCGGCGCGCAGAAGAATATCGGCATCGCGGGCGTGACGGTCGTGATCGTCCGCGAAGACCTGCTCGATCGCGCGATGCCGATCTGTCCGTCGGCGTTCGAATGGAAGACCGTCGCGCTCAACAATTCGATGTACAACACGCCGCCGACCTACGCGATCTATATCGCCGGGCTCGTCTTCAAGTGGCTGAAAAAGCTCGGCGGCCTGAGCGCGATCGAGGCGCGCAACGTCGAAAAGGCGAAGCTGCTGTACGACACGATCGACACGAGCAGCTTCTATCTGAACAAGGTCGAGCACGGCGCGCGGTCGCGGATGAACGTACCGTTCTTCCTCGCCGACGAGTCGCGCAACGAAGCATTTCTGGCCGGCGCGAAGGCGCGGGGGCTCCTGCAGCTGAAGGGCCACAAGTCCGTCGGCGGCATGCGGGCGTCGATCTACAACGCGGTGCCGCTCGAAGGCGTCAAGGCGCTCGTCGAGTACATGAAAGAGTTTGAACGGAAGAGCGCGTGACCGAAGAACCGGTTTTCGCGCACGCATGGGACGATACAGCCGTGGCAAGTCACTAGCATGGACGACGAACTTAATTCACGACTCAAACCGCTGCGTGAGCGCATCGATGCGCTCGACGCGCAGCTGATCGCGCTGCTCAATCAGCGCGCGGCGGTCGCGCTCGAAGTGGGCGAGGTCAAGAAGCATTTCAACGCACCGGTGTTCCGCCCGGAGCGCGAGCAGCAGGTGATCGCGCGGCTGCAGGAGATGAGCGACGGCCCGCTCGGGAGCGATCACATCAGCGCGATCTGGCGCGAGATCATGGCCGCGAGCCGCGCGCTCGAAAAGAACATTCAGGTCGCGTTTCTCGGCCCGATCGGCACCTATAGCGAACAGGCGATGCACGCGTACTTCGGTCAGTCGATCGAAGGGCTCGCGTGTGCGTCGATCGACGAAGTGTTCCGCTCGGTCGAAGCCGGCGCCGCGGAATTCGGCGTCGTGCCGATCGAGAACTCGACCGAAGGCGCGGTGTCGCGCACGCTCGATCTGCTGCTCGAAACGCAGTTGCTGATCGGCGGCGAACTGGCGCTGCCGATTCACCACAATCTGATGACGCTAAGCGGCGCTCTGACCGGCATCAAACGCGTATGCGCGCATCCGCAGGCGCTTGCGCAATGTCAACGCTGGCTGTCCGCCCATGCGCCGCATCTCGAGCGCCAGGCCGTGTCGAGCAACGCGGAAGGCGCGCGGCTCGCGGCGGCGGACCCGACCGTCGCCGCGATCGCCGGCGACCGCGCGGCCACGCAATACGGCCTGCAGATCGCGTACTCGCTGATCCAGGACGACCCGCACAACCGTACCCGCTTCGTGATGATCGGCAAAGAGCCGTCGGGGGCGAGCGGCTACGACAAGACATCGCTGATCGTATCGGTGGCGAATGAGCCGGGCGCGATGTTCAAGCTGCTCGAGCCGCTCGCGCGTCACGGCGTGTCGATGACGCGATTCGAGTCGCGTCCGGCGCGCGTCGGCACGTGGGAGTACTACTTCTATATCGATCTCGAAGGCCATCGCGACGATCCGTCGGTGTCGGCGGCGCTCGTCGAGCTCGATCAGAAAGCGGCGTTCCTCAAAATTCTGGGCTCGTATCCGCGCGCGCGTTAAACGGCTCACGCTTCGCGCGCCGCTGTATCGGCAGCGCATCTGCCGGTGAATCGGCCGGCTCATTCGCCGGCAGATTCACCGGCGGTGCAATCGCCGATGCGGCGCCAGCGGGCCCGACACACCACGAAGGCGCCCACGCCTCACCCTTATACAGAGTCGACCCGTCGACCGGAGATACAACATGACTACGACCTACGGCCCTTCTTACGTGCGTGCGATTGCGCCTTACGTCGCCGGCAAGCCGATTTCGGAAGTGGCGCGCCAGTTCGGTCTCGACGAAGCGCGCATCGTCAAGCTCGCGTCGAATGAAAACCCGCTCGGCATGCCCGAGTCCGCGCAGCGCGCGATGGCGCAGGCAGCGAGCGAGCTCGGCCGTTACCCCGATTCGAACGCGTTCGAACTGAAAGAAGCGCTGTCCGCGTATTACGGCGTGCCGGCCGAATGGGTCACGCTCGGCAACGGCAGCAACGACATTCTCGAACTCGCCGCGCATGCGTTCGTCGAAAAGAACCAGTCGGTCGTCTACTCGCAATATTCGTTCGCCGTCTATGCACTCGCGACGCAGGGCCTCGGCGCGCGCGCGATCGTCGTGCCGGCAGTCGCGTACGGCCACGATCTGAACGCGATGCTTGCCGCGCTTGCCGACGATACGCGCCTCGTGTTCATCGCGAACCCGAACAACCCGACCGGCACCTTCGTCGACGGTCCGACGCTCGAGGCGTTTCTCGACAAGGTGCCGCGCCATGTCGTCGTCGTGCTCGACGAGGCTTATACGGAATACCTGTCGGCGCAGAAGCGCTATGACTCGATCGGATGGGTGCGCCGCTATCCGAACCTGCTCGTGTCGCGTACGTTCTCGAAGGCGTTCGGCCTTGCGGGCTTGCGCGTCGGTTTCGCGATCGCGCAGCCCGAATTGACGGATCTGCTGAACCGCCTGCGTCAGCCATTCAACGTCAATACGCTTGCACAGGCCGCGGCGGTGGCGGCGCTCAACGACAAGCCGTTCCTCGAAAAGAGCGCGGCGCTCAACGCGGCGGGCTACCGGCGCCTCACGGAAGCTTTCGACAGACTGGGCCTCGAGTACGTGCCGTCGCACGGGAATTTCGTGCTCGTGCGCGTCGGCAATGAAGATGCCGCGGGCGATCGCGTCAATCTGGAACTGCTCAAACAGGGCGTGATCGTGCGCCCGGTCGGCAGCTACGGTTTGCCGCAATGGCTGCGCGTAACGGTCGGTCTTCCCGAAGAAAACGAAGCCTTTCTCGCGGCGCTCGAAAAGACGCTTGCTTCCGTCTGAGCGCTTGACTCCGATCCGCGCGCCGGCTGCTTCGAAACTCGGCGGCGCGCTTTTTTATCCGACTCCAAGTGGCTGCGTTCTCTTTTGACAAACTGGTGATTTTCGGCGTCGGCCTGATCGGCGGATCGCTGGCGCGTGCGCTGCGCGAGCGCGGCAGCAGCAACGCGGGCGGCGCGCGCACGGTGATCGGCGTGGGCCGCACGTCAGCGTCGAGCGCGCGGGCGCTCGAACTCGGCGTGATCGACGGCGCGGCAGCGCTCGACGACGAGCGCGCGCTGGCCGCTGCGCTCGCCGGTGCAGACATCGTGCTGCTCGCCGCGCCGGTCGCCCAGACGCGGCCGCTGCTCGAGCGCATCGCGCCGTTCCTCGACGCGACGACGATCGTCACGGACGCCGGCAGCACGAAAGCGGATGTCGTCGCGGCCGCGCGCGCGGCGCTTGGCGGGCGCGTTGCGCAGTTCGTGCCGGGGCATCCGGTCGCGGGCCGCGAAGCGAGCGGTGTCGAAGCGGCCTTGCCCGATCTTTATGTGGACCGTAACGTCGTGCTGTGTCCGCTGCCCGAAAACGCGAAGGCTTCGGTTGACCGCATTGCCGATATGTGGCGCGCAACAGGCGCAACCGTCCATGAAATGGCGCCGCCGCAGCACGACCGCGTGCTTGCGTCGGTGAGCCACCTGCCGCATGTGCTCGCGTTCGCTTACGTCGAGCAGATTCTGCAATCGCAGGACGCCGCGCTGCGCTTCGCGTTCGCGTCGGGCGGTTTTCGCGACTTCACGCGCATCGCCGCGTCGAACCCCGAAATGTGGCGCGACATCTGCATCGCGAACCGCGCTGCGCTGCTCGAGGAAATCGACAGCTACACTGCGGTTCTCGCCGCGTTGCGCGCGGCGATCGAAACGGGCGATGGCGCGTCGCTCGAAGCCGTGTTCGCGCGCTCGCGCGCGGCGCGCGCCGACTGGCAGCACCGTGCGGCGCGGCCGGCGGCCGGCAGCGCTGACGAAGCGTCGAAATGAGCGCCCGACAAGCGTTGCAATGAGCCGTCGAAACGAGCGCTGAATTAGCGTCGAAATAACAGAAAACTGGACCACCATCATGGACTACCTCGATCTCGGACCGTTTTCCCGCGCGTCCGGCACGATTCGTTTGCCCGGCTCGAAGAGCATTTCTAACCGCGTGCTGCTGCTCGCGGCGCTCGCCGAAGGCGACACGACGATCACGAACCTGCTCGACTCGGACGACACGCGCGTGATGATCGCCGCGCTCGAAAGGCTCGGCGTGAAGCTCAAGCGCGACGGCGACGTTTGCGTCGTGAGCGGCACACGCGGCGCGTTCACGGCGAGAAACGCCGACCTTTTTCTCGGCAACGCGGGCACGGCGGTGCGCCCGCTGACGGCCGCGCTTGCGGTGAACGGCGGCGATTACCGCGTGCACGGCGTGCCGCGCATGCATGAGCGGCCGATCGGCGACCTCGTCGACGGCCTGCGGCAGATCGGCGCGAATATCGAATACGAAGAGAACGAAGGATATCCGCCGCTGCGCATCCGCCCCTCGCGGATCGCCGTCGATGCGCCGATCCGCGTGCGCGGCGACGTGTCGAGCCAGTTCCTGACCGCGCTGCTGATGACGCTGCCGCTCGTGCGCAGCGAAAGCGGCGTGACGGTGGTCGAGATCGACGGCGAGCTGATTTCGAAGCCGTATATCGAGATCACGATGAAGCTGATGGCGCGCTTCGGCATCGAGGTTCAGCGCGATGGCTGGCATCGGTTCACGGTGCCGGCCGGTGCGCGCTACCAGTCGCCGGGCACGATCATGGTCGAAGGCGACGCGTCGTCGGCATCGTATTTTCTCGCTGCCGGCGTGCTCGGCGGCGGCCCGCTGCGCGTCGAAGGCGTCGGGCGCGCGAGCATCCAGGGCGACATCGGCTTTGCCGAAGCGCTGAACCGCATGGGCGCGAACGTGCTGATGGGCGACGACTGGATCGAGGTGCGCGGCGTCGGCCGCGACGATGGCAAGCTCGATCCCATCGATATGGACTTCAATCTGATCCCGGACGCGGCGATGACCGTCGCCGTTGCCGCGCTGTTCGCCGACGGCGCCACGACCCTTCGAAATATCGCAAGCTGGCGCGTGAAGGAAACGGACCGGCTCGCGGCGATGGCAACCGAACTGCGCAAGGTCGGCGCGAAGGTCACCGAGGGCGATGACTACCTCGTCGTCGTGCCGCCGGCGAAACTGACGCCGAACGCCGCTATCGATACTTATGACGATCACCGGATGGCGATGTGCTTTTCGCTCGTGAGCCTCGGCGGGGTGCCGGTGCGGATCAACGACCCGAAGTGCGTCGCGAAGACGTTCCCCGACTATTTCGAGCGCTTCGCCGCGCTCGCCCAGCCGTAACTTCGCGATAATTTTCGCCGGGACAATCGTGGTCCCTCCTGCTCCGACGCGCGACTGACTATTACATTAGATGAAACCGACCCGTCCCTTTCACCAGACGCCCGTCATTACGATCGACGGCCCGACTGCCTCCGGCAAAGGCACCGTGGCCGCCCTCGTCGCCGCCCAGCTCGGCTTCCACCTGCTCGATAGCGGCGCGCTGTACCGGCTGGCCGCGCTCGCGAGCATTCGTTACGCGATCGCGCCCGACGACGCCGAGTCCCTTGCAAAACTGATCGACGATCTTCACATCACGTTCCGCGAAGGCATTGCACAACTCGACGGCGTCGACGTCTCATCCGAGATTCGCGCTGAAGAAATCGGCAACCGCGCGTCGGCGATTGCGATTCACGCGCCGGTACGGGCCGCGCTCGTGGCGCGGCAGCGCGCGTTTCGCAAGGTGCCCGGGCTCGTCGCAGACGGCCGCGATATGGGCACCGTGATCTTTCCCGATGCGGGTTTGAAAGTGTTTCTGACGGCGAGCGTCGAGGCGCGCGCCGCACGTCGGCATAAGCAATTGATCCAAAAAGGTTTTTCTGCTAATATGGATGACTTGCTTCGGGATTTGCGCGAACGCGACGAGCGCGACAGCAAGCGCACCGCCGCGCCGCTCAAGCCTGCAGCCGATGCGAAGCTCCTCGATACCTCCACGCTGTCGATCGACGAAGCGGTCGATCAGGTGGTGCAGTGGTTCCGGGCTGGCGTCAAGGTGTGATTCAAACCGTAAAGCAAGACGTAAAAGCAATCCGTAGCAAAGCAGCAAGAAGCCGGTGTTCCGCCCGCATGGCGGAACGTGTATTAACCTTTTAACCCCGTGTGGCCTCCGGATCTGCCGCAGTTGCCAGTTATTTGCCGGATCTCGCTAGCAAGACCGGCCGGGCGCCGCGAAAGCCATACCAATTCAGATTTTTATGTCCGACCTGCAAACCTCTACCCCGAATACCGAATCTTTTGCGGCTCTGTTCGAAGAGTCGCTGACCAAGCAAGACATGCGCGCCGGCGAAGTGATTTCGGCCGAAGTCGTGCGTGTGGACCACAACTTCGTGGTCGTCAACGCTGGTCTGAAGTCCGAAGCCTACATCCCGCTCGAAGAGTTCCTCAATGACGCGGGCGAGGTAGAAGTGCAGGCGGGCGACTTCGTTTCCGTCGCGATCGACGCACTCGAAAACGGCTATGGCGACACGATCCTGTCGCGCGACAAGGCCAAGCGTCTCGCTTCGTGGCTGTCGCTGGAAAAGGCGCTCGACAACAACGAACTCGTGACCGGCACGATCACGGGCAAGGTCAAGGGCGGCATGACCGTGATGGTCAACGGCATCCGCGCGTTCCTGCCGGGTTCGCTCGTCGACACGCGTCCGGTCAAGGACACCACGCCGTACGAAGGCAAAACGCTCGAATTCCGCGTCATCAAGCTCGATCGCAAGCGTAACAACGTCGTGCTGTCGCGCCGCGCCGTCATCGAGGCGACGCAAGGCGAAGAGCGCGCGAAGCTGCTCGAAACGCTGAAGGAAGGCGCAATCGTCGAAGGCGTGGTCAAGAACATCACCGACTACGGCGCGTTCGTAGACCTCGGCGGTATCGACGGCCTGCTGCACATCACCGACATCGCATGGCGTCGCGTGCGTCACCCGAGCGAAGTGCTGTCGGTTGGCCAGGAAGTCACGGCGAAGATCCTCAAGTTCGACCAGGAAAAGAACCGCGTTTCGCTCGGCATCAAGCAGCTCGGCGACGATCCGTGGGAAGGCATCTCGCGCCGTTACCCGTCGGGCACGCGCCTGTTCGGCAAGGTCACGAACATCACCGACTACGGCGCGTTCGTCGAAGTCGAATCGGGTATCGAAGGCCTCGTCCACGTGTCGGAAATGGACTGGACCAACAAGAACGTTGCGCCGTCGAAGGTCGTGCAGCTGGGCGACGAAGTCGAAGTCATGGTTCTCGAGATCGACGAAGACCGCCGCCGTATCAGCCTCGGCATGAAGCAGTGCAAGCCGAATCCGTGGGATGACTTCAGCCGCAACTTCAAGAAGGGCGACAAGATTCAGGGCGCGATCAAGTCGATCACCGACTTCGGCGTGTTCATCGGTCTGCCCGGCGGCATCGACGGTCTGGTTCACCTGTCGGATCTGTCGTGGAGCGAAAGCGGCGAAGAAGCGGTTCGCAAGTACAAGAAGGGCGACGAAGTGGAAGCGGTCGTGCTCGGCATCGACGTCGAGAAGGAACGCATTTCGCTCGGTATCAAGCAGCTCGAAGGCGACCCGTTCAGCAACTTCGTTGCGATGAACGACAAGGGTTCGATCGTCGACGGCGTGGTGAAGGCGGTGGACGCTAAGGGCGCGGTCGTCACGCTCGGCGTGGACGTCGAAGGTTACCTGCGCGCTTCGGAAATCGCACAAGACCGCGTCGAAGATGCGCGCAACGTGCTGAAGGAAGGCGACAAGGTCAACGCGATGATCATCAACATCGATCGCAAGTCGCGTGGCATCAACCTGTCGATCAAGGCGAAGGATTCGGCGGAACAGCAGGAAGCGATGCGCGGCCTGCAGGCCGAGACGAGCGCGGCCGCAAGCGGTACGACGAACCTCGGCGCGCTCCTGAAGGCCAAGCTCGACGGCCAGAACCAGTAAGCCTTAAGAGGTCTGCTGCAGAATGACCAAATCGGAATTGGTCGCCCAGCTGGCTACGCGATTTCCGCAGCTTGTTTTGAAAGATGCGGATTTCGCGGTGAAGACGATGCTCGATGCGATGTCGGAGGCTCTCGCCAACGGCCATCGCATCGAAATTCGCGGCTTCGGCAGCTTCGGCCTCAATCGCCGCCCGTCGCGAGTCGGGCGCAACCCGAAGTCGGGGGAAAAAGTGCTGGTGCCCGAGAAGTACGTGCCGCACTTCAAGCCCGGCAAGGAATTGCGTGAACGGGTCGACCGGCGTGCCGGCGAACCGTTGAAGGCCGGCGCAGCTGACGTGTCGGACGACGATCAGTAAGTTGCCCTGGCACGGCCAAACGGCAAAGACCAGAAAGCGCCCTACGGCGCTTTTTTTTCGTCCGCGCAATTCGTCGCTGCATGCGCGCGCTTTGCGCGAGTCTTTCGTGTGCGGTTGCGCGAGTCCGTTGTCGTGACCCCGGCGCAGCCGAAACCCCGATTTCCCCCGCCGAGCGAGCTTGCGCCCACAGGCAGGGGCTTCATTTACAATACGGGGCACTTCGGCGCGGGCAAACACCGTGGCGCGATGCGTCATCAGGCCGGCGTCCTTCCCGCAACCGTCGTCAAGAGATACACAAATGAAATTTATCGTCTGGTTGATCCGCGTGCTGGTGTTCGTGCTGCTGCTGGTGCTCGCACTGTCCAACACGCAGCCTGCCACGCTGAATTTCCTCGCCGGTTACGCATGGCAGGCGCCGTTGATTCTGATCGGCCTCGCGTTCTTCGGCGTCGGCCTGGTGGCAGGGCTCGTCTCGGCGTTGCCGGGCGTGTTCCGCTTGCGGCTCGAAAACGGCCGGCTCAAGCGCGAGTTGCGCGTCGCACGCGAAGCGCCGGTCGTCGTCGAGGAACCGCCGTTGCCGCCGCTGATTTAAGCATTCCCGCGTTGCGCCCGATGCCTGGCGCAACTTACGCATTTTGCGCATTTCCGCTCATATCGCATGGATCTTGACTTCTGGTGGCTGCTCGTCATTCCCGTCGCGTTCGCGTTCGGCTGGATTGCGGCGCGTTATGACCTCAAGGCGCTGTTGTCCGAAAGCGCAAACCTGCCGCGCTCGTATTTCCGCGGCCTGAATTTTCTGCTGAACGAACAGCCGGACCAGGCGATCGATGCGTTTATCGAGGTCGTCAAGCTCGATCCGGAAACGATCGAACTGCATTTCGCGCTCGGCAACCTGTTCCGGCGCCGTGGCGAGACGGACCGCGCGATCCGCGTGCATCAGAATCTGCTGAACCGCTCCGATCTGCCGGTCGCCGAACGCGATCACGCGTTGTACGAACTGGGCCAGGACTTCCTGAAGGCGGGTCTGCTCGATCGTGCCGAGGAAACGTTCCGGATGCTCGAAACCGGCGATCACGCACTCGGCGCGCAACGCGCACTGCTCACGATCTACGAGATCGAAAAGGACTGGCACAAGTCGATCGAGACCGCCCAGCGGCTCGAAACGATGGGCACGGAGCCGCTTGGCAAGGAGATTGCGCAGTTCCACTGCGAGCTGGCGCAGGAGGCGCTGCAGCAGAAGAAGCCCGACGAAGCGCAGCGCCAGCTCGACCTCGCGCTGCGCGCCAATCCGCAGAACGTGCGTGCGACGATCCTGTTCGGGGACGTCGCCGCGGCGGCCGGCGCACACGAAAGGGCGATCGGCGAGTGGCGTCGCGTCGAGGAGCAGAACGCTGCGTACCTGCCGCTCGTCGCTGAAAAAGTGATGAAGGGGTACGAAGCGCTGGGCCGCCAGGAAGAGGGCGCCGACGTGCTTACGCAATGGGTCGACGATTACCCGTCGAACGATCTGCTCGACGTCGGTTACCAGTACGTGGCGGCGCTGCGGGGTCTCGACGCCGCGCACACGCTTGCGCGCACCCAGATGCAAAAGTCGCCGAACCTGGCCGGCATGACGCGGCTGCTCGAAGCGCAGCAGGCCAAGGCCGAAGAGCCGCGGCGCAGCGAACTCGAACTGATGCGTACGCTGATCCGTCAGCGCACCAAAAATCTGCCACGGTATACGTGCCAGAATTGTGGCTTCCGGGCGAGGCTTTTCTACTGGCAGTGTCCGGGCTGCAGCGGCTGGGAAACATACGCGCCGCGCCGGGTCGAGCCGATTACGGCATCGAGCTGACCCCGGGAAAGGCCAAACAGCAGTCGAGCGCAACTAAAAAAGCAGATACCACAACAGCAGAGCCACGAGGGCGGGCGGTGGCATCCGGCGTACAGCCGGGCGTCCCGGCCGGACCTGCGACGGTACTGAACTACCGGACTCCACTACCGGAAAGCGTATGAAAGTCACCATCATCGGCACGGGTTACGTCGGCCTCGTCACAGGCGCGTGTCTCGCGGAAATCGGCAACGACGTGTTTTGCCTCGACGTCGATCCGCGCAAGATCGACATCCTGAACAGCGGCGGCGTACCGATCCACGAGCCGGGTCTGCAAGAGATCATCGCGCGCACGCGCGCGGCGGGGCGCATTACGTTTTCGACCGATATCGAAGCGAGCGTGCGGCATGGCGACATCCAGTTCATCGCGGTCGGCACGCCGCCCGACGAGGACGGTTCCGCGGACCTGCAATACGTGCTCGAGGCGGCGCGCAACATCGGCCGCCATATGACCGGTTTCAAGGTGATCGTCGACAAGTCGACGGTACCGGTCGGCACCGCGGCGCGCGTGCGCGAAGCGGTCGGCGGGCAGCTGGCCGCACGCGGCCTCGCGGGCAGCCTGCAGCATGCGTTCTCGATCGTCTCGAACCCGGAATTCCTGAAGGAAGGCGCAGCCGTCGAAGACTTCATGCGTCCCGACCGCATCGTGATCGGCAGCGACGACGACGTGCCCGGCGAAAAGGCGCGCGAACTGATGAAGCGCCTCTACGCGCCGTTCAACCGCAACCACGAGCGCACGATGTACATGGACGTGCGCTCCGCTGAATTCACGAAGTACGCGGCCAACGCAATGCTCGCGACGCGCATTTCGTTCATGAACGAAATGGCCAATCTCGCGGAACGCGTCGGCGCCGATATCGACGCGGTGCGGCGCGGCATCGGCTCGGACCCGCGTATCGGCTACCACTTCCTGTATGCGGGCGTCGGCTACGGCGGCTCGTGCTTCCCGAAAGACGTGCAGGCGCTGATCCGCACCGGCAGCGAGTCGGGTCACAGTCTGCGCATTCTCGAAGCGGTCGAGGAAGTGAACCACGAGCAGAAGGAAGTGCTCGTGCGCAAGATCACGCAGTCGCTCGGCGACGATCTGTCCGGCCGCACGTTCGCGGTCTGGGGACTTGCATTCAAGCCGAACACCGACGATATGCGCGAAGCGCCGAGCCGCCGCCTGATTGCGGCGCTGCTTGCGCGCGGCGCGTCGGTGCGCGCCTACGATCCGGTCGCGATCGACGAAGCGCGCCGTGTGTTCGCCATCGACTTGCACGATGCGCCCGAGCAGCAGGCGCGTCTGCAATTCGTCGGCACGCAGGACGACGCGCTGACCGGCGCGGACGCGCTCGTCGTCGTGACCGAGTGGAAAGAGTTCAAGAGCCCGGATTTCGCCCATCTGAAATCGACCTTGAAATCGCCGTTGATCTTCGACGGCCGCAATCTGTACGAACCGGAGGCGATGACCGAACTCGGCATCGACTACCACTCGATTGGACGCCCTTATGTCGCAGCAACCGAATCCAGAACCGGCGGCGCCAGCCGTGCGTGATTCCATCCTCGATACCGCGACGCCGGTACCCGAGGCCGGCATCGTGCCGCGCGACCAGCTCGCGCATGCGCGCGTGCTGGTCGTCGGCGACGTGATGCTCGATCGCTACTGGTTCGGCGATGTGAACCGCATCTCGCCCGAAGCGCCGGTGCCGGTCGTGCATGTGCAGCGCCAGGAAGATCGCCTCGGCGGCGCGGCGAACGTCGCGCGCAACGTGGCGGCGCTCGGCGCGAAAGCAGGCCTCCTGTGCGTGGTCGGACACGACGAGCCCGGCGAACGCATCGTGCAACTGCTCGGCGACAGCGGCGTCGAACCGCATCTCGAGCGCGATCCCGCGTTGCCGACCACGATCAAACTGCGCGTGCTGTCGCGCCAGCAGCAATTGCTGCGCGTCGACTTCGAGAACCTGCCCGCGCACGAAGCGCTGCTCGCGGGCCTCGCGCGTTTCGATGCGCTGCTGCCCGCCCACGACGTGATCCTGATGTCGGACTACGCGAAAGGCGGCCTGACGCACGTGACGAAAATGATGGAAAAAGCGCGCGCGGCGGGCAAGCCCGTGCTCGTCGACCCGAAGGGCGACGACTGGGAACGCTATCGCGGCGCGACGCTGATCACGCCGAACCGCGCGGAACTGCGCGAAGTGGTGGGCGGCTGGAAGTCGGAAGCGGACCTGCTTGCGCGCGTCACGAAGCTGCGCACCGAACTCGACATCGCGGCGCTGCTGCTCACGCGTTCCGAAGAAGGCATGACGCTGTTCTCGAACGACGGCGTACTGCACGCCTCGGCCGTGGCACGCGAAGTGTATGATGTGTCCGGCGCGGGCGATACCGTGATCGCGACGCTCGCGGTGATGCTGGGCGCGGGTCTGCCGCTTGCCGAAGCGGTTTCGCTCGCGAATCGCGCAGCCGGCATCGTAGTCGGCAAGCTCGGCACCGCCACCGTCGATTACGACGAACTCTTTCACTCGCACTGATGCCGCTCGCAGCCGCTCGCCACAATGAGCAGCGGCTCGCTGTTACGCCCGACATCACCTCGAGCGTGAGAAGACGCTGCGGCGCATGCCGATCCTGGATCGGGCGCAATACATTCATCTCATCCACTCCCATCAGGCAGGGACGACCATGACTCTCATCGTCACCGGCGCGGCCGGTTTTATCGGCAGCAATATCGTCAAGGCGCTCAACGAGCGTGGCGAACACCGGATCATCGCCGTCGATAACCTGACGCGTGCAGACAAATTCAGGAATCTGATCGATTGCGAGATCGACGACTATCTCGACAAGACCGAATTCGTCGAGCGCTTCGCGCGCGGTGACTTCGGCAAGGTGCGCGCGGTGTTCCACGAAGGCGCGTGCTCCGACACGATGGAGCACAACGGCCGCTACATGATGGACAACAATTTCCGCTATAGCCGCGCCGTGCTCGACGCGTGCCTTGCGCAAGGCGTTCAGTTCCTCTATGCATCGTCGGCGGCGACGTACGGCGGCTCGGACCGCTTCGTCGAAGAGCGCGAGTACGAGCGGCCGCTCAACGTGTACGGCTACTCGAAATTCCTGTTCGATCAGGTGATCCGCCGCGTGTTGCCGACTGCAAAAACGCAGATCGCGGGCTTTCGCTACTTCAATGTGTACGGACCGCGCGAGTCGCACAAGGAACGCATGGCCTCGGTCGCGTTCCACAACTTCAACCAGTTCCGCGCGGAGGGCAAGGTCAAGCTGTTCGGCGAGTACAACGGTTACGCGGCCGGCCAGCAGACGCGCGACTTCGTCTCCGTCGACGACGTCGCCAGGGTCAACCTGTTCTTCTTCGATCACCCGGACAAGTCCGGCATTTTCAATCTCGGCACCGGACGCGCGCAGCCGTTCAACGATATCGCGTCGACGGTGGTCAATACGCTGCGCGTGCTGAAGCACGAACCGGCACTGTCGCTCGCGGAGCAGGTGCAGCGCGGGCTGATCGAGTACGTGCCGTTTCCCGATGCGCTGCGCGGCAAGTACCAGTGCTTCACGCAAGCCGACCCGACGAAGCTGCGCGCAGCCGGCTACGACGCGCCGTTTCTGACCGTGCAGGAAGGCGTCGATCGTTACGTGCGCTGGCTATTCGGCCAGGTGTGAATCTTTCGCAGACCTCCCTAAACTAGCGCCAGCGGTGGGCGGTTTTCACCTGCCGCTGTTGAAGACTGTTGAGTCAGTCGCGTGAGTTGAGTCTTTGTTTCAGGGAGGTTTGTATGCTTAAAAAAATTCTGGTTACCGCGGCGATGCTCGCCGCATTCGGTCAGCATGCGTACGCGGTCGTCGACGTCAATACGGCGAATGAGGACGCGCTGCGCACCATCAAAGGCATCGGTCCGGCGAAAGCCAGGTCGATTCTCGACGAGCGCGAAGCGCACGGTCCGTTCAAGGATGGGGCCGATCTCGCGAAGCGGGTCAAGGGCATGGGCGGCCACACGGTCGAGCGCCTTCAGGCGGAGGGACTCGCGGTCGGCGCTAGCGTACCGGCTGTCGCTGCTTCTGGCGCGCAGAATGCGGCTTCTGCAAACACGAAGACCACGCCTGCCGGCAAGACCGACGCGGCTGTCGTCGTGAAGAAGTAGCGAGCCGCCGCATACGCGTGCGGCGTCGCCGCACGCGTATGCGCGAGGCTTGATCGCACGTTGCTGTTGGTCACACGTTCTTTTCTGGTTGGACAGACATCGTCCACTCCTTCAGCCGTCGCTTCCGATGACTGGCGCCCGCGGCCTGCCGTCGCAATGCCTTGCGTTGCGCTGCATCAGCCGCGGGGCTTTTTGCGTGGGCAAGCGACACCGCGTTGCGTGCCGGGTCTCCACATGCGCGGCATGGTGAGACGGCAGGCAAAAGCAGCGTGGTTTAGAATCGGTCCATTGAGAATAGAAGCGCACGATCCGTACGCAACCGATATGACTTACAAAACGATTGAAGACACGATCGGCAACACGCCGCTCGTACAGCTCGTGAGAGTCGTCGACGACGAAATCCGCGGCCGCAACAATGTCGTGCTCGGCAAGCTCGAGGGCAACAATCCGGCGGGCTCGGTGAAGGACCGGCCGGCGCTCTCGATGATCAGGAAAGCGGAACTGCGCGGCCGCATCAAGCCCGGCGACACGCTGATCGAGGCAACGAGCGGCAACACCGGTATCGCGCTCGCAATGGCCGCTGCGGTGCGCGGCTACAAGATGCTGCTGATCATGCCGGAAGACCTGTCGCTCGAACGCCGCCAGAGCATGACCGCATACGGCGCGGAGCTTCTGCTGACGCCGGTCACGGGCGGTATGGAATATGCGCGCGATCTTGCCGAGCAGATGCAGCGCGAAGGCAAGGGCATCATCCTCGACCAGTTCGGCAACCCCGACAATCCGCTTGCGCATTACGAAGCGACGGGCCCTGAAATCTGGCGCGATACCGAAGGGAAGATCACGCATTTCGTATCCGCGATGGGTACGACGGGCACGATCATGGGCGTGTCGCAGTATCTGAAAGAACAGAACGCGCAGGTCCAGATCGTCGGCGCGCAGCCCGAAGAAGGTTCGCGGATTCCCGGCATTCGCAAATGGCCGGAAGCGTACTTGCCGAAGATCTTCGATCGCAGCCGCGTCGATCGCGTCGAGAACGTGAGCCAGGCTGCATCGGAAAACATGGCGCGCCGGCTCGCATCGGTTGAAGGCCTTTTCTGCGGCATCTCGTCGGGCGGCGCATGCGAAGTGGCGTTGCGCATTGCGCGGCAAGTCGAGAATGCGACGATCGTGTTTATCGTCTGCGATCGCGGCGATCGTTATCTGTCGACGGGTGTGTTTCCGGCCTGAGTTCGGTTTTGCCGGCGGGCCAGGCAACTGGTCCGCTATGCCGCGAGTCGGCAAACAAAAAGCGTCGTGCATCCGCTGCACGACGCTTTTTATTGCCTTGTGCCCGCAGAACTTCGGCGGGTCTCGATCGCAGTGCGTCGCAAACCCGCCAGGCAACACCTCATTGCATCTCAGGCGCCGGCGCACCACGACCGTTCACACCATTCGTGCCGTTGTTCATGCCGTTCGAACCCGCCGCACCGTTCACGCTGTTGGCGCCATTCGTGCCATTCGTGCCATTCGTGCCGTTGGCATCGATGCCGCCCGTCGCCGCGACCTGCGCCTTGATGCGCTGACCCAACTGATAAACGGCCAGCGCATAGAAGAAGCTACGGTTATAGCGCGTCAGCACATAGAAATTCTTGAGCCCGAGCACATACTCGGTCGGCCGCCCCGGCGACGGCAGATCGACGACCGTCACCGGCGTTCCCGCTTCGGACGTTGCGTTCAACGTAGACGGCTCGTTCATCAGCATGCCGGCACGCAGCAATTGCTCGAGCGACCAGTGCGGCTCGGGCTGTCCATTCGCGGCGGCCTGCGCGATGCCGAGGCTGCCGGCGTCGGATGCGATATTCCACACGACGGGCCGCCCCGTTTCCCAGCCGTGCTGCTTCAGATAGTTCGCGACGCTGCCGATCGCATCGGCCGCGCTCGTGCGCAGATCGATCGTGCCGTCGCCGTCGTAGTCGACTGCATATTGAATGATGCTGCTGGGCAGGAATTGCGGAATGCCGATCGCGCCCGTGTACGAGCCGCGCACCGAAGTCGGCTCGATCTGCGAGTCGCGTGTCCAGATCAGAAAGTCCGCGAGATTCTTGCGAAACGTGACTTCGCGTTCGGCGCGATTGGGCGTGTTCGGGTAGTCGAACGTCAGCGTCGTCAGCGCATCGAGTACGCGGAAGTTGCCCATATAGCGGCCGTAGATCGTCTCGACACCGATAATCCCGACGATGACTTCCGGCGGCACGCCGAACTGCTCGTACGCGCGCTGCAGCGTCGCCTGATTCGCGCGCCAGAACTTCACGCCCGCATTGATGCGCACCGCGTCGAGAAAGCGCGCCTGATACGCATGCCAGTTCTTCACCGCGGGCGTCGGCGCAGGCGTGACGAGCTTGACCGCGGTCGCCGAATAGCTGACTCGCGCAAAGAGATCGTGCAGCATGTTCGCATCGAAATCGTAGCGCGCAACCATGTCGTTGATAAACGCATCGACATCGCCGTTGTTCGCGTAGCGCTGCGGGATGATCTCTTCCTCGAACGTCTGCCCTTGCTGCACCGGCTGTTGCGGCTGCGCCTGCGCGACCGTTATTTGCGCAGTCTGCGGCTTGTGCTGCGGGCTCGGGCTTGCGCCCGACGTCTGCGCCGAGGCCGGGCCCGCTGCCGCGAACATGCACGATGCGACGATGGAAAGTGCGGCGCCCAGAGTGGTGGTACGGAGCCGGAATCGTGCGCGGG
Source organism: Paraburkholderia sp. SOS3 (assembly GCF_001922345.1). NCBI lineage: Bacteria > Pseudomonadati > Pseudomonadota > Betaproteobacteria > Burkholderiales > Burkholderiaceae > Paraburkholderia > Paraburkholderia sp. SOS3. The sequence goes on along the minus strand of NZ_CP018811.1, from coordinate 3,496,466 downwards.
GTCGTGCGGGCAGAGCGGGGAAGGTGGGCAAGGCTGGCAAGTCGGGGCGAAAGGTCATGGGGTCGACGTGTGCGATGCGGATGGATGTGACGGATGAGTGACGAGGCGCGCCGATTTGCACGAATGCGTGCGAAACCGATCCGGCGCAGTATACCCGACGACGGTCGCGCAAAATGATGCAGGAACATTGCAGCGCGCGGCCGTGCGCGACTTCCACCTGCTGCAGCGCATATGGGGGCGGGGTGTGGCCGGGCAGCGCGCGGTCCAGTACGCGGTCCGATGGCGTGCTGTGGTAAGTTGACGATATGCGGCATGTGGCCGGACTTCGTCTCCAGGGCGCGCCGCCGGTATTCGGCGAACGGGCAGGCAACGACAAGCAACAAACAGGCGAAAAACAGGCGCGCAAAATCACCGGCCGAAATCAGCGCGACGAATGGGCACAACCGCGGGCACAAGCAAAGGCATAACCCGCGGGCACGATCGGGCACAATCGGGCACAACTCAAGGACACAACCCACGCGCGTTCGGAGCGCGACCAGCAAGCGCGCAACGAATCCCGCGACGACTGACGGCGACGACTCATGGCAACCGGTTTCTATTCCCACGCGGACTGTCTGAAGCATGAGATGGGGCACTGGCATCCCGAATGTCCCGCGCGCCTGCAGGCAATCGAAGACCAGCTGATCGCAGGCCGCATCGATGCGTTGATCGAGCGCGAATCGCCGCCGCTTGCGGACGAAGCGGATTTACTGCGTGTGCACACGCAGGCACACGTCGACCATATCCGTCAGACCTCGCCACACGAAGGCTACGCGGCCATCGACCCCGATACCTCGATGAACCCGCATTCGCTGCAAGCCGCGTTGCGAGCGGCAGGCGCGGCGGTCGCTGCCACCGACGCGGTCATCGCGGGCCGCTTCGACAACGCATTCTGCAGTGTGCGTCCGCCGGGCCACCATGCGGAGCCGGCCCGCGCGATGGGCTTCTGCTTTTTCAACAATGTCGCGATCGCGGCTCGCCATGCACTCGACGTGCATGGGCTCGAGCGCGTCGCGATCATCGACTTCGACGTGCATCACGGTAACGGCACCGAAGCGGCATTCACGGGCGACCCGCGCGTGCTGATGTGCAGCATCTTTCAGCATCCGTTCTATCCATACAGCGGTACCGAGAACGCATCGCCGAATATGGTCAACGTGCCGATCGCCGCGCGCTCGAAGGGCGACGTCGTGCGCGAGGCCGTCGATCTGCTGTGGTTGCCGCGGCTGCACGAGTTCAAGCCGCAGATGCTGTTCATATCGGCGGGGTTCGACGCTCATCGCGAAGACGATCTCGGCAACCTCGGGCTCGTCGAAGCCGACTACACATGGATCACCGAACAGATTCGCCATATCGCCGACCGGTACGCGAAAGGACGCATCGTCAGTTGCCTCGAGGGCGGGTATAACCTGTCGGCGTTGGGGCGCAGTGTCGTCGCGCATGTGAAGGCGCTCGCGGGGTTGTAGGCGCGCACTGCTCGCGCCGCATATGCACGGCGCTGCTGGAAGAGCACAAGCCGCAGCGAGAAACACGATCAATAAAAGAGCGCCGACGAGGGCGCTATCCGAGACCCAAACGGAGTCCCAAACGGACTTCCAAACGGAGACGATCATGAGTGCCCATCCGCAGCCTCAATCGCGTTCTGATCCGGAACGCGAGACCGGGTCCGACCACGGCTCGCTCGTCGAAGTCGAGCACGACGCGTACGGCACGCCCGGCGTCGTGCGTTTGACGTTGAACCGGCCGGCCGCATTCAACGCGCTGTCCGAGGCGCTGCTCGACGAACTGCATACGCAGCTCGCCACGCTCGAAAAATCGGATGCGCGTGTCGTCGTGCTGGCCGGCGCGGGCCGCGCGTTCTGCGCGGGCCACGATCTGAAGGAGATGCGCGCGGCGCCGTCGCTCGACTACTACCAATGGCTCTTCGCGCGCTGCACGAAGACGATGCTGACGATCCGCCGTTTACCGCAGCCCGTGATCGCGCGCGTGCACGGCATCGCGACGGCGGCCGGCTGTCAGCTGGTGGCGATGTGCGACCTCGCCGTGGCCGCCGACACCGCGCGCTTCGCGACATCGGGGGTCAACCTCGGCCTCTTTTGCGCAACGCCGGCGGTGCCGTTGTCGCGCAACGTGATGCCGAAAGCCGCACTCGACATGCTGCTGACCGGTGACTTCATCGATGCGCTGACCGCGAAGCAGCACGGCCTCGTCAATCGCGTCGCGCCGCTCGACGGGCTCGACGCCGAAGTCGCGGCGCTAGCCGCGAGCATCTGCGCGAAGCCGCGCGGCGCGGTGAGCGTGGGCAAGGCACTTTTCTATCGTCAGCTCGAAATGGGCGTCGAGGCCGCGTATCAGCTCGCCGGCCAGACGATGGCCTGCAACATGATGATGGACTCGGCGCTCGAGGGCGTGCAGGCGTTCATCGATAAGCGGTCACCTGAATGGCGCCGCTAGCCTGCGACCACGGATAAGCCGATAAGCAGTATGCGCAAACGCGCTAAATTCCGTACGGTTATGAAAAAATCGAAAACGATTATTAAAGGGCATGCCGTGCGTACGGTAAAATCGCGCGTCCAATCCGAAATAAAGCAGCGGCGGAGATTGCCAGCAGCGAGACGCAAAACGCTCGCCGGCAATAGTCCGCCGTTTTTTCATGATCGAATTTCGCCATATCTTGCAGCGCTTTGCCGGCCCACGAGGCTTGATCGACGCGCTGCATAGCGTCAGTCTGTCGATCCCGTCGGGCGAGGTATTCGGCATCGTCGGCCGCAGCGGCACCGGCAAGACCACGCTGGTGCGCACGATCAATCTGCTCACGAGGCCCACTGAGGGCAATGTCGTGGTAGGCGGCCGCGATCTGACCACGATGTCCGCGGGAGACCTGCGCGAAGCGCGCCGCGAATTCGGCATGATCCGCCCGTGATGACGCCTTGGCGACCTCGGCATTCCGCAGTCGCTCGGCGATTGGCTTGTGCGGCGGCTGAGCCACCAGTAGATGCGCATTGCGATCGTCGCCCGCCGCGGATTAGCGCGCGGATTAGAGGCACCGGTCGAACGCATGTCTGGCGCGTTGCGTATTTTTGAGATTAAATGGTTTGAATAGTACGACCGTTCGATATTGACGTTGCCTTTGACGGCGATGCAGTCCTCGCGAAATCCATCATGCCTGATGCGGCGTCGGCTGCATGTGGGCCGGGCGCCGAGGGGCTGTCGTTATAATGTCCGTCAGGTTGACGTATTCGTAACTTTGGAGCGTGTGCATGAAAATTCTGGTGCCAGTCAAAAGGGTGGTCGATTACAACGTGAAGGTGCGCGTGAAATCGGACCACACGGGCGTGGACATTGCGAACGTGAAGATGTCGATGAATCCGTTCGACGAGATCGCCGTGGAAGAAGCGGTACGCCTGAAGGAAGCGGGCGTCGCGACCGAGGTGATCGCGGTGTCGGCGGGCGTCGCCCAGTGCCAGGAAACGCTGCGCACGGCGCTCGCGATCGGCGCGGACCGCGCGATCCTGATCGAGTCGTCCGGGGAACTGCAGCCGCTCGCCGTGGCGAAGCTGCTCAAGGCGCTCGTCGACAGGGAAAAGCCCGCACTCGTGATCCTCGGCAAGCAGGCCATCGACGACGATTCGAACCAGACCGGCCAGATGCTCGCCGCGCTCGCGGACCTGCCGCAGGCGACGTTCGCCTCGAAGGTGACCATTGCCGACGGCCGCGCGACGGTCGCGCGCGAGGTCGACGGCGGCGCGGAAACGCTGACGCTGACGCTGCCCGCCGTGGTCACCACCGATCTGCGCCTGAACGAGCCGCGCTACGTGACGCTGCCCAACATCATGAAGGCGAAGAAGAAGCCGCTCGAGACGCTCAGGCCCGAGGACCTCGGGGTTGACGTCAGGCCGCGCCTGAAGACGCTGAAGGTCACCGAGCCGGCCGCACGCAGCGCCGGCGTGAAGGTGCCGGACGTGAAGACGCTGGTCGAGAGGCTGAAGAACGAAGCGAAGGTGCTGTAAGGGCGCGCGGAGACACACGAGATGACGACTCTGGTAATTGCTGAACATGACAATGCGTCGCTGAAGGCAGCGACGCTGAACACCGTAGCCGCGGCACAGAAGATCGGCGGCGACATTCACCTGCTGGTGGCAGGCCACGACGCACAGGGCGCGGCACAAGCCGCATCGAAAGTCGCGGGCGTCGCGAAGGTTCTGCTGGCCGACGCGCCGCAACTGGCCGAAGGCCTCGCGGAAAACGTCGAGGCGACGGTGCTTGCGCTCGTGCAGGGTGCGGCAGGGAATTACACGCACATCGTTGCGCCCGCCACCGCCTACGGCAAGAACATCGCGCCGCGCATCGCGGCGAAGCTCGACGTGGCGCAGATCAGCGACATCACGGCGGTGGACAGCCCCGACACGTTCGAGCGGCCGATCTATGCGGGCAACGCGATCGCGATCGTGCAGTCGGAGGACCCGGTCAAGGTCATCACCGTGCGCGCGACGGGCTTCGACCCGGTGGCGGCCGAAGGCGGCAACGCGCCGATCGAAACGATCGGGGCCGCTGCCGGTCGCGGCATCTCGCAGTTCGTGAACCGCGAAGTGACGAAGCTCGATCGCCCGGAACTGACGAGCGCGACGATCATCGTGTCGGGCGGGCGCGGCCTCGGCAGCGGCGAGAACTACACGAAGGTGCTCGAACCGCTGGCGGACAGGCTTGGCGCGGCGATGGGCGCCTCGCGCGCCGCGGTGGACGCGGGCTACGTGCCGAACGACTATCAGGTGGGACAGACCGGCAAGATCGTCGCGCCGCAGCTGTACGTGGCCGTCGGCATTTCCGGTGCGATCCAGCACCTCGCGGGCATGAAGGACTCGAAGGTGATCGTCGCGATCAACAAGGATCCCGAAGCGCCGATCTTCAGCGTCGCCGATTACGGCCTCGTCGGCGATCTGTTCACGCTCGTGCCGGAACTCGTGAACGAGCTCGGCTGATGGACGGGCACGACCGCAAGCGATAGCGCCGGGGCGTAAGACGCCAGGCGCCAGGCGAAACGAAGGGGCGCAGCGATCACCGATCCGGCGCCCCTTTTTCATCGTGCAGGGAGGAGACAGACATGAGCTACACGGCACCCGTCAACGACATGCTGTTCGTGATGAAGGAACTGGCCGGACTCGACGACATCGCCGCATTGCCCGGCTATGAAGACGCGAATGCCGACACCGCGCGGTCAGTGCTCGACGAATCGGCGAAGTTTTGCGGCGAAGTCCTCGCGCCGCTCAATGTCGAAGGCGATCGCAATCCGAGCACATGGCGCGATGGCAACGTCACGACGACGCCCGGTTTCGGCGACGCGTTTCGCCTGTTCACCGCCGGCGGCTGGCAAAGCCTCCAGCATCCGCCCGAATACGAAGGCCAGGGCCTGCCGAAGCTGATCGCCACACCTTGCCTTGAAATGCTGAACGCGTCGAACCTGTCGTTCGCGCTATGTCCGATGCTGACCGACGGCGCGATCGAAGCGCTGCTGACCGCGGGCAGCGAAGCGCAGAAGCAGGCCTACGTACCGAAGCTGCTGTCGGGTGTCTGGACCGGCACGATGAATCTCACGGAACCGCAGGCGGGCTCCGACCTCGCGCTCGTGCGCACGCGCGCCGAGCCGCAGCAGGACGGCAGCTACAAGCTGTTCGGTACGAAGATCTTCATTACGTGGGGCGAGCACGATATGGCGGACAACATCGTCCATCTCGTGCTCGCGCGCACGCCCGATGCGCCCGCGGGCGTGAAGGGCATATCGCTTTTCATCGTGCCGAAGTTCGTCGGCGGCACGGACGGCGCTAATGGGCAGGCCCGCACCCGCAACGACGTGCATTGCGTGTCGATCGAGCACAAGCTCGGCATCAAGGCGAGTCCGACCGCTGTTCTCCAGTTCGGCGACCACGGCGGCGCCACCGGCTATCTGATCGGCGAAGCGAATCGCGGCCTCGAGTACATGTTCATCATGATGAACGCCGCGCGTTTCGCGGTCGGCGTGCAGGGCATCGCGATCTCGGACCGTGCGTATCAGAAGGCCGTCGCATACGCGAAAGAGCGCGTGCAGAGCCGCCCGGTAGACGGCTCGTCGAAAGAGGCGGTCGCGATCATCCATCATCCGGACGTGCGCCGCATGCTCGCGACGATGCGCGCGCTGACCGAAGCGTCGCGTGCGCTCGCCTATGTCGCGGCGGCGCATTGCGATCTCGCGCGCCGGCATCGGGATGCGGCGGCGCGCGCGGATCATCAGGCGATCTACGAATACCTCGTGCCGATCGTGAAGGGCTGGAGCACCGAGCTGTCGCTCGAGGTGACGAGCCTGGGCGTGCAGGTGCACGGCGGCATGGGCTTCATCGAAGAAACGGGCGCCGCGCAGTACTACCGCGACGCGCGCATCCTGCCGATCTACGAAGGCACGACCGCGATTCAGGCGAACGACCTCGTCGGCCGCAAGACGCTGCGCGATAACGGCGCGGTCGCGCAGCAGCTGCTCGCGCAGATTGCGCAAACGATCGATGCGCTCGGCGCGCAGCGCGGCCCGGCATTCGAATCGATGCGTCAGCAACTTTCGCATGCGCATCATGCGTTGCAGGCAGCGGTGAATTTCGTGGTCTGGAATGCGAAGAACGATCCGAACGCGGTGTTCGCGGGCAGCGTGCCGTATCTGAAACTCGCGGGCATCGTGCTCGGCGGCTGGCAGATGGCGCGTGCGATGCTCGTCGCCGCACGCAAGCGCGACGAAGATTCCTCGTTCTTCGAGGCGAAGATCGCCACCGCGCAGTTCTATGCCGAGCATGTGTTGCCGCAGGCAGCGGCGCTCGAAACGTCGATCGTCAGCGCGCGAGGCGGCGAGGGTGTGCTCGGGCTTTCAGCCGATCAGTTCTGATCGGAAGTGGGCGTGGCTGCCCGCGCGGCAACGGGCCAGGCTGACAAAAAGACGGCGTCTCGCATGCAAACGAGGTGCCGTCTTTTCATTGCGCTTGCGCGGCCGGCCGCGCAAACGAAGCGCTGCGCGTGTCGTCGCGCCGCTTACGCGTAAGCCGGGCGCGGCGTGCTGCCGAACTCGCGCGCGTAGCGATGCACGGAAAGATCGTTTGACTGGATCGCAGGCTTGCGGCCCGAAATCAGATCGGCAAGCAATTGGCCTGAACCGCAGGACATGGTCCAGCCGAGCGTGCCGTGACCGGTGTTCGTGAACAGGTTCGAAATCGGCGTGCGGCCGACGATCGGCGTGCCGTCCGGCGTCATCGGGCGCAGGCCGGTCCAGAACGTCGCCTTCGAGGTGTCGCCGCCGCCGGGGAACAGGTCGTTCACGCACATCTCGAGCGTTTCGCGGCGCGCGTTCCTGAGCTGCTTGTCGAAGCCGACGATCTCGGCCATGCCGCCGACGCGGATCCGGTCGTCGAAACGCGTGATCGCGATCTTGTACGTTTCGTCGAGCACGGTCGACACCGGAGCGGCCGCGGCATCGACGACGGGCGCGGTGATCGAATAGCCCTTCAGCGGATAGACAGGAAGCTTGATCAGATTGGCGAGGAACTGCGTCGAGTAAGAGCCTAGCGCGACGACGAACGCGTCGGCATGCACGGTTTGCGTGCCGCATTTCACGCCGCCGATGCGGCCGCCGTCCATCAGCAGCGCGTCGATCGGCGTGTTGAAACGAAAGCGCACGCCGATCTGTTCGGCGAGCGCGGCAAGGCGCGTGGTGAACAACTGGCAGTCGCCCGTTTCGTCGCCGGGCAGGCGCAGGCCGCCGGTCAGCTTGTGCGCGGTGGCGGCGAGCGCCGGCTCGGCGCGCGCGAGATCGGACGGCATCAGCAGTTCGTACGGGACGTTCGCTTCTTCGAGCACCGCGACGTCCTTGGCCGCGCCGTCGAGCTGTTGTTGCGTGCGGAACAGTTGCAGTGTGCCGCCGGTGCGGCCTTCGTAGCGGATGCCCGTCTCGGCGCGCAGCGCCTGCAGGCAATCGCGGCTGTATTCGGCGAGGCGCACCATGCGCGACTTGTTGAGCGCATAGCGCTCGGACGTGCAGTTGCGCAGCATCTGCCACATCCATTGCAGCTGGAATGGCGTGCCGTCCAGACGGATGGCGAGCGGCGCGTGCTTCTGGAACATCCACTTGACGGCTTTCATCGGCACACCGGGCGCGGCCCACGGCGACGCATAGCCGGGCGAGATCTGCCCCGCATTGGCAAAGCTCGTTTCGAGCGCCGGGCCCGCTTCGCGATCGATCACCGTGACCTCGTGGCCCGCGCGGGCAAGATAATAAGCACTCGTCACGCCGACGACGCCGCTGCCTAAGACGACTACACGCATTGCTCGACTCCCAGTAGTTTTCGAGGCACGCCGCGTCTTCATGCTGTGTGTCGATTCGCTGATTCGCCCGAAATTCAGGCTGACAGCGGAATAACAAGGTGACACGCGGAGTGTCCAGTGTTAACCGCTATACTATTAACGTCGATGCAGGTTTTGTTATCGTATTTTTTCGAATTTCAGTAATAAACAGACGTCAAGAGACCTTAGCGATGAGAACGCAGCGTCAGCCGGTCCGCGCGCTCGACAAGATCGATCGCAAGATTCTGAAAGTGTTGCAGCTTGACGGCCGCATCGCGATGAAGGATCTGGCCGAACAGGTGGGGCTGTCGGTCACGCCATGCATCGAGCGCGTCAAGCGCATGGAGCGCGACGGCGTGATCACCGGGTATTTCGCGCGGGTCAATCCTGCGGAACTCGGCGCGGCGCTGCTCGTATTCGTCGAAATCACGCTCGATCACAAAAGCGGCAACATGTTCGATCAGTTCCGGCGCGAGGTGCAGAAGATTCCGGAAGTGCTCGAATGCCACCTCGTGTCGGGCGACTTCGACTATCTGATCAAGGCGCGCATCGGCGAAATGGCCGACTACCGGAAGCTGCTCGGCGACATTCTGCTGCAACTGCCCGGCGCGGTGCAGTCGAAAAGCTATGTGGTGATGGAGGAGATCAAGGAGACGCTGACGATTGCCGTGGGCGATTGATCGATTGATCGGCTCAGCCGGGCCCCTTGCTTGCCGGTTCGATTGGCGGTGCGTGTGTGGTTGCTCGACAAACAGCGTAAACACTGTATATTTATACAGGTATTCGCGCGCTATTTGACGTACACCTGTGAACAACGCCGACCCCGATTCTTATCCTTCGCACGCCGCTGCTGGCGCTTCGTCTGAGGTCTCTTCGTCCGATGCTTCGGGCGATCTGTCGTATGAATATCCGGTTGCGCCGCCGGTGCCGCGCAAGGGCCGCGGCGCAGTGACGAATCTGCAAGGCCGCTACGAAGTGGATCAGCGCGAAGCCGTCGACGACGGCTGGACCGCGTATGCCGAGCGAAGAGAGGAGGACGAAGCTCCGGCGCTGCGCACTCACGTGTTCGACGAATACGCGAAGACCATCCTCACACGTAACGCGTCGCCCGATATCCCGTTCAGCGTGTCGCTCAATCCGTATCGCGGCTGCGAGCACGGCTGCATCTATTGTTTCGCACGTCCGACGCACGCGTATCTCGGGTTGTCACCGGGGCTCGATTTCGAAAGCCGGATCTACGCGAAGGTCAATGCGCCGGAACTGCTCGCGCGCGAGCTTTCGAAGAAGAACTATGTGCCGGAACCGATCGCGCTCGGCGTCAATACCGACGCGTGGCAACCGGTCGAGCGCGATCTGCGGTTGACGCGGCGCGTCATCGAGGTGCTGCACGAGCGTCATCATCCGTTTGCGGCCATCACGAAGTCGTCGCTGATCGAGCGCGAACTCGATCTGCTCGCGCCGATGGCCGAGCGCGGCCAGGTGATGGCCGCAATCACGATCACGACGCTCGATGCCGATATCGCGCGCACGCTTGAACCGCGCGCAGCAACCCCTTCGCGGCGTCTGCGCACGATTCGCACGCTCGTCGACGCCGGCGTGCCGGTCGGCGTGAGCATCGCGCCGATCATTCCGTTCGTCACCGAACCCGATATGGAACGCGTGCTCGAAGCGTGCGCCGAAGCGGGCGCAACGAGCGCGAGCTATATCGTGTTGCGTTTGCCCTGGGAAGTCGCGCCGCTCTTCAAGGACTGGCTCGCCGCGCATTTCCCGGACCGCGCGGATCGCGTGATGAGCCGTGTGCGCGATATGCGCGGCGGCAAGGACTACGATTCGTCGTTTGCGCACCGGATGAAAGGCGAGGGGCTGTGGGCCGATTTGCTGAAGCAGCGTTTTGCGAACGCGACGCGGCGCTTGGGGCTGAATGCGCGGCAGCACGGCATTCTCGATATGTCGCAGTTTCGCCGGGTCGAGCCGCCGCCGCGGCCGGCGGGCGATGACGGACAACTCGATCTGTTCTAGGCGAGGGCGGGTGGGGCGGCTAAGGCGGCTAAGGCGCGGCGACTATTGCGAAATCGACTTCGCGGCGTCGACCTGCGATTCGAAGTAGGTCTGAAACGTTATTGCGAGGCCTGTCATCAGCAGGAACGCACCGACCAGCAGCGAAAAGATCACGACGAAGACGACCGTCCAGCCGGACTCGCTGTCGCGCCCGGTGTGCGCATTGAACTGCGCATCCCATTTCTCGTCGGGGCGCAGTCCGTAGACGATCGCCGCCAGAAACGCGGCAAGCAGCGAGATCGCGCCCGGCACGACGAGCACCCAGCCGGGTATCGATGCACGTTCGGTCGCCATCAGCAGCAGGACGCCCGGTATGCCGATCAGCGTGCCGATAATGTGGGCCCAGCCGAACAGGTCGCGCGCGCCGTACAGATAGAAACGGTGCGCGCCGAGCGAGCCGAAGAAAAACGCGAGCGCGGCGGTCAGGGTTTTGGAACGAAAACGCGCGGGATGCGAAGCAGCAGTCGACATGAAAGTAAGCGGCAAGGTGACGGGCGGCGCGGCCCGAGAACGGATCAGCAAGCGCGTGGAGCGCCGACGCGCATTCTACGCCGCGCGCCTCGTGCCGGTCAGGTGGCGTGGTGACGCGGCCCGAACCGGCAGCAGGCCCCGACGTCGTAGGCTTGCGCACCGTGGGCCTCGCCATGAGACCGTCGGCAGACCTTCGACGTGCCCGCTGGGCGGCCGCGCAGGCGTCCCTCTGCCGATCGCGTTGTTATTCCGCACCGGCCAATCGCGCGGCGTGCTCGGTTTGTGCCGGTAAGTGTTTGTTATGGCTTTGCTTTCCGGCTATAATCGCGTGTTTCAGTAGTTCCGAACCCGGTTTTCAAGGACTTTAAGTATGGTCATCATCCGCTTGGCTCGTGGCGGCTCGAAGAAGCGCCCGTTCTACAACATCGTCGCTACCGACTCGCGTAACCGCCGTGACGGCCGTTTCATCGAGCGCATCGGTTTCTACAACCCGGTCGCAACGAAGGGCGAAGCACTGCGCATCGCGCAAGACCGCCTGACCCACTGGCAAAGCGTGGGCGCGCAACTGTCGGAAACGGTGCAGCGTCTCGTGAAGGAAGCGCAAAAGGCGCAACCGGCTGCTTGATGTGGCCGCAGTAAATGTGGCGGCAGTAGTGAGCATCGGCCGTCGGCCACGCACCGTGTGTGGGCTGTCCGATGCTTCGGTTTCAAGGGTGTCGAGACCGGTGTCGATAAGGAGGCCGGCTGATGTCCGCGCGTGATTCAGACAGTCCGGGTCGCGCGAAAGCGTCATCAGGCGCGTCGTTTGGGGTGTTTGCCCGCAAGCCTGGTAAGCCGGGCGCGGCGACAGGTGTGAAAAGCGCCGCGGCTGCCGGGCCCGCTGAACATCAGCAGGTCATGCAGACTGAAACGGCCGAAAGCTGGCCGGACGACGCGATCGAAGTCGGCGCCATCGTCGACGCGTACGGTCTCAAAGGCTGGGTCAAGCTCGCTGCGCACGCGGGCGGCGGGCAGGGCGGCGACGCGCTGCTGAACGCGAAACGCTGGTGGCTGCTGAAAGTGCCGCAACAAGGCCAGCTGCAAGGTAAAACACCGGGCAAAACGCCGGGCCAAATCCCAGGCCATGCGCGAGTGCAAGACCGCAAGTCGGCGCCGGTCGGGCAGTCGAAAGTGCACGGCGACAGCATTGTCGCGCAGCTGGGCGGCCTCGCGGATCGCGACGAAGCGCTGCTGCTGCGTGGCTATCGCGTCTATGTGCGCCGCAGCGATTTTCCGGCGCTCGAAGCCGACGAGTACTACTGGGTGGATCTGCTCGGTCTCGACGTCGTCAACGAGGCGGGTGTCGAGCTGGGCAAGGTGGCCGACATGATCGACAACGGCGCGCAGTCGGTGTTGCGCATCGAATACGGGACCACCGGTAAAGACGGCAAGCCGGCTGTTGGCGAGCGGCTCATTCCGTTTGTCGGGGTCTATGTGAAGACGGTGGATCAGGCGGCGAAGCGCATCATCGTCGACTGGGAAGCTGATTACTGAATGATTCGCTGAAGGGGAGAGCGATGCAGTTCGACGTCGTCACGCTCTTTCCGGACATGTTTCGCGCGCTGACCGATTGGGGTATCACGAGCCGCGCGGTCAAGCAGCAGCGCTTCGGGTTGCGTACGTGGAATCCCCGCGATTTCACGACCGACAATTACCGCACGGTCGACGATCGCCCATACGGCGGCGGCCCTGGCATGGTGATGCTCGCGAGGCCGCTCGAAGACGCGATCGGCGCGGCAAAAGCGGCGCAGGCGGAGCAAGGCATGACCGGCTCGCGCGTGGTGATGATGTCGCCGCAAGGCAGGACGCTCGATCACGGCAGCGTGATGCGCTTCGCGGCGCAACCGGGCCTGATCCTGTTGTGCGGACGGTATGAGGCGATCGACCAGCGGCTTATCGAGCGTTGCGTCGACGAAGAAGTGAGCCTCGGCGACTTCGTGCTGTCCGGCGGGGAGATCCCCGCCATGGCATTGATGGACGCCGTGGTGCGGCAGTTGCCGGGCGTGCTCAACGATGCGCAGTCGGCAGTGCAGGATAGTTTCGTCGATGGTTTGCTCGACTGTCCGCACTACACGCGGCCCGAGGAGTATCAGGGCGTGCGGGTGCCCGATGTGCTGCTTGGCGGCCATCATGCGGAAATCGAGCTGTGGCGCAGGCGCGAAGCGCTGCGCAATACGTTCGAGAAGCGGCCCGATCTGATCGCGCGGGCGCGTACGAACAGGTTGTTGAGCCGTGCCGATGAGGCATGGCTTGCAAGTCTCGCGAAACAAGCATCGAAGGCCTGAGCACGGCTCTTTAGAGTGGTGGCGGGCCGGCGGCGCGAGTCGCGGGACATAGGCGGGGCCGTTCATGCGTGAACGGTTCCAGTGGTGAACCCATCCTCTATCGGGGCCGTCGCCGAACGTCGCAGCACTATTGCACGCAAGGCAGGTACGAACGCCGACAAGATGGCATAAGGAGTCAATCGTGAATCTGATTCAAAAACTCGAGCAGGAAGAAATCGAGCGTGCGCTCGCTGGCAAGACCATTCCCGAATTCGCCCCCGGCGATACGGTGATCGTCAACGTGAACGTCGTCGAAGGTACCCGCAAGCGTGTTCAGGCGTACGAAGGCGTCGTGATCGCGAAGCGCAACCGTGGTCTGAACTCGTCGTTCATCGTCCGCAAGATCTCGTCGGGCGAAGGCGTCGAGCGTACGTTCCAGACGTACTCGCCGCTGCTCGCGAGCATCGTCGTGAAGCGTCGTGGCGACGTGCGTCGTGCAAAGCTGTACTACCTGCGCGAGCGTTCGGGCAAGTCGGCGCGGATCAAGGAAAAGCTCGTGTCGAAAGACCGCGCTGCCCAGGAGTAAGAGCTGTAAGAAAAAGCACCCACCCCGGGTGCTTTTTTTCTGAGTGGTTCAAAATAGCGGCGTATCCCATTTCACCCGCTACCGGGGTTGCCATTGTCCCGTCCCGTCCGTCCTCCTCGTCCAGTCTTCGAGCCCGAATCCCTGCCTGTCGAATCGACCGGCGCCGATCTGCCTGCGGTTACACCTGAACGCCTGAGCGCGGACGGCCTGCGTGCGCGCTTCGACCAGCAGTTGCGCTGGGAGCCCGAGCCTCGCGAAATACTCTGGCGCGACGATCTCGACCCACGCGTTGCCGCGGTGCTGATTCCGCTCGTCGTGCGCGATTCCGACATCACCGTGCTGCTGACGCAGCGCGCGGACCATCTGAGCGATCATGCGGGGCAGGTAAGCTTCCCCGGGGGCCGCCGCGAGCCGACCGATGCCGACACGATCGCCACCGCATTGCGCGAGGCGCAGGAGGAAGTGAGCCTCGACCCGGACCGCGTCGAAGTGCTGGGCGCGCTGCCCGACTATCTGACGAGCACCGGCTTTCGCGTAACGCCCGTGGTCGGCCTCGTGCACCCGCCGTTCACCGTTCACGCCGATACGCTCGAGGTTGCCGATATCTTCGAGGTGCCGCTCGGGTTTCTGATGAACCCGGCGAACCATCAGGTGCGCGTGTTGCGTTGGGAGCACGGCGAGCGTCGCTTTTTTGCCATGCCTTATCCGCGTGGCGATCGAAGCGAGACCGGCGGCCATTACTTCATCTGGGGTGCAACAGCCGGCATGTTGCGCAATTTCTATCGCTTTCTCGCCGCATGATGGCTGGCACGGCAAGAGGCGCGCGCAAGCGTTGCGTTCACGACGTTGTCGCTTTGTAATCGCAGCCCCATCGTACCTATTCGACCCTGTGCTATCTTACGGATCGAACGCAAAGGTCGGATGTAAAACCCGGCAAAGCCCGGCAAAACTCGCAATAACTCGAATAGCACGGCGCATCGCATGACTTTTTTTTCCGTATTGCTCGCTCTGATTCTCGAACAGGTCCGTGCACTGTCGCCGAGCAATCCGATCGCGTCGCTGCTTCAATACCATGCGGAATCGACCGCGCATGGCTTCGATGCCGGCAAGGAAAGACATGGCGTGCTCGCGTGGCTCGTCGTCGTGTTGCCGTGGACGCTTGCCGTTGGCCTCGTCTATTTCGTGCTTTACCAGATTCACTTCGTTCTGGCGTTCTTGTGGAACGTCGTGATCGTCTATTTCACGCTCGGTTTCCGGCAGTTCAGCCACTATTTCACCGACATCCATCTCGCGCTCAATAACGACGACGTGCCGCGCGCGCGCGAGATTCTCAACGAATGGACCGGCATCGACACGGTCGATATGCCGGTCAGCGAGATCGTCCGTCATACGCTGATTCACGCGGTCGTGGCTTCGCATCGGCATGTATTCGGCGTGTTCTTCTGGTTTCTCGTGCCGATCGGTCCGGCTGGCGCCGTCTTATATCGCGTGGCCGAGTATCTCGCGCGCGCGTGGTCGCAGCCGGTCGAGGAGCGTACGACCGCGTTCTCGACGTTCGCGCAGCGCGCGTTCTTCGTGATCGACTGGATACCGGCACGCTTGACGTCGCTGGGCTTTGCGATTGTCGGTAATTTCGAGGATGCAATCTACGCGTGGCGCAATCATGCGCGGCAATGGCCCGATCCGAACGACGGCGTGCTGCTCGCGGCCGGTAGCGGTGCGCTCGGCGCGCGTCTGTCGGGGCCGCTCGCGGAAATCTCGAGCGTCGATGCGCTCGCAACCGGCGAGGGCGGACCGATGTCGGTCGGCGACGACTGCACGCCGCGCACGCTGCAATCGGCCGTGGGCCTCGTATGGCGCGCCGTGATCCTGTGGATGATCCTGCTGCTGATGCTGACGATCGCAGTGTGGTTGTCGTGAGCTCGAGCCCGGACACTCGACGCCGCGGCCGGCGCATCCTCGACGGCGGCTCAAGCGGCTCAAGCGGCCTTGCGCTATAGCGGCCACGGCATCGCTACCGCCGCGGCCGGTCATCACTCGTCCAGCGGATTACGCGGCGTCCCGCACTGCCAGCACACCGTGAACTGCGCTTCGAGCGTTTCACCGCAGTGACTGCAGCGCCACCCTGGCGTGCCGGCCGCCGGTCCGCGCGCAGCCGCATCGATCAACCGTCGCGCCAGCGCTTCGTCGCGTTCGTCGACGAGCCACAACTCGGGCGCGCACTGCTCGGCCGGAATATCGCCTAACGCGCCGTTCAGATAGCGGTTATGCAGCTCACATGCGATTCCCGCAGTGGCAAGCAGATTGACCCAGTGCTGGCCAATCAGCAGGTTCGGCGCGCGCAGCAGCTTGATCATCGATCAGCGCACCACCTGGCTTGCCTCGTGCACGAGCTGCGCATAAAGCGCGTGACGCTCGCGCGCAATGCGGCCGTCGGCGACTGCCTCGAGAATCGCGCAGCCCGGTTCGTGCAGATGATGGCAGTTGTAGAACCGGCAATTCGCGAGCAGAGGCCGGAATTCGGGAAACGCGCGTTCAAGCTTGCCTTCGGTCAGATGATGGAGGCCGAATTCCTGGAAGCCGGGCGAGTCGATCAGCGCGCCGGCGCCGCCGTGATCGTGCTCCTGAGCGGAATCGGCGAGAGGGTACAGGCGCGTGAATGTCGTCGTATGCCGGCCGCTATTGAGCGCAGTCGAAATCTCGCGCGTCGCGGCTTCGGCATCGGGCACGATCAGGTTCACGAGCGTCGATTTGCCCATCCCCGACTGCCCCAGCAACAGCGTCGCATGGCCGTGCAGATGCTCGATCAACGTGGCACGCGCGGCGTCCGGCAGCGTTCTGATCGACATTTCGAGCACCGTATAGCCGAGCGTTCGATACAGCGCGAGACGTTGACGCGCAAGCGGCAGTGCGCCCTCGACATCGGTTTTGTTCAACACGATGAGCGGCTTCAGTTCGTTCGCTTCGGCTGCGACGAGCGCCCGGCCGAGCAGGTCTTCGCTGAAATGCGGCTCGGTCGCGAGCACGATCAGCAACTGATCGAGGTTCGCGGCAAAGAGCTTCGACTTGTATTGATCGGAGCGGTACAGCAGATTGCGACGCTCGCCGATTTCGACGATCACGCCCTGGTCCGCGGACGTCATCTCATACACGACATGATCGCCGACCGCCACCTCGCTGCGCTTGCCGCGCGGAAAGCACTGGAGCATCGCACCGCCGCCCGACGGCGCGACGATGTAATGACGCCCATGGGCGGCGATCACGAGTCCGCTCGCGCGGCCTGCGGGCCACGCGTCTGCCGCACCTCGCGTATCCAGGGAGCCTTTGGCGCCGCGTCTGGCCGGACGGCCGCTCATGCGTGCTGCAGCAGCCGGTCGATGCGCTGCGACGCGGGCGGATGCGAGTAATAGAACGCGGTGTAAAGCGGATCGGGCGTGAGCGTCGACGCGTTGTCCTCATACAGCTTCACGAGCGCGCTGACGAGGTCCTTCGCATCGGTCTGCGAGGCTGCGAACGCATCGGCTTCGAACTCGTGCTTGCGCGAACTGAGGCTGCCAAGCGGTGTAACGAAGAACAGGAACACGGGCACCGCGAGAAAGAACAGCACGAGGGCGAGCCCATCGTTGCTGCCTGACAGCGACGGCCGCACGCCGAGCCCTTCATAGAACCAGACGCGCTGCGACAGCCAGCCGAGCAGCGCGAGCATTGCAAGGCTCAGGGCGAACGTGACGACCATTCGCTTGATCACATGGCGGCGCTTGAAATGCCCGAGTTCATGCGCGAGCACCGCTTCGATTTCGCTGCCCGAGAGGCGCGCGAGCAGCGTATCGAAGAACACGATGCGCTTGGCGGCGCCAAACCCCGTGAAGTACGCGTTGCCATGCGCCGAGCGGCGGCTGCCGTCCATCACGAAGAGGCCCTTGGCGGCGAAGCCGCAACGCTTCATCAGCGCTTCGATGCGGCTTTTCAGCGCTTCGTCCTTCAGCGGTTCGAACTTGTTGAAGATCGGCGCGATCAGCGTCGGATACAGCACGAGCACAAGCATCTGGAACGCGACCCAGACGATCCACGTCCACAGCCACCAGAGGCTGCCTGCCTGGTCCATCAGCCACAGCACGACGAACAGCAGCGGCAGGCCGAACGCGGCGCCGAGCAGCACGCCCTTGACGCGATCGGCGAAGAAGATGCGCTTCGTCATCCGGTTGAAGCCGAAGCGTTCCTCGACGCTGAACTGCCGGTAGTAATCGAACGGCAGGTCGATGATGCCGGTGATCGCGACGACCGCCGCGACGAGCACAATCTGGCCGATAAAGCCGCGCCCGAGCCAGCCGGAAATGCCGAAATCGAGCGCCTCTACGCCGCCCAACAGCGTGAGGCCGATCAGCACGGCCGCGCTGACGACGATCTCCGCCATCGTGAGCCGCGTACGTTCGACCGTGTAGTCGGCGGCGCGCTGATGCGCGGTGAGGGGAATCTTCGCGGCGAACTGCGGCGGCACATCGGCGCGATGCGCGGCGACGAAGCGGATCTGGCGCGACGCAAGCCACAGCTTCGTCACGACCATCGCCAGAACGGCGATCACGAACAGAATGGAGAAGTACACAATGGGCATCCGGAAGTCCGTGGTAACTATGCGACAATTATAGGGTTGTTCGTGCCGGCGGGCGCCTTCCACGTAGGCCGTATAGGGCAACCGGAACGGCCCGCTCGAGGGCCGACCCAGGTACCAACCCAGGTACCAACCCGAAAGGCCACCCCACACTACCCCGCCGGATTCTCACCTGAGCCGATCTCCGATGACCGACATCCTCAATTCCACCGCCGCACCGCTGGCATCGCTTGCGCGCAGCGAAATGAACCTCATCTGGCTCGACATGGAAATGACCGGGCTCGATCCGGACAACGACCGCATTATCGAAATCGCCGTCGTCGTCACGAATTCGCAGCTCGACAAGGTGGTCGAAGGCCCAGTGCTCGCCATCCATCAAAGCGACGAAACGCTCGGCAAGATGGACGAGTGGAATCGCAATACGCACGGTCGTTCGGGCCTGATCGACCGCGTGCGCGCATCCACTGTCGACGAAGCCGCCGCCACCGCGCAGATTCGCGCGTTTCTCGGCGAATATGTGCCGCCCGGCAAATCGCCGATGTGCGGCAACTCGATTTGCCAGGACCGCCGCTTCATGGCGCGCTGGATGCCGGAACTCGAAGCGTTCTTCCATTACCGGAACCTCGACGTCAGCACGCTGAAAGAACTGTGCCGGCGCTGGCAGCCCGCGATCTACAAAGGGTTTCAGAAGCGCGCGATGCATACTGCGCTCGCCGATATCCACGAATCGATCGACGAATTGCGCTACTACCGCCAGCATTTCCTGATTCCGGAAGCCAGTATGCCGATGACGGACGCACCGGCGAAATGAGCCGGAAGTGGCCTGGAAGCGAGCCTGGAAGCGAGCCGCGAAGCACGCCGCGTAGTGACCTGAAGCAACCGCAACGCTGCCCGCCTGCGTGAAAGGCGCGCTGCGACGAGCAGCAGGCGCCTTCACCTGCGCGTTACCTTCAGCGCGGCGCGCGCACCGCATTCTTCGGCCGGAACGCCGCGACCACGGCCGCATTCGTCTCGATGTACGGGCCGCCGATCAGGTCGATGCAATAGGGCACCGCGGCAAAGATGCCCGGCACTTTCACCTTTCCATCGGCGTCGCGCAAACCCTCGAGCGTCTCCCGAATCGACTTCGGCTGCCCCGGCAGGTTCACGATCAGCGCCGCGCGCGCGGGCGTTTCGCGGATCACCGCGACCTGTCGCGACAGGATCGCGGTCGGCACGAAGTTCAGGCTGATCTGACGCATCTGTTCGCCGAACCCCGGCATTTCCTTCGTTCCCGCCGCGAGCGTCGCCTCGGGCGTCACGTCGCGCCGCGACGGGCCCGTGCCGCCGGTCGTCAGCACGAGGTCGCAGCCGGCTTCGTCGACGAGTTCGATCAAGGTCGACGTGATGGTCGGCGCATCGTCCTGGATCAGGCGCGTGATGCTGCGCCACGGCGAGCTCAGGGCGCCGCCGAGCCATTCCTCGAGCGACGGGATGCCTTTGTCTTCATAGACGCCGGTGCTTGCGCGGTCGCTGATCGAAACGAGGCCGACGATCAGCTCGTCGGGGTGGCTGCGGGTGGGGCCAGGCGCGGGCTGAGTTGCAGGGTCAACTGCGGGGTCAGCCGCGGGGTTAACTGCGTGAGTCGTCATCGTCGTCTTCCTCGACGTCGGAATCGTTATCGGTATCTGAACTGCCGCCCATCTGCACGCCGCCGGCCAGCTTGATCCACTGGAACAGTTCGCGGAAGTAGCGCGGCGGCTTGCCGAGCTGCGCTTCCTTGCGCGCGTTGCGGATCAGCGTGCGGCCTTCCTGCGGATCCGCCGACGGGTATTGGCGGATGAACTCGGTCAGCGCGGCATCGTTGGCGAGCAGCGCCTCGCGCGTGCGTTCGATCCAGTGCAGCTTCGCGGTTTCGGCGCGATTCGCGCCGTTGTAAGTATCGAGCGCACTGCGCAAAGCAGCCGTTTCTTCGTCGGCGAGCGAGCGCATCACTCGTCCGACGTATTGAAGCTGGCGGCGCTTGCCTTCGTGGTCGGTGATGCGGCGCGCCTCGCGGACCGCTTCGTCGAGCGCTTCTGGCATCGGCATGCGCTTGAGCGCGTCTTTCGGCAGTTCGACGAGCGCGGCGCCGAGTGTCTGCAGCGCATGCATCTCGCGCTTCAGTTGCGATTTGCTCGGGCGGTCGTAGCCGTGGTCGTCATCGGCGGCGTCCGCGCCCGACATAGGTTGAATACGGGTTTTGCGTGTCATGCCCGATATTGTAACGTGCGCGTTTCAGGGCATCTGCATGGAAACCGCGGGCGCATGCGACGAACCCGCTGCAAAGCCCAGGTGAGTCCGCGCGGACCTTGTTATGATCGCGTGATGCGCGCTGACATGTACCCGTAACACGGCAAGCGTCAATCCTGGCAACCGCTGGACCTGGCAACTGCGCTGGCGACACGGCCGGCAATAGCGCCGGTAATACCGCTGCCAATAGCGTCAAGCACATGCGTCAGGCACATGCGTCAGGCACGCGCACGCACGCGACATCATGCGCAACCCAGCGCGTCACCGCCACCCGGGTCCTGCCCGGCGCGAGCGCGGTACGCCAATCGAGGACGGCAATCACAATGGCAGCAGATATCGAAACCGAAGCCCGGCAGCGTTTTTTCCCGCATACGCAGGACGAGCTCAAGCAGATCGCATCGGACATTCTTCGCCACGCGAAGTCGCTCGGCGCAAGCGATGCGGCGACCGAAATTTCCGAAGGCGACGGCCTGTCCGTCTCGGTGCGGCGCGGCGAGGTCGAAACGATCGAGCACAACCGCGACAAGATGGTCGGCGTGACGGTGTTTATCGGCAACAAGCGCGGCAATGCGAGCACCTCCGATTTTTCGCCCGAAGCGCTGAAAGACACGGTGACCGCCGCGTACAACATCGCGCGCTTCACGGCCGAGGACGACTGCGCAGGTCTCGCTGAAGACGAACTGCTCGAAAAGGCGCCGCAGGATCTCGATCTCTATCACCCGTGGAATCTGTCCGCCGACGAAGCGGTCGAGATCGCACGCCGTGCCGAAGATGCCGCGTTTGCCACCGACGCGCAGATCCGCAATTCCGAAGGCGCGAGCGTCTCGGCGCAGCATTCGCAGTTCGTGCTCGGCACGTCTCGCGGCTTTCTCGCTGGCTATCCGTACTCGCGGCACTACGTCGCGTGCGCGCCGATCGCGGGCAGCGGCCGCAACATGCAGCGCGACGACTGGTATACGTCCAGGCGCAGCGCCACCGAACTCGCAGACCCGGAGGCGGTCGGCCGTTATGCGGCCGAACGCGCGCTCGCGCGCATCGGCGCGCGCGGCCTCGATACGCGCAAGGTGCCGGTGCTGTTCGAAGCGCCGCTCGCGGCCGGGCTGCTCGGCGCCTTCGTGCAGGCGACGAGCGGCGGCGCGCTCTATCGCAAGACGACATTTCTCGTCGACAGCCTCGGCCAGCCGGTGTTCGCGCCGCATGTGCAGATCGTCGAAGACCCGCATGTGCCGCGTGCGATGGGCAGCGCGCCGTTCGACGAAGAGGGCGTGCGCACGCGGCAGCGCTCGGTCGTGAAGGATGGCGTGGTCGAAGGCTATTTCCTGTCTACCTATTCGGCGCGCAAGCTCGGCATGCCGACCACCGGCAATGCGGGCGGCTCGCACAACATCTCGCTGAAAAGTTCGCTCACGCAGCCCGACGACGATTTCGAAGCGATGCTGAAGAAGCTCGGCACGGGTTTGCTGTTGACCGAACTGATGGGGCAGGGCGTCAATTACGTGACCGGCGATTATTCGCGCGGTGCGTCGGGCTTTTGGGTCGAGAACGGCAAGATCCAGTATCCGGTCGAAGAGATCACGGTGGCGAGCACGCTGCAGGAGATGTTCCGCCATATCGTCGCAATCGGCGCCGATACGATCGTGCGCGGTACGAAGCAAACGGGCTCGGTGCTGATCGAGCGGATGACGGTCGCGGGGCAGTGAGACGTCGCGGCGGCCAGCCGCCGGACCGGCGGGCCAGCCGCTAAAGCGCCATCGCAAGTCCGCCGCCGAAGACCATCGCCACGCTGCGCACGCCTGCGCTGCGTGGCGATTTCCATTTCTAGCGCTGGTTTTTGCGGCGATAAGTGACGAACGCGTAGTCGAACGCGTTCGGCGGATTCGCGTGGTGCGCTTCGCGCGACACTTCTTCCCATTCGCGCGGGTCGGGCGCCGGGAAGGTCGTATCGCCTTCGAAGTCTGCGGCGATTTCCGTGACGATCAGTCGGTGCGCCTCGCGCAAGCCGTCTTCATAAAGCTGCGCGCCGCCGATCAGAAATGCTTCGGGTGCCTGATCCTGCGCGGCGAGTTCGAGCGCGGCCGCGAGGCTCGTTACCGTATCGCAGCCGTCGTAGCGACGCGCCGCATCGCGCGACACGACGATATTGCGGCGGCCCGGCAACACGCGGCCGATCGATTCGTGCGTCTTGCGGCCCATGACGATCGGCGCGCCCATCGTCGTGCGCTTGAAGAAAGCGAGGTCTTCGGGAAGCCGCCAGGGCAACTGGTTATCGCGGCCGATCACGCCGTTGCGGGCGCGAGCGACGATCAGGGTCAGCGTCGTCATGGGAAGAGGCGAGAAAATCGGTTCGCAGCGATTCTACCCGACGCGCGCGCACGCGCCTCGCCGGTTCCGCTGTTCGCGCGGCGAGGCAAGAAAACGCGCTCACTCTCGCACGTCGCTTTCCCCCGGAAACATACCCTTGTCGTCGCCGTTCGTGGAATCGCGCAAACCATGCGAACCCATGAGCCGATACAACGTGACGCGCGAAATGCCGAGATCCGCGGCCGCCTCGTTCAAGCGATGCCGATGCCTTAGCAGCGCAGCCTCGATCGCACGCTTTTCCGCCGCTTCACGGGCCTGCGCGAGCGAGATCGTCTGCTGCGCGCTGTAGTTCGCGAGATCGAGATCGTCGGCCGAAATCAGCTTGGTCTCCGCCATCACGATCGCGCGCCGCACGCGGTTGATCAGTTCGCGCACATTGCCCGGCCAGTTGTAGTTGTACATCGCTTCGATCGCCGACGGCGTGAAGCCGCGAATCTTGCGCGCGCTGTCGCATTTGAACTTGTGCAGGATGTGATGCGCGAGAATTTCGATGTCCTTGCCGCGTGTGCGCAGCGGCGGTTCGTCGACGCGCAGCACGCACAGACGGTGAAACAGGTCCGCGCGGAAGCGTCCTTCGCGCATCGCGTCTTCGAGGTCGACGTGCGTCGCCGAAATAATGCGCACATCGACGGCAATCGATTCATGCCCGCCGAGGCGCTCGATCTTGCCTTCCTGCAGGAAG
This sequence comes from Paraburkholderia sp. SOS3, assembly GCF_001922345.1. Taxonomy (NCBI): domain Bacteria; kingdom Pseudomonadati; phylum Pseudomonadota; class Betaproteobacteria; order Burkholderiales; family Burkholderiaceae; genus Paraburkholderia; species Paraburkholderia sp. SOS3. The sequence goes on along the minus strand of NZ_CP018811.1, from coordinate 3,472,737 downwards.
CGCAACAGGCTCGCTTGGCTTTCCATCGGCAGGTCGCCGATTTCGTCGAGGAACAGCGTGCCGCCGCTGGCCGCTTCGACGCGCCCGATCTTGCGCTGATTCGCGCCGGTAAAGGCGCCGCGTTCGTAGCCGAACAGTTCGGACTGCAACAGGTGATGCGGAATCGCGCCGCAGTTGATGGCGACGAACGGCGCATTGCGGCGCGGCGAACGCTCGTGAATCGCGACCGCGGTCAGTTCCTTGCCAGTGCCCGATTCGCCGGAGATGAACACCGGTGCGTCGGTGTTCGCCACCTTGCGGATCGTGCGGAACAACGCCTGCATCGCATCGCAGGTGCCGACCATCTCGTCATCCTCGTGCGCGACATCGGCGGGCACGTCGGCATCGTATAGCGTGACCATGCCGAACGCGTGGCCGACCAGATAATCGATCGTTGCGTGCGCCACCGGCATCTTCACGTAATCGAAACAGTAGTGGCGGATCAGGCGCCGCACCTCCGCGTCCGCGAGCCGCTCCGTGTTCGCGAGCGCGATCCAGCCGACCTGCTGCTGGCGCAGGCTCGCTTCGAGCGACGCGAGGTCGCGTAGCGCGAAGCTCGCCATATCGACGATGCCCGCGCAGGCGGCGTCCGGCTTCAGCAGCCGGCCGGTCTCATGCGCGGAGCGCGCGGTCAGCACAGACCAGCCGCGGCTCTTCAGATGCGCGACGAGCGTGTCGTCGGGCGTGCGTGCGACATAGAGCAGCGTGCGCTCGTTGCGCGCGCTCGCGCCTGTCGTATCGGCGGCTCGCGCATCTTGCGCGACGGGCGCGCCCGTCGAGGGCGGCGCAGTGCGCGCGGCCGAGAGGGGCGGGCGGCCCGGCGCGACTTTCGGCACGGAAGTCAGATGAGAGGGTTCACGCACGATCAGCCTCGTCTCGATGACACATCAGAAAGTGTAGGGAAAGCGCAATCCGACCACGAAGTTCGGTGCATCGGGCGTCATGCCGATCGACACCGTGCCGTTGATCGTCAGGTGCTTGTTGACGACATGGTTCAAACCGAAATTGAGCACGGCCGCAGTCGTTTCGCTGCCGGGCACGTCCTGGTAGCTCCCGCCCGGCGCCTTCGTCTTCGACGACGGCTCGAGTGCGAGCGTGTACGAGATGCTCGCCGAGTCCTTGTCGGAAAACGCGAGCGCGACACCGCCGCCGATCTGCACGATGTCGCCGAGCTTCACGGTCGCCGGTTGCGTTTGCCCCTGTACCGACGAGATATCCGCGAAAGAACGCGCGACGTTATACGTGTACGAGAGGCTTCCAAACAGCACGATCGGGTCGTACGTCTTCAGTACCGACAAACCGGCCGTTATATTCCAGAAACCTGTGCCGGTCGGCAGCTCCGACGGTGCGACGAGATTCGTGTTGTCGGGCGTCAGCTGCACGACCTTGATGCCGAACGGCGAGGTGCCGGTCGGCGCTTTTACGCGCAGGCTGCCGACCACATCCGGAATAGTGTTGGTCTCCTTGAGCAACTGATAGTAAATGCCGAAGTTGACGTCGCCGATCGCATGCGAGTTCACCGACGCATCGGAAAGCGTGCTCGCCGAACCGCCCGCGCCGCCGACGATAAACGTGCTGTGACGATAGACATACGGCACATCGACGTCGACGCTGATGCGGTCGGTCAGGCCATAGCGGACGTCGAGGTCCGACATCACCTGATGCGATTTCGTTTCGCCGAGGTTGATGTTGCCGAGGAAGATTGCATCGAGCGCAAGAAAGCCTGACAGCTGCAACTGGCGGCGGTCGTAGTACGTGTCGCTGATGCCCCAGTCGAGCGTGAGCTTGTGATCGAAGAGCGGCGCATGCTCGCGCTGCACGACGGCCTCTTCCGCCTGCGTGCGCACCGGTTCAGCGGCTTTCTGCGTCGTGCCGATCGCGCCGCCGGGGGCGACCGGCGCACCGGGCGCAGTCGAACCGGTCGCGCTCGATCCTTCTGGCGCCGGCGGATTGACCGGCACACCGGTCGCGGTGCTGCTGCCCTGGCCGCCGGGTATCGGTGCGCCCGGCGTCACCTGCGCAAGCGGCGGCAACGGCATCGGCAAGCCGTCGGCGCCTGGTTGTTCGGCCACCGCCGTCGAGCCGGGCGCGCCGTATCCCGGTGCGCCGCGGCCGCGCTGCGCCATTTCCAGATTCGTCATCTGGCGCTCGAGCGATTGAATTTGCCGCTGCTGCTCGTCGACGACGCGCATCAGCTGATTGAGCCGCTCTTCCATCGATTGACTGGCAATGGCCTGAGCGGCCGCCCCCTGTGCCCATGCAAACATCACTGCTGCAGCCGGAATGGCCGCGAGAGCAAGACGCGGCCTCCTGGTCTTTGTATCGGCAATCATGTTTTTTATTCCCCCGGTCAAGCAGGCCGCGCGTCGCTGTTGTTATGCCTCGCGCGGACCTCGTCCCCTGTCTTTCATTGCTGCCTTGTGTCATGCGGTGCGGGTGGCGGCCCGCCGCTGTCTCCCTTGTTTCCCCCGTTGTTGCTTACCGCTTGGTCTCGCTGCTGGTCTCCTGCCTTGCCTTCTTGCTTTCTTGCCTTCTGCCAGACGTCCCCCGTTATCCGCTGCCGCTGCCTGCCGCTGCCTGGCGCTGCCTGGCGCTACCTGCCGCGCACCGCGCTCTGCCGCACTGCGCTTCGCGTTAGCGTCTTGCATTGATCGCGTTCTGCAGCGCCTGAAGCACACCGGCCTGCCGTAGCGACGCCGACGACATCTGCGCGGTCTGCAACTGCAGTTGCAACTGGTTCGCGACCTGCTGGTTATTGCCTGCGATCTGCAGCATCTGCGCAATCGATCCGGCCTGACCCCCGCCCGGCGCGATCGTTTGCGTCGCCATGCCGGCAGGCGTCTGCAGCGCGACGCTCACGCCGCCGTTGCCGAACGTGATGCCCGCCCTGATCGTGCCGTTCGCGTTCGATGCGCTCGCACGCGTCGCGCCATTGCCGCTTGCGGACGGCAGCGCGTTGCCGGTGAAATCGATCTGCGCCGCGTTCATGCCGATGTTGCTGTTGCCTGCCACCTGCGTAACCTGAGAAACGCCGTTTACGGCGATCCGCTGGCCGCCGTCGACCTGCGCGGACCGATCCGCGCCGCTGTCGCGCCCGCTGCCGTTCACGACGCGCGCCGTCGAGTTGACTGTCGCACTCATCTGGTTGGCCGCGTTTTGCGCGACTGCGAGCGAACCTTGTGCGATCGCGCTTGCGCCGTTCGGCAGATTCCATTGCGACAACAGGTTCAGCACGAAGCCGGAGATCATCTGCCCATTCGCAAACTTGCCGGTCTGACTTGCGAGCACGTCGTCGCCGACGGGCTGCCATCTGATCGTCTCCAGACCGCCATCGCGTGCCGAATCGCGTGCCGACAGAAACGCGGGCATCGGTGCTGTCCCGTCTGCTTGCGCTGCGTACGCAGTGCTCGCTGCCGCGAGCGCTGCGGTCGTGATGGCGGCGCTCGCTACGGTTGCGAGCAACGCACGATTGCTGATTGAGAGTTCGCGCTTCATGATGGGCTCAGAAGAGCTCGGCCCGTGACAGGCCGTATTCGACAAAAGGTGTCGCGGCGGCGCCGGTTGCGAGCGCGCCCGCACGCAGCTTCAACGCCAGCGACTCGTTGTCCTGCAACAGCGGCGAATCCTCCCTGAATGGCTTGCCGACCACGGCGAACACGAGCCCGTTCCACGTCTTCGAGAAATCCTCTTCGAGGAGGATCCGGTTGCCGAGCGCCGGGTCCGCGATAAAAACGCGGCCGTTCTCCGCATGTTTGACGATCACGAAATGCTCATAGCCGTCGATGTTCATCAACACCATCACGGGGATCTGCAGGTGATACAACGCGTCCGGATTGACCCGGAACCCTCTGCCGCGCAGCCCGATCGTCTCGACGAATTTCTTCATGTCGAGCATCGAAAAACCGTTCTTGACCACGATGTCCGGCGACGAGAAAACCATCATCCGGCGGATCAGTTCCGTCTCGGGAATATCGATGCCGTAACCGTATTTGAGGAGCGTCGCGAGTGCGGCCGCGCCGCAGCTGTAGTCGAACTGCTGGCTCACGATATGGCTGTAGCGGATGTCCCTCATCGAGCGAACCGTTTTGGTCAGCGGAATACCTGCGAGGGTAGACGTATCGATGCTCGCTTGTGCGTGGGCTGTCGCACACAACGTGCAACATGAGAACGCCACGGCGAGCCGTAACGCCGGGAAGCCGACAAACCCGGACATGCTGGTCTCCTTCATACCTCACACGGAGGCTGTGCACCGGCTGCCTGTTCGGCAGCCGGTGCATGCCGCGTGATGGCTTATAAGGCTTCTTGGGCCTGCTTCACGTTATTTGCTTCGTAGTGCGACATCCTAATGGCCGCTATTGAGCGCGGCGATCGCGAGGCCGTTGTGCTGCAGGTTGCCGGCGCCGCCCGCGATATTCACGCCGATGTTGCCGGATGCGCCCGCAAGCGTATTGGCGCCGAGCATCGCGGTGCCCTGGAACTGTCCGCGCACCGCCATGTTCGCGGATTGCGAGTTCTCGTCCGTGGCCACCATCGCGGTCGTCATCGCGGTGCCGGCGTTGGTCGTCGTCACCGCGCCGGCAAGGCTGTTGTTCTGCACGTTGCCGATCCCCGATGCGACGTTCACGCCGACATTACCCGTCACGTGCGACAGCGAACCGTCGCCGACCGATGCGTTCAGATTGAAGTTATTGATCTTCGCGCTGCCGCCCGAACCCTGCGAGTTGAAGATCTGTGCGTTGCCGAACACATTGCCGACGTCGACCGACGCGAGCGCGACATCGTTGCTCTGTGCGTTGTCGATGCCTTGCGCGATGTTGATGCCGAGATTGCCCGAGACGCCCGACGCGGCGTTGCTGCCCGTGCCCGCATTGAGCGTGCCCGGCGCCTGGGTATTGACGTACTGCGTCACGGAACCGCTGGTCTTTTCGTCGACCGTCGTGAGATTGTCGTTCACGTTATAGCCCCAGCTCTTCGACGCCGACGAAGACGTCGAGAACGAGGACGAACCCGAATGCGACTCCGAGCTCGACTTCGAGTCGTTGTGCGCATACGTGAGCGTCGCGCTCGCCGACCGGTTGCCCGAGCCGCCGTTCGACGCCTGCGCGGACCAGCTCTGCGACGCGTTCTTGTGCTGGCTTTCGGTGTCGCTATGGCTCGTGTTCAGATGGCCGGACGCGTTGGCGTTAAGCGAGTCCGACGAGCTCGACATATGGTTCTTGTCGTATGAACCGCTCGCGTGGGCCTGCGCTTCTTCGGAAACGCTCGTCGAATGATCTTTAGAGCCTCCCCAGTATTTGCCGTGCGAGCTGGAGCTCGTCGAAGCGGACGCGCCGCCGGAGAACTTGCCGCTGAAGTTGCCCGACTGCGAGCTCGAGTGCTTGCTGTTGTCGCTAAGCGAAATGCCGGCGTCGAACGACGACGAACTATTGCTTGCATGGCCGCTGTCGCTCGACTGGTGATATTCGCTCGACGCGCTCGCCTTTGCCTGGTTTGCGTATGCATAGTTGCTCGATGTGCTGACGGTCGTGGTGGAATTCGCGTTGTGCGAGCTCGACGACCAATGCGACGACGAATGACTGTCGCTGGTCGAGAACGAGCTGTTGGCCCATACGGTGTTGCTGCCCGTGCCGCTCACGCTATTTGTTGCATTGTTGACACGCGTGGTCAGCGCGCCGCGCAGGTAGCTTTGCGCCTGCGGATCGAGCGATGCATGGACATACACGTTCTGCGTGTTGTGGACGACGGCGCCCGCGGTGCTCGACACGGATACGCAGCCGAACAGGCGCACGAATCCTTCGATACCGATCTGTTCGCCGACCATCGTCGCATTGAAGAGGTACGGATTCTTCAGCTGTCCTGCGAACACGCTGCCGGATGCCGCGGCAAGGACCGCTGCCGCAATCAGGGTGCGCTTGAGTTTCATGATCTCGCTCCGATACTTATTGGTCAGTTAGAAAAGAGTGCCCGCCGGGGGACGGAGCACAAAACTGTTCGCCGTGGCATTACCGGCTCCGGCAGTCTGGTTGATCTGCACGATGCCATTGACGTTTCTGAAGGCCTCGTTGGAGAGAGTCGCCTCCCTCGCGTCGTGAACCCCGTTCGCTCGCGCCAGACCACCGTTTTTCGGGACCGCTGCGGACAGCACGCTGTCCGAAACGGTCTCGACTCCGATCGCAGCAGTGCCGAGTTGCACACTGTTGCGCTGGAGATTGCCCGCGCCCGCGGACTGGTTCACCAGTACGGCGCCGGATGTATTCGAAAATGCGTTGCCCGCAATCGATGCGCGCGCGCTCGCGACTTTCGCGGACGCGCTCGCGCTCTGTACGCTTGCGTTGTCGTTGGCGGCCGAGCCGCCGGTCGAGATCGTCAGCTGGTTGGCCTGCGCGTTGTCGATGCCTGCGGCTTCGTTGACGGTGATCGCGCCCGTCGCGCCGACGGCCGCACCCGTTGCGATGCGCGCCTCGCCGGTGATGCGCGCGAGCGCCTGGGCATGCGCCAGCTGTGCCGTGCATGCGAACGTCGCAGCGGCGCCGGCGACCGTGAGGGCCGCATAAGCGGCGCGGGCGATCTTTATCGTGACGCTGATGCTCGAGCGGCGCGCGTTCATTTGAGACCTCCCAATGCGCCGCCCAGCGCGCTCGACAGCGGCGCGAGCGCGCCCGTTACCGACGACGAAATCGTGCCGCCGATGCCGGCCGCCGGCTGGCCGATGCTGCCCGCGCCGAGTGCGACGTTATTGCCGGTCGCGTTGCCGGAGAGAATGCGCGTGACCGCCTGCATGCCGGTGCCGGCGAGCACGCCCGGCGAGCTCAGGCCGGTCGAGCCGCGCGCGTTGGTCAGATCGGCGTCGGACGCGAGTTGCGCCATCGCGGGATTGAAGCTGTTCGCGGGGAACGTGGTTGCGCTAGATAATATGGGTTCCTGATTGTTTGGAACCGAAACAAACGCGTTACGCGGTGCGACCTCGCGTTCGAGCACGATGTCGCCGGGGTTCGCGACCCGCTGCGCGTGTGCGGCGCAAGCAATGAAGGCGATGTATGAGCCGGCGAGCGCGGCGGCCAGGGACGGCCGTGCAAACGTAAGCCGACCGCGTGAAGTCCGCATCGATACGTTCGACGATGCCTTCACGGTTGCATTAAGCGACGCGTTCATGAATACCCCGACAGCGTGTTGTTGAAGACCGGTTGTTAATTGGTTGGTGGTTGTTAAGGGTTGTTAAGGGCCTGTCAAGTTGCTACTTCGTCCGTTGTGTTTTTGTTGCATCTTTGGGTGCATCCTCGATTGCCTCGCGTTACGTCGGCGCATTTTTTTCCGCTTACTTTCTGAGGTAATTCGCGACGTTGCTTTGCGCCGCACGTCCCGCATCGACCGGAACCGGCAATGGAGCGGGCGGTGCGATCTCGTCCCAGAGCGTGACCGACGAGCCGCGCAACAGATCCGGCGTGGCCGCGATCATCGTGAATCCGGTCGCGCCGCCGCGTTGCCGCGCAAGCACGTGGTCATCGAGCGGAACGTCGGTCATCGAAACGACATCGGCGGGCGTGTTCAATACCTGTGTCAGCGCATCGTTCTGACTAACGGCCGCTGCCTCTCGTGGCGCCGCTGCAGGCGTGATGTCCGGGACGGCGGCGCGATGGGCATCGGAAGCTGTCGACGTAGCGGATTCCTGAGCGAACGCGGCCAGGGGCAGGGCGAACAGCAGCGTGCTGATGGCGAGCGTTGCGCCGAGCGCGGCGACGCCGGCAAGCGAGCGTTCGGAAACAGCACGAATACGCCCGCCGGTCAGGCCGGCGGTGGTGTGGCGATGGCATGAAGCGCCGCGGGAAACGTGTCGCATGATGTGTCTCCTTGGTGCCGCACATTTAGCGAAACATATGCCATATCGAGCATTCCGTTGATGCAGCAGGCTTAGATGTAAAGGGCGGCGCGCGCGGATTCGGAAATCGGCTGAAAACGTTTCAGCGTTGATACGACACCGCGCAATAGTGCGATTTGGACGATTGTTTGCGCACGCAACGATTTGTTTGCGGCGAATAAAGTATGGTGAATGCGCTTAATGTTTTTTATTCAGAAAGAACTTACCGGCGGCTATTTGCGCCCGGTCAGCCTTACCTAATCAAGGGTTACTCAATTAATTTGCATATTTGTTTTTCGAAGCGCCGTACGTATAGTAAGCTCTCGACTACAGCACAAGTTTTAAAAAAGCCCATTCATGGGCCGTTCAATACAAAGCGCCGTTTTTCGGGGATCAGCTGTCCGTACGGAATGGAATGGCCGTTCGGTTTTCGTTGTATTAGCGAATCCCGATGCGAATAGACGTATCTGAGGAATGCGAGAATAGCGCCTCGGGTACGTGCGTCATCCTTAACGTTCGTTGACGAGAGGATCTGAATAATGGAATCCGCAACGCGGCAACTGATTTACGTTTCACGCGATCCCAGTGCTGACCTCAACGCGCGCTTCAATGAGCGGGGCTGGCATGTCGAAGTAGTCGGCTCGGCGCGCGACGTGCGCCGCGCGGTGCGCGCCGGCACGGCGGCCGGCGGTCTGCTCGATCTTTCCAGCTGTTTCCAGCAACACGAAATCGCCGCATTCGAATCCTGTCTGACGATGCCCAACGTCGGTTGGGTCGCGGCCACGGCACCCGGCCAACTGCAGGACGCCGCGCTGCGCCGGCTCGTTCGCGATTACTGTTTCGACTACGTTACGGTCCCTTATTCAGGTGACCGCATCGTCGATTCCGTCGGCCACGCATACGGAATGATCTCGCTTGGCGAGACCGCATCGAACGATGGGACACAAACGACGGGCACCGAAGGCGAAATGGTCGGCTCGTGCGATGCAATGCTCGCGCTGTTCCGCTCGATCCGTAAAGTCGCGATGACCGATGCGCCGGTGTTTATCTCAGGCGAATCGGGCACCGGCAAGGAACTGACCGCGGTGGCGATTCACGAGCGCTCGGCGCGTCGCAATGCGCCATTTGTTGCGATCAATTGCGGTGCGATTCCGCCGCATCTGCTGCAATCCGAACTGTTCGGTTACGAGCGCGGCGCGTTTACGGGTGCGAATCAGCGCAAGATCGGCCGCGTCGAAGCGGCCAATGGCGGCACGCTCTTTCTCGATGAAATCGGCGATCTGCCGCTCGAGAGCCAGGCGAGCCTGCTGCGCTTTTTGCAGGAGCGCAAGGTCGAGCGTCTCGGCGGCCACGGCTCGATCGAGGTCGACGTGCGCATCATCTCGGCGACGCACGTCGATATGAACAGCGCGATGATCGAAGGGCGTTTCCGTTCGGATCTGTATCACCGCTTGTGCGTGCTGCAGATCGACGAACCGCCGTTGCGCGCGCGGGGCAAGGATATCGAGCTGCTTGCGCGGCATATGCTCGAACGTTTCAGAAAAGATGCGAGCCGGCGTCTGCGCGGCTTCGCGCCCGATGCGATCGCGGCGCTGCATAACTACAGCTGGCCCGGCAACGTGCGCGAGCTGATCAACCGCGTGCGGCGCGCGATCGTGATGTCGGAAGGGCGTGCGATTACCGCGCGCGACCTCGAATTGTCCGAGTACGTCGAAATCGTGCCCGTGTCGCTCGCGCAGGCGCGCGAAGCGGCCGAACGGCAGGCGATCGAACTCGCACTGTTGCGCCACCGCGGACGTCTTGGCGATGCGGCGCAGGAACTCGGCATTTCGCGCGTCACGCTATACCGGCTTCTGTGTTCGCATGGCATGCGACATATGGAAAGCGAACAGATGACACCGCACGCGGACATGCCTCCGTCGGTTCAGCACCTTTGATCTGAGTCGACACTCAACCCGAACATCGCCTTGATGGGCAGTCGAATGTCGCATGTGCGGCACGGCGATATCGGCGCTTGTCTAGTCGATGCTCAGGTTCGAAGGCAGCGCGCGGCATGCCCCGATGCGCGTCGACGCGGCGGCCGTTCGCGACCGGTGTTTGCGCGAAGCTGCAGTGCGCGTTCAGCACCTCTGCCAAGCTTGCTAGAATCCGGGTTTCCCGTTGTCACGCGACGTCGCCGGCGCTGCTTTCCCGACAGCGGCGCCACGCCAAGGAACCCCGAATGAAACAGTATCTCGACCTCGTCCGCACGATTCTCGACACCGGCAGCTGGCAGGAGAATCGCACCGGCATCCGCACGATCAGCATGCCGGGGGCGATGTTGCGCTTCGATCTGCAGCAGGGATTCCCGGCTGTGACGACCAAAAAGCTCGCATTCAAATCGGCGATCGGCGAGATGATCGGCTTTCTGCGCGCGTCGCGCAGCGCGGCGCAGTTTCGCGCGCTCGGCTGCAAGGTGTGGGACGCCAATGCGAACGAAAACCCGCAGTGGCTCGCGAATCCGTACCGCGAAGGCGCCGACGACCTCGGCGGCGTGTATGGCGTGCAGTGGCGTCAATGGCCTGCGTACAAGGTGCTCGACACGACCGCGAGCGCGCAGCTCGAAGACGCGGCCGCGCGCGGTTTCCAGCCGGTGGCCGAATTCGAAGAGGGCGGCAGCCGCAAGGTGCTGCTGTACAAGGCGATCGATCAGTTGCGTCAGTGCCTCGACACGATCATGCGCAACCCGTCGGACCGCCGGATTCTGTTTCATGCATGGAATCCGGCCGTGCTCGACGAGATCGCGCTGCCCGCGTGCCACCTGCTGTATCAGTTCCTGCCCAACGTAGCGCGCCGCGAGATTTCGCTATGCCTCTACATTCGCAGCAACGATGTCGGCCTCGGCACGCCGTTCAATCTGACCGAAGGCGCGGCGCTGCTGCACCTCGTCGGCCGCTTGACCGGCTATACGCCGCGCTGGTTCACGTATTTCATCGGCGATGCGCATATCTACGAGAACCAGCTCGATATGCTGCAACAGCAACTGGCGCGCGAGCCGTATCCGAGCCCGCGTCTCGAGATCGCGGAACGCGTGCCCGAGTATGCAAAAACGGGCGTGTACGAGCCGCAGTGGCTCGACAGGGTCGAACCGTCGGATTTCGCGCTGGTGGGATATCAGCACCATGAGCCGCTGACGGCACCGATGGCAATCTGAGGCTCGTATCCGGGGCTCGCGACACGCATTCGATGCGCAGCGGACGGCGCGGGTTGCCGCTGGTTCGCTGTCTCTGAAGCGCAGCTAGACGAGGGCCCGCCGCAAGCAGATTGCGGCGGGCCTTGTTCATTGCCGGTCAGCTGTCGCTGGCCGTTACCCGTGGCGGTGGTCGTCGCGTCCACCGCCGGTCGCGCGCTGTTCCTGATGGGGTTGAGGCCGCGGCTGTTGCACCGGTTGCGGCCGCGGTTGTTGCACGGGTTGTGGCTGCGGGTGAAACGCGGGCCTTGGCTGCTGCACTTGCTGCGGTCGCGGCTGTGGCATCGGCTGCGGGCGCGGCTGCTGTACCTGCGGCGGGTGGAACTCAGGCCGCGGCTGCTGCATTGGCTGCGGATGAAACTCGGGACGTGCCTGTTGCATCGGCTGTTGCGCCTGCGGCGCACGACCCCCCGGCTGCTGCACGCGTGGCTGCCCTTGAGCGGGCGGCCGCGGCGTGTTCGCCTGCGGATTGAATTCGGGCCGCAGCTGTCCTCCATGCGTCTGCTGCGCTTGCGGCTGTGCCTGCATCTGCGGCGGCCGGCCCGCGCCTTGCGCAAACGGCTGGTCTGGCCGGCCGCCACGCTGTTGTCCGATCGGCGTATGCGGCTGTGTCCACGACGGTTCCCGGCGCTGGGCTTGCGGCACATTGCCCAGTTGCTGCGGACCCGCATGAGTGCCCGGATTCGGCATGCCGCCGGCAGATTGAGGCGGCCGCGGCACACCGTTGCCCGGTCGCGCTTGCACATTCGCTTGCTGCGGCGCGCCGGCGCCCGCCTGCGCGGGCATCGGCGCACGAGCTTGCCCCGGTGCACCGCCCGCGAACGGCTGCGGATGCGGCACGCCGTTGGGCTGGCCGCCCGGCGGCCGCCCGTTCGGCTCTCCGCGTGTCCCAGGAGGCGCGAAACCCGCTTGCGGCGGCACACCGGGCCGTGGCGCGCCGCCCGCTTGCCGCCCCTGGACCGAACCGGGCCCGCGCACCGCGACGAGCCGCACGTTGGGCTGCGGGCCGCCCGCCGCGCCGATCCTGCTACCGCGAAAGCTCGCGGGCACCGACGTATGCACGACCGGATTGCCGGCGCCCGCCACGCGCCCGCCGCCATGCGCGAACTGCTGGGCGAGATGATCGCGGTACGCAGGCGGCACGTCCGGCCGGCGCGTCGCCACCACGGGACGGCCGGCCGCCGCTGCGGGAGGCCGGAACGCGGCATTGCGCATGCCGGGCCCGAAGCTTTGCCGGACCGGCGCGATGCCCGGCGCGCCCGCGTTGAAGCGCGCGTTGTGCCATTGCCGCGGATCGACCTTCTGCGCGAAGCGATTGACGGGCTGCCCGTGCACGAACGCAGTCGCAGGCACGCAGGTGATCGCATGCGGCACACGGTAGTTGATGTACGTGTTGTGGATGTTCGTGATGCGGTTGTGCACGTAGATCGGCCGGTTTACACGGTCGTAGTAGCGCGGGCTCCAGCCGTGCCCCCAGTGCGGATGCCACGGCTCGCCGGGGCCGAGCGCAAACCATGCGAGCCCGGCGGTCGCGACGCCGCCGACCGCAAGGCTGACCCCCCAGTCGACCCCGCCGCCGCCGCCGTCGCCGACGAACGCGACGAGCGCCGGCGCATAGACGGGCGGCTCGCTGACGATTTCGCCGGGCACCCAGGCCCACGAGTTGCCGATATACGCCCAGCGTCCGTAGTGGTACGGCGCGAAACCCCATGGCGCATCGTCGACCCAGGTCCAGCCCCACGGCGCCTGCCACACCCAATGGCCGTCCTGATACGGCGCCCAGCCTGCCGGCATCTGGTTCGGCGTCCACACCGCGCCATACTGCGGGTTCTGGCTCCACGTGCCGTTCGCGTCGAGATCCTGATAGCCGGGCACGTCGCGCGACACGTAGCGCGCGGACACGGAGTTGTCTTCCGCGGCGTCGCGGCTCGCGGCCCACTGGTCGAGCGCGTCGGGCGCCGGTGCGCCGTTGCTGGCGATTTGCTGCAGATTCGTGCCGGAAAAGCGGATCTGCTGGCCCGCGGCGATCGGCAACTGCCCGCTGTCGCCATAGACGGTCGCATTGCCGCCGCGCACGGTGACGGTGGTCTCGCTGCCGTCGGGCGCGACGTCGACGCGATAGTCGCCTGGCCCGTCGATGCCGAGCGCGAGATTCGGCGTATCGATTTCATATGACGTGCCGGCCGGCAGTTCGCGCACGCGCGTCGACAGCGTGCCTTGCGCGACCTTCAGCTGCGTGCTGTCGTCGTCGAGGTTGAGGATGTCGACATTGGTCGATTCGCCGACGCGCACCGCAGTCGAGCCGATATGCAGCTCCGAGCGCGCGCCTTTGTCGTTCCACAACTGGTCGCCGGTGGTCAGCGGCCGGTTGACCTGCGCGTACGACCAGTCGGTCGCGCCGGCCGGTTCGGTCGTCACGGTGCCGGCCATGTAGTTCAGGCGCGCGACGCGGCCCGGCGGGTCGGCGTCCTGCGCGCCGGCCGGCTGCGCGGCCGGCCCGGCGGCGTTCGGGGGCGGCGCGGCCTCCTGCGCATAGACGCGCGGCGCGCCCGACGTGACGAACAGCGCGGCGGCAACGGCTGCGATCGCGGTCGCGACGACAGGCGAAGCGGCGCGGGCAGTTCGGGCAGAGCGGGAATTCGAAGAACCGGATGTGTGCGTTTTCATTAGTGTGACTCCGTCGGGTGCCACGCGAGAGACGGCACCGTGTGAAATCACTGTACCCGCGGCGCGTATTTCAAGACGCGCTCATTTGTAAGCTATCCGGCCCGCGCTGTAACAAGACGTGTCGTGCGGTGCGCAGCCGTTTCGCAGCGGGCCGGCGGTGCGAAGATCCCGCGCTGGGCTTCGCATTATGCGCCGCGCAGGAAGTCGTCGAAATGACGGCGACCGGCGGGCGTCACGCGCAGCACGCGCGGCCGTTCGGTGCGCTCGACGAAGCCGTGCGACGACCACGCGTCGAGTAGCGCCGCGCCGAGTGCGCCGCCCACGTGCGGACGGCGCTCGCTCCAGTCCGGGCAGGTGCAGGCGAAGCGGCGGCGCAGCGCGCGCTGGCCGGCGACGTCGATGCCCCAGCCGGCGAGCTGTTCTGCGCCCGCGGGCGTGGCGTCGAGCCGGTCGCCTTCGCATGAGAGCAGGCCGTCGCCGACGAGCCGCTCATAGACGCGCACCGCCAGTTCGCCGGCCATATGGTCGTAGCACGTGCGCGCATAGCGCATGTCGACGGGTACAGTGCGCGCGGGGCGTGGCGTCGGCCGCTGCGGGGCGGCTGCCTGAGCGAGATTCATGAGCGCTTCGATCGCGGCCGCGATATCGGGCGTCGCGATCCGGTAATAGCGATGCCGTCCGCGCACTTCGAGCGCGAGCAGTCCGCCGTCGGTAAGGCGGGCGAGGTGCGCGCTGGCCGCCGACGGCGAGAGGCCCGCGATCAGCGTCAATTCGCCGGCGGGCCGGGCGCTGCCGTCCATCAGCGCCCACAGCATCGCGGCGCGGCCGGGATCGGCGAGCAGCGCGCCGATACGGCTCAAGCCCGGGAATTGGCCGGTTGCTTCGGTAAGCGGATTGGTCATCGGAGGTCCTCGGGTTTTCTGCAATCGAAGTTGCCGTGCGGCCGGCGCGGGGGAGGGGCGCACCCGTCATGACTCCACTGTAGCCCTCGCTCGCATCCGACGTTTCAGGATCGCGCGAAATGTCGGATGCGCAGGTATGGAATCGGCGAACCGGGGAACCGAGATATCCGGCCGGGGCGCTCGCGCGAGGCGCGTTGGTCTCGCGTCCGCCCGTTGCGTCTCGCGCAACCTCGCCAGGCTAGAATCGGAAACGCGTTTTATCCGGGAAACACAATCCGATGAAAGTCATTCTTGCCGCTTGCGCGGTCATCGCCGTGCTGTCGTGCGCCGCTTGCGCGCAAGGCGGCGCGAGCACGCCGGTCGGCTCGTCCGGCAGCAGCATCGAGATGTACGGCACGATCGACGAAGGCGTCACGGTGCGCAAGTAAGGCGCGTCGCGGATGGCGGCCCGATTTTTTGCGGCGCTCGTATAATCGGCTCCTTTCAATTCGCAGATCGACCGGAGTCAAGATGAGCACCCCTTCCGCCGCACCGCTGGATCGTTCGGAGACGACCTTCCGCTTTCTCGCCGAGCCGACATCGGTCAACTTCGGCGGCAAGGTGCATGGCGGCGCGTTGATGAAATGGATCGACGAAACCGCGTACGCGTGCGCCGCGGTCTGGTCGGGGCGTTATTGCGTGACGGTCAGCGTCGGCAACATCCGTTTTCGCCGGCCGATTCACGTCGGTAATCTGGTCGAGCTGCGCGCCCGCGTCGTCGCGACCGGTCGCACGAGCATGCATATCCATGTGTCGGTGTTCGCCGGCGACCCGAAGGGCGGCGAGCTGATGCAGACGACCGACTGTCTCGTCGTGATGGTGGCCGTCAACGAGAACGGCAATCCGCTGCCGGTGCCGGCCTTCGTACCGGTCACCGATGAACATCAGCGCCTTGCGAAGTACGCGATGGACGTGAAGGCGGCGCTCGACGCGATCGTCGAGCTGAAGCCGGAGGAAGTGGCGCAGGGGAAAGTTTGAGATTCGGTTCGAGATTCGTGCGAGGCGTTGGCGCGACGCCTCGCATCTGAAGCAGCGAGCCTGAACCGGCCGGCTCGCTCAGCCCTTCACATGGCCGACCATCTCGTGCGGCCGCACCCATTCGTCGAACTGCTGCTCGGTCAGATGACCGAGCGATAGTGCGGCCGCCTTCAGCGTCGTTCCTTCCTTGTGCGCTTTCTTCGCGATCTGCGCGGCCTTGTCGTAGCCGATGTGCGGATTGAGCGCCGTCACGAGCATCAGCGATTCATTGAGCAGCGTATCGATGCGTGCGCGATTCGGCTCGATGCCGACCGCGCAGTTGTCGTTGAAGCTCAGCGCGCCGTCCGCAAGCAGGCGGACCGATTGCAGCACGTTGTGCGCGATCATCGGCCGGAATACGTTGAGTTCGAAGTTGCCGCTCGCGCCGCCCACGTTCACCGCGACGTCGTTGCCGAACACCTGGCAGCACAGCATCGTCATCGCTTCGGACTGCGTCGGGTTGACCTTGCCCGGCATGATCGAGCTGCCCGGCTCGTTTTCCGGAATCGACAGTTCGCCGAGACCGCAGCGCGGGCCGCTTGCGAGCCAGCGGATATCGTTCGCGATCTTCATCAGGCTCGCGGCGACGGTCTTCAATGCGCCGTGCGCGAACACGAGCGCGTCGGCCGCGGCCATCACCTCGAACTTGTTCGGCGCCGACACGAACGGCAAGCCGGTCAGCTTGCCGATCGCCGCCGCGACCTGGTCGGCGAATTGCGGATGCGCGTTCAGGCCCGTGCCGACCGCGGTGCCGCCCTGCGCGAGCTGATACAGGTGAGGCAGCGTCGATTCGACATGGCGCATGCCCTGATCGAGTTGCGCGACATAGCCCGAGAATTCCTGGCCGAGTGTGAGCGGCGTCGCATCCTGCAGGTGCGTGCGGCCGATCTTCACCACGTCGGCGAATGCCTTTGCCTTGCCGTCGAGCGTATCGCGCAGCGTCTTCAGCGCGGGCAGCAGATGCTTGACGATGCCCACCGCGGCGGCGATATGCATCGCGGTCGGAAACACGTCGTTCGACGACTGGCCGCGGTTCACGTCGTCATTCGGATGCACGAGGCGCGCTTCGCCGCGCTGGCCGCCGAGCAGCTCGCTCGCGCGGTTCGCGATCACCTCGTTGAGGTTCATGTTGGTCTGCGTGCCCGAGCCGGTCTGCCAGACCGCCAGCGGAAATTCGCCGGCGTGCTTGCCTTCGATGATTTCGTCGGCTGCGTGAACGATCGCTTTCGCCTTGTTCGCATCGAGCACGCCGAGACCGAGGTTGACTTCCGCCGCCGCGCGCTTGATCACCGCGAGCGCATGAATCAGTTCCGGCGACTGTTTCTCGCTCGAAATCCTGAAGTTCTGCAATGAGCGCTGCGTCTGCGCGCCCCAGAGACGGCCGTTCGGCACCGCAATCTCGCCGAACGTATCGCGTTCCATCCGTACATCTTCGGTCATGATTTCACTCCGCTTGAGGTTGACGACGGCGCGTGGCCGGCGCACGCGGTCAAAGCTGGTCGTCGACTGGTAAAAACAGGAATAAACCTGTCAGCACATTCCGGTAGAAACCGGCGTTCGGGTCCACGTCGTAGGTGACCGTGTGGCCGTCTTCCTCGTCGGTCCAGACGAGGTGGTACGGGTTCTCCGGTCCACGGAAAAAGAACCGCGACGGATCGGCGAGCGTGACGTGGTAGCTCGACTCCGGTCCGGTCACGCGGTCGAACAGCGTCGCGACCTGCTCCGCGAGCGGCGCGCTGTGGATCACGAGTCCGAGCTCGGTGTTCAGATGCGCGGAGCGTGGATCGAGATTCATCGAGCCGATCACGAGCGTCTTGCGATCGAACACGAGCGTCTTCGCATGCAGGCTCGCGCGCGATTGCGAGCCGAACATGCCGGGGCGCGTGCCCTGTTCCTGCACGGGCTTGAACTCGTAGAGCTCGACGCCGGCCTTGAGCAGCGGCTCGCGGTAAGGGCTATAGCCCGCCTGCACGGCGACCGCATCGGTGGCGGCGAGCGAGTTGGTCAGCACCTTCACCTTGACGCCGCGCGCGGTGAGGCCGGCGAGCGCTTTTACGCCCGCGTCGTGCGGCACGAAATACGGCGACGTGATCAGCACTTCCTGCTGCGCATCGTTGACGAGTTCGGCGATACGCGCGATCACAGGGCTCTGGTAATCCGCCTGCGGCAAGCGGACTTTGGCCGGCGAATCGGCGTTGAACTCCGCCGGCGCCCAGGTGAGGCCGAGTTCGTCTTTCTGGATTTGCGACGCGAGCGGCGTGGCGTTCAGCGGCTTGGCGCTGTATGGGTCCGCGTTCTTGTGCCAATGTTCGCGCAATGCATCGCGCGTCTCGTCGAGCTGCTTCGGATCGAACGTCTGTTTGTTCAGCGCGCGCAGCGGGTATGCGCTGCTGTCGTTCCAGTATTCGTCGAAGCTCGCGGAAACTTTCGCGGTGATCGGACCGGCCGCGAGCACGTCGATATCGCGGAACTGCAGCGTCGGGCTCGCGCTGAAATACTCGTCGCCGAGATTACGGCCACCGACGATCGCGAGCTGGTTGTCGGCGATCATCGCCTTGTTGTGCATGCGTCGCGTGAAACTGCCGATCTGCGTGAAGAAGTTTTCGGTGCGCTGGTAGAGGCTGCCTTGTGCGCTGCCGAACGGGTTGAATACGCGAATCTCGATGTTCGGATGCGAGTTCAGCGACGCCATGATGTCGTCGAGATCCTTGAAGTTCAGGTCGTCGACGAGCATGCGCACGCGCACGCCGTGGTCCGCCGCGTAGAGCGCCGCGGCGAGCAGCAGCTTGCCGGTGGTGTCTTCGTTGGCGATGTAGTACTGCATGTCGAGCGTTTTCGTCGCGGCGCGCGCCAGCGCGATGCGCATCTGCAGCGCTTCGGTGCCGCTCGACAGCACCCGGAAACCGGACTGGCCCGGATGCGCCGCTTCCGGCGCGGCAAGCGCGGCACCGAGCGGCGTGGCCGTCGATTGCGGCAGCGCGTGCGTGACCGGCGGGTCGAACGACGACGCGGGCGGACGCGTCGCGCACCCGCTCAATGCAGCTGCGGCAACGGCCGATGCGGCGATGAATGTGGTGCGTGCCAGCGTCAGCGAGGTCGAGCGCGAGCGGCGCAACGTCGAAAGTGTACGAATTACCGGAACGAGCATGGACAGGATCGGCCATGCGCTGCATGGCGCAATGTTGCGACTTTGACGATCGTACGACGGCACGCTGACCCTCCGACTTTTTGACTTCGCGCTAACGCCTCGCGGCCAGGCGTCACGTTGGGAAGGCCATTCTAAGTGGATTCGGCAAAGCGGGTCGGGAAGATCGCAAGCATGGTGCGGGCCAACGTCGCGGTGGTCGGGCGAGCGAATCCGCAGGCGGCCATGCGCTGACGCGCGAGCCGATGCCGCGGTCGACCGGGCATCGCGACGGACCTTCGTGCCGGACTCTCCCGATGGACTTTCCCGCCTGCCGCATGGCGTCGCGCATGCAGCATCGCGCCGCCGCTATCTGCAGCGGCGCGCGGCGAGATCAGCGAGGTTCGCTGTCGAGCGTGGCTGCGCGCTCCGTTTGCATCGTCGTATGCGATCGATGCGGGTCGCGCGCCGGCCGGCCCGCCCAGAAGCCGGCGAGTAATGAACCCGACAGGTTGTGCCACACCGAAAAGAGCGCGCCGGGCAGCGCAGCGATCGGTGCGAAATAAAGCTTGCCGAGCGTTGCTGCAAGGCCCGAGTTCTGCATGCCCACTTCGATGGCCAGCGTGCGGCAGACGGCTTCGTCGAAGCCGAGCAGACGCCCGCCCCAGTAACCGCCGAGCAGACCGATGCCGTTGTGCAGCACGACGCCGAGCGCAACCGTAAGACCCACCGGCGCGATGCTCGCCTGCGTGCCGCCGACCACGGCCGCGATGATCAGCAGGATCGACACCATCGAGACGAGCGGCAGCACGGGCTCGATGCGGCGTACGAGCCTGCCGCACAGATGGTTGATGGCGAGGCCGGCCACGATCGGCAGCGCGACGATCTGCACGATGCTCAGCAGCATGCCGCGCACGTCGACGGCAATCGACGCGGCGACGTACAGGCGCGTGAGCAGCGGCGTCGCGAACACGCCGACGAGCGTGGACAACGCGCTGATCGTGACCGACAGCGCGACGTCGCCGCGCGCGAGATAGATCATCACGTTCGATGCGGTGCCGCTCGCGACGCTGCCGACGAGGACCATGCCGGCGGTCAGATCGGGCGGCATGCGCAGCATCTTCGCGATGGCCCATGCGGCGAGCGGCATCACGAGATAGTGGAGCACGATGCCAGCGACGACCGGTGCGGGACGTGTGAAGACGCGCTGAAAATCGGCGATCGACAGCGTGACGCCCATCGACAGCATGATCAGCGTGAGCAGCGCCGTCACGTGCGGCGCGATGCCGGCCACGGACGCAGGCGCGAAGTAAGCGGCCAGCGAAACGAGCACGGCCCACAGCGGAAAGAGACGGGTAACGCGGGAAAGCATCGAGGCGGTCCTGTTGTTGTTGGTGTGTGCGGCGCATTCTACCGGCGACACGCGGCGACACGCGGCGACACGCGGCGACACGCGGCGGCGCGCCGCGGCGCCCGGCAGCCCTGACGCACTGTGGCACGCCTCACTGGTTGCGCGCGCAACCAGATCGACGCAATGCCGCGCCATCGTATCGCGCCGGCACGCCGCGACCCCGGTCGTTACCGTTACGCCTGCACGGCCGCGATATGACGCGCGCTTATCCGGCGAAAGCGCAATGTCATCAGGATCGCGACGCTCGCGAGGCCCGCGGCAAGTCCCCACCAGAGTCCGCGCGCGCCCAGCCCGAAGTGGAACGCGAGCACGTACCCGGTCGGAAAGCCGATCCCCCAGTAGCCGAAGGTCGCGGCGATCATCGGCACGCGCGTGTCCTTGAGTCCGCGCAGGCAGCCGGACCCCACCGTCTGCATGCCGTCGACAATCTGGAAGATCGCCGCGACGCCGAGCAGCGAACTGGCAAGCGCGACCGTGTGCGCGTTCGACGGGTCGTCGAGGTGCAGATAGAGGCCGACGATCCAGTGCGGCGCGCTCACCATCACGAGTCCCGACAGCGACATGAAGCCGACGCCGAGGCCGAGCGCGACGAAGCCCGCATGGCGCGCGGCGAGCGGTACGCCCGCGCCCGACCAGTAGCCGACGCGCACATTCGCGGCCTGGCCGATCGCGAGCGGCACCATGAAGGCCACCGACGCGACGTTCAGCGCGATCTGATGCGCGGCAAGCTGCGCTTCCCCGAACAGGCCGACCATCAGGCCGGTCGCGAGAAACAGCAGCGATTCGACGCCGTACGTGATCGCAACGGGCCAGCCGATGCCGAACAGTTCGCCCATCAGCGGCACGTTGGGCCGTGCCGCGGTCACGAAGTGCCGGTAGCGCGGCCGCAGATGGAGCAGCGCCATCAGCATCAGCGCGGACAGCCAGACGGTGATTGTCGTCGCGACGGCCGAACCGAGAAAGCCCAGACGCGGCAGTCGATACGCGCCGTGAATGAGGCCGTAGTTGAGAAAGCCGTTGAACACGACGCTGCCGACCGAGACCCACAGCAAACGCTTCGCCGCGCCGATCGCCGGCAGGAACGAGCGCATCAGACCGACGCCGATCAGACTCGCGGGCGCGCCCCAGCGCAGCACCGCGCAGTATTCGCCGATGTGCCCGGCGAGCACCGCCGGTTCGCCGAACGTCTTCAGGATCGGTGCCGCGAACGACAGCAGCACGAAGGCGGGAACGGCGAGCAGGATCGAGAGCACGAAGCCGGTCCAGTAGATGTCCGGCACGCGCTCGTCGGCCTGTGCGCCGCGCGCGTGCGAGACGCTGACGCTGACCGACGTCAGCACCCCTTGCAGCAGCGTGACGACGACGAAGAACAGGTTCGCGCCGAGGCCGCCGGCGGCGAGCGCGTCGGGGCCGAGCGAGCCGAGCAGCACCGTGTCGGTGACGCTCATCGCCATCTGCGACAACTGCGCGATGGCGAGCGGCGCGGCGAGGCGCGCGGTGTCGGCGGCGTGACGCGTCAGCGACGGCGGCCCGGCAAGCGGGCGGGACAGACCGGATTGGGACATGACGGCAGCGTGGCGCGGCGCCGCATGCACGGCGCGCGCGGCATGTAATGTTTTTGTCAAAGCGAACAGCTTATTGCGTCGCGCGGCGGCTGTCGATCAGCACGCACGTTTATGGTGCGGATTTTTTGCGAAGCCGTGTGCCCGGGACGGCGCGGCCTCGATCGCGAACGTCGCGAACCGCCCGGTGCGCAATCGTCGCGCGCAAGCGATCGCGGCGCTCACGCTTCGTGGACCGCGATGCGCGTATCGCCGAGCAGCACGACCTGGCCCGCGCGGATCTTGCACGTTTTGCGCAGTTCGACCTGGTCGTCCACCTTCACCGCACCCGATGCGACGAGCACCTTGGCGGATCCGCCGCTGTCCGCGAGACCCGTGAGCTTCAGCAGATTGTGCAGTTCGACGTAATCGCCGGTCAGCGTGAAATCGAGGTTGGGCATGGCAGTTGCGGAAAAGGACCACGCATCTCGTGGCGGGACGACGCGCGATGAAGCGGAAAGGATTCGCATCATAAGCGAAAGCGTGCGGGGCGTCGCCCTGCGGCGTGAGCGGCGCGCGGATTTGTTCCGGGACTCGAAGACTTCGCCTGCGACCGGATGTTATGCAGTTGTCAGAAAATGAAACCGTTAGTAAAAGCGGCGGTTGATCAAGAACTTCACTCAGAAAAATGCTGTCGGTAGAAGAGCCTGCTGCATTTTGCATCGGGTCGAACAAGTGCCGGGTATGCGCCGAGGCGCTGCGCCCGGCCGACAACTTTCAGAGAGGATCGCCATGACCGAGCTTCGTTCGCTGCTGATCGGCAGCGCCATTGCCGCGCTGGCCACGACCGGTGCCGTCGCGCAGACCTCGAACCAGGGTAGCCCGCGCGTTACCGAGGTGAGTCAGCCGAACCGGGTTTATCAGGTGCCTGCGACGCCGCAAGGGCCGGCCCCCCAAGCGGCCCAGATCGCGCAGCAAAGCGCGCCGGCCACGATGCCGTCGGGCACGCCGCCGAATGCGCCCGCCACGGCGCCCGCCGCGCAGGGCGTGCAAATGCCCGCGCCGGCGCCGGCCGGCGTACCGCCGCGGCAGACGCTGACCGCCCCGACGTCGCCCGATCCGCTCGTGCAGAAGCGCGACGCCGACGCGCGCGCCAATGCCGAGTATCACGACGCGAAGAAGGCGTCGAAGGCGCAGTACAAGGAACAGCTGAAGAACGCGAAGATCAATCGCGCGGCGGACCGGCAGGCCGCCGCCAACCAGCTGAAGATCGATTCGCAATCGGGCAACGGCACGCAGGTGCCTGACGACGAGACCAAACACTGACTGAACGCGCGCTAGCCGCGCTTACCGATCACCTTGACTGAAGGAGGGATAGCAGATGACTCGATCGACCAACCGGTTGCTTGCCGCATTGATCGTGGGCAGCGTGTCGACGTTCGCCTTTGCGCAAACGTCGCACGATCCGGCCGCCGAGCCGGTGACGCACGCCGATAATAAGGCCGCGAAGGAACAGGCGAAGGCCAACAGGAAGGCTGCGGTGGCCCAGGCGAAGGCAGACAGGGAAAAGGCCGACGCGCAGTCGGATGCCGATAAGGCCGCGGCGGATGCGCGCGTGAAGGACGCGAAGAAGCAGGAGTGACAGGCGGCGGCGTGCGTGCCGAAAAAAGGGCGCTTGTCGCCGTACATTGTATGGATATACAGTATGCGTCGCCCTGACTTCGTTTCCGTTCGCACGCCGTGCCTTCCCCCGCCGCTTCCACGTCCGAATCCGTCTTTGCCGCCTCCAGCGTCGATATGCCCGGCGCTTGTGCGTCGTGTGCCGGCGCATCGGGCGCCGACGCCTGGCTCGCCAGACTCAATGACGAACAGCGCGCCGCCGTCGAATACGGCGCCGACGACGCCACGCGCGCGCCCGGCGCGCTGCTCGTTATCGCGGGCGCGGGCTCCGGCAAGACCAGCACGCTTGCGCACCGCGTCGCGTATCTGGTCGTCAAGGGCGCGGACCCGCGCCGCATTCTGCTGTTGACGTTTTCGCGCCGCGCCGCCCTCGAGATGACGCACCGCGTCACGCGCATCGCCGGCGACGCGCTCGGCGCGCGCGCGGCGCTCGCCCAGGGTTTGACGTGGTCGGGCACATTCCACAGCGTCGGCGCGCGTTTGCTGCGCGAATACGCGGATCTGATCGGCCTCGCGCCGACCTTCACGATCAACGATCGCGAAGACTCGGCCGACCTGATGAACCTCGTGCGCCACGAACTGGGCTTTTCGGGAAAGGAGCGCCGGTTCCCGTCGAAGTCGACCTGCTTTGCGATCTATTCGCGCGTCGTCAATACGGGTGCATCGCTCGGCGACGTGCTGAACAGCACTTTTCCGTGGTGCCGCGAATGGGAAGCCGATTTGCGCGTGCTGTTTGCCGCGTACGTCGACGCGAAACAGAAGCAAGGCGTGCTCGACTACGACGATCTGCTGCTCTACTGGTCGCATATGGCGGCCGAGCCGTCGATCGCGGCCGATCTGTCGAGCCGCTTCGACCATGTGCTCGTCGACGAATATCAGGACACCAACCGGTTGCAGGCGTCGATCCTGCTCGCGCTGAAGCCCGATGGCCGCGGGCTGACCGTCGTCGGTGACGACGCGCAGTCGATCTATTCGTTTCGCGGCGCGACCGTGCGCAACATCCTCGATTTCCCGGCGCACTTCGACCCGCCGGCAAAGCAGGTCACGCTCGAGCGCAACTACCGTTCAACGCAGCCCATTCTCACGGCGTCCAATGCGGTCATCGGCCTCGCGTCGGAGCGCTTTACGAAGAACTTGTGGACCGACAAGGCATCGGCGCAGCGGCCGCGCCTCGTGACGGTCGCCGACGATGCCGCGCAGGCGCGTTATGTCGTCGAACAGGTGCTGGCCGCGCGCGAAGCCGGCGTCAGGCTGAAGTCGCAGGCGGTGCTGTTTCGCGCCGCGCACCATAGCGCCGCGCTCGAGGTCGAGCTGACCCGGCGCAACATTCCGTTCGTCAAGTTCGGCGGACTCAAGTTTCTCGACTCGATACACGTGAAGGACGTGCTCGCGGTGCTGCGCTGGGCGGAGAATCCGCGCGACCGGGTGGCGGGTTTTCGCGTCGTTCAGTTGCTGCCGGGCGTGGGGCCGGCAACGGCGGCGCGGGTGCTGGACGTGGCGGTTGGGGCCCCGCCGGCCGGCGTCTCGGCGGCTGGCAACTCTGCGGTGGGCAACTCGGCCCCTGTAGCGGCGCGCACCGCCACGGCTCAAACACTCGCCAGCTTCGTGCCGCCGCCGCGCGCGCAGGAAGACTGGCCATCGTTCGTCGCACTGATGTCGACGCTGAACGAACGCAAGTCGGTGTGGCCCGCCGAATTCGAGTTGATCCGCCGCTGGTACGAGCCGCACCTCGAGCGCAATCACGAAGACGCGATCGTGCGTCACGCGGACCTGCTGCAAATGGAAAGCATCGCCGGCACCTATGCGTCGCGCGAACGGTTTCTGACCGAACTGACGCTCGATCCGCCCGATGCGACGAGCGGCGAGTCCGGCGTGCCGCTGCTCGACGAGGACTACCTGATCCTGTCGACCATTCACTCCGCCAAAGGCCAGGAATGGCGCAATGTATTCGTGCTCAACGGCGTCGACGGCTGCATTCCGTCGGACCTCGCCACCGGCAGCGACGAAGAGATCGACGAGGAGCGGCGTCTGCTGTATGTCGCAATGACGCGCGCGAAGGAAGATCTGCATATCGTCGTGCCGCAGCGCTTCTACGTGCACAACCAGACCCATCTGGGCGACCGGCACGTATGGGCATCGCGTACGCGGTTTATTCCGGTGGACCTGCTGCCGCTGTTCGACGCCTACGCGTGGCCGCCCGTGGCGGTGCCCGCTGCGCCGACCGCGGCAGGGCTGGCGGCTGCCGCGCAAGCCAAAGTGGAAATTGCCGCGAAGCTCAGGAAGATGTGGGAATGAGCGGGTCTCGAGCAGGCGCCCCGGTGTGATCGCGCAAGTGGCTGCGGGCGAGGACCGGAGCGTGCTCCACTTTAGCGCGGCTGCCGCTGCTGCTGTTGCTGTTGCGGCGACTGAGGCCGCGGTGCCGGCATAAAGAAGTTGCGCAGCCACGCGGCGAGCCGCGTGAACACGTCGTATGGCTCTTCGACGAAAATCTCCGGCTTCAGCAGCCGCAGGTATTCCATGATCTGCTGCGCTTCCTGCTTCTGAAACGAGCCGTGCGTAATGCCGAGGCGCAACAGGCCGCGCAGCTCGCCGAGCTTTTCGCGCGCGGTGCTGCCAAAGCTCGTCTCGCAGGCGACCTTTGCTTCGTACACGCGCTGGCGCAGCGATTCCGCGAGCCGCCACGCGGGCGTCTGCATCGATTCTTCAACGGTCTGAATGTCCTGGGCCGCCGACTTGATCTGCGCGGCGAGCGGATCGACGAGATTGGGGCTGCATTGCGCCTCGTTGACGATCGCCGTCGCCCATTCGCGGCATTGCTTCGCGAGCTCTTCGGGCGTCCATTCGGAGCGGGAGGCGAACGCAAAGCCGAAGTCCGTCGCCTGTCGCATCAGAATCGCGACAACGTCAGGGAATTCTTTGTCCAGCGTACGTTTGGCCCATGCGTATTGGCCGCCTTGCAGCATTCGCTGCACGGCGTGCTCGGTCAGCGGCACCATGCTGTCGAGCAGCTTCGCACGCAAAAAATCCTCGAACGACGGCGTCGCGAACTGCGCGTCGAGTTTCAGCGAGACGCGTACGAACGCGTCGAAATCCTTGCGCAACGAGGCGACAGTCTCGTCCTTCAATGAAAGGGTGATTTGCCCCATGTCATATCCCGTTTGGTGATCCGGCGCGGCATCGCATGCGCGAGAGCGGCTTCTGGCCACGGTGTGAAACCGTAAAACTGCGCGATTGAACGATGCGCGACACGGTCGAGGCCGGGCTGCCGGGCGCTTGCGGAAGCATGCCAGGCTGGTGGACCTCGACTGTTTATCGGCGGCTGGAATTGAAACTTGAGGAAATCGGCTTGCGCCTGAATCGGCTTGCGCCTATTTGGGCAGCAGCGCTTGCCATACGAAGAACACCGCGAGACCAGCCGCGATGGTCAGCAGCGGACGCTTCGTCAGCGCGCTGACCGCGACCGCGGCGAGCGCACCGACCAGTTGCGGGTTGCGCCACGTGAGTTCCGCGCCGCCGCCGTGCGGCGAAACCGCCATCGGCACGATGATCGCCGTCAGCACGGTGACCGGCACGAAGCCGAGCGCGGTGCGCACGAGCGGCGCGAACACGAGCCGGTCGCCGAGCACGAAGACGGTGGCACGAATCAGCCAGGTGATCAGCGCCATGCCAATGATCATCAGCACATAATTCATCGCGACGCCTCCACGGTGGTGCGCCGCGTTTCGCGCGACCTCGACAGCAGAACGCCGACCGCGACGCCGGCGAACACCGCGGCGAGCAGGCCGAGCTTGTACGGCCAGGCCTGCCAGAAGAAGGCGAGCGCGCCCGCGGTGACGGCCGCCGCGAGGTAGCGCAACGCGACGAGTTGCGGCACGACGATCGCGATAAACGTCGCGACCATCGCGAAGTCGAGCCCGAGCGACTGAAGGCCCGGAAACGCAGCGCCGAACAGCAGCCCGGCGAGCGTCCAGATCTGCCAGTTCAGATACATCGACAGGCCCGAGCCGAGGAAATAGTAAGGGCCGACCGAGCCGGGCGGATGCAGCCGGTAGTGCGCCCATGCCACCGCGAATACTTCGTCGGTGAGCAGGCCGCCGAGCGCCCAGCGCCAGCGCGCCGGCAGATGCGCGACATGCGGCGCGAGCGTCGCGCTATACAGCACGTGACGCAGATTGACGACGAAGGTTGTGGCCCAGATCACGGCAAGACTCGCGTGACCGGCGACGAGGCCGAGCGCGATGAATTGCGCGGAGCCGGCGAACACGATCAGCGACATCAGCTGCCCGTGCCACAAATGCAGCGGGCCCGCGGCGACGAGCGTGCCGAAGATCACGCCGAACGGCGCGGCGCCGATCAGCATCGGGATCGTGTCGCGCGCGCCGGCGGTGAATGCGGTGAGGCGGTGGGTGGCTGTCAAGCTGAATTCCTCCGAAGCGTGAGGCTAACGCGGAGGAGAGCGCCTGGCTTGTACGTTCTTGCGGTGTGGGATGCTCAGGTGCGTGTTCAGGCGCGTGTTCGGGTGCGTGCTCAGGTGCGTGTCAGGTCGGTTCAGGCGCCTTGCCAGCGGCCCGGCGGCACGCCGAACATCCGGCGGAAGTGTCGCGTGAAGTGGCTCTGATCGGTGAACCCGCTCGCGGCCGCGACCTCGGTGACAGGCACACCGGCGCGCAGCGGCGCAAGCGAGCGCTGCAGACGAACCTGGTTGCGCCACGCGTGCGGCGCGAGACCCGTCGCGCGCGTGAAGAGGCGCGCCGCATGAAACGGCGACAACGCAACGGCGTCGGCCAGTTCCGCGAGCGTCACGGGTTCTGCGAGTGCGCTGCCGAGCAGTTCCTGCATCGTGCTCACGCGCTTGTCGCCGGCGGCCGCTTGCGGCGCATCGGGCCGCGTGCGGCCGTAGCGGACCAGCAGCGTCGACAGCGCATCGAGCATCGCGGCGTGGGCCGCGAGCGCATCGCCGTTCGCCTCGAGCAGCCGATGCGCGTGCGACAGACGCTGCGCGAGGTCGAGGTCGCGGATCACCTCGGCGTCGAACCACGGCAGCGGTTGCGCGCGCCCCGCGATGTCTTCCGCAAGCTGCTGAAGATAGTCGACCGGCGCATACAGCACGCGGTAACGCCAGCCTTCGTCCATCGCGCGCGAACCGGTGTGCAGCTCGCCCGGGTTGATGACCGGCACGCTGCCCGCCTCGGCGACGTAGCGCGCGCCGCGGTACTGGTACGTTTCCGCGCCCGCTTCGATCACGGGAATCGTGTAGGCGTCGTGCCAGTGCGGCGTGAACGTGTGATCGTGATATTCGGCCGTGAGCAGATCCGCGCCGGGCATGAGCGGCGTGCGCCAGTAGCGGGCGGAATCGCGGAAACGGGTGGTGGTCATCGTGTCGAAGCGGCTGGAATCCGGCTGAAATCCGGCTAGACTCGCCAGTCTACCGCGCCGCTCGGGCGGACAGACAGATTGCTTTCATTGCCGCTCGAGCCGCGGATCGCGGATCGACGCGAGGCAGCGCGCTTCGATCATTTCAACGGGATCGTCGTGCCGGCCGGCATCGGCACGGCGCTCACGCTATTTTTCGCGCTGCCGGACGCGACCCGGTCGCTGTATGTCAGATAGACGAGCGTATTGCGCTTCGCGTCGACGACCCGCACGACGTGCAACGTCTTGAAGATCAGCGACATCCGCTCGGTGAACACGTCGGCCTGCTGCTTGAGCGGTCCGCCCGCGAAGCGGATCGGGCCGACCTGGCGGCACGCGATCGACGCTTCGGTCGGATCTTCGGCAATGCCGAGCGTACCCTTGATGCCGCCTGTTCGCGCCCGCGACACGTAGCAGGTCACGCCTTCGACGGCCGGATCGTCGTACGCTTCGACGACGACGCGGTCCGAACCCGTGATATGGAAATTGGTGTTGACGCTTGCGACTTCTTCGGCTTGCGCGATCGGCGCGGCGAGAAGGGCCGCGCCGATCGTCGCTGCGATCGTCAGAATCGTGCGGATCGCGAGCGGCGCGCGAAGCAGAGTGGGTTTCATCGGGAGACCGGAGAAAAAAACCACATCGTATACCAGCGTGGTTTCGCTCCGAAAATGCAGAAGGCCCGCACGAAATGCGGGCCTTCGATGTTTGGCTCCCCGACCTGGGCTCGAACCAGGGACCTACGGATTAACAGTCCGGCGCTCTACCGACTGAGCTATCGGGGACCTGCACGGGAACCACTACAGAGGCAGAACCAGAAGAGGCACGACCCAGGCAGGGTGAAACTTCAACTCGACCGGATTCCGGTACATAAAAAAGCCCGTTATAAGAACGGGCCTTTGCAATTCTTGGCTCCCCGACCTGGGCTCGAACCAGGGACCTACGGATTAACAGTCCGGCGCTCTACCGACTGAGCTATCGGGGAACAACAAACAGCAGAGAAGCGAAATTGTATGAGGTGCTATGCGGCCTGTCAATAGCTGTGGCGGCGCTGTAGTGGCGCTTTAGCGGCGCGCTTGCGACGGGCAGCGCGGCCCGATCATCAAACCGCGATCACCACAACCTTGTCATCGCAATCGGACTTTGTTTGGCCCGCAGCTTCAACCCGGATCAACGCTCGAGCAGCGAGAGCTTTTCTTTCACGTCCTTGAATTCGTCCGCCTCGGGCAGCGGCGCTTTCGTTTTCGTGATGCTCGGCCATCCTTTAGCGAGCTCCGCGTTCAATTCAGTGAAGTGCTGCTGGTCGCCCGGCACGTCCTCTTCGGCGTAGATGGCGTTCACCGGACACTCGGCGACGCACACAGCGCAATCGATGCACTCGTCCGGATCGATCGCGAGGAAGTTGGGACCTTCGCGAAAGCAGTCGACCGGGCACACATCGACACAGTCGGTATAGCGGCACTTGATGCAGCTTTCGGTCACAACGTGAGTCATTCAGGCAACTCCTGGATGCGGTAGCGGTATGGGGAATATTGGGGATGGCAAAACGCCAAAAAAGCTATTGTAACGTAACGACAACAGGCGCATACGGGACAGTTCCCCTGCCCTTATACCGTTTGGTGATTAGTTTATGGCGGCCGGGCAGGCCGGTTTCAGCGGAGCGGCTGCCGCCCCACCATCGGATACCATCCGGCTGTTCACGCGATGCGACGCCTGTTTACGTTCGCTGCTTCACATTCGCTGCTTCACATTCGAATACACTGACCATAGCAATCGTCGTTTATCCGCGGTTTTGCCCGTTACCTCATGATCATCACCTCGCTGCTCGATACCGATCTGTACAAGTTCACGATGATGCAGGTCGTACTGCATCACTTTCCGGCGGCCAGCGTCGAATACCGGTTTCGCTGCCGTACGCCGAACATCGATCTCGTGCCGTATATCGACGAGATTCGCAGCGAAGTGCGCAAGCTGTGCGAACTGCGTTTCAGCGACGGCGAACTCGACTATCTGCGCCGGATGCGGTTTATCAAAGGCGACTTCGTCGAGTTTCTCGCGCTCTTTCACCTGAACGAGAAGTACATCACGATCACGCCGTCCGCGAAGGGCAATGGCGAGATCGATATCGACATCACGGGGCCGTGGCTGCACACGATTCTTTTCGAAGTGCCGGTGCTGGCGATCGTCAACGAAGTGTATTTCCGCAATACGCAGCAGGAGCCCGACTATCTCGAAGGCCGCGAGCGGCTCAAGAGCAAGATCGCGATGCTCGGCGCGCGGCCTGAATTCGCCGACTGCAAGATCGCCGACTACGGCACGCGCCGCCGCTTTTCGAAGCAGTGGCACGAGGAAATCCTGCTCACGCTCAAAGACGGGCTCGCCGAACAGTTCGCCGGCACGAGCAACGTCCACTATGCGATGAAGCATGGCCTGACGCCGCTCGGCACGATGGCGCACGAGTATCTGCAGGCATGCCAGGCGCTCGGGCCGCGGCTGCGCGATTCGCAGATCTACGGCTTCGAGATGTGGGCGAAGGAATATCGCGGAGACCTCGGCATCGCGCTTTCCGACGTGTACGGCATGCAGGCGTTCCTGCGCGACTTCGACATGTACTTCTGCAAGCTCTTCGACGGCGCGCGCCACGATTCCGGCGACCCGTTCGACTGGGGCGAGCGGCTTCTCAAACACTACGAGGACAATCGCTGCGACCCGCGCACGAAGGTGCTCGTGTTTTCCGATGCGCTCGACATTCCGAAGGTGCTGCAGCTGTACGAGCGCTTTCGCGGCCGCTGCAAGCTCGCGTTCGGCGTCGGCACGAATCTGACCAACGATCTCGGCTACCGGCCGCTGCAGATCGTGATCAAGATGGTTCGCTGCAACGGCCAGCCGGTGGCGAAGCTGTCCGATTCGCCGGGCAAGAACATGTGCGAAGACAAAGCCTATCTCGCCTATCTGCGCCAGGTGTTCGGCATTGCGCAGCCCACCGACGACGCGTTCGACTCCGGAAAGTGATCTTGCAGTGATGCTACGCCGTCATTCGCGGCGTGTGCATTAGCCGGATGGCCGAGTGTTACGCGCAAGGGCCGGCCGGTATAATCCGCCGATGTTGCTTCATCGCATCAGCCACGATACGGGGACTTCGCTCATGGACACATCCACCGCCCGCCGCAACATCCTCGCGCGCATTCGCGCGGCGCAGGGGCGCGCGCCCGAACCGGCCGCCGGCGAGCGCGACGCGGCAGAGCGCTATATCGCAAGCCACCCGCGCGGCCCGCGGCCGCCGTTGCCCGACGATCTCGTCGCATGCTTCGTCGAGCGCGCGCAGCTGATGGTGAGCACCGTGGACGCCGTCGAAACGCTGGCCGACGTTCCCGCAGCCGCGTACCGCTATCTGAGCGAGCAGGGCTTGCCTGTGCAGGCGATCGCATGGCAGACGCTGCAGGACATGCAGTGGGCCGCGGCGGGCATCACTGTCGAATTTCGCAAGCCCGTCGATTCGGACAAGGTCGGTCTGACAGGCTGCTACTGCGCGATCGCCGAGACCGGCACGGTGGTTCTGATGTCGGGTGCCGAAACATATGCGTCGGCAGGGCTGCTGCCCGAAACGCATATCGCGATCGTGCCTGCGTCGCGTATCGTCGGCTGTCACGAGGACGTGTTCGATCTCGCGCGCAAAGAACGCGGCGGCGAGTTGCCGCGCGCAACGAACTTCGTGTCGGGGCCATCGCGTACCGCCGACATCGAACAGACGGTGGTGCTTGGCGCGCATGGGCCATATCGCGTGCATGTGATCGTCGTACGCGGCGCGTGAGCGTCTCGTTGCTCGCTTCGTTTGGCTGTTTGTTCAGCCGTGTTTTCTCCCGTTTGTCATTCCGCTTTTCGGCCTGTTTATTAGTGTCTTTTTCCACTCCGTTCAATGCCACGGCACTCGCCGCGCGCGCAGCCGCGCCTCGCGCGCTAGCCACACTCGCGATCGCATGCGCTGCGTGGCCGCAACACGCGTTCGCGGCAAGCGTCGACGGCGCCGCGCTGTCCGTGTGGTGGGGTCTGCCGTTCGCCTGCATGCTGCTGTCCATCGCGGTTTTTCCGCTCGTCGCAGCGTCGTTCTGGCATCACCACTTCGGCAAGATTTCGGCCGGCTGGGCGCTTCTGCTGCTCGTGCCGTTCGCCATCGCGTTCGGCCCACACGCGGCGTTCGGCACGCTGATGCACGCGGTCTTCGAAGAGTATCTGCCGTTCATCGTGCTGCTCACCACGCTCTACACGGTGGCGGGCGGTATCTGTATCAAGGGCAACCTGCACGGGTCGCCGCGGCTCAATACGGGCATGCTCGCGCTCGGCACGCTGCTCGCGAGCATCATGGGCACGACCGGCGCCGCGATGCTGCTGATTCGTCCGCTGTTGCGTGCGAACGATAACCGCGAGCACGTCGTGCACGTCGTGGTGTTCTTTATTTTTCTGGTCGCGAATGCCGGCGGTTCGCTGTCGCCGCTCGGCGATCCGCCACTGTTCCTCGGCTTTCTGAATGGCGTGGATTTTTTCTGGACCACCGTGCATCTCGCGCTGCCGATGCTGTTCATCTGCGCGGTGCTGCTCACGGCGTTCTATGCGCTCGATTCGTACTATTTCCGCCGCCACGGCGGCAGCGGCGAGACGCGCAAGCCGTTTCTCGACCCGACGCCCGATTCTCGCCTATTCTTCATCGACGGCAAGATCAACTTCGTGCTGCTCGCGCTGGTGATCGCGCTCGTGCTGATGAGCGGTCTGTGGAAACCCGGCATCGCGTTCGATCTGGCCGGCGCGCGTGTCGAACTGCAGAACGCGGTGCGCGACGTGGCGCTGATCGTCGTCGCGCTGCTGTCGCTCGCGCTTACGCCACGTTCGGCGCGCAAGGGCAATGCGTTCGACTGGGCGCCGATCGAAGAGGTCGCCAAGCTGTTCGCGGGCATCTTCGTGACGATCGCGCCGGTCATCATGATGCTGCGCGCGGGAGAGGCCGGCGCGTTCGCGGGCGTCGTGCATCTGGTCAACGATGCGGCGGGCGAGCCGCGCAATGCGATGTACTTCTGGGCGACGGGCCTGCTGTCGTCGTTCCTCGATAATGCCCCGACCTACCTCGTGTTCTTCAATCTGGCAGGCGGCGATGCGCGGCACCTGATGACCGCGGGCGCCTCGACGCTGGCGGCGATCTCGGCCGGCGCGGTGTTCATGGGCGCGAACAGCTATATCGGCAATGCGCCCAATTTCATGGTGAAGGCGATCGCGGAATCGCGCGGCGTACGGATGCCGGGGTTCTTCGCGTATCTCGCGTGGTCGGGCGCGGTGCTCATACCGTTGTTCATCGCGACGACGTGGTTGTTTTTCTGAAGCGGCTCACAGCGCGCTCATGGACGCAGCATCGTTTGGCAATCGATAAGCGGCCGCGATGCCGCGCATTATTCGGAGAATACGGAAATGGCAAAGCAAAAAATCCTCGTCGCACGTCCGATTTTTCCGGATGTGATCGATCGGCTCAAGCAGCATTTCGAGGTCGACTGGAACAATGGCGACGTGCTCGGCAACGATGCGTTGCTCGAGCGCCTCGCCGATAAAGACGGCGCACTGACGGCCGGCGAGCCGATCGGCGCCGCGACGTTCGCGGCCGCGCCGCGCCTGCGTGTCGTGTCGAATATGGCGGTCGGCTATAACAACTTCGATATGGCCGCCTTCAACGCGGCCAATGTGCTCGGCACGAACACGCCCGACGTACTGAACGAAACGACGGCCGACTTCGGCTGGGCGCTGATGATGGCGACAGCGCGACGCGTTACCGAATCGGAGCACTGGTTGCGCGCGGGTCACTGGAAGAAGTGGGGCTACGACAGCTTTCTCGGCGCCGACGTCTACGGCTCGACGCTCGGCGTGATCGGCATGGGCCGCATCGGCCAGGCGCTCGCGCGCCGCGCGCGCGGCTTCAACATGCAGGTGATCTACCACAACCGGTCGCGTGTCGCGCCCGAGATCGAGGCGGAGTTGAATGCACAGTACGTGTCGAAGGAAGAACTGTTGAAGCGCGCTGACCACGTCGTGCTCGTCCTGCCATACAGCGCCGCGAGTCACCATACGATCGGCGCGGCCGAACTCGCGCAGATGAAGCCGACCGCGACGCTGACCAATATCGCGCGCGGCGGCATCGTCGACGACGCGGCGCTGGCCGAGGCGTTGCGCGCGAAACGGATCGCGGCCGCCGGCCTCGATGTGTTCGAAGGCGAGCCGAGCGTGAATCCGGCGCTGCTCACGGTGCCGAATGTCGTGCTCACGCCGCATATCGCCAGCGCGACCGAATCGACGCGCCGCGCAATGGCCAATCTCGCCGCAGACAATCTGATCGCAGGCCTTGGCGTGGGGCCGCGTGCCGGTCAGCCGCCGAATCCGATCAACCCGGACGTGATCGGGAAGGCGCGTTCATGATCACGGCATTGCTGGCGGCAGTCGTCGTTCTCGCGGTTGCGCTGGTGATCGCGCTCGTCGTGTTGATGCGCGCGGGCTCGCAGGCGCGCGACGGCGATCGTTTCGACGAATTGAGCGGACGTATCGCATCGAGCACCGATGCGCAGGCGCGCGAGTTCGAGCGCGTCGAGCGCGAGTTGCGCAACGACATCACCGAAACCGCGCGCGTGTCGCGCACCGAACTTGCGGGCGGCTTCTCGCAGTTTCAGCAGACCCTTGCCGCGCAGTTTACGAGCATGACGAGCGTGCAAAGCGGCAAGATCGACGGCTTCGCGCAGCAACTCGTGAAGCTGACCGAAACGAACGCGCATCAGCTCGACACGGTGCGGCAGAGCCTGCAGTTGCAGGCGCAACAGGCGCGCGACGAGCAGGGCGTCACGCTGAAGCGTTTTGGCGACACGCTGACGCAGCAGCTTGCGCAAATGACCGAAGCGAACGACCGGCGCTTTGCCGAAGTGCGTGCGACCATCGAACAGCGCTTGAAGGATATCGAAGCGAACAACGCGACGAAGCTCGAAGAGATGCGCCGCACAGTCGACGAAAAGCTGCATGCGACGCTCGAGCAGCGTCTCGGCGAATCGTTCAAGCTCGTGTCCGAGCGGCTCGAGCAGGTGCATCGCGGGCTTGGCGAGATGCAGACGCTCGCGGCCGGCGTCGGCGACCTGAAGAAGGTGCTGACCAATGTGAAGACACGCGGCACGTGGGGCGAAGTGCAGCTCGAAGCTCTGCTCGAGCAGATGCTCACGGCCGATCAGTACGCGAAGAATGTGGCGACGAAGCCGAAGAGCGCGGAGCGCGTCGAATTCGCGATCCGGCTGCCCGGCAAGCCGTCGGCCGACGGCGCCGCGGAACCGGTGTGGCTGCCGGTCGATGCGAAATTTCCGCGGGAAGACTACGAGCGGTTGATCGACGCGCAGGAGCGCGCGGACCCGGTCGCCGTCGAAGAGGCGTCGCGCGCACTCGAGGCGCGCATTCGCGGCGAGGCTCGCACGATCGCCGAAAAGTATGTCGCGCCGCCGCACACCACCGATTTCGCGCTGCTGTTCCTGCCGACCGAGGGGCTTTACGCGGAAGTGTTGCGCCGGCCGGGTCTGACCGACCTGCTGCAGCGTGACTATCGCGTGACGGTTGCCGGCCCGACGACGCTGACCGCGTTGCTCAATAGCCTGCAGATGGGCTTCCGCACACTGGCGATCGAGCAGCGCTCGAGCGAGGTCTGGCAGGTGCTGGGCGCGGTGAAGACCGAGTTCGGCCAGTTCGGCGATGTGCTCGCGAAGACGAAGGCGCAACTCGAAACGGTGACGCGCTCGATCGAAAAAGCCGAAGTGCGCACGCGCGCGATGAACCGCAAATTGCGCGATGTCGAAGCGTTGCCGGGGGAAGAAGCGCGTGAATTGCTCGGCGACGCATTGTCCGGGTCGGACGCCGACGAACCTTGAGCAGCAGCGGTGGAGGGGGGCGGTTCGTGCCGACTGGCGCCTTCCCGCAGCGATCGCGCTGCCGCGGCGCTTATTTCACACCCGCTTCACATCCGCTTCATACGTGCCTCATGCCAGCTTCACGCCGCTACTTCTGCCCGACGCTCGCTGCAAGCTGCGCAAGCGCGTCGCCGGTAATTCGCACGATGCGCCAGTCGGGCAGCACGTTCGCGCCCATTCGTTCGTAGAAGTCGATCGCCGTCTGGTTCCAGTCGAGCACCGACCATTCGAAGCGCCCGCACTGCCGCTCGACCGCGAGGGCCGCGAGATGGCGCAGCATTGCCGAGCCGAGCCCGCTGCCGCGCTGCGACGGCTGCACATACAGGTCTTCGAGATACAGCCCGCGGCGGCCGAGGAAGGTCGAGTAGTTGTGGAAGAACAGCGCGTAGCCGACGATACGGCCGTCGTTTTCCGCGACGAGCGCTTCGGCCGAAGGCCGCGCGCCAAACAGCGCGTCATGCAGGTCCGCATCGGTCGCGATGAACAGATGCGTGAGCTTTTCGTATTCGGCGAGCTCGTACATCAGCGCGCGCATCGCGCCGACGTCGGCCGGCGCCGCCGCACGAATGGCCGCCGCCATCACGCTTCCTCCGGCACGTCGCTCAACTGGATCTCGATCCCGCCGAAGCGCGACGCGACCCAGTTATACGCATGACAGGCGATCCACAGCAGCACGAAGCCGAGAATCGCGTTGAGCAGCAGTGCGCTGAACACGGTCGAGAGTTCGACCGAGCCGTAGCGGATAAACGCGACGAGCACGCCGAGCAGCACGATCGGCACGCTGAATGTCAGATAGACGAGGATCAGCGCTTTGGCGGTTTGTCCCGGTGCGATGGACGAGATCTGTTTTTTCATTGAGGTCGTACCCGTGAGTCGCGTAGTGAGCAATGTGGTCAGCCTTGTTCTGGCGCGTGTCGTGATCGCGAATTTATACGCAAATGCGCGTGTGTCAGATTAAACCGTCGAAAAGCATGATATCGACAGTGTCGCCCGCATCGACGTCCGGCTGGTCGTGCGCGAGCACGATAAAGCAGTTCGCTTCGCTCATCGAGCTCAACACGCCCGAGCCTTGCGAACCGGTCGGTGCGACGTGCCAGCGGCCGTCGGCGGCGCGCTGCGCGGTGCCGCGCTGAAATTCGGTGCGGCCGGGACGCTTGCGGATCGGCACCGCCGATATCGCGTGCAGCACGGGCGCGGGCTGCGGCGTGGCGCCCGCCATGATCAGCAGCGCGTCGCGCACGATCTGATAGAACGTGACCATCACCGCGACCGGATTGCCGGGCAGGCCGAAGAAGAGCGCAGGGTCGCCGGCGCCGGCACGGCCGCCCGACCATACGCGGCCAAACGCCATCGGCCGGCCCGGTCGCATCGCGAGACTCCAGAATGCGACGTCGCCGAGCGCGCGCGAAAGCCGCTTCGTCAGATCCGCGTCGCCGACCGATACGCCACCCGACGTCAGGATCACGTCGGCGCTGGCTGCCGCCGTCAGCAGCGCTTTCTCGAGCGCTGCCGGTTCGTCGCGTACGACACCGAGGTCGATTGCATCGAAGTTCAGGCGGCGCAGCATCGCGAGCAGCGTATAGCGGTTGCTGTCGTAGACGCAGCCGGGTTCGAGCGGCTGACCGATCGAGCGCAATTCGTCGCCGGTCGAAAAGAATGCCACGCGCAGCCGGCGCCGCACGGCGACTTCGCCGATACCGAGCGACGCGAGCAGGCCGAGATCGGAGGCGCGCAGGATGCGTCCCGCGCGCACGGCCGGCGCGCCGCGTGCGAGGTCTTCGCCCGCGCGGCGCCGGTTCGAGCCGGCGCGCAGCGCGGCGGCGGCAAAGCGGATCGATTGACCGTCGCCGGCTGCCTGGTCCGCTTGCGCCCCTTCTACAGCTTGCACTCCTTGCACCTGCTCTTGCGGCACGACCGTGTCGCAGCCGGCCGGCATCAGCGCGCCCGTCATGACGCGCACGCATTGCGTGACGTCGATATTGCCCGTGAACGGATGGCCGGCGAGCGCGCGGCCTGCCACCGCAAGCGAAACCGATCCGTCGGCTTGCGCCGCTGCGGCGAGCGCCGCGCCGTCGAACGCGTAGCCGTCCATCGCCGAATTGTCGTAAGCCGGCACGTCGATTGGCGACACGATGTCTTCCGCGAGCACCCGATCGAGGGCGTCGGAGAGCGTGACGCGCTCGGCCGCGACGATCGGGGTTGCCCACTGGCGCACGATCGCCTGCGCGGCCGAAACCGGCAAAGCCTGAGGATCGAACTGCGCTACGCAGCGTGAGAGTTCGTTGGACGTGGTCATGAATCGGGAAAGGTCGCGACCGGATGCGGGTCCGGCAGTGGCCGGACGATCGCGGCAGAGACAGCGGAAAGCGGGTGCCCGCTGCCCTCAGTCTGGTCCTCGGTTTCGTTCGAGGTCGGCCAGTTCTTGCAAAGAGTTGACATTGTAAAACGCACGTTCATCGGCAAAAGCGACTTCGACTGTCTTGTGGCGCGCGTACCACGCGCGTACCTTGCGCTCGCCTGCTGCCAGAAAGCTCGCGAGATCGTCGGCAAGGGCGGTGCGCATGAGCGCGAAGACCGGGTGGATCGATACCTCGTGCTGCGCATTGCCCGTGGCGACGGTCGCGATGTCGGCGTGTTCGGCATCGAGCGCGCCGGCGAGACGCGCGGCGAGGTCGGCGGGCAACGCGGGCGTGTCGCACGGTGCGCTCAGCATAAAGCCTGTGCGCGCGGCGCGCAGGCCGGCGAGCAAACCCGCTAGCGGACCGGGGAAGTCGGGCAACGTGTCGGCGATGACCGTTGCGTCGAACGGCGCGCCGAGTTCGGCATAGCGCGGCGCATTGCGGTTCGCGCTGATCAGCAGCGCGCCGGTTTGCGGCGCGAGGCGCCTCAATACATGCAGCGCGAGTGGCTCGCCGCATAGCATCTGCAATCCCTTGTCGACGCCGCCCATGCGCATGCCGCGGCCGCCTGCGAGCAGGAGGCCGGTGATCTGTTCGGTCGGAATCGGCATGGGTTTGATCGGGATGGCGTAGGGCGTGGGGCAGGGCGGCCAGTCGCGTGTGAGCGCTGCCGCGTCCTATTTTGCCGTTAGCCGCCGATATACGACATTTCGACGCGCCGCTCGGCCGCCTCGGCCTGCTGTCCCGGCTGCGCGCTGCCGCGCAGCTGCGAATAGCGGTCCGCGCGCGCTTCCCAGATATGCGCGATGGCGGTCGCGATCTCGTCGTCGCTCGAGCCGTTGCGCAGCAGCGCGCGCAAGTCGTGGCCGTTCGAGGCGAACAGGCACAGATAGACCTTGCCTTCGGTCGACAGCCGTGCGCGCGTGCAGGTGGCGCAGAACGCGCGCGTCACGCTCGAAATCACGCCGATCTCGCCGCTGCCGTCCGCGTAGCCCCAGCGCTGCGCGGTTTCCGCCGCGCTATGCGCCTCGAGCGGCACGAGCGGAAACTGCTCGCCGATGCGCGCGACGACGTCGGCCGACGGTAGTACTTCGGCCATGTTCCAGCCGTTCGACGTGCCGACATCCATGTATTCGATAAACCGCAGCACCGCGCCGCTGCCTTTGAAATGACGCGCCATCGGCACGATCTCGGTGTCGTTCGTGCCGCGCTTGACGACCATGTTCACCTTGACGGGCGCAAGGCCGATCGACTGCGCGACGTCGATGCCGGCGAGCACGTCTTCGACCGCGAAGTCGGCGTCGTTCATCTTGCGAAACAGCGCGTCGTCGAGCGCGTCGAGGCTGACCGTCACGCGCGCGAGGCCCGCGTCCTTGAGGCTGCGCGCCTTGCGCGCGAGCAGCGAGCCGTTGGTCGTCAGCGTGAGATCGAGCGGGCGGCCATCCGGCGTCGTCAGGTTCGCGAGCCGCTCGATCAGGAATTCGATGTTCTTGCGCAGCAGCGGCTCGCCGCCGGTCAGCCGGATCTTTTCGACGCCCTGCGCGACGAATAGCCGCGCCACGCGCTCGATTTCCTCGAAGCTCAGCAGCGCGCTGTGCGGCAGGAACGGGTAATCCTTGTCGAATACCGCGCGCGGCATGCAGTAGACGCAGCGGAAATTGCAGCGGTCCGTGACTGAAATGCGCAGATCGCGCAGCGGTCGCGACAGCGTGTCGCGCAACTCGCCGCGCGGCGCTTGCGCGGGACCGGAAAATACCGGCACCGCGCTGACATCGGTCAGAGGAATGATGCGTCGGGACATGGTTCGAATATTGAGATCCAGGACTTCATTCTAACGGATCGCTTCTTTTCGCTCGATTCGGGGAATACCTGCTGGTTGTGAAAAAGCCCGCCGATCGGGCGGGCTTTGCGGGTCAGGCATCGGGAGCCGTCTGGCGGGGCGTGGCGACCGGTTGTGCGGCCACCAGCCCGCCGAGTCTTACTGCGGGTGCTTCACCGTTTCGACTTGTTGCATCGGCGCGGTGTCGACCGGCGGCAGCGGCTTGCGCTCGCGCGGCGCGCGCACCGGCGGCACGACCTGCGCGGCGGCTTGCTGTGCTGCGCGCAGCTTGTCGGCATCGGTGTTCACCCAGACGAGGCCCGCGCCTTCGAGCATCGACTGCAACGCTTGCGGCGACGCTGCGGCCGCGGAGTGCGTGCCGTTGGCGCGTGCTGCTTGCGGCGCGACGGACGCCTGCTCGTGCGCGACGGCGGCAGCCGGGCTCGCAGCGGCGGCGCTCGCCGCTACGGGCGCCGCCGCTGGTTCGGCTGCTGTTTCAGTTTCACGTACCGGTTCAATGGTCGTTCCTGCCGGCTCGGCGGCTTCGAAGGTTGCCGTACGCGGCGCTTCGACTTGCTGCGGCGCGGGCGCATAGGCCGGAGCTGCAGGTTGCGGCGCGGCGGCTTCGACGTGAGCCGGTGCTGTCGCGGCCGGTTGTGACTCCGGCTGCGTTGCCGCTGCACCCGACGGTTCGACCGCGGCCGAAGCCGGAGTGGAAGCCGGGGCAGAAGCGGCTGCAACGGGCGCCGATGCTTCGTCGGCGGTTTGCGGCGCAGCCGACGGTGCGTCGAATGCGGCAGCCGGAGCAGCCTCGGCGTGCGACGGTGCCGGTGCCGGTGCAGGCGCAACGGGCGCCGGAGCAGCCGACGGCTCGGGCTGTGCATGCGTTGCCGCCGGTTCGCTGACGACCGGCGCCGGTTGTGAGGCCACCGGTTCCATGTGCTGAACCGTCGCGGCCTTTTCGGCTGCGAGCGGCGGCGTTTCGTCGGCCGGTTGCAATTCGGTGACGACGTGCGATTGAGTCGCAACGGCCGCTACGACCACTTCCACCGCGGCCTGTGCCGCCTGCTGCGTTTCATGGCGGCCCGCATATTCCGGCGCACGCACCGGCATTTCCGCCGGCACGCTCGCGCTATCGCCTTCCGCTTCCGCGACATCGGCTGCCGTGTTGACGTTGACGCCTTCCTCTTCACGCTCGCGACGGCCGCCACGACGGCCGCGGCGGCGCCGGCGACGCTCTTCGCCGTCGCGCGCGACTTCCTGGTCGACCGGCATGACGCCGTCGGTCAGGTTCGCCTGAGTCTGAAGAGCGGTGTCCGCGGCTTGCGCTTCGGTCTGGCTCAGCGCATCGGCATTTTCCTGCTGTTGACGGCGCCGCTCGCCGCGGTCTGCGCGCTCGCGGCGTTCACCACGCTCCTGGCGCTCGCCGCGCGCACCGGCTTCCGCCGTATCGGCGCGCTCGGCTGCGCGGTCCTGACCGCGTTCCGCGCGCTCGACGCGGTTTTCGCGGCTGTCGCGCTCGCGGCTTTCACGCGGCTCGCGACCTTCACGGCCCTCGCCGCGGTTGTCGCGACCTTCGCGACCCTCGCGACCTTCGCGTCCATCCCGGCCGCCACGCGTCTCGCACGTTTCACGCTCCTCGCGCCGCGGCTGCTGACCCTGACGGCCGCCGGCCGCCGCGCCTTCGCCGCGCGTGACCTTGTCGCGCGTGACCTTGTCGCGCGCCGCGCCGCCACGGCGGTTGCGATCGCCACCGCGTTCGCCGCCGCGTTCACCCGTGCGCTCGCCACGTTCGGCGCGCTCGCCGCGTGCAGGCCGGGCGGTCTTTTCCGCCGGAGCCGGCTGGGCGGCCGGCGCTGTCGGCTGCATGCCGAACAGGCCCTTGAGCCATCCGATAAAGCCGCCCGAAGCCGGCGTGACCGCAACCGGCGCCGGTGTGGCCGCAGCGGTTCGCACCGGTGCGCTCGGCGCCGGCTTCTCGGGCGTGATGCCCTTGACCGCCGCTTCCTGCTTCGGCTTCACTTCTTCGGTGCGCTTGCTGTAACCCGTTTCCGACTCGAGTTCGCGAGCCGCTTCCTCGGCCATCTTCCACGACGCGCGCGGGTCGTCGAGGCGCGCATCGTCGTGACGCAGGCGCTCGAGCTTGTAGTGCGGCGTATCGAGGTGCTTGTTCGGCACGAGCACGACGTTGACCTTGAAGCGCGATTCGATCTTGTTGATTTCCGAGCGCTTTTCGTTGAGCAGGAAGGCCGTCACCTCGACCGGCACCTGGCAGTGGATCGCCGCGGTGTTTTCCTTCATCGCTTCTTCCTGAATGATCCGCAGCACCTGCAGCGCGGACGATTCGGTATCGCGGATATGGCCGGTGCCGTTGCAGCGCGGGCAGGTCACGTGGCTGCCTTCCGAGAGCGCCGGACGCAGCCGCTGGCGCGACAGTTCCATCAGACCGAAGCGCGAAATCTTGCCCATCTGCACGCGCGCGCGGTCGTGCTTCAGCGCGTCTTTGAGGCGTTGCTCGACTTCACGCTGGCTCTTGGCCGACTCCATATCGATGAAGTCGATCACGATCAGGCCGCCCAGATCGCGCAGACGCAGCTGGCGCGCGACTTCGTCGGCGGCTTCGAGGTTCGTGCGCGCCGCGGTTTCCTCGATGTCGGCGCCTTTGGTGGCGCGCGCCGAGTTCACGTCGATCGCGACGAGCGCCTCGGTATGGTCGATCACGATCGCGCCGCCCGAGGGCAGCGGCACCGTGCGCGAATACGCGGTTTCGATCTGATGCTCGATCTGGAAGCGCGAGAAGAGCGGGACGTCGTCGTGGTAGCGCTTGACCTTGCTGACGTTGTCCGGCATCACGATGTCCATGAAGGCGCGCGCCTGGTCATGGATTTCGGTCGTATCGATGAGGATTTCGCCGATATCGGGCTGGAAGTA
The DNA here is from genome assembly GCF_001922345.1 of Paraburkholderia sp. SOS3. NCBI lineage: Bacteria > Pseudomonadati > Pseudomonadota > Betaproteobacteria > Burkholderiales > Burkholderiaceae > Paraburkholderia > Paraburkholderia sp. SOS3. The sequence continues at coordinate 3,428,708 of NZ_CP018811.1, read as the reverse complement.
GTCGCGGATCGCGCGGATCACGAGGCTCGATTCGAGATAGATCAGCATCGGCGTGCCAGGCTGGCCGCTTTGCGAGGCGGCCTCGATCGCGCGCCACAGCTGCATCAGGTAGTTCAGGTCCCACTGCAGTTCTTCGGCGCTGCGGCCGATGCCGGCCGTGCGCGCGATGATGCTCATGCCCTCGGGCAGTTGCAGCTGCGCCATCGTTTCGCGCAGTTCCTGCCGGTCGTCGCCCTCGATGCGGCGCGACACGCCGCCGCCGCGCGGGTTGTTCGGCATCAGCACCAGATAGCGGCCGGCGAGCGAGATAAACGTGGTGAGGGCCGCGCCCTTGTTGCCGCGCTCTTCCTTTTCGACCTGAACGATCAGTTCCTGGCCTTCCTTCAACGCGTCCTGGATGCGCGCGGAGCGCATTTCGACGCCATCGCGGAAGTACTGGCGGGCGACTTCCTTGAACGGCAGGAAGCCGTGGCGGTCTTCGCCGTAGTTGACGAAACAGGCTTCGAGCGACGGCTCGATACGTGTGACGATGCCCTTGTAGATATTGCCTTTGCGCTGTTCGCGGCCGGCGGTTTCGATATCGATGTCGATGAGTTTTTGCCCATCGACGATGGCGACGCGCAATTCTTCCTGCTGCGTCGCATTGAACAGCATGCGTTTCATTGAACGGCTCCAGAGCGGCTTTGCGCGGCCCGGCATCCGACGAACTGCGAGGTGCAACCCGGGTTGCAACCTGTTGCAGCCAGTTGCGGACCCGTCGCCGGATGACAGGCAGCGGCACGCCGCGCCTTATTGTGTTTTCACAAGCACGCTGGAGCAGGAAAAGTGGCGGGAGAATTGCCTTAAGAGGGCGCCGTCCGCAAGAAAGGACGAGGACGACTGCCGCAGGGCACATGCGAACACGGCTTCAAATAACGGCGCGACACGCCAGAGCCCGGCCGACCGTCTGCCTGTGCCTTCATCCATTCCCGCCGACGCGCCAACTGGGCGCTGAACCGGACGGGCGAAGGCTGCGGTCTAACGCATGGGATTCGCTGTGCACCGCGATGTCCCGCTCTAAGCTGTCTCGCCTGATTTTTGACGTCGCCAAGTCCTGCATTTCCTCGCAGGACGCCATGGGCGCTCGCCGTATTTTCGCCACCGGCGCGCCTCGCATCGAAGCGCGCCCGTCAAATTCTTTTTGACCAAAGTTCCGTTACCGTCGGAGCCGTTTCGACCGAACGCGCCTCTGGGCGCTGTCCCTGCCGGGCACGGCTTCCGTGCGTGCAACTTGTTGCATCTCGTTTTGGGGTGAGCAACGCGCCCCTGGCGCAAGTAAAATGTTGGTTTAACACCTGCACCTGTGCAATCCGCCCGCGGTTTGGCTGCGATTCGACTGGGGTCCGACTGCGCTTTAACCGCATTTGAACCTCATTGGGACCGCTTTCGGGCTACCGGCGTCGGTTCCATGGCGCTGGCCGAACCCGCTCCCGCCGCAGACTGCTGGGCAAATTATATTCAGAATGAAAGAGTTAGGCAAAAATTCGCAGAAACCGGTCGCAGGTGATCAGGTGTCGATGATCGAAATCGACGACAGCGCGGCAGGTCAGCGGATCGATAATTTTTTGTTGCGCATCTGTAAAGGTGTGCCAAAGAGCCATATTTATCGCATCCTGCGCAGCGGGGAAGTGCGCGTCAACAAGGGGCGCGTCGATGCGCAATACAGGCTTGCGTACGGCGACCTGGTCCGCGTGCCGCCGATTCGCATTGCGCACGGCGCGGCGCAGGCGGCGCCGCTGCCGCCGCCTTCCGCCCATTTCACGATCCTGTTCGAAGACGACCACCTGCTCGTGATCGACAAGCCGGCCGGCGTCGCCGTGCACGGCGGCAGCGGCGTTGCGTTCGGCGTGATCGAGCAACTGCGCGCGGCGCGGCCGCAGGCGAAGTTCCTCGAACTGGTACACAGGCTCGACCGCGAAACGTCGGGCGTGCTGATGCTCGCGAAAAAGCGCGCGGCGCTCGTCGATCTGCACGAGCAGATTCGCGAGAACCGCGTCGACAAGCGCTATTACGCATGCGCGCACGGCGCATGGGCGAGCGACTGGGGCCGCCGCCGCGCGGTCAAGGAGCCGCTGCACAAATACCTGCTGCCTGACGGCGAGCGTCGCGTGCGCGTGCAGCCGGACGGATTGCCGTCGCATACGGTGTTCAATCTCGTCGATCGCTGGCCCGAATACGTACTTCTCGAAGCGGAGCTGAAAACGGGGCGCACGCATCAGATACGCGTCCATCTGGCTCACCTGGGGTTGCCGATCGTCGGCGACGCGAAGTACGGCGACTTCGCGCTAAACAAGGCGCTCGCGCGTGCGAACGCCGTGCCGGGGCTGAAACGCATGTTTTTGCACGCGTACCGGCTCAAGATCACCCATCCGGCGACCGGCGACACGCTGCAGTTCGAGGCGCTGCTGCCGGACGAATGCCGACGCTTTATTTCACAGCTTGCCGAGCTGAACGGGCAAAATCCCTCCGGTACTTCATCGAGCATTTCTACCCTTATTTCCTCCGATAACGAGACGCACACGCATGGCTCGACAGCAATTTGATCTGATCGTCTTCGACTGGGACGGCACGCTGATGGATTCGACCGCGCATATTGCGCGCAGCATTCAGGCCGCGTGCCGCGATCTGGGGTTGCCGGTGCCGGCGACCGAGGCGGCGAGCTATGTGATCGGCCTCGGCCTGCGCGATGCGCTGCAAATCGCCGCGCCGACGCTGGACCCGGCCGACTATCCGCGGCTTGCGGAGCGCTATCGCTTCCATTTCCTCGTGAAAGATCCGACCACCGAGCTCTTTGCCGGCGCGCGTGAATTGCTGGCCGAACTGCGAGAAACCGGTTACCTGCTGGCGATCGCAACCGGCAAGAGCCGCGTCGGTCTGAACCGCGCGCTCGATCAGGTGCGTCTGACGAGCCTGTTCGACGGCACGCGCTGCGCCGACGAAACCTTCTCGAAGCCGCACCCGGCGATGCTGCACGAGTTGACGCGCGAACTCGGGCAGGACCCGGCGCGCACCGTGATGATCGGCGACACGACGCACGATCTGCAAATGGCGGCGAACGCGGGCGTTGCCGGCATCGGCGTCGCTTACGGCGCGCATCCGGCCGACTCGCTATCGGCTTTCGGACCGAAGTACATCGCCGAAAGCATCGGCTCGCTGTCCGACTGGTTGCGCGAGCACGCATGATGAGCGAAAACGCCGCATCGCCCGATCCCGTGCGCGTGTGCGCATCCGACGACCTCGTCGACGGCGGCGCCGGCGTGCGGCGCGACGCGACCTGTGGCGACGGTAACGTCGTTGTATTCTTCGTGCGCTACGATGGCACCGCATACGGCTACCTGAACCGCTGCGCGCATGTGCCGATGGAGCTCGACTGGGTCGAAGGTCAGTTCTTCGAATCGTCGGGTTTATACTTGATATGCTCGACGCACGGCGCGATTTACGCGCCCGATACGGGGAAATGCGTCGGCGGTCCATGCCGTGGCGGGCGGTTGCGTCCGGTGCGCGTCGAAGAGCGCGAAACGCCCGAAGGGCGCGCGGTGTTCTGGCTACCGGATGACGAGCTTCGGCCGCTGGGTTCGGGCCGCTGAGTCTGGGCCGCTGCGTCCGATCCGCTGAGCGCCGAACCCGAAGCACCCCGATCATCGCGTTCAATTCCCGTAACAACAATCCAATCGATGCAGGCGGCAACGCATGTCTGACAATCTCACTCCCGATTCTCACGAAGCGGCCAAAGCGGCTGCACAAAAGTCCGCAGCCGGCCACGAGCCCGGCTGGGAACGCGCCGCGCTCGAACGCATCGCGCTCGCCGCGATTGCCGAGCAGCGTGCCGCGCGGCGCTGGCGCATCTTCTTCCGCTTCGTGTTTCTCGCGATTCTCGTCGTGATCGGCTGGGGCGCGTTCGATCTGACGGGCGACCATGTCGCGGCGACGGGCCGTCATACGGCGCTCGTTTCGCTCGACGGCGAGATTTCGTCGGATACCAATGCGAACGCGGACGACATCAACTCTGCGCTCGACGATGCATTCGACGACGCCGGCACCGCCGGTGTGGTCCTGCATTGCAACAGCCCGGGCGGCAGCCCGGTGCAGGCGGGCATTATCTATAGCGAGATCCGGCGGCTGCGCAGCAAGCATCCGTCGATTCCGCTTTATGTCGTGGTCGGCGATATGTGCGCGTCGGGTGGCTACTATGTGGCTGCCGCGGCGGACAGGATCTATGTCGACAAGGCGAGCATCGTCGGCTCGATCGGCGTGCTGATGGACGGCTTCGGCTTTACCGGCCTGATGGACAAGCTCGGCATCCAGCGGCGGCTGCATACGTCCGGCGAAAACAAGGGCTTCTTCGACCCGTTCTCGCCCGACACGCCGAAGATGGACGCACACGCGCAGCAGATGCTCGACCAGATTCATACGCAATTCATCGACGCGGTGCGCCAGGGCCGCGGCAAGCGGCTGCACGAGACGCCGGACATCTTCTCGGGCCTGTTCTGGACCGGCGAGAAGAGCGTCGAACTAGGGCTTGCGGACGGCTTCGGCGACACCGACTATGTCGCGCGCGAAATCATCAAGGCGCCGGATGTGGTCGACTACACGGTAAAGGAAAGCATCACCGACCGCGTGGCGCGCAAGTTCGGTGCGGCGGTCGGCAGCGCGGCGATTCACGCGATGATTGCCGGCGGAAAGCTCAATTTGCGGTAACGCGCGGGCGGTGACGCGCGCGTCGGGCGGCTCGACGTGGCGCGTCGGCGGCGCGAGGTGGCCTAGGTGGCGCGAGGAGGCGTGATACCGGATGGCGTCACGGCTCCCGCTGCCGCCCTCGCGATCTAAACCGCCAGCAGCAGAAAAATCGCCGGCCGCTTGTGCAAGTCGGGCGCCGGCTTCCTCTTCCAGTCACTGACCGCGCGGCTCACGATCGTTTCACTCGCGAGCGTCAGATCGGCCGCGACACAGACAAGCGTCGACGGCGCGCACGATGCGATCAGCGTGTCGAGCAGAGCGCGATTGCGATACGGCGTTTCGATGAAGATTTGCGTCTGTTTCGCCTTGCGCGACTGCTGTTCGAGTTCGCGCAAGCGCTTTGCGCGCTCGCCCGCATCGACGGGCAAATAGCCGTGAAAGGCGAAGCTCTGGCCGTTCAGGCCCGACGCCATCAACGCCAGCAGAATCGAACTCGGGCCGACGAGCGGCACGACCTTGACGCCGCGCTCATGCGCGCGCCGCACGAGCAGCGCGCCCGGATCGGCGACGGCGGGGCAGCCGGCTTCCGATACGAGCCCCGCGTCGGTTCCGGCGAGAATCGGCGCGAGCAGCCGGTCGATTTCACCGGCGGGCGTGTTCACGTTGAGTTCGCGGATCTCGATTTCCTGGATCGGCCGCCCGGTGCCGACCTTCTTCAGGAATGCGCGCGTGGTCTTTGCGTTTTCGCCGATGTAATAGCCAAGTGTCGCGGCGCGCGCGCGAACCGGCGCGGGAAGCACGGCGTCGAGCGCACTCGCGTCGCCGTCGCCGAGCGTGTTCGGGATCAGATACAGCACGCCGGTCATTGCATTCCCCAGAGCGGATAGCCCGCGGCGAGCAGCATGCCCGACAACGCGATCAGCGGCAGGCCGATCAGCGCGGTCGGGTCGTCCGATTCGATGGCCTCGATGAGCGTGATGCCGAGCCCTTCGGCCTTCGCGCTGCCGGCGACGTCGTACGGCGTTTCGGCTCTCAGATACGCGTCGAGCGCAGCGTCGGGAAGCTTCCGGAAGCGCACGCGCGTCACGACATCGATGCGTTGTGCCCGATCCGAGCGGCTGTCGAAGAGACATAGCGCGCTGTGGAACAGCACGTCGCGGCCACGCATTGCCTGCAACTGCGCGAGCGCTTTTTCGTGAGTGCCGGGCTTGCCGATCTGCAGGTCGTCGAATGTGGCGACCTGGTCGGAGCCGATGATGAGCGCTTCGTCGCGGGCGGCGAGGCTTGCCGCGACCGCACGCGCTTTCGCCTCGGCAAGGCGCAGCGCGGTCGCTTGCGGGCTTTCGCCGGCATGCGGTGTCTCGTCGAGGTCCGGCACGGCGACATCGAACGGGATGCGCAGGCGTTCGAGCAACTCGCGGCGGTAGCGCGAACTCGACGCGAGAATCAGGCGGGGCGGGCGTTGGGACGGGCTTTTGAGCGGTTCCGGCATGGTGAAGAACGGGTTATGAAAGGTGGTCCGCGTGCGACGCCGCAAAGCGCGGCTTAAGTGTTTGACTCGAAAAGACAAAACGGATATAGTTTTGGGCTTTTCCGGGCGATGATCCTGCGAAAAGCGCTGCGTGATCTCTGAGTTTCTGCTCCGGGTTTCTCGATTTTTCGCTGAATCCTTCGCGGCGGGAGTTTTGCGGAAGCCTTTTGCGGCAAGGCCTGCGGGGTTTGCTGCCGGGTTTGCTGCACGCCCTGCCAGATGCTCGCAAGCACCTCGCAGCGCAGGTAAAAGGCGAAGCGGGCGGGCGGCGATAGCTCTGGAAAATGAGCTGGAAAATGCAGACAGCAGGGGACGCACATGACGCATTCGACTCAGCACAAAGGTACGCCTGCCACCGTCGATCCACGGCAACTCGACCTGTTCGAGTTTGCGCGCAGTGGGCGGCAAGCGGCCGGTGTCGTGCGCGTTTCGCAACTGCCGCGCATGTTAAACGAAGTTCCGGCGGACGCGCCAGCAGGCGAACGCGATACCGCTTTCACCTGGCAAGCCGAAGGATCGACGCAGCCGGAATTGCAGGACGACGGCACCGAAGGACCGCAGCCGTATTTGCGGCTCGCGATTCACGGGAGCGCGTGGCTCGAATGTCAGCGCTGTCTTGCGCCGTACGAGCAGGCATTCAATGTCGATGCGATTTATCGCATCGTCGGCACTGAAGCGGAAGCCGAAGAGTTTCCGCTCGATGAAGATGAAGTCGATGTGATCGTGGGCTCGCGCCAGTTCGGTCTCGTCGAATTGATCGAAGAAGAACTGTTGTTGTCGCTGCCGCTCGTGCCGAAGCACGAGGTCTGCCCCGAAGTGCACGAGAGTCTGAGCTCGGGCGCGGCCGGTACGGAAGGTAGCGACGAGCACGACGAAGCAGATGAAAAAGGCGGAGCCGAGCCGGAACGGCCGAATCCGTTTGCAGTGTTGCAAGGCCTGAAATCGAAGGGTCCGGCTCAGTCAGATGACGAATCCGACGACGGGCCGGGCAATTCGGGCGGCAAGCACTGAGCAGGTTGCAGGGGTAGCGCGGGGCGGCCAGGAAGTGGGCCGCGAGGTGGGTTGCAAAGTGGGCCGGTTAGCAAGCCTGCCTGTCGCGGTCGTGACATCGCGCTGTGTTAGAATTCGGAAAATTTTCAGGAGTTATCATGGCAGTTCAACAAAACAAGAAGTCGCCGTCGAAGCGTGGCATGCACCGTTCGCACGATTTCCTCAACACGGCGCCGCTCGCAGTCGAGCCGAGCACGGGTGAAGTGCATCTGCGTCACCACGTCAGCCCGAACGGCTACTACCGCGGCAAGAAAGTCGTCAAGACGAAGAACGACTAATCGGCGAGAGCGTGTTGCGCCCGTTCATAGGCGTTGCGCGCGGCGATCGGTCCGTCGCTGCCGGTTGCGCGGCTGTGGTTTGCGCTGCGGCCATTGCAGCGGATTCAACGATCAGGCTGTTTCGTATCGGCTTGACAGACACTCGCCTGACATTTTCCCGGCACATCGAAAAGGCGGCATTCACTTGCCGCTTTTTTGTGTCCGAAATTCGTCGCACTCGATGACTGTAAAACTCACGATCGATTGCATGGGAGGCGACCACGGCCCGTCCGTGACCGTCCCCGCTGCCGTCAACTTCGTTCGCTCGCATCCCGACGCGCAATTGATGCTGGTCGGCATCGAGAGCGCGATCCGCGCGCAACTGAAGAAGCTGAAAGCATTGAACGAGCCGGCGCTGACGGTCGTGCCGGCGAGCGAGATCGTCGCCATGGACGATCCGGTCGAGGTTGCGCTGCGCAAGAAGAAAGACTCGTCGATGCGCGTCGCACTGAACCGGGTGAAGGATGGCGACGCGCAGGCCTGCATTTCCGCCGGCAACACCGGCGCGCTGATGGCGGTCTCCCGCTACGTGCTCAAAACGCTGCCCGGCATCGAGCGCCCGGCGATCGCGTTCGCGCTGCCGAACCCGACCGGCTATACGATGATGCTGGACCTTGGCGCGAACGTCGATTGCGAGCCGCAGCATCTGCTGCAGTTCGCCGAGATGGGCCACGCGCTCGTGTCGGCGCTCGAGGGCAAGGAGCGTCCGACCATCGGTCTGCTGAACATCGGCGAAGAGATGATCAAGGGCAACGAGACGATCAAGCGTGCGGGCGAACTGCTGCGCGCAAGCACGCTGAATTTCCGCGGCAACGTCGAAGGCGACGACATCTACAAGGGAACGACCGATGTGATCGTCTGCGACGGTTTTGTCGGCAACGTTGCGTTGAAGACGTCGGAAGGCCTCGCGCAGATGCTCTCCGACATCATCAAGGAAGAGTTCGGCCGCTCGTGGCTCACGAAGGTGATGGCGGTGCTCGCGCTGCCGGTGCTGCTGCGTTTCAAGAAGCGCGTCGATCATCGGCAATACAACGGCGCGGCGCTGCTCGGCCTGCGCAGTCTCGTGATCAAGAGCCACGGTTCAGCCGACGCATACGCGTTTGAATGGGCCATCAAACGCGGGTATGATGCCGTCAAAAATGGCGTGCTCGACCGTCTGGCGCGCGCGATGGACGAGAACGCGGGTTCCCTCGAACAGGCAACGCAGACGGCGCAAGCCGCGCGCGACGCGAGCAGCACGGCGGCGGCCGCAGCGGGCGGCGCTTCGGCGGATCTGGCCACTTCATCCGGATCGGGTGGTCCCGAGAAGTTGACCCCCGCATCGACCGTCACATCGACCCCCGGGCCGACTCCTGAGCCCAGCGCTGCCGATCCGGCGAATCCGGCCGGTTCATCCGCCGGTGCGGTCGGCTCCGACGGTCCCGCGGGCTCCGCTGCCAGTCCTGCCGCTAGTCCTGCGGTCGATCCTCTCGCAGGCCGCACAGGTCGTGCCGGGCCCTACGCCGCATCATCCTCGAAGGCATAATGGCGCAATCCACTCTTTACTCCCGCGTGCTGGGCACCGGCAGTTATCTGCCGCCGCAACGCGTCTCCAATCAGGAACTGGCCGATCGTCTCGCGAAGCAGGGTGTCGAGACGAGCGACGAATGGATCGTTGCCCGCACGGGCATCCACGCCCGTCATTTCGCCGATCCCGAGGTCACGACGAGCGACCTCGCGCTCTTCGCTTCGCAGCGCGCGATCGAAGCCGCCGATGTCGATCCGCAGTCGATCGACCTCATCATCGTCGCGACCTCGACGCCCGATTTCGTGTTTCCGAGCACCGCTTGCCTGTTGCAGAACAAGCTCGGCATCCGGAACACCGGCGCCGCATTCGACGTGCAGGCCGTGTGCTCGGGTTTCGCCTACGCCGTCGCGACGGCGGACAGCTTTATCCGCAGCGGCCAGCATCGCACCGCGCTCGTCGTCGGTGCCGAGACGTTCTCGCGCATTCTCGATTTCAACGATCGCACCACGTGCGTGCTGTTCGGTGACGGCGCAGGCGCGGTCGTGCTGCAGGCATCGAACGAGCCGGGCGTGCTGTCGAACGCGCTGCACGCGGACGGCAGCTACTCGAGCATCCTTTGCACGCCGGGCAATGTGAACGGCGGTGTGGTGTCAGGCAGCGCATTCCTGCATATGGACGGCCAGGCGGTGTTCAAGCTCGCGGTCGGCGTGCTCGAGAAGGTTGCGGTCGAAGCGCTCGAAAAAGCGAACCTCAAGGCCGAAGAAATCGACTGGCTGATTCCGCATCAGGCCAACATCCGCATCATGCAAAGCACGTGTCGCAAGCTCGGCTTGCCTCAGGAGCGGATGATCGTCACCGTGCACGAGCACGGCAATACGTCGGCTGCATCCATCCCGCTCGCACTCGACGTCGCGGTGCGCGACGGCCGCATCAAGCGCGGGCATAACGTGCTGATCGAAGGCGTCGGCGGCGGTTTTACATGGGGCGCTTCGGTGATCCGTTTCTGACGGCCGGCCAGTTCCTGCCGCGGTTCTTGCGTGACGACGGCCGCGTGCCGCTCACCTATGCAACAGCGGCAACGGCGGCACGGTCGGCAAGGGCGCGATAGCACGCATGCTGCTTGCGGGTACGCAGGAACGCGCGCATGCAAAGGACGGCATCGCGCGCCTCACCGCGCACATCTGAATTCATCGATTTTGAGGGCGATATGAAATTTGCGTTCGTTTTTCCGGGCCAGGGCTCGCAATCGGTCGGCATGCTGAACGCGTTCAGCGATCATCCTGTTGTGCGCGAGACGGTCCAGGAAGCGTCGGATGCACTGAACCAGGACATCGGCAAGCTGATCGCGGAAGGCCCGGCAGACGATCTGAACCTGACGACGAATACGCAGCCCGTCATGCTGACTGCAGCCTATGCAATTTACCGTGCATGGCAGGTGGCCGGTGGCCCCGCGCCGGCTATCGTCGCGGGCCACAGCCTCGGCGAATATACGGCGCTCGTCGCGGCCGGCGCGCTCAAGTTTCGCGACGCGGTGCCGCTCGTGCGTTTTCGCGCGCAAGCGATGCAGAGCGCGGTGCCGGTCGGTGTCGGCGGCATGGCCGCGATTCTCGGCCTCGACGACGATACGGTGCGCGCCGCATGCAGCGAGGCATCGTCCGAAGGCTCGGTCGAGGCCGTCAACTTCAATGCGCCCGCGCAGGTCGTGATCGCGGGCCACAAGGCCGCGGTGGAAAAAGCGTGCGAAATCGCCAAGGCGAAGGGCGCGAAGCGCGCGCTGCCGCTGCCGGTGTCGGCGCCGTTCCACTCGTCGCTGCTCAAGCCCGCTTCCGATCAACTGCGTACCTATCTCGCGAATGTCGAAATCGAGGTGCCGTCGATCTCGGTGATCAACAATGTCGACGTCGCGATCGTCCGCGAGCCGGCTGCGATCAAGGACGCGCTCGTGCGCCAGGCGGCCGGTGCGGTGCGCTGGGTCGAATGCGTGCAGGCGATGGCGAAAGAGGGCGTCACGCAGGTATTCGAATGCGGTCCGGGCAAGGTGCTTGCTGGCCTCACGAAGCGCATCGACGGCAATCTCGGCGGCGCCGCAATCGTCGATCCGGCGTCGCTCGACGAAGCGCTGAAGCTCGCGAACGCGTGACGTGACGCAGGGCAGGCGCGGCACCACACGCACGGTACGAAGCGGCAGCGCCACGGCAAATAGAATGGCGGACCAACGGCCAGCACGATCGATCGCGCACGGCCGCCGCCGCGGATCGGTTTAAACCGCCTGCGAACAGCGGGCAAGCGGAACCTGGCAGAATCACAGCGGAATTCAACGATGGAAAAATCTCTCGACAAGCAGATCGCAGTGGTCACCGGCGCATCGCGCGGCATTGGTCGCGCGATCGCGCTCGAACTCGCGCGTCAGGGCGCAACGGTGCTCGGCACGGCGACCAGCGAGAGCGGCGCGCAAGCGATCACCGAAGCGTTTCGCGAAGCGAATCTGCACGGCCGCGGCGCGGTGCTCGACGTCAACGACGCCGCTGCGGTCGAAGCGCTGATCGACGGCACGGTGAAGGAATTCGGTTCGCTCAACATACTCGTGAATAATGCGGGCATCACGCAGGACCAGCTCGCGATGCGCATGAAAGACGAAGACTGGGACGCCGTGCTCGACACGAATCTGAAGGCCGTGTTCCGTCTTTCGCGCGCGGTGCTGCGCCCGATGATGAAGGCGCGTGGCGGGCGCATCGTCAACATCACGTCGATCGTCGGCGCGTCGGGCAACCCGGGCCAGGCAAACTATGCGGCGGCGAAGGCCGGCGTGGCCGGTATGACGCGCGCGCTGGCCCGCGAGATCGGCAGCCGCGGCATCACGGTGAACTGCGTCGCGCCGGGCTTCATCGACACCGACATGACGCGCGTGCTGCCCGAAGAGCAACAGGCCGCATTGAAGGCGCAGGTGCCGCTGGGGCGCCTGGGCACGCCGGAAGAGATCGCCTACGCGGTCGCGTTCCTCGCATCGCCGCAAGCCGCCTACATCACAGGCGTCGAATTGCACGTAAACGGCGGCATGTATATGTCGTAATCAAATTCGGTTACTATCCGCGCCGCAGCGCAGTTTCGCGCGTGCGCGGACGGAGCCTTGGCAGCAACGTGCGCGCCGTTTTTCCGCGGGGCAAACCTGATAAAATGCGCGCACCTGTATTTATGAACTTTTTTCCCTTGGAGGGGTAATGGACAACATCGAACAACGCGTTAAGAAGATCGTTGCGGAACAACTGGGCGTCGCCGAAGCGGAAATCAAGAACGAAGCCTCGTTCGTCAACGATCTCGGCGCTGATTCGCTCGATACCGTCGAACTCGTGATGGCCCTCGAAGACGAATTCGGCATGGAAATTCCGGATGAAGAAGCCGAGAAGATCACCACGGTGCAGCAAGCGATCGACTACGCTCGCGCCAACGTCAAGGCCTAAGGTCATTCGCGCCAGCGTCGCTGCCTGCATGGTCGTCGCCCGCATGGTCTTCGCATCTGCCGGCGCCGCCCGCATCGTCCGTGTCGGCGCGCCGCCGCACCGTGGCCCGCGCGCCACGCGTGGAACAGGCGGCCGGGCCGCCGCTTCCGGCGTTCATGCCAGACTCATAGCCACAGGGTACACAGGCTCGTTTCCTGTTGCCGCTGTGGCTTTTGCTTTGGGCTGAAACTGCCGCTTTCGCTTTCGTCATTCTATGGAAAAGGGGTTACCGTGAGCCGCCGTCGTGTTGTTGTTACAGGCCTGGGGCTGATTTCGCCTGTTGGCAATAATGTTGCCGATGGGTGGGCCAATCTGGTCGCCGGCAAATCCGGCATCGCCGACATCACGAAGTTCGACACGTCGAATTTCTCTACTCGCTTCGCCGGCGAGGTCAAAGGCTTCAGCGTCGAGGAATACATTCCGGCCAAGGAAGCGCGCCATATGGATACGTTCATCCATTACGGCATCGCGGCCGGCATGCAGGCGATCAAGGATAGCGGCCTCGCGATCGACGAAGCGCTGGCCGAGCGCGTCGGCGTTGTCGTCGGCTCGGGCATCGGCGGCCTGCCGATGATCGAAATCACGCAGACCGAACTGTTGAACCGCGGCCCGCGCCGCATCTCGCCGTTCTTCGTGCCGGCGTCGATCATCAACATGATTTCGGGCCATCTGTCGATCAAGTTCGGCCTGAAGGGCCCGAATCTGTCGATGGTCACGGCGTGCACGACGGGCCTGCATTGCATCGGCGAAGCTTCGCGTCTGATCGAATACGGCGACGCCGACGTGATGATCGCGGGTGGCGCGGAATCGACCGTGTCGCCGCTCGGCATCGGCGGTTTCGCGGCGGCGCGCGCGCTGTCGCAGCGCAATGACGACCCGGCGACGGCGAGCCGTCCGTGGGACAAGGACCGCGACGGTTTCGTGCTCGGCGAAGGCGCGGGCGTGATGGTGCTCGAAGAGTACGAACACGCGAAGGCGCGCGGCGCGAAGATCTACGCCGAAGTGGCGGGCTACGGCATGAGCGGCGACGCGTACCACATGACCGCTCCGCTTGAAGACGGCGACGGCGCACGCCGCTGCATGCTGGCCGCGATGAAGAACGCGCGTATCAACGCAGACGAAGTCGGTTATCTGAATGCGCATGGCACGTCGACCCCGTTGGGCGATCTCGCGGAAACGATCGGCATCAAGCGCGCGTTCGGCGACCACGCGAAGAAAATCGTCGTTAACTCGACGAAGTCGATGACCGGGCACCTGCTCGGCGGCGCGGGCGGCCTCGAGTCCGTGTTCACGGTGCTCGCCTTGCATCATCAGGTGTCGCCGCCGACCATCAACATCTTCAACCAGGATCCCCAATGCGATCTCGACTACTGCGCGAACACCGCTCGGGAGATGAAGATCGATGTCGCGCTGAAGAACTCGTTCGGGTTCGGCGGCACGAACGGGACGCTGGTGTTCAAGCGCGCGTAAGCGGCCTTACCGTTTGACGCAGTCGCATACGCAACCATCGCAGGAATCCCGGGGCGGATCGTCGCAGCGCATCGTGCTGCGACGATCCGCCTTGCTGCATGGTTCGACCGCGGCCTTCATCGCGATTGCGACCGCAGCGGTTTTCACGACGCTGATGCCGCGCGCCGGATGGCCGCATGCCGCAGTGGCGGCGATCGCGATGCTCGCCATGCTATGCCTCGCGTGGGTGCACGATGTGCGCCGCCGCCCTGCGTCGCTTAAAATCGGGCCGGATGGCTTGACTGCGTGGAACCGCGCCGGGCAGCAGATCGCCGAGGGGCGTGTCGCGGGCTTCGCGCAATGGAGCGGCTGGCTGCTGTCCGTTGCGCTGGTAAGCGACAATGGCCGTTCCCGCACGTTGCTGGTCACCGCCGACATGCTTTGCTCCGACCATTTCCGTGAACTGTCGGTACAAGCCCGGCGCGCCGCGCACGGGGCAATGTAACGACTGTTACCGCCGTTACTGCTGTAACGTGACGGGATGAAGGGGACGCTACAATGGTGCCCCCGCGGGCCCCTTGCTAACGGATTTATCAGGTGAGCGAAAAAGAAATTGATCAGGTGCTGGTCGAGCGCGTGCAGAACGGCGACAAGGCCGCGTTCGAGCTTCTGGTCACGAAATACCACCGCAAGATCATCCGGCTGATCTCACGCCTCGTGCGGGATCCGGCCGAGGTCGAGGACGTGGCCCAGGATGCGTTCATCAAGGCGTACCGGGCGCTTCCGCAATTCCGCGGCGAGTCGGCTTTCTATACGTGGTTGTACCGGATTGCCGTGAATACGGCGAAGAACTACCTTGCGACGCAGGGCCGGCGGGCGCCCACGTCCACCGAAGCGGACGCTGAAGAAGCTGAAACTTTCTCGGATGCCGACCAACTAAGGGATATCAACACGCCCGAGTCGATGTTGATGAGCAAGCAGATCGCAGAGACGGTCAATGCTGCGATGGCGGTTTTACCGGAAGAGCTGCGCACCGCCATTACTCTTCGTGAAATTGAGGGATTGAGCTACGAGGAAATCGCCGAAATGATGGGTTGCCCGATTGGCACCGTCAGATCGAGAATTTTCCGTGCTCGCGAAGCCATTGCGGCAAAATTGCGTCCGTTGCTGGACACACCCGAGGGTAAGCGCTGGTAGTCGCGTCGGGGCAGCGGTCCAATATCTGGGTCAGGTGGTGTCACTACGGGGTGTCTGTAAGGATGGGGAGCATCATGGGGTCGGTTTCGTTGCATGTGCAAGCGAATTCGCAGGCCAGTCTGCAAACGGGCTCGCGCGGCGAGCGTCTGTCTGCGTTGATCGACGGTGAATGGCAAGGAGAAGACTCCGATGCGTTCATCGCCGCGCTCGATCATGAGGATCGCGCGGCGTGGTCGAACTACCACCTGATCGGCGACGCATTGCGTTCCGACGATCTCGCGCTGGGCGCAAGCGCCAGTCGCGCGTTCATGAGCGGCTTTGCGGCGCGCTTCGAAAACGAAGCGCATATTGTCGCACCCGCGGCATCGCGCGCGAGCGGCGCCGCGCAGAGCAAGCGGTTCGGTCTGCGTCTCGTGCCCGCGTTCGCGGTGGCAGCGGCGGCGGCTACGCTGACATGGATCGTCGTCCCGCAACTGCAGGGCGTGAATACGGGGCTGCAGAATGCATCGCAGATCGCCTCGCTATCGTCGGGTGACCGGTCGGGCGATCGCGTGCAGCGCGTGGCGATGGCGTCGATGCCGGCCGCAACCGCGCAGCCGGCGGTGCAGGACGCGAACATCATCCGCGACGCGAGTCTCGATCAATATCTCGAGGCCCATCAGCAATTCGCGCAGCAGCCGTCGATGGGCGGCGCGATGCCGCTGATCCGTGCGGCCGTCACGACGACGCAAGGACGTTAGGGTCCACAGGATCGATAGCTCGATGCAGACTTTGCGGTTCAATAAAACGAAAACCTGGGGACGGCTGCCGGCACTTGTGTTCTGTGCAGCCGCGTTGCTTTCGGCGTTATCCGCCTCGCCTCGCGCATTCGCGCAGGACGATTCGTCGGCCCGCCATCAGGCGGCCGAACTGCTCCATCGGATTCATCAGGCTGCGCAGCAGCAGAATTACGAAGGCGCATTCGTCTACCAGCGCGGCGCGTTCGTACAGACTTCGCGCATTTCGCACTATGCGACGCGCAACGACGGCGAATACGAGCAGCTCGAGAGTCTCGACGGCAAGCCGCGCAGAATGCTGCGCCATAACGACGAGCTCTACACGTTCATACCCGAACGGCATCTGTGCGTCGTCGAGCAGCGGCAGAACAAGGATTCATTCCCCGCGTTGCTGTCGGCGAGCAGCGATGACGTGCTGTCGGTCTACGAGCCGAAAATTCTCGGACGCGATCGTGTCGCGGGCCTCGAGGCCGACGTGATCGAGCTCGACCCGAAAGACCAGTATCGTTTCGCGTACAAGCTGTGGGCCGATAAGAAAACTGGCTTGCTGCTGCGCGCACAGACCCTCGATCCAAACGGCGACGTGCTCGAGCAACTGTCGTTTTCGCAAATTCGCATCGGCGTGCCGGTCGACAAAACACCGATCGCCGCGGGCATTCGCAATACAGCCGGATGGACGGTCGTGCACCCGCCGGTTGAGCAGGTCAATATGGAAGCGCAGGGCTGGCAGATCACGCCGAACGTGCCGGGCTTCAGAAAGATCCGAGAGTTGCGGCGCCCGATGGCCGCGCACGATCCGGGCAATCCGCCGATTCCCGTCGATCAAATGGTGTTTTCGGATGGCCTCGCGGCTATTTCCATCTTCGTCGAGCCCGTCGAAAAAAATACCCGGAAGGAAGGCGCGGGCAGCACGGGGGCAACCCATGTGCTCGTCAAGCGCCGCGGGGACTTCTGGATAACCCTGCTTGGCGAAGTGCCCCAGGTCACGTTGCAGCAGTTCGCGTCTGCCATAGAATACAAGGCTCCCAAGTAATCCATCGGTTTACGACGACATGACGAATCTCTCGGTGCGCACATTCCTCGCGGCCGCGTTGCTAGCGGCTTGCCTGCCGTTTCTGCCGCATACGGCGGCGGCGGCTCCCGCGGCAAGCCTTCCCGATTTCACCGACCTCGTCGACAAGGTCGGCCCCGCGGTCGTCAACATCCGGACGACCGCGCACGTGCCGACCAGCAACCGCGGCTTGCCGCCGGGGCTCGATGACGGCGATATGTCTGAATTTTTCCGCCGCTTCTTCGGCATTCCGATGCCGCAGTCGCCGCAGTCCCCTCATGGTGGTGGCGGTGGCGGCGGTGGCGGCAGCGACAATCAGGGCAGTCAAGGCGGGCAGGGCGGTGGAGATTCGCAGCAGCAGGACAACAGCGATTCCGAAACGAACAGCGGCGTCGGCTCCGGCTTCATCCTGTCGTCTGACGGTTACGTGATGACCAATGCGCACGTGATCGACGATGCCGACACGATCTACGTCACGCTGACCGACAAGCGCGAATTCAAGGCGAAACTGATCGGCGTCGACGAGCGCACCGACGTCGCGGTCGTGAAAATCAACGCGACGAATCTGCCGACCGTCACGATCGGCGACTCGAACAAGGTCCGCGTTGGCGAATGGGTGGTCGCGATCGGTTCGCCGTTCGGCCTCGAGAATACGGTGACGGCCGGCATCGTCAGCGCGAAGGGCCGCGATACCGGCGACTACCTGCCGTTTATCCAGACCGACGTCGCGGTGAATCCCGGCAACTCGGGCGGCCCGCTCATCAATATGCAAGGCGAGGTGATCGGCATCAATTCGCAGATCTACAGCCGCACCGGCGGCTTTATGGGCATCTCGTTCGCGATTCCGATCGACGAAGCGATGCGCGTCGCCGATCAGCTGAAGACGTCGGGCAAGGTCGTGCGCGGCCGGATCGCGGTCGCGATCGGCGAAGTCACGAAGGACGTCGCCGATTCGCTTGGCCTGCCGAAGGCGCAAGGCGCGCTCGTGAGCAGCGTCGAACCGGGCGGTCCGGCCGACAAGGCGGGCGTGCAGCCGGGCGACATCATCCTCAAGTTCAACGGCCATCCGGTCGATACCGCGACCGACCTGCCACGCATGGTCGGCGATACGAAGCCGGGCACGAAGACGTCGATCACGATCTGGCGCAAGGGCCAGACGCGCGACCTGTCGGTTACGGTCGCCGAGATGCAGCCCGACAAGACGACACGCGCCGACCAGCGCAAGCCGCCCGCACCGAAACAGCAGGCGTCGAACGCGCTTGGTATCGCCGTCAGCGACATCCCTGCTGATCAGCTCAAGACGCTGAAGCTGCGCAACGGTGTGCAGGTCGACGCGGTCGACGGGCCGGCCGCGCGCGTCGGGCTCGAGAAGGGCGACATCATCCTGCGGATTGGCGACACCGACGTGACGAGCGCGAAGCAGTTCAACGAACTCACCTCGCATCTCGATCCGCAGAAGATGGTCGCGCTGCTCGTGCGTCGCGGCGACAACACGCAGTTCGTGCCGATCCGTCCGCGCACGTCGTCGCCGAAGTGATGCGCTCAGTGATCGCTCAGTGACCCACACAGGCGCCCGTTCATTGGTCCGCGACGCGACCCCGGAAGCGGCCGCTGAGGTCACGCACGCAACCACTGAGGCGAACCCGGCGGCGTCGCGTGCGCCGCTCGTATTCACGCTTTACGGGCGCGCATGGTGTCATCTTTGCGACGACATGCGCGCTGCGCTCGAACCGCTTCTCGTCGAATCCGGCGCGCGTGTCGACGTCGTCGATATCGACGACGATCCCGCGCTAGAAGCACGCTACAACGAAGCCGTGCCGGTATTGATATGCGATGGTGTCGAGTTGTGCCGCTATCATCTCGACGCTGCGCGCGTGCGGGCGGTGCTGGCCGCGCGACTCAATGCGCCGGCTAGCTGATGCATCGCTCGCGCATTATTTTCCCGGCCGCTGGCGCAAACCGCATGCGCGATTTCGCTGCGAATCGTAGCGAATCGTCTATGCGTGACGCGCTGCTGCCGTGCCCCTTCTCTGCAAAACCGCCTGTGATACCCCTTTTCGGCTAAAATAGACAGGTTTTTCAGTCAGTTTACAAGGCGTGCTTCGCGACCCACCGAGCGCGCCTTTTTTGCTTGTTCGGCCTTGAATGGATCATATTCGTAACTTCTCGATCATCGCGCACATCGACCATGGCAAGTCGACGCTTGCCGATCGCATTATCCAGATCTGCGGCGGCCTGTCGGACCGCGAAATGGAATCGCAGGTGCTCGACTCGATGGATCTCGAGCGCGAACGGGGCATCACCATCAAGGCGCAGACCGCGGCGCTCTCGTATAAGGCGCGCGACGGCAAGGTCTACAACCTGAACATGATCGACACGCCGGGCCACGTCGACTTCTCGTACGAAGTCAGCCGCTCGCTGTCCGCGTGCGAAGGCGCGCTGCTCGTCGTCGATGCGAGCCAGGGCGTCGAAGCCCAGACGGTAGCTAACTGCTACACCGCGATCGAACTCGGCGTCGAAGTCGTGCCGGTGCTCAACAAGATCGATCTGCCGGCGGCGAATCCCGAAAACGCGATTGCCGAAATCGAAGACGTGATCGGTATCGACGCGACGGATGCCGCGCATTGCAGCGCGAAGACCGGCCAAGGCGTCGAAGACGTGCTCGAAGCGCTGATCGCGAAAGTGCCTGCGCCGAAGGGCAATGCGGACGCGCCGCTGCAGGCGCTCATCATCGACTCGTGGTTCGATAACTACGTCGGCGTCGTGATGCTCGTGCGCATCGTCAACGGCACGCTGCGCACGAAAGACCGCATCCGCATGATGGCGACGGGCGCCGAGTATCCGGTCGAGCACGTCGGCGTGTTCACGCCGAAGTCGCGCAATCTCGACACGCTATCCGCGGGGCAGGTCGGTTTTATCATCGCGGGCATCAAGGAACTGACGGCGGCGCGCGTCGGCGATACGGTCACCACCGTCAAGAACCCTGCGCCCGAGCCGCTGCCGGGTTTCAAGGAAGTGAAGCCGCAGGTGTTCGCCGGTCTCTATCCGGTCGAAGCGAACCAGTACGACGCGTTGCGCGAATCGCTCGAAAAGCTGAAGCTCAACGACGCGTCGCTGCAATACGAGCCGGAAGTCTCGCAGGCACTCGGTTTCGGGTTCCGTTGCGGCTTCCTTGGCCTCCTGCATATGGAAATCGTGCAGGAGCGGCTCGAACGCGAGTTCGACATGGACCTGATCACCACCGCGCCGACCGTGGTGTACGAGGTTCTGCAGCGCGACGGCACGATCGCGATGGTCGAAAATCCCGCGAAGATGCCGGATCCGTCGAAGATCGAGGAAGTGCGCGAGCCGATCGTCACGGTCAATCTGTACATGCCGCAGGACTATGTCGGGTCGGTCATCACACTGTGCACGCAGAAGCGCGGCAGTCAGATCAACATGCAGTACCACGGCCGGCAAGTGCAACTGACCTATGAAATCCCGATGGCCGAAATCGTGCTCGACTTCTTCGACCGGCTGAAGTCGGTGTCGCGCGGCTATGCGTCGATGGACTACGAGTTCAAGGAGTATCGCGCGTCCGATGTCGTGAAGGTCGACATGCTGATCAACGGCGACAAGGTCGACGCGTTGTCGGTTATCGTGCACCGCGCCCAGAGCCAGTATCGCGGCCGCGAAGTCGCCGCGAAGATGCGCGAAATCATCCCGCGCCAGATGTACGACGTCGCGATCCAGGCGGCGATCGGTGCGCACATCATTGCGCGCGAGAACATCAAGGCGCTGCGCAAGAACGTGCTCGCGAAGTGCTACGGCGGCGACATCACGCGTAAGAAGAAGCTGCTCGAGAAACAGAAGGAAGGCAAGAAACGGATGAAGCAGGTCGGCTCGGTCGAGATTCCGCAGGAGGCGTTCCTCGCGATCCTGCGAGTCGAAGACAAATAAGACGAACAACGGGAACCCCTCGATGAATTTTGCATTGATTCTTTTTGTGCTCGTCGTTTTGACGGGTATCGCATGGGTTGCAGACAAGCTCTTTTTCGTGCCGCGGCGACGGCGCGCGGCGGATGCGGCCGTCGCCGAGTTCGACCGTCAGCAGGAGCGCGTCGGCGAACGCTTCGCCGATGAAAACCCCGCGCAAACGCGCGCAAAACTTCGCGACGAGAAGCTGCGCCAGCCGTGGTGGCTCGAATACACGGCGAGCTTTTTCCCGGTCATTCTGGTGGTGTTCGTCGTGCGCTCGTTTGTTGTCGAGCCGTTCAAGATTCCATCGGGCTCGATGGTGCCGACGCTGCTGGTCGGCGACTTTATCCTCGTGAATAAATTCGATTACGGGCTGCGCCTGCCGATCGTGAACACGAAGATCACGTCGGGCCATCCGCTGCAGCGCGGCGACGTGGTCGTATTCCGCTATCCGAAAGACGAATCGGTCGACTACATCAAGCGCGTGATCGGCTTGCCCGGCGACGTGGTCGCGTATCAGGACAAGAAGCTCACGATCAACGGCAAGCCGGTCCCGGAAACGCCGCTGCCCGATTTTTTCGACGAAGAGCGCATTGGCTATGCGAAGCAGTTCGAAGAGGATCTCGACGGCCGCAAGAACCGCATTCTGAATAATCCGGCGGTGCCGCCGTTCGTCGTCGGCGCGGAAGATTACCCGTTTCGCAGCAACTGCGACTACAACGACCGCGGCGTGATCTGCAAAGTGCCGCCGGGTCACTACTTCATGATGGGCGACAACCGCGACAACAGCGCGGACAGCCGCTACTGGGGCTTCGTGCCGGACGCGAATATCGTGGGCCGTGCGTTCTTCATCTGGATGAACTTCAGCAACCTCAAGCGGATCGGCTCGTTCCAGCAGTGAACCGCTTCTTCCTCGCGGATCGAAGCGGGCGGTGCGCAGTGAGCGCGAGACGCGCCCGCTTCGACACCTGCTTCGATTCGCGTTGCTGTTCATGCCGCGGTTTGCGCTCCGGTTGCGAATGCAAGCAGCGTCTGCTTGCCGTGAAAATCGCGGCTTGAACGTTACGCATGAGGACAGTTGCGTCGCTATTTCGATTGCCGGTTCTGAAGCACCGCGTCGAATCGGTCCGCAAATCATGGGCTAACCACGGCCAGCATCAAAGCCCGGATGCCGGCTCCCAAGCAAACCCGACTCGAAGCACGAATTGCAGCCCCGAACTGCAGCTCCGAATCGCGCTGCGAAATCTGCGCAACGTGTTATCACGCTACTTTAAGAACGTGTTGTAACTTCGCTTCCCCACGCCTGTTCGCATGCCGGTCCGCGTTTTCGCCGGGGCTGGCGCCCGCGTTATACTCTGCCCATGCCTTTATCTCCGTTGGAAAGCCGGCTGCGCTACGAATTTCGCAATGCGGAATTGCTGCGCCAGGCTCTCACTCATCGCAGTCATAGCGCCACGCATAACGAACGGCTCGAGTTTCTCGGCGACTCCGTTCTCAATTGCGCGGTGGCGGCACTTTTGTTCCAACGGTTCGGAAAGCTCGACGAAGGCGATTTGTCGCGGGTGCGGGCCAATCTCGTCAAGCAGCAATCGCTTTACGAAATCGCTCAGGCCCTCAATATTTCCGACGGACTTCGCCTCGGCGAGGGCGAGTTACGCAGCGGCGGTTTCCGCAGGCCGTCGATCCTCGCGGATGCGCTCGAGGCGATTCTCGGCGCCATTTTCCTCGACGGCGGCTTCGAGGCCGCGCAGACGGTCATCAAGCGGTTGTACGTGCCGATTCTCGACCATATCGATCCGCGCACGCTGGGCAAGGATGCGAAGACATTGCTGCAGGAATACCTGCAGGGTCACAAGATTGCGCTGCCCACCTACACCGTCGTCGCCACCCATGGTGCGGCGCACAATCAGCAGTTCGAAGTCGAATGCGCGGTGCCGAAACTCGACGTCAAGGTGTCCGGTTCCGGTGCGAGCCGGCGCGCGGCCGAGCAGGCTGCCGCGAAAAAGGCGCTCGACGAGGTGATGGCGGCGGCGCCGGCCGTCGTCGCGAAGCCGAAGCGGTCGAAAAGCGGGCGCGCCGCGAAAAGCGCCGAAGCGGAAATCGTCCCGGGCGTAACCGGCGTGCAGACAGCGCTCGATCTGCGTGCGCCGGACCTGCGCAAAGCCGAGCGCGCGGCGCGCGGCGAAGCGAAGGCAGCGGCTGAAACGCTCGCCGAACGGGTTGCACCGGCGGCAGCGGCGAGTCAGGCGGCACCGCTCGCGGTGATTCGTGCGGCGCATGTCGAATACAGCCAGGCTCAAGGCAGCGCCGGCGGCACGGGCGGCAGCACCGATAAAGCGGAAAAAGCGGACAAGTCGGAAAAGCTCGAGAGAACGGGCGACAAGGGCGCGGAGCGGTCTGACGACAAGCTCGCGCGCGGCGAAAAAGCCGACCGCGCCGACCGGCAGACCGAGCGGACCGATGCGGCGACGCGTCCACCGGACATGCCCGGCGACGCGATCGAAGCTTCGAGTCGTCAGGGCGAGAAGGGGGTGGACAAGCCGGAAGCCGTCGTGCTCACTGCCGACAGGGCGACCGAGAGGCCATCGGACAAAGCTGTAGACACGCCTGCCGACAAAGCTGCGGACAAACCCGCGGACAAAGCGGCCGACAAACCCGCAGACAAAACAGATAAAGCAGACAAACCCGTCGAAAAAGCCGCTGACAAGGTTGAACGTCCCGCCGATCGAGCCGTTGATCGGCCCGCAGACCGAGCTGGAGACAAATCCGCCGACAAGCCCGAACCCGCTGCCCGCGCAGCCAGCGCAAGCGGAAACACGAGCGGAAACGCAACCCCGAATGCTACGGACCGGGATAACCCGGCTGACAGGTTCGAAGCCGCCGCACGCAGCACCGAAAAGATAACGGCCCGCAGCCGTGACGCCGCTGGCGCGGCAACGGCCGAAGCGGACCCCGAACCCGGCGTCGCGAACGCGCTGCATACGCGCGTTGCCGACGCGGGCCATTGATCCACCACGATTGCTCCCGACTGATTCACGCGTTTGACCTGACCGAACATCGTCGTCGTGCCGCCCGTTTCTGCTTTCACCGCGACCGCATTGCGCGAGCGCGATGCAATGCACGGTGGCCGGGTCAGTCGCAGCGTAGCCCCGAATATGAACACGCCCACTACACCAGGATTTCGTTGCGGCATGGTTGCCATCGTCGGCCGCCCCAACGTCGGCAAGTCGACGCTGATGAACGCGCTCGTCGGCCAGAAAGTCAGCATCACGTCGCGCAAGGCGCAGACCACGCGCCACCGCATCACGGGCATCCGCACGCTCGACGACGCGCAGTACATCTTCGTCGATACGCCCGGTTTCCAGACGCGCCACAGCGGCGCGCTGAACCGCTCGCTGAACCGTGCGGTCACGTCGACGCTGACGTCCGTCGACGCGGTGCTCTTCGTGATCGAAGCGGGCCGCTTCGGACCCGACGACCAGCAGGTGCTCGATCTGATTCCGCGATCGGCGCCGACGCTGCTGATCGCGAACAAGCTCGATCGCGTGAACGACAAGGACACACTGTTCCCGTTCATGCAGAAGATGGCGGGCTTGCGCGAGTTCAGGGAAATCGTGCCGCTGTCGGCGAAGAATCCCGACGACATCAAGCGGCTCTTCGAGACGGTGAAGCCGTATCTGCCGGAAGGCGAGCCGATCTACGGCGAAGACGATCTGACCGATCGCAGCGAGCGCTTCCTTGCGGCCGAGATTCTGCGCGAGAAAGTGTTCCGCTGGACCGGCGACGAATTGCCGTACACCAGCACGGTGATCATCGACAAGTTCGAGGCCGAAGGCCGCCTGCGGCGCATCTTCGCCACGATTCTCGTCGAGCGCGATTCGCACAAGGCGATGATCATCGGCCAGAAGGGCGCGAAGCTGAAGCAGATCAGCACCGAGGCGCGTCTCGATATGGAAAAGCTGTTCGACGGCCCCGTGTACCTCGAGACCTTTATCAAGGTGAGGAGCGGGTGGGCCGACAACGAAGCCGGACTGCGCGCGTATGGGTACGAATGACGCATGGATGACGCTGCCGCCGGAACCAGAGTCTGATCCGCCGCAGGAGCGTGCCGCTCGCGCTTGTGCGTCCGAGCCGGCAAGCGCGGACGCGCCCGCTCGCGGTCGCGCGAAGCGCACGACTTCTTCGACCTCTTCGGCATCGAGCAAGTCGAAGAAGTCTGCCGCGACGCGCACGGCCGGCGACGATTTCGCCGACGAAGCGCTGCTCGAAGCCCGCGATCAGGCGACCCGCGATGCAAGCGCAAGCCAGCGGCCCGGCGACGAACCGGCGCGCGCCGCGTCGCGCGCAGCCAGGCCCGCACGCCGCGCGTCATCACGCGCGCCTGCCTCCGAATACCGCATCTCCGAACAGCCGGCCTTCGTTCTGCACAGCTATCCGTATCGCGAAACCAGCCTGATTCTCGATGTGCTGTCGCGCGACCACGGTCGCCTCGCCTTGATCGCGAAAGGCGCCAAGCGCCCGCATTCGGCCCTGCGCGGCGTGCTGCAGACCTTCCAGCCGCTCTCGCTCGCATGGACCGGCAAGTCCGAGATGCGCACGCTGACGGGCGCCGAGTGGGTCGGCGGCATGCTGCCGCTGGCCGGCGACGCGCTGCTGTGCGGTTTCTACGCGAACGAACTGCTCGTCAAGTTCTGTGCGCGCGAAGATCCGCATCCGCAGCTGTTTCACCACTATGTGGTGACACTCACGCGCCTCGCGCACGACGAGCCGCCCGTGCAGGTGCTGCGTTCGTTCGAGCGCGTGCTGCTGCGCGAGACCGGATACGCGATGTCGCTCGATCGCACCGCCGCGCGCCGGCCGGTCGTGCCGGGCGGCCACTACGTGTTCGATCCGGAACGCGGCGTGCGTGACGCATCCGACGATCTGCCCGCGCAATGGCCCGTGGTATCGGGTCAGACCTTGCTCGATATGGAGCAGGACGATTACCATCGTGCGCAGACGGTTGCGCAAAGCAAGACGCTGATGCGCTTCCTGCTCAACACTTACCTTGGCGGCACGCCGCTCGCGACGCGCCAGATCCTGATCGACCTGCAGAACCTATGAGCTTCTTTCTCACGTCGCCGAACGTGATCGACCTGGGCGTCAACATCGACCACGTTGCCACGCTGCGCAATGTGCGCGGCACTTCCTACCCCGATCCGATCCGCGCGGCCCTGACGGCCGAAGAGGCGGGCGCCGACGCGATCACGCTGCATCTGCGCGAGGACCGCCGGCACATCGTCGACGCCGACGTGCGCGCATTGCGTGCGCGGCTGAACACGCGGATGAACCTCGAATGCGCGGTCACGCAGGAGATGCTCGATATCGCGTGCGACGTGCGGCCGCACGATGTCTGCCTCGTGCCGGAAAAACGCGCCGAACTGACTACCGAAGGCGGTCTCGACGTCGCCGGCCGCTTCGATGCGGTGCGCGATGCGTGCGGGCAGCTGGCCGACGCCGGCTCGCGCGTCTCGCTCTTCATCGACGCCGACGACGCGCAGATTCGCGCCGCTCACGAAGCCGGCGCGCCCGTCATCGAACTGCATACCGGCGCTTATGCCGAAGCGCACGACGAAGCCGCGCAACGGCGCGAATACGAGCGCGTCGTGCAAGGCGTCGAACTGGGCCGCTCGCTCGGGCTCAAGGTCAACGCGGGGCACGGCCTGCACTACACGAACGTGCAGCCGATCGCGGCGATCGAAGGGATCGTCGAACTGAACATCGGCCACGCGATCGTTGCGCACGCAATCTTCGCCGGCTGGGATAACGCGGTGCGCGAGATGAAGGCGATCATGGTCGCCGCGCGTCTTGCTGCACGGGCCTGAGCGAAACGCGGGCGGCTTCATGGCGATCTATGGCATCGGTACCGACGTCGTGCAGGTGAGCCGCGTGGCGGCCGTGATGGAGCGCACGGGAGGCCGGTTCGCGGAAAAAGTGCTCGGCCCCGACGAGCTGCGCGTCTATCACGCGCGCAACGCGCGGTCCGCGGTGCGCGGTCTCGCGTTTCTCGCCACGCGCTTCTCGGTGAAGGAAGCGTTTTCGAAGGCGATCGGGCTCGGCATGCATTGGCCGATGACATGGCGCGCGCTGCAAACGCTCAACGAAGCGGGCGGCAGGCCGTATATCGTCGCCTCGGGCGAACTTGCCGAGTGGCTCGCCGAGCGCGGCATTACCGCACGCGTGACGCTGTCCGACGAACGCGACTATGCGGTGTCGTTCGTGATCGCGGAGACCGGCGCACAGTCCGGCGCCGAGTCCGGTGCGCAGACGGGTGCGTAGCCCGGCGTTCGCCGCGGTGCGCAGTCCGGCGAGCGCGCGGCCGTTGCATCGTTTGTCTGTTTCTTCTGTTTGTTCTGTTCTCTCCGTTCCTTCCGTTTCCGCCCAATGAAGAAAACCTCTGCTGGACCGGTCATGCTCGACGTCGTCGGCAAGACGCTCAACGCGGCCGACAGGCGCCGTCTCGCGCATCCGATGACCGGTGGCGTGATCCTGTTTGCGCGGCACTTCGAAAGCCGCACGCAGCTCGTCGCGCTGACCGATGCGATCCGCGACGTACGCGACGACCTGTTGATCGCCGTCGATCACGAGGGCGGCCGCGTACAGCGCTTTCGCACCGACGGCTTCACGGTGCTGCCGTCGATGGGCAAGCTCGGCGCGCTGTGGGACGACGACGTGCTGCACGCGACGAAGGTCGCGACCGCGGTCGGCTATATCCTCGCGGCCGAACTGCGCGCGTGCGGCATCGATATGAGTTTCACGCCGGTGCTCGACCTGAACTACGGGCAATCGCAGGTCATCGGCGACCGCGCGTTTCATCGCGACCCGCGCGTCGTGACGATGCTCGCGAAGAGCCTCAACCACGGGCTCGCGCTTGCCGGCATGGCGAACTGCGGCAAGCATTTCCCGGGGCATGGCTTTGCGCAGGCGGATTCGCACGTCGCGGTGCCCGTCGACGAACGCAAGCTCGACGAGATTCTGGCCGAAGACGTCGCGCCCTACGACTGGCTTGGCATGTCGCTCGCGTCGGTGATTCCCGCGCATGTGATCTATCCGCTCGTCGATTCGAAGCCGGCCGGTTTTTCGCGCGTCTGGCTGCAGGACATCCTGCGTGGCGCGCTCGGCTTCACGGGTGCGATCTTCAGCGACGATCTGTCGATGGAGGCCGCGCGCCAGGGCGGCACGCTGACCGAGGCCGCGAGCGCCGCGCTCGAAGCAGGCTGCGACATGGTGCTGATCTGCAATCAGCCCGAAGAAGCCGGAAAGGTGCTCGACGCGCTGCACGTCAAACAATCGAAGGCATCGCGCCGGCGTATCAGGCGCATGCGGCCGCGCGGCAAGGCGCCGACGTGGGACAGGCTCGTCGAGGAACCGGAGTATCAGCGCGCGCAGGCGCTGTTACAGGACGCGTTTGCGTGAACACCGCATTTAAGATTGCATGAAACACGGCACGAAGGCCCGCTGAACGGCTAAGCCGGGCCGAACAAAAGGAAAGGCGCAAGCTCGACCGCTTGCGCCTTTCTTCGTCTTGCCCACTGCGTGTGCAACCCCCGTCAGCCCCGCCCCCGGTCAGTTCAACCGCATGCGCTGCAGCTTGTTGTACAGCGTCTTCGGACTGATCCCGAGCAGCGATGCTGCGCGATGGCGCGTGCCGCCGACCGCGTCGAGCGTCGCGCGAATCAGCATTTCTTCGACATCGGCGAGCGGCGTGCCGACCGTCACCTGCACGCGGCCGCCGTTCAGATCGCGCCCGCCGATGCCGTGCGTTTCGTCGGCGCGCAGCGTTTCGATCACATCGCCCGATGCCTGATACGCGCGCCGCACACGCTCCTGCAACTCGCGCACATTGCCCGGCCATTCATACGCGAGACACTCGCGCAGGAAATTGGGCGAAATGAGCTTCGTCGCATCGGCGACGCCGCGTGCATTTGCTTCGCGATTCAACTCGTCGACGACCGCCTCGGCAAAGAGCGCCGGGTCGTCGCCGCGCTCGCGCAGCGGCGGCAGCGACAGTGCGGCCGCTTCGAGACGCAGGCCGAGGTCTTCGTGCAGCGAGCCGTCCGACACTGCGGCACGCGGATTCTTGCGCGTCGACGCGATCAGGCGGAAATCGGTCACGACCTGGTTCGTGCCGCCGACGCGCATAAAGGTCTGCGAGTCGAGCGCGCGCAGCAGCGCTTCCTGCTGCGCACGCGGCAGCAGCGCGATTTCGTCGATAAACAGCGTGCCGCCGCTCGCCTGTTCGAACAGGCCCGGCTCGCGCTGTTCGGCACCGCTGAACGCGCCGCGCTCGTGGCCGAACAGCAGGCTGTCGAGCGGCCGTCCGCCACCGACGGCTGCCGCCGCGCGGCAGTCGAACACGATAAACGGTCCTTTGCGACGCCGGCTCATTTCGTGCAGCGTGCGCGCGGCGACTTCCTTGCCGGTGCCTGCTTCGCCGGAGATCAGCACCGCGGCCTCGGTTGGCGCGACGTGCTCGATCGTGTCATAGATATGCTGGATCGCGCCGCTGCGGCCGATCATCGGGCCGAAGCGACCCATATGGCGTAGTTTTGCGCGCAGCGTCCGCACTTCCTCGGTCAGCTCGTACGGCCGCGGGATGCGCGCCAGCAGGCTGCGCAGTCGCGGAATGTTGACGGGCTTCAGCAGGTAGTCCCAGATGCCGTGCCGCAATCCCTCGATCGCGCTCTCGACCGTCGCGTTGCCGGTCATCACGATGACGGGCAACGCGCCGCCTGGCGGCTGCGCCGGCAGGTGCTGCAGCAGATCGAGGCCGCTGCCGTCGGGCAGATTCAGGTCCACGAGCACGACGTCCGGGATAAAGCGCGTCAGCGCGGCACGGGCTTCAGCGAGCGTGATAGCGGTGTCGACCGAAAAGCCATCGGCGGCCAGGATCGCCGAGAGGCCGGACAGGCTATTGGGATCGTCTTCGACAATCAGGGCATGTGGCATAACGAGCGCAATTTTTCAAAGGGACGGAAACCCGCCGCGCCGGATATCCGGACGCATGCGGGGCACGGTATCGGGCTGGTGCTGTCAGTCGAATTTCGGACGCGGCGTCTCGACGCTTATCTGTTCTGGTCCTGTTGCCTCCGGTAACGCTCATGAACCCTGTTCTGTATGGCTCGTTTGTCTCGCTGCGCTGGCGGTCCGTCGACAGGTCCAGCCCGAGCGCCATATGCGCCGACCGTGCGTGCCGGACGCGGCGCGGATCTGGCCGCGCAGCCGGGGCGGCGTCCGGACATGAACCGACTTGCGTTCCGGTCGGGCGCACGACTCGCTGCTTTTTTTCCGGCGGCCACGTGCGCCTACTGCTACGCGCACGGATTACTGCATGAAACGGCATCTGACTCGACTACGATTCGCCGACTGACTCGACGACTACAGCTCGCGATTAGCATCGAAGAAGCGGCGCACTTCGAGTTCCGCCTCGTCGCGGGTTTTGCCGTAACGTTCCTGGATCAGACCGGCCAGCTTGTCTGCGCGGCCCTCGGCCTTCGTCAGTTCGTCGTCGGTCAGTTCACCCCAGGCCGTCTTCGCCTTACCCATGATCTGCTTCCACTTGCCTTCAGCGATGTCATTGTTCATTGAGACCTCCCTTGTGTTCAATGAACCGCCCTGAAATCCGGGCGGTTGGCTCGTACCTAAGCAGAGGACGTGCCAGACCGACAATATGCTGCAGAATCAATGGCTCGACGTTTGGACGGCCCGGTCAGCTGTGCAAATTTGCATCAATTTCCGGTAAAGATTTCCACCACCATACACGGTCGTGGAAAAAAGAAAAAGCGCCCAAAAAGGGCGCTTTCGCGAGAGAGAACGACGCGCAGCGTCGCTCTCAGGAAGCCTGCGCTTTACTTACGCGCGGCTGCGATACTCGTGCGTGCGCGTATCGATTTCGATCTTGTCGCCGATATTGCAGAAGAGCGGCACCTGCAGTTCGAATCCGGTGTTCAGCTTGGCATTCTTCAGCACCTTGCCCGACGACGTGTCACCCTTGACCGCCGGCTCCGTGTAGACGATTTCGCGGACCAGCGTGGTCGGCAGTTCGACGGAAATCGCCTTGTCGTTGTAGAAAACGACTTCGCACGCCATGCCGTCCTGGAGGTAGTTCAGCGCGTCGCCCATCATTTCCGCTTCGACTTCGTACTGGTTGTAATCGGCGTCCATGAACACGTACATCGGGTCGGCGAAATACGAATAGGTGACTTCCTTGCGGTCGAGCACGACGACGTCGAATTTGTCGTCGGCCTTGTAGACCGTTTCCATGCCCGCGCCCGTCAGCAGGTTCTTGAACTTCATCTTGACGACGGCGGCATTGCGGCCCGACTTGTTGTATTCGGCCTTCTGCACGACCATTGCGTCGTTGCCGATCATCACGACGTTGCCGGTGCGGAGTTCTTGAGCAATCTTCATAAAACTGTCCTGTACGAAATATTGTGCTTCACGTTGCTTGCCCAGCGGCATGCCGTGGTTCGGTCAGCCTCGGTTCGGCCTGCCTTTGGTTAATGCGCTGGTTCAATATGCGGGTTAATACAGATCGATACGGATTCAAGCCGGGCTTTATCAGGCAAAAACCGGGAAAAACCGGCAAAAACAGCTAAAGCCGGCGGGGGCCGTTGGCTAACCGTTTATTTTAACTGAGATTTTGCGTATTCCGCCAGATTTCCGGCGAGATCACCGGCGCGCGCGAGTTCGCGCGCCCATTGTTCGGCGCGTGCCGTCAGCGCCGGCAGGTGATGCGCGAAATCGGCCCACAGCGTGGCCCAGTCGGCCGCGCCGACGCCGTTCCACGCGTGCCAGAAGCGCGTCAACGCATCGCGCGCGGCGGCCGGCAGCGCAGGGGGCTGCTCGTCGGGCGCGCAGCGCGGCGCCGAGCCCACGTAGTGCGCGAGCGCGGCGTCGAGCTTGGGCAGATGCGCGTCGTCCGCTTGAGGATAGATATGCCAGACGAAAGGGCGTGCGGCCCACTGGGCACGCACGAATGAGTCTTCGCCGCGCACAAAATTCAGATCGCTTGCCCACAACAGACGGTCATAGCCGGGCTGCTCGGTGAACGCGAGCGCATGCGCGGTGAGGCTGCCACGCGTCGCGTGGGTGCCCG
Organism: Paraburkholderia sp. SOS3; assembly: GCF_001922345.1. NCBI lineage: Bacteria > Pseudomonadati > Pseudomonadota > Betaproteobacteria > Burkholderiales > Burkholderiaceae > Paraburkholderia > Paraburkholderia sp. SOS3. The sequence goes on along the minus strand of NZ_CP018811.1, from coordinate 3,396,523 downwards.
CCGCGAACGACGGCAAGCCGAAGAAGCGCGCAAGCGCGCCCGAAATGCGGCCTTTGGGCACGAGCAGCACGACCGGCGCGCGCGCGTCGCGCCATTGTTCGAGCAGCGCGTCGACGGCCGGATTTTCATAGGCGAAAAGCGAAATCACGGTCGCGCCGGCGGCAGGCGGCGGGATGCCGGCCGTCTCGCGCCACCATTGAGCGCGCGTCGTTGCGGACGCTTCGAATGCGGCGCGTTGCGCGTCGAGATCGCGTTCCTTGAGCACGCCGCCGGTGCCGGGCGCGAGGCCCGGAAAGAAAAACGTCTTCACGAGCGGGTAACGCGGATGCGGCGATGGCCGCAGATGGAAATCGGCGACCCAATCTTCGGCGCTCAGATATTCGAGGTTGATCCATACCGGTGCGCTCGCGCGGCGCGCCATCGCCGCGACATAGACCGGCGGCAGTTCGCACGCGAACGCCTCGATCACGACATCGGCCACTTCGAGCGTATCGCCCGCATGCGCGGGCTCGTGCCAGTGTTCGACGACGATGCCCTGCACGGTCTGGCGCGCACGCTCCGTCTCGACGGCCGGGCACAGCGCGTGGAACGCGCGCAGATCGTCGACGAACACGCGTACCTGCCAGCCGTGTTCGGCCGCGAGCTGGCGCGCGAGGCGCCAGCAGACGCCGATATCGCCGAAGTTGTCGATGACCGCGCAAAAGATATCGCAGGCGAGCGTCGCGTTTCGCGCGCCGGCCGGCGCCGGTTGCGTGCCGGCGTGCGCGGACGATGGCGGCGGTTGTTGCGTGCCCGAACCGTGCGGCGTTCGCGAAGCGCGGCGGACGGCGGGATGCGAAGCCGGATGCGAAGCGGGATGGGAAGCGGGATGGGAAGCGGAAGCGGCGGCGGACATGGCGGCGGGGGCCCGTGAACCGCGCGGGCGCGACAGGATCGGAATGTTCTAAACTGGCGATTCTAAGTCCAATTACCGCCCGCGCGCGGCATACAGTCCGATCCTGCATGGCCCATTCCGACGCTTCCGCCACTCCAGAAGACTTCGAGCCGAAAAAAGTGCTCGCGCAATTGCCGCATCTGCCGGGCGTGTATCGCTATTACGATGCGAGCGGCGCCGTGCTGTACGTCGGCAAGGCGCGCGACCTGAAAAAGCGCGTGTCGAGCTATTTCACGAAGACGCTGCTGTCGCCGCGCATCGCGATGATGGTCACGCGCATCGCGCGCATCGAGACGACGGCGACGCGCTCCGAAGCCGAAGCGTTGCTGCTCGAGAACAATCTGATCAAGGCGCTTGCGCCGCGCTACAACATTCTGTTCCGCGACGACAAGTCGTATCCGTATCTGAAGCTGACTGGCCATCGGTTTCCGCGCATGGCGTACTACCGTGGCGCGGTGGACAAGAAGAATCAGTACTTCGGACCGTTCCCGAGCGCATGGGCCGTGCGCGAGAGCATCCAGATCCTGCAGCGCGTGTTCCAGTTGCGCACCTGCGAAGACTCCGTGTTCAACAATCGCACGCGGCCGTGCCTTCTGCATCAGATCGGCCGCTGCACGGCGCCGTGCGTCGGGGCGATCGGCGAGGAGGACTATGCGCGCGACGTATCGAACGCGTCGCGCTTTCTGCTTGGCCGCCAGTCGGAAGTGATGAGCGAGCTCGAGCAGAAGATGCATGCGTTCGCAGCCGAACTGAAGTTCGAACAGGCCGCCGCGGTGCGTAACCAGATGAGCTCGCTATCGACGGTGTTGCATCAGCAGGCGATCGAGGTCGGTGGCGACAACGACGTCGACATCCTCGCGGTCGTGGCGCTCGGCGGACGCGTCTGCGTCAACCTCGCGATGGTGCGCGGCGGCCGGCATCTTGGCGACAAGGCATATTTCCCGGCGCACGTCGAGAGTGCGCTGGCGGTCGATGAAGGCGGGCTCGGCGACGACGATGCGGACGATGTCGCGGCATTGACCATGACGGCGGACCTCGCCGCTGCCGAAGCCGGCGGCGACGCACTCGACGCGCTCGACGTGCTCGAAGCGCTTCGATCGGCAGAATCGGACGAAGATGGGTCGCAGGACGAAGCAAACGCGATCGGTGCCGTCGACACGGATGCTGCGGACGAAGCCGCGGCGAGCGATGCGAACGAGACGAACGAGACAGACGAGACAGACGACGACATCATGCCCGTCACCGCAGCCGCAGCCGCCGCCGGCACATCGGCATCGACGACGCGCGCCCGCTCGCGCATGCCGGGTATCGAATCCGAAGTGCTCGAAGCCTTCATCGCGCAGCATTATCTCGGCAACCGCATCCCGCCGGTGCTCGTCGTGAGCCACGCACCCGCGAACCGCGAGCTCGTCGATCTGCTCATCGAACAGGCCGGCCACAAGGTCGCCGTGCTGCGCCAGCCGCAAGGCCAGAAGCGCGCGTGGCTCGCGATGGCCGAGCAGAACGCGCGCCTCGCGCTCGCGCGGCTGTTGTCCGAACAAGGCTCGCAGCAGGCGCGCACGCGCGCATTGGCGGACACGCTGAGCCTCGAATTCGAAGACCTCGCGAAGCTGCGTATTGAATGCTTCGACATCAGCCATACGATGGGCGAGGCGACGCAGGCGTCATGCGTCGTTTATCACCATCACAAGATGCAGTCGTCCGAATACCGGCGCTACAACATCGCCGGCATCACGCCCGGCGACGACTACGCGGCGATGCGCCAGGTGCTGACGCGCCGGTACGAGAAGATGGTCGCGCAGGCCGCGGCGAATGCCGCCGACGAAGCCGTGACCCTGCAAACCGAAGCGGCTGCGGACCCGCTCGTCACGCCCGATGCGGCCGAGCCCGTCGCCGCGGGCGGCACGTTGCCGAATATCGTGCTGATCGACGGCGGCAAGGGGCAGGTCGAAATCGCGCGCCAGGTGTTCAACGAACTGGGGCTCGATCTCGGCATGCTGGTCGGCGTGGCGAAAGGCGAGGGGCGCAAGGTTGGTCTCGAAACGCTCGTATTCGCCGATGGCCGCACGGCGCTCGAGCTCGGCAAGGAAAGCGCGGCGCTGATGCTCGTCGCGCAGATCCGCGACGAGGCGCACCGCTTCGCGATCACCGGCATGCGCGCGAAACGCGCGAAAACACGGCAGACGTCGCGGCTCGAAGAACTCGAAGGCGTCGGCGCAAAACGCCGTCAGCGCCTGCTCGCGCGCTTTGGCGGCTTGCGCGGCGTCGTTGCGGCGAGCGTCGAGGACCTGGCGAGCGTCGAAGGCATTTCGCGCGCGCTCGCCGAGCAGATTTACCGGCAACTGCATTGAGCCTGCCGGCGCGCGCTAGCGTGCGCCGGACTTCGCGTCGCCTGATGTTTGTTGGCTTGTAGCTGTCTCATTGAGACGGCACAATTGCAACTCCATTTTTCAAAAGCCTGTCGCTGCCCATGCCGTTCAATTTCCCGATCTTTCTGACGTGGCTGCGGATCGTGCTCATTCCACTTGTCGTGGGCGTGTTTTACCTGCCTAACACCATGATGAGTGCCGAGCACCGCAATCTGGCGGCAATGGTCATTTTCATTCTGGCGGCGCTGACCGACTGGTTCGACGGCTATCTCGCGCGCAAATGGAACCAGACCTCGGCATTCGGCGCGTTTCTGGATCCCGTCGCCGACAAACTGATGGTCACCGCGGCGCTGCTTGTGCTCGTCCAGCTCGCGCGGCTCGACGCGGCGATCGCGCTCGTCATCGTCGGCCGCGAAATCGCGATTTCGGCACTGCGCGAGTGGATGGCGCAGATCGGCGCATCGAAGAGCGTCGCGGTGAATTCGCTCGGCAAGTTCAAGACCGCGTGCCAGATGGTCGCGATTCCGATGCTGCTGCTTTACGCACCCGTGCCGTTTCCAGGCGGATTCGTGCTCGACACGCGCGTGTGGGGCGTATGGCTCATTTATCTCGCCGCGGTGCTCACGATCTGGTCGATGCTTTATTACATGAAGCTCGCGTGGCCGCAGATTCGCGAGCGCGGCGGCGCGGTCTGAGGTGCGGTCTCGTCCGTGACTTTGCGCGTACCTTTGCGAGCGGTCCGACGCAATCTGAATGAGCCGTTTCCGGACACGGTAAGGCTCGCCGCAGGCGCGCCGCAAAAAGGGTTGACACGTTTCAGTGCTTTATACATAATCTCGTCTCTCCGGTGCAGGCGGTTCTGAATTTCGATGCGCTGGAAGAGAAGCAAAAGCAGGAAGCAAAAAGCAGCAGATGCAATGCGGGAGTAGCTCAGTTGGTAGAGCGCAACCTTGCCAAGGTTGAGGTCGCGAGTTCGAGACTCGTCTCCCGCTCCAGAATTCGAAGCGGCGTTCCGAAGGCAGAAATCGTGCGGCGCTTCAGGTGTTAAAGCAGCAGTGCAAAAGCAACACACTGCAAAGGTGCTCGTTTGAGCGGTTTTGCAGGATCGCGCGGGAGTAGCTCAGTTGGTAGAGCGCAACCTTGCCAAGGTTGAGGTCGCGAGTTCGAGACTCGTCTCCCGCTCCAGCAATAAAGGGAAGCAAGCTGGGGAAGCGAAGCTTCCCTTTTTGTTTGGTGCTTTTTTGTTCAGAGCAGTTGTTCTGCAGGCCGGTGGGCCAATCACATCATCTGCGGACCGTTGCATGTGCATCATGCATGTGCGAATTGACTAACGTGTCCAGGTTCCGCAGTCCGCTTACGGCGCGATAGCAAAGCGGTTATGCAGCGGCCTGCAAAGCCGTTTAGACCGGTTCGACTCCGGTTCGCGCCTCCAGAAAAGCAAAGCCCTGATCCAGAATGAACTGGTCAGGGCTTTTCTTTTTCCACCGTGGCCGCCTTCGTTCGACCCCCTTGTTCCGCACGACTGTCTCGCGCACGATTGTCATCGTGCCATTCGCGTTACCGTATTCGACAAGAAACGAAATGCGCTTCCTGCGATATCTGAGCCTGCTGATTGCCGCGCTAGCGGTGCTCGCGCCCGCCGCTCACGCGCTCGAGATGCCGAACAAGTTCGCACTCGACGCAGCGCTATGGCTCGCGGTGCAACAGCATCTGTATCGCGGCTGGGGACCGTTGGTGGGTGCGCCGACTGAAATCATGGGTCTGCTGATCAATACTGCGCTCGCGTGTGCGAGATCGGCCCGACGCGAGCACAGACGCGCTTCGGCGCTCGCCGCGTGTGCCTATGCGGGCATGCTCGGGGTCTTCTGGATATTCAATGCGCCCGTCAATGCCGCAGTCGCAACGTGGACGCCCGCGACGTTGCCGCTCGATTGGCCGTCCTATCGATTGCGCTGGGAAACCGGCCATGCGAGTGCCGCAGTCTTGTCCGTGGTCGCGCTCGTCGCCGTGCTCTACGGTTATGTGAGCGCGCGTGGTCATGTCTTTGGCGAACGCCGGTAGACCGCGCGTCGATACCTGCGCATACCCCAGGCGGATGGTCGATCACAATGCGGCGTCGCCACGGCATAATCCCCGATTCCGCAAGCCCTTTGCCACATGCCTTTTCGATGACAACCATGTCCGATCCGCAACAACGCGCTACAAAGCCGGCGCCGCCATTCGACTGGCGCTGGAAAGCCTTCGACGATCTGACCAACGTCGAGGTCTACGAGATGCTCGCCGCGCGCAGCGCGGTTTTCGTCATGGAGCAGAACTGTCTGTATGGCGACATCGACGGACTCGATCGCGGCGCGTGGCATCTGCTCGCGTACGGTTCCGATGCAACGGGCGCGAGGCTTGCCGGCTATTTGCGCGTGCTATTGCCCGACGCTGAAGAAGCGGATATCCGCATCGGCCGCGTGTTGACCACGGCCGACTTTCGCGGCGTCGGCCTGGGCAAGGCGATGCTTGAACGTACGTTGGGCCATATCGATGCGCAGTGGCCGGGCACGCCGATCCGTCTGCATGCACAGGCGCATTTGCAGGCGTTCTACGGCGCGTATGGTTTCGAGCCGATTTCGGACGTCCACGAGGAAGACGGCATCCCGCACGTCTGGATGCGTTCGGCCTGACAGCACCGATGCGGCGCGCGACGCATGAAGATCGTCGCGCGCGACGTGCTTACGGGCGCGAACCGTCAGTTAGTCTGCGCCGGCGATTTGACGGAAAACGCGGTATCGACGGTCTCGCCGTCCGAAAAATGCAGCTTCAGATGCACGGTGTCGCCGGGCGCGATCTTGTGCTTCGCATCTTCGAGCATCACGTGATATCCGCCCGGCGAGATTTGCGCTTCGCCGTGCGGCGGCACGGTGAGCTTGTCGACCATCACCATTTTCTGCGTCGAGCCGTTCGACACCGTTTGATGCAGCATCGCGCTGCCATAGTCGGCGCTCGAGATATCGACGAGGTCGATCGGCTTGTCGCTACTATTTGCGAGTGTCACGTAGCCGGCGGCGGGCAGGTTGTTCGGCAGCCAGCGGACCCACGCGTTCTTCACCGCGATCGACTGCGCGGCGCCGGCCGCATAAGCAGGCGCGCCGGCGGCGAACATCAGCGCGAGCGACAGTGCGACGGTTTGCGTCAGCTTCGGCGCGAAGTCAAAGCGATGCATCGAAGAGGTCAGTGGTCTCATATTTGTTGGTCATCGTGGGAACAGGAACAGGAACAGGATACGCGGCGCAATGCATCACGAGCGCGCCTCGATGATACGGCGCAGATCCTGCGCGATCTGATCAGGCGTGTCCTGATCCGTGGCGAGCAGCCGCGCATGGCCTTGTGCATCGAAAATATAGACGGCCGAACTATGCGTGACTTCGTAATTGCCGTTCGGGTCGCGCTTTTCCATCTGATACGCAACGCGATAGCGTTGTGCGAGCGATTCGATCTGCGCATCGCTGCCGGTCAGGCCGCGCGCATGCTGCGCATCGAACGCACCGACATAGTCGTGCAGCGCTTGCGGCGTATCGCGGGCCGGGTCGACGGTCACGAACAGAATGCGCACCTGTTGCGCGTCGGGGCCGAGCTTGCCGAGCACTTGCATCAAACGGGCCATGGTTTCCGGGCACACGTCGGGGCAATGCGTGTAACCGAAGTAGACGAGCGTCGTCAGACCTTTGAACGAGTCGCCGGTGACCGGCTTGCCGTCGTCGCCGGTCAGCGAGAACTGGAGGTCGGGCAAATGGCCGGTCACGTCGGTCAGATGCCATGGCGTGTCGTCGTGCGAGCAGGCCGTGAGCGCGCCTGTCATGCACAGCGCGACCGTCAGCATGGCGAGGCCGCGAGCGGGCATACGCCATGCGCGCAACGAGCGCACCCTGCGCACCGTGCGCCACGCGCACAAGCGGGCGAACATGAAACGTGTGAACGAAGATGCGGGGAACAAAGGCTTTATCACCGACTCGATTGAAGGATGGACGCGAAGGACGGGCGTCGGAACCGCAGCAAGCAGGGCGGCGAAAACGCGGCGACAACGCGGCAAAGCGCGGCAAAAGCGCAGCAAAAGCGCAGCAAAAACGCGAGCCGGCCCAACATGTTCGACAGTTCCGTCAAAACGGAATCGACGACAATCCGGCAACAATGCGGTTTGCGGCGGAGGCAGAAACTGTAGCGCATTTTCCGAAGCCGCGTCACGCGCGGACCGCCCGACGCGGCCTGAGAGGCAATATGACGCAGCAGCTGAAAGCCACATGAAGCCGGATTGTTCCGTTTTTGAACGAAATTCACATGTGTCCGCTTATAGTTCGCCTACGACGCATCGGACAAATTGCGGCGGCGTCTTGCCGAGTCCAGGCGTCTCGATAAATCGACCGATGCGCGGTAAGATGCGCGTTCTTTTCCGGCTGAAAGCAGCCGAAAGCTGCTGAAAGGCAAGACATATCGATGCAAGCACCTCCCGTAGCCTTCGCCCCCACCGAATACGCGTTCTTCTTCGACTTCGACGGCACGCTCGTCGAACTCGCGCCGACGCCGGACGGCGTGCTCGTGCCGCCCGACGTGCCGGCCCTGCTGACCGAGTTGCGCACGTTGACCAACGGCGCGGTCGCGGTCGTGTCGGGCCGCGGCATCGGCAGCATCGACGGCTTCCTGAGCCTGCCGGACCTGCCGATCGCCGGTTTGCACGGCGCCGAGCGGCGCGATGCGAACGGCGACACGCAGCGCATCGGCTTCAACGACGACCGGTTACTGCGCATGGAGCAGGTGCTCGCTGGTGTGGTCAACGACAATCCCGGCATGCTGCTCGAGATCAAGGGCGCATCGCTCGCGCTTCACTACCGCAACGCGCCGGACCGCGAGCCGGTTGCGCGCGCGGCGACCGCGCGGCTCGTTGCCGATTATCCGGGCGCGTACGTGCTGCAACCGGGCAAGATGGTCTACGAGATCAAGCCGAAGGACGTCGACAAGGGCCGCGCGTTGCGCGCGTTTCTCGACGAGCCGCCGTTCGCGGGCCGCAAGCCCGTGTTCGCCGGCGACGACCTGACCGACGAAAAGGGCTTCGCGGTCGTCAACGAAACGGGCGGCGTTTCGATCAAGGTCGGCGGCGGCGATACGATCGCGCGCACGCGCCTCGATTCGGTCGGCGCGCTGCACCAGTGGCTCGCGGCAATCGTGGCGGCGGCGCGCGGTGGCGCGTCATGAGCCGTCTCATCATCGTATCGAACCGCGTCGCGCCGATTTCCGAAGGCGGTCCTGCGGCGGGCGGCCTCGCGGTCGGCGTCTACGACGCGCTGAAGGAAACCGGCGGCATGTGGTTCGGCTGGAGCGGCGACGTGCTCGCCGCGGGGCAGCCGCAAATCAAGCTCGAAGAGCGCGGCCCCGTGACGTTCGCGACGATCGGCCTCGCGCGGCGTGATTACGATCAGTATTACCGCGGCTTTTCGAACGCCACGCTATGGCCCGCGTTTCATTACCGCGCCGATCTGCTGCAGTACGACCGGCACGATTTCGAAGGCTATTGCCGCGTGAACGCGTGGCTCGCGCAACAGCTCGTGCCGCTGTTGCGCGCCGACGATGTGATCTGGGTGCACGACTATCACCTGATTCCGTTTGCTCAGGCGCTGCGCTCGGCGGGCGTGACGAACCGCATCGGCTTCTTTCTGCATATTCCGTTTCCCGCTTCTCAAGTGCTGCTCGCCGTGCCGCCGCATCGCGCGCTCGTCGAGGCGCTGTGCTCGTTCGATCTGCTCGGGTTCCAGACCGCCCCCGACTTGCGTTCGTTCTGCGATTACATCGTCAACGAGGCGGGCGGCAGCATCGATTTGCGCCCCGCGGCCGCGGCCGAACCGCTGCGGATACACGCGTTCGGTCGCACGTTGCGCGCGGCTGCGTATCCGATCGGCGTGTATCCGGACGAGATCGCCGAACTCGCGAAAGCGGGCGAGCGCGGCAAGCCGGTGCGCACGATGAAAGCGACGCTGCACAAGCGCAAGCTGATCATGAGCGTCGACCGGCTCGATTATTCGAAAGGGCTCGTCGAGCGCTTCCGCGCGTTCGAGCGGCTGCTCGATCAGACGCCCGCGCAGCGCAACAACGTGTCGTTCCTGCAGATCGCGCCGCCGACGCGCGCGGACATGCACGCGTATCAGGAAATCCGGCTGCAGCTCGAAAGCGAGTCGGGCCGCATCAACGGCCGCTTCGCGGAGCTCGACTGGACGCCGATTCTCTATATCCACCGGCAGTACGAGCGTTCGGTGCTCGCGGCGCTATTCCGCACGGCGCACGTCGGCTATGTGACGCCGCTGCGCGACGGCATGAACCTCGTCGCAAAGGAATATGTGTCCGCTCAGGATCCGGAAAGTCCGGGCGTGCTCGTGTTGTCGCGCTTCGCGGGCGCGGCGCAGGAATTGACCGGCGCGCTGATCGTGAACCCGGTCGATATCGACGACATGGCCGATGCGCTCGCCGAGGCGCTGGCGATGCCGCTTGCCGAGCGGCAGGCGCGGCATCGGGACATGATGACGCAGTTGCGCGAGAACAATGTGTCGGTGTGGCGCGACAACTTCATGCGCGATTTGCAGCGTGCCGAGCCATTGCCGGCTCTTTCGCATCTCACGGATGGCGACGAGACGCCGCATCGAATCGACGACGAGCGCGCGGACGTGACGGGCTGATCCGCGAGCGCGCGAGCAAGAGGTGCGTGGCCGTACGCGGCCCGAAGCGACCCAAAGCGACCCAAAGCGACCCCAAACGAAAAAGCCGCTTCGAACACCAGGTTCGAAGCGGCTTTTTTTCGGTCGCGCGCGGCGATCAGGCCACGTGCTGCTCGTCGACCTTCTTGCTGCCGCCGATATGCAGCGTCGTCGTCTTGCCGTACTGTTTCGCGAGCAGGTCGCGATAGAGGCCTGGACGATTGCGCAGTTCTTCCGGGCTGCCGTCGTCGATGACCTTGCCCGCGCTCATCACGATGATCCGGTCGAAGTTGTGCAGCGTCGACAGGCGGTGCGCGATCGCGATCACCGTGCGGCCGACCATCAGCCGGTCCAGTGCCTTCTGGATCGCTTCTTCCGACGCGCTGTCGAGTGCCGAGGTCGCTTCGTCGAGCAGCAGGATCGGCGAGTCTTTCAGAATCGCGCGCGCAATCGCGATGCGCTGACGCTGACCACCGGAAAGCTTCACGCCGCGGTCGCCGACGATCGTGTCGAAACCTTCCGGCATGGCTTCGATGAAGTCCGTGCAGCGCGCGTCGCGCGCCGCCGCTAGCACTTCCTCGCGCGATGCCTCGGGCCGGCCGTACGCGATGTTTTCGTAAATCGTCCGATGCAGCAGCGAAATATCCTGAGGCACGAGCGCGATCGCATGGCGCAGGCTGTCCTGCGTAATTGCGCCGATATCCTGGCCGTCGATCCTGATCTTGCCGCCCTGCGGTTCGTAGAAACGCTGCAGCAGCGCGAGCACGGTCGACTTGCCGGCGCCGGACTTGCCGATCAGGCCGACACGCTGGCCCGGCTCGATGTTCAGATCGAAGTGATCGAGAATCGGCCGGCGCTTCGGATAGGCGAACGTGACCTGCTCGAACGTGACGCGGCCGCCTTGCGGCACGAGTTCGGCCGCATCGTTGTGGTCCGGCATGCCGTGCGGCTCGAGCAGCGTCTTGACCGCTTCGGCAAGACGCGCCACGTGCTGCGTGACGTCGACGAGCGCCACCGCGAGGTCGCGCGTGCCGTGCAGGATCGTGAAGCCGAGCGAACTGACGAGCACGATGTCGCCGGAGGTCGCGCGGCCCTGGTCCCAGAGCCACAGCGCCCAGCCGAGCAGCCCCGCGGACAGCAGCGCGGTGATCACCGCGTGCAGCAGGCGCAGCCGCTCGAGATAGAGCAGGCTATTGCGCCGTGCGTCCATTTCGGCCTTGACGGTCGAGCCGAAGCGCTTCTGCTCGCGAAAGGTCATGCCGAACGCGCGCACCAGCGACATATTGCTGATCACGTCGACGAGCTCGCCGTCGACGGCCGCAGCGCGCGTGGCGAACGCCTGGTGACGCGCCGAGCCGCGGCCGGCGAGCTTGTACAGCACGAAGGCGAGAATGGCCGAACAGGTAAGCAGCGCGGCGGCCATCAGCGGATTCACCGCGATGATCATGACGATCGCGCCCATCACCGCGATGCACGGCGGCAGCACGTTCCACGCGGTGGTGTTTTCGGCGGTGTACACGGCGTTGGACGTCGCGGTGATGCGGCTCGCGAGCGTGCCGGGCTGCTTCTCGGCGTAATAGGTTGGCGAGTGACCGCTCAGATACTGAAACAGGTCGCGGCGCAGATCGCCGGTGACCACCACGAACGTGTGGGCGGCGAACCAGCCGCCGACGCGCCAGAGCAGGTTGTCGGCGGCAATCAGGCCGACGAGGATCGCGAACGCGCCCCACAGCGGGCCCGGATGGTGGCGGCCCTGGCTCAGGACGTCGATCAGATGTTTGATCGCGTATTGCGACGCAAGCGCGCAGCCGACTGCGGCGAACACGCTTGCCAGCACCACCGAGTGTGCAAACGGATGGCGGCGGATGAAGCGAAACAGGAACGCAAGCGGCCGCTCCGCATAGCTCGCGAGCTTTGCGTTGTGGGCATTACGCTGGGCGATGGTGAGATGTTCCAATTGGGCGTGCTGTCGATTGAAGTCGGGTTAGGTCATCGGTCACGGGTAGCCTCGTAACACAGCGTAGGTTCCGCATTGTAAACATGCAAAAGCGAATTAGGCCCTCGGAAAGACGAAATCCGGACACGTCACACGCGATTCATTTTGAGATGTCACGCGCACAACGTCGGTTCGCGAAACCCACTACCGGTGCAGGCGAGCGAGCGAATCACGGTCTTTTCGGGATACAATTACAGTTTGCATTCAATGCCGTCCGCCGGGGGGTCGTGATGCGGCGCGTTATACGCGCTGGCGCAACCTCCGCGGAAGCCCTCTGACCGGGCATGCAACCAAAGCATTTCGAAGCAGCGTCGAAGCACAAACGGGGCCTGCACAGGCGCCTGCCGCGATTCATGACGGTGGTGCGCAACGGTCGAACCCGGGTCCAGCTCGGGTGGCAGGCCCGATCGTGCGATGGGTTGCGACCGGAGTTGCGAGTGCGTCCGAAAGTGGGACGGAAACCGCATCGAAATCGCACGTCCGGGAGGACGCGCAGCTACAGGCTCTTAATGTAGAACTGTCTTAGAAAACAAGGGTTTGCAAAGTGTTTCCCCTTTGTAACAACGTAAAGTCTTTGAAATGTACGTGCTGTTCGGCGCGCCTGGCATCGATAATGCGTGCTCGGTCGGCCCAGGATGACTGACATTTGTCAACGGTTGCGCTTGCTGTGCGTTTACGGCGAGGCGGCGGGCGGCAATGGCTGGTTCCGGCGTCCCTACCAGGCGATCCATCGCAGGATTTTCTCGAAGAAAGCAGATGCACGTCCGCGTGAATCGCGGCAGTGCAACCTTGGCGAGCATGCGAGTCGCTTTTACAAACTGCAGTTACTTAGCTTGATCACTTAGCCTGATCTTTTACGAGGAGTTTCTCCACCATGCGAATCGCTCAAATTGCTCCGTTGCATGAGGCGGTTCCGCCGAAGCTGTACGGCGGCACGGAACGGGTCGTGTCCTACCTGACGGAAGCGCTGGTCGAGCAGGGCCATGACGTGACGCTGTTCGCGAGCGGCGATTCGCAAACCTCCGCGAAGCTCGAAGCGTTCTGGCCGCAGGCGCTGCGTCTCGATCCGACGATTCGCGATGTGATGGCTCCTCACATGCTGCTGCTCGAAGAAGTGCGCCGCCGCGCGGACGAATTCGACGTGCTGCATTTCCACATCGACTACTACCCGTTTTCGCTGTTCGCGCGCCAGCCGGTGCCGTTCCTGACGACCATGCACGGCCGTCTCGATCTGCCCGAACTGCAGCCGGTCTTCAACACGTTCAGCGACGTGCCGGTCGTGTCGATTTCGGACAACCAGCGCCAGCCGCTGCAGCAGGCGAACTGGCTGCAGACGGTCTACCACGGCCTGCCGGAGAATGTGCTCACGCCGATTCCCAACGTCGAGCCGGGCTACCTCGCGTTCCTCGGCCGCGTCTCGCCGGAGAAGGGCCTTGACCGCGCGATCCGCATCGCAGGCCAGGCTGGCATGAAGCTCAAGGTGGCCGCCAAGATCGACAAGGCCGACCGCGCCTATTACGAAGAAGTGATCAAGCCGCTGATGGCGCTCCCGCACGTCGAGTACATCGGCGAAATCGGCGAAGCCGAAAAGCGTGAATTCCTCGGCAACGCGCATGCCCTGGTGTTCCCGATCGACTGGCCGGAGCCCTTCGGTCTGGTCATGATCGAAGCGATGGCCTGCGGCACGCCGGTCATCGCGTTCAAGCGCGGCTCGGTGCCGGAAGTGATCGAAAACGGCGTGTCCGGTTTCGTCGTCGAAGACGAAATCAGCGCGGTCGCCGCGATCAAGCGCTTGTCGCAACTTCCGCGCGCCGCGGTGCGCAAGGCCTTTGAAGCGCGCTTCACGTCGCAGGTCATGGCGCGCAACTACGTGGCGACGTACGAGGAACTTCTGCGCCAGAAGCGCCGCACGGTGCTGCGCGAAGTCAACGCGAGCTAGGCGCGAACCGGGCGCGCACCGCTGCCCCGACGGCGGCGGGTCGCGCCGACATGGCCCATCGACGCCCCGCGTGTGCATTGCACGCGGGGCGTCGTCGCATCTGGCTGCAGCGACGGCACGCGGCATGCAACAGGGCGGAATTCGGACCAGCATGCAAACATGGGCGGCACGCGCCACGGTCGGCCTCGATCACTGCGCCCGGTTGTGTTGCCGATGCGCCGTGCATTGAAAACAGCGCGCGGCACGCGCGCGGGGTGAGCGCGACGTCCAATATCCCTATAATGGCCGTGCCGCAAAATCGGCGGACTGCCGCACAGACAAGAGGAGAGGGCTTTGGCGAGAACGAAACAGACGCGAGCGAACGCCGCGCCGGGCGCCGGCACGATCTTCGCGCTGCGTGCGATCGGTCTCGTGATTCTCGCGCGATGGCTGTTCTCGATGTCCGATATGGACGTGCTGACCGCGCTGTCCGCGATGGCTTCGTCGCCGTGGGCCTGCATCAATCTTGTCTTCCTGTTTCTGCTGATCTTCCTGCCCGGCGCGCGCGCCCGCGCCGAGCGCCCGTTCCATCCGCTGCCGCAATGGCTGCGGCAGGCGCTGCGGCTTTTTGCGTTTCTCGGATTTCTGTTTGCCGTCTGGTCGGTCGGCGCATTCGCGTGGACATCGGGCTGGCGGCGCGCGGCTCATGCGGTCGCGGCGACCAACGGCTGGCTGCTCGCCGCGCCGGCGCTCTACGCGGCCGTGCTGTGGATCTGCCGGCCGCGCGCATTGTGGCGCACGAACATCGGCGCACGCCGCTTTGCGATAGGCCGCTACGCGATTTCAATCGATAACCTGACACGCACCACCATTGTGTGGATGGAAAGCCGCAAGGTCGGACAGTACGATGCGCGCGAGCTTTCGGTGCGCTGGCCGGGGACGACGGCCGGCGGCGGAAGTCCCGGGTTCGCGCAGCGCGAGGTGTCGCGCAGCGTCGTATCGGGCAATGCCGCGCCCGATGCCGCGCAACCGCATGCTGCCGTTGCGTCGGATGCGCACACGGCGGAAGACGGCGCGTCGCCTGCAGCGAGCAGTGATCCATCGCCGCAAGGCGCCGAATCCGGTTTGGCTTCCACGGGCGCGGATGCACCGGCTGCCGCCTCGTCAGCGTCGACCGGCGCGGACATTTCACCGACGCAGGCCACGGCCGCCACCGCGACCGGCGGCGATTACGCAGCCGCGCCGGCGTCCGCCGGTGCGGGTCCCGCCATGCCGCCGCGGCGCGCTGGTCTTGCGGGCTGGCTGCGCCGGCCGAAGATCGAATTGATGTGGGACTCGCCGGCGGCGGCCGGACATAACCGTCAAACGGTTTTTCGTGTGCCGCTCGTCTCGGAAGGCGATCGCGCTGCTGCGCGCGCGCTCGATGCGAGTCTGCGGCAGGCCGGATAAGCGGGATCGACGCGCGGCCGTCGATCAATCGCCGCGGCTGCGCAAGAAAGCGAGAAATGCGACAACCGCGACAACCGCGACAACCGCGTGAAAGACCTGCGAAAAGACCCGAAAGCATAGAGACACCGTATGGAGACGCCCTTACTGATCCGCTGGTTGCTGGCCACGCTCCATCTGCTCGGCTATGGCCTTGCGCTGACCGCGATCATTGCGCGCACACGGGCGCTTAGCCGCTGCACGTCGGAACACAGCCTGCCCAGCGTGTTTCTTGCCGACAACGTCTGGGGCCTGTCCGCGCTGCTGATGATCGTCACGGGTTCGTTGCGTGCGTTCGGCGGCTTCGAGAAAGGCGCGTCGTTCTATCTGCAGGAGCCGCTGTTCCAGGTGAAGATGGGCGCGCTCGTGCTGATCCTGCTGCTCGAAATCGTCCCGATGATCGCGCTGATCCGCTGGCGCATCGCGCTCAGAAATGGCGTTCCGCCGCCGCTTGGCCGCGTGCATCGGTTCGCGGCGATCGGCTCGGTGCAGACCGCGTTGCTCGTCGTGATGGTGTTCGCTGCGACCGGCATGACGCGCGGCGTCGGCGTGGCGGGCAACGACTGGTAGTCGACTCGCGGCTGCAGCGCGAAGCGTTCCACGCGACTCGCCATGGCTCCGACGAGCCGCGACGCTACGCGTACCCGTCGCCCGTTTCGATTTGGGCTTTTTTCAACATCAGATCTGGAACAACACGCCATGACCGACCCACAAGCGCGGACCTCGAGCGCGCGCAAGCCCTTTCATCGTCTTCTGTTGACTGGCGCGGCCGGCAATCTCGGCGTGCAACTGCGCGGTGCGCTCGGTGCATGGGCCGACGTCGTGCGCGTGTCGGACATCGCGTCGCTCAGCGCGGCGGCCGGTCACGAAGAAGCGGTGAGCGCCGATCTCGCCGATCGCGCGGCCGTCGATGCGCTGCTCGAAGGCGTCGACGCGATCGTTCATCTCGGCGGCATCTCGATCGATGCGCCGTTCGACGATCTGCTCGAAGCGAACATCCGCGGCGTCTACAACCTGTACGCGGCAGCCGTGAAGCACGGCGTGAAGCGCGTCGTGTATGCGAGCTCGAACCATGTCGTGGGCTTTCATCCGGTCACGTCGGTCGTCGACGTCGATGCGCCGCTACGGCCGGATAGCCTGTACGGCGTGACCAAATGTTTCGGCGAAGCGCTGTCGCGCTATTACTTCGACCGCTTCGGTATCGAGACCGTGTGTCTGCGCATCGGCTCCTCGTTCGACGCGCCGAAGAACCGCCGCATGATGGTCACGTTCCTGAGCTTCCGCGATTTCATCGAACTGGTCCGCTGTTCGCTGTTTGCGAATCGCGTCGGTCACGCGATCGTCTATGGCGTATCCGATAACCCCACGAAGTGGGTCGACAACACGAAGGCATCGTTCCTCGGTTTTCGTCCGCAGGATAGTTCGGAGCAGTTCGCCCATCTGTTCGAAGCGGTCGCGCCGAACGCGGATTTCGACGATATGGCGCAACGCTTTCAGGGCGGGCCGTTTGCAGCGGCGGCGCCGCTCGAACGCGACGCTTCGTAAGGTCAGGCACGCTGCGGGGACGAGGCGGGCGGCACCTGCTTCGGCACCGGTTCGCGCGCTTGCCTTGCTCGCGTATCGTCTTCACATGGTCATGCTATGGTCCACGTCGTCCGGCCGATCCGGCCGCCGCTGCAACAAGCGTTGAACAACGATCGCGTGATCCGCAATGACCCGTTCGAGTCTTTTCCCGCAGAGGCGGCGCCGCGCGTGGCCGCTCGTTCTGTTGTGCGTCATCGTCGTCTTGCTGGCGGCTGTCGTGCTGGCCGGCTGGCTGATGCTGCGCGCGAGCCTGCCGCAACTCGACGGCACGCATGATGCGCCGCTGTCGGCGCCGGTCACGATCGGCCGCGACGCGCTCGGCGTGCCGACGGTACAGGGGCGCACACGCGCCGACGTCGCGTACGCGACGGGCTTTATCCACGCGCAAGACCGTTTCTTTCAGATGGACCTGCTGCGCCGGGTGGCCGCCGGAGAATTGAGTGCGCTGATCGGACCGCCCGCGTTGCCGATCGACCGGCGCGACCGTCCATTGCGGTTTCGCGAACATGCGCAGGCGGCGCTTGCCGCGTTGCCCGCCGCCGACCGGCAACTGCTCGAACGCTACGCGGCCGGTGTCAACGACGGACTGCGCTCGCTGCGCGCGCGGCCGTTCGAGTACTGGGTGTTGCGCGCGCAACCCGTGGCGTGGCGCCCTGAGGACACGCTGCTCGTCGTCTACGCGATGTACTTCGATCTTCAATACGATCAGGTGACGCGCGTGCTGTCGCGCGCCGCGCTGCGCGAGCATGCGAGCGGCGATCTGCTTGCGTTCCTGTTGCCGGCGACGAGCCACTGGGACGCGCCGCTCGATAGCGCAAACCCGGCTGCGCCGAATCCCGCGTCTCCCGCCTTGCCCGCAGAGCCGACGCAGCCCGCGCTGCCATCCGTGCCGGACACGAGGCCGCCGTGGCTGCACGCCGTGCAATCCGCCTCCGACAGCGAACCGCAGATAACCGGGCTCCTCGCCGGCGTGCCGGGCTTCTCGCACGGTCCGGCGGGCGCGTTCGACTCGATGGTCGGCAGCAACGGCTTTGCCGTCGACGGTGCGCATAGCGCGCACGGCGGTGCGCTCGTCGCAGGCGATATGCACCTTGGCCTGTCGCTGCCGAATATCTGGTATCGCATGTCGCTCGTCTATCCGGCGCCCGACGGCGGCACGCGCCGTATTACCGGCGTCACGCTGCCCGGCGCGCCGCTGATCGTGGCGGGCAGCAATGGTCATATCGCGTGGGCGTTTACGAACAGCTACGGCCGTTTCGTCGATCTGATCGAACTGCAGCGCGATCCGGCCGACCCGCTGCGCTATCGCGTGCCGGGCGGCGCATGGGAGAAGGCGCAGGTCATTCACGAGCGTCTCGACATAAAGGGCGGCGCGAGCGTCGATCTGCCGGTCGTGCAGACGCGCTGGGGGCCGCAACTCGTCGTCGGCGCGCATGCCTATGCGCTGCGTTGGGTTGCGCAGGATCCGCAGGCAGTCAATACGAATCTCGTGCGTCTCGAAGACATCACGACCGTCGCCGATGCGTTGCATACGGCGCAGACTTTCGGCCTGCCGACGCAAAACTTTACGGTCGCCGACGCACGAGGCCATATCGGCTGGACACTCGCCGGCCCCGTGCCGCGCTTTTCCGATGCGGACGTGAGCGCGGCGGCGTCTTCCGCTGATGCGGGCGCAGCGCCGTTGAGCCTGCCGTACTCGTCCGCGACCTACGTCGGCTGGCAAGGCTATCTGCCGCCGAGCGCGTACCCGATGCGAATCGATCCGCCGACGGGCCGCATCTGGACCGCGAACAACCGGCTGCTGCCGCTTCCCGAACTGGCTCACATCGGCGACGCCGGCACCGATCTCGGCGCGCGTGCGACGCAGATCCGCGATGATCTGCTCGCGCTGCCGCATGCGACCGAGCGCGACATGCTGTCGGTACAGACCGACGACCGCGCGTTCTGGATCGAGTTCTGGCGCCGGGTCGCGCTCGATGCGCTCGACGCACGCGCGATTTCGGGTCACCCGCAGCGTGCGGAGTTTCGGCGGCTCGTCGAAACCTGGGACGGCCGCGCCGATACGCGCGCGGTCGGCTATCGGCTCGTGCGTGCGTTCTACTTCTCGCTGTACGACGCCTGGTTCGGCCCGCTCGACAAGCAGATGAACACGCTCGCGCCCCAGCTCGGTTATCGCGCGGCGAACTCGCGTTATGAGGCGACGATGGAGATGCTGGCCGATCGTCGCGCCTGGATACCCGACGGCTTCGCGGACTGGCGCGCGTTCATGCTCGAGCGCATCGATCGCTCGATTGCACAGCTGCCGCCGGGCACGAAACTCGAAGAGGCGCGCTGGGGCGATCGCAATCGCTCGACGATCGCGCATCCGTTTGCGCGGCTGCTGCCGGCGTGGCTGCCGTGGGCGCGCGCGTCGCTCAGCACGCCGCGCGATCCGCTGCCGGGCGACATCAATATGCCGCGCGTGCAGGGGCCGGCGTTCGGTGCCTCGGAGCGTTTTGCGGTGTCGCCGGGGCACGAAGAGGACGGCATTTTCGAAATGCCGGGCGGCGAGTCGGGCAATCCGATGTCGCCATATTTCATCGCCGGTCACGAAACGTGGGTGCATGGCGACGTGGCGCCGTTTCTGCCGGGTGCGGCAGTTCATACGCTGACGCTCGAGGCGAACCCGTCGGCCGGCGCGCGATAAGGCAACGGCGGGCCGGCGTGGCCGCTTCGGGCCCATCGCCGCGAGCAAATCGTTGCGAAGAAGGGCCATCCCTTCTTTGCAGACGACTGCGTTGAACGCAGCGTACGAGACGCGTGTGTTCTCGCGGGTAGCTTGCGCATTCGCACGTCAGTGCACCGGGCGAATCAGATAAATGTCGTGCGGGCGAAGAAGGCGCGTAAAGGGCGAGGCGGCACGATCGAGCCTGTGCGCGGCGGGACGGATAGAAAGAGAAGGATGTCTTCGCGCCCGCACGCTGAACACGCGCCGGCATGACGCGCCCGACGGCATCGGCCGTGGCTGCGCGTCGGCGCCTCCAGGGACCTCGACATCATGATTCGAACGAATACCGCGAGAACGTTTTTTATCACCGGCGTAAGTTCGGGCTTCGGGCGCGCCTTGTCCGAAGCCGCGCTTGCTGCCGGCCATCGTGTCGTCGGCACATTGCGCGACGAGAGCCAGCGCGCCGCGTTCGA
The DNA here is from genome assembly GCF_001922345.1 of Paraburkholderia sp. SOS3. NCBI lineage: Bacteria > Pseudomonadati > Pseudomonadota > Betaproteobacteria > Burkholderiales > Burkholderiaceae > Paraburkholderia > Paraburkholderia sp. SOS3. The sequence goes on along the minus strand of NZ_CP018811.1, from coordinate 3,376,332 downwards.
TGAACTGAAGCCCGGTTGCTCGTTCGGCCGCCTGCTCGATGTGACCGATATACCGGCGATTGCGCCGCTCGTCGACGAAGTGGAGCGCAATGTCGGCGCGATCGACGTGCTCGTCAATAACGCCGGTTACGGCTATGAAGGGACGATCGAGGAATCGCCCGTCGACGAATTGCGCAAGCAGATGGAAGTGCATGTGATCGCGCCCGTCGCGATCGCTCAGGCGGTGTTGCCGTATATGCGCGAACGGCGTAAGGGGCATATCGTTAATATCACGTCGATGTGCGGCATCGTGACGTTTCCGGGGCTCGGCTTTTACCACGGCAGCAAGTTCGCGATCGAAGGAATCACCGAGGCGCTGTGCAAGGAGGTGCGGCCGTTCGGCATTCGCGTAACCGCGGTCGAGCCCGGAAGTTTTCGCACGCGCTGGGCCAGCAAATCGATGGTGCGCGCGGCGCGCACGATTGCCGACTACGACGAGATGTTCGAGCCGCTGCGCGCGGGTCGCATGCGGCGCGACGGTCATCAGATCGGCGACCCGGCGAAGGCCGCGCAAGCGATTCTTGCGGTCGTCGATGCACCGAATGCGCCGACGCATCTGCTGCTGGGCACCGACGCGCTCGGCTTCGTGCGAAGCAAGTTCGCCGATGTCGAATTCCAGATCAAGGCGTGGGAGAAGGTCACGATGTCGACCGATTTCGACGAATGAGGCGCTTGATTGCAACGCGTGATCGAGCACGCGAGGGCACGCGTTGCCGGACAATTGGACGGTTCGTCCAGGCGGTGACGCGCAGGAATATCGCCGGATCGCGAGGTGTTCTGTAGGTTATCGACACCGCCGCAGTGTCCCCGTCATTCCGAGCCGGCAAGCGACACGATGCATACGGTACGCGGGCCGGCGCTTAAGGCCGATGCGGTGGTGGACCATGGCGAACGCCTGGCGAGCTTCCCGCGGATGTCACTGTGGGTGTTACGGCGTTCGTTCTATCTCAAGGAGGCTTTCACATGAGATGGTCCGACCTCGCGGATACGGTTGCGCGTCACGCGCCGTTGATCGGCTCGGCACTCCGTTCACCTGATGCAAATGCGGGACCGGTGCACGCGATCGTCGCGTCGATCACCGGAACCGCAATCGACGATCCGGGCGCGGCAGCTGCTGCGATCGCGGCCGATTCCACGGTGCTCGACAGACTGCGCATTGCCGAAGCGCAAAGCCGCGCGGCGCTCGTTGCTTATGTGTTGCGTACGGGAGGCGGCGCGGCCGCCGCACCGGCGTTCAATGCGGCGCGAGGCGGGCAGCCGGGCTTCTGGAAAAACCTTGGCTTGATGCGGTACGCCGCGCACCTGCGCAGCAACGATCGGCTGCGCAGCAAGTACTTCTTCATGCGCCCATTGCTGACGGCAGCCGTGGTGATCGCGACGATCATCGTCGTGTTTCTCGTGCTGCTCGGCTTTGCGGATCATGCGTTGCACGATCCGTCGATTGCCGCGACCGCGGGCTGCGTGCTGATGTACTTCATGAGCGAGGCGCGTCTCGTGACCTCGTACTGGTTCGGTGCGACGCACGAGTCGAAAGACGCCAATGCGCTCGCGCGGCTGCTCGAGATGCGCGAGCGTCGCGAGCGGCTTGAACGTGTCGAAGGCATCGAAGGCATCGAAGGCGTGGAAGGTTTCGAGGGCCGCGAAGTGGTCGCGCGTGAAGTCGAAGATTTCGTCGATGAGCGAGAAGTGGAAGAGAAGCTGCTCGAGCGCTCCGGGCGCGGCGAGTTGCCGCCCACGGAGCGGACGGCGGCGGAGCTGTTCGAGTTGAGGACGCCGCGCGTTTGAGTGGACGACGGAGCGCGCCGTGGCGCACTGGCGGCGACAGAAGCGGCAACAAGGCACAAAGCGGCAACGTGAAAGCAAAAGGCCCTCGGCAACTGCCTGAGGGCCTTTTTTCACTTTTTACGCGGTTTCCCGCGAATCCTGGTGGGTAGTACTGGGATCGAACCAGTGACCCCTGCCGTGTGAAGGCAGTGCTCTACCGCTGAGCTAACCACCCGAAGAGCTGTGCATTATGTCAGAGCTTCACGACCCCGTAAAGGAATTTTTAAGCGCTTTGCGCGTCCGCATTCGCTTCGATGGCGGCGTCCACAGGCGGCGTCGGTTCGATGCGCCATACGCTCACACCCTTGAGCGCCTTGTCGAGATCGTTCAGTACCGCTTCGTGCGCGGCGAGTTCTTCATCGGTGGCCGCGAGCACGGGCAACTCGAGCGCCTCGAGCTCGACACCGGGCGCCAGCGCCGCGCCTGCCGCCGCCGTATCGCCGATCATGTCGATGACGAGGCTTTCCTGGCCGCGCGTCATCGCAAGGTAGACCTCCGCGAGCAACTCCGAGTCGAGCAGTGCGCCGTGCAGCGTGCGGTGCGCATTGCTGATGCCGAAGCGGTCGCATAGCGCGTCGAGCGAATTGCGCTTGCCGGGGAACATCGTCTTCGCCTGCACGAGCGTATCGATGATGGCGGTACCGCAATGGTCGCAAAAGCCCGGCAGCCCGAGCAGCGAAAACTCGGCATCGAGAAACGCGATGTCGAACGGCGCGTTGTGAATGATCAGTTCGGCGCCTTTGACGAAGTCGATGATCGCATCGGCCACCTCCGCGAACTTCGGCTTGTCGCTCAAAAATTCGGTCGTGAGACCGTGCACCGCAAGCGCACCGGGATCGCTGTCGCGCTCGGGATTGACGTAGAAGTGCAGATTGTTGCCGGTGAGCCGCCGGTTCAGCAGTTCGACGCAGCCGATTTCGATGATGCGGTCGCCGCTCTTCGCATTGAGGCCCGTCGTTTCGGTATCGAGGATGATCTGGCGCATGTCGGAATAGGCGTTGGTTCTTCAGAGGTCGGCAAGCGCGGCCACGCCGCGATTGGCCAGCGCATCGGCGCGTTCGTTTTCCGGATGCCCCGCGTGCCCCTTGACCCAGCGCCATTCGATCTGATGCTGCGCGACGAGCGCATCGAGCCGTTGCCAGAGTTCGACGTTCTTCACGGGCGTCTTGCCCGCGGTCATCCAGTTCTTCTTTTTCCAGCCGTGAATCCACTCGCTGATGCCTTTTTGCACGTATTGCGAGTCGGTATGCACGATTGCCTTGCACGGGCGCTTCAAGGCTTCGAGCGCGGCGATCACGGCCATCAGCTCCATGCGGTTGTTCGTCGTATTCGCTTCGCCGCCGAACAGTTCCTTTTCGTGCTCGCCGAAGCGCAGAATGGCGCCCCAGCCGCCGGGGCCCGGATTGCCCTTGCAGGCGCCGTCGGTGAAGATTTCGATCAGATCAGACGTCATGAGTATGGTTGCGTGTATTGGGCGTGGCGGCGGGCGCGAGGCCGGCAGCGAGCACGGGTTTCTTGACCTTGACCGGGCCGACGAGGCGCATGGCCCGCACGCGCTTGATCGCCGTCACCATGTATGCGGCGCCGAAAATCGGCCACCACCGGTCGCCCGCGGCTTCCATGAACGCGTAGCGGTTGAGCCACACGTCGCTGACGAGGGGCGGACGATAGCAGCCGAAGCGCCCGCGATCAAGATCGAAGCCTAACAGCTTGATCCAGTCCTTGAGGCGCGTGAAGGCGATCAGGTCGTGCGCGGCGGGTACGAAAGGACGCCCCGTCATCTTGCCGACCGACTGCCGCGCGCCCCACAGCGACAACGAGTTGAAGCCGAGAATGATCAGCCGGCCTTCCGGCATCAGCACGCGTTCGGCTTCGCGCAGCAGCCGGTGCGGATCGCTCGTGAATTCGAGCGTGTGCGGCATCACGATCAGATCGACGCTTTGCGCTTCGAACGGCAGATCGAGCAGGTCGCACCATATGGTGCTGCGCGAGGGCGGCGAGTGGCGGCCCGGCAGGCCGCCCGCCTGGCCGTCGGGCAGGACGTACGGCGCGCTCGAGCCGCTCGCCGCATCGAGCACGAGACCGCGGCCCGGCATGCGGTTTTCGCGCAGCGCGTCGAGTTGCGGCAGGCCGAGCTGCAGCGCGTGAAAGCCGAACACGTCCGACACGACCCGGTCGAGCTGCGCCTGCTCCCACTGCAGCACGTAGCGGCCGGGCGGCGAATCCGTCCAGGCGGGCCAGTCTATAATCGATCGGTCAGACATGTTAGAGATGCGTCGCCTATGAATTCGCTTGAATACGTACCCGTCCCGGCCTTCGAAGACAACTACATCTGGCTCGTTTCCGACGGCCGCAATGCGGTGGCGGTCGACCCGGGTGAAGCTGCCCCGGTGCAGGCCTATCTCGCGAAACGGGGCTGGCGGTTGAGCGCTATTTTACTCACGCACCATCATCGCGACCACGTCGGCGGCGTGGCCGATCTGCTGAAAGGCCAGGAGCAAGGCCGGGACTTGCCCGTGTACGGCCCTGCGGGCGAATCGATCGAGCATCTGACCGACAGACTATCCCACGGCGAGCGCGTCAGCATCGCCGAACCCGCGCTCGAATTCACTGTGCTCGATGTGCCCGGCCACACGAGCGGTCACATTGCGTATTTCCAGGCGGCGGACCCGCGCGGTACGCCTCATGTCTTCTGCGGCGATACGCTGTTCGCCTGCGGTTGCGGCCGGCTTTTCGAAGGCACGCCCGCGCAGATGCTCGATTCGCTCGATTCGCTCGCGGCGCTGCCCGGCGCGACCGAGGTGCATTGCGCGCACGAGTACACGTTGTCCAATATCCGTTTTGCGCTCGCATGCGAGCCCGGCAATGCCGAATTGCAGGCGTGGCGCGACGAAGCGGCCGCGCGGCGCGCGCGCAACGTGCCGACCCTGCCCACTACGATCGCGCACGAACGCGCGGTCAATCCGTTCCTGCGCGCGGGCGAACCGGCCGTTCAGGCGACGCTCGCCGACGCGCTCCACGAAGCGGTGCCCGACCGTCTTACCGCGTTTACGCTCATGCGGGAATGGAAGAACAGATTCCGATAAAGCGCTTTAAAAAGTTCCTCTGACCCAAGCGCGCCTAAGGTAATCTTCATCTGAATCATCAAAAAGCCCGCCAAGCCTCAGATTTCGCGGGCTTTTTCACACATTTCTGATTGACGGAAACCGCGCTCTTTCGTACTATCGGCTGCAAATTCCAACCGCATTTCACTCTGCGGTCCCAATCCGCCGTCTTAACTCGCGTTCAGTGGGTCGTTCCGGTCGGCGGTGTTTTTCCAGCAATTCCAGCCAGCCGTTTCAGGTTGCAGTTCCAGCCTTTTCGGGAAGCCGAGACGTTCATGAGATTTATCTTTAGCGCGTTGTTGGTCCTGATGCTCGCCGCGTGCGCGAGCCAGGGGCCAACGACCGTCGGTTCCAACACCGCCGCCGCCTCCAATCCCGCCACCCAGCAAGCCGTAGCCGATACCCTTCGCAAGACCGCTTCCGCCAAAGAAACCATTAACGTCGACCAGGGTTCCGTCAATCAGTTGACGAGCGCGGATAGCGATCTATGGAGTCGCATTCGCCGCGGCTTCCAGATGCCCGACCTGCAAAGCGATCTGGTCGACATGCAGGTCAACTGGTACGTGCAGCGACCGGACTACGTGCAACGGATGACCGAGCGCTCGCAGAAGTATCTCTATCACATCGTCGAAGAACTCGAGGCGCGGCACATGCCGACCGAGCTCGCGCTGCTGCCGTTCATCGAGTCCGCGTACAACCCGCAGGCGCTGTCGGTCGCGAAGGCGGCCGGCATGTGGCAGTTCGTGCCGGGCACGGGCCGCACGTACAACCTCAAGCAGAACATGTGGCAGGACGAACGGCGCGACGTGCTTGCATCGACGAGCGCGGCGCTCGACTATCTGTCGAAGCTGCACGACATGTTCGGCGACTGGTACCTCGCGCTCGCCGCGTACAACTGGGGTGAGGGCAATGTGCAGCGTGCCATCGCGCGCAACGAGGCGGCGGGCTTGCCGACCGACTATCAAAGTCTGCGCATGCCGATGGAAACGCGCAATTACGTGCCGAAGCTGCAGGCAGTGAAGAACATCATCGAGAACCCGCAGGTCTACGGGCTCACGTTGCCGGAAATTCCGAACCACCCGTACTTCGTCACGGTCACCACGTCGCACGATATCGACGTCGACGTCGCCGCGAAACTGGCGAACATGACGCCGGAAGAATTCCGCTCGCTGAATCCGTCGTTCAAGAAGCCCGTTATTCTCGGCGCCACGCAGCCGCAGATTCTGTTGCCATTCGACAACGCCAGCGCGTTCGAGCGCAATCTGAAGTCGTACAGCGGGTCGTTGTCGTCGTGGACCACTTATACGGTGACCGAGCGTTCGCGCCCGGCGGCGATCGCGCAGAAAATCGGCGTCGACGCGGACACGCTGATGGAGGTCAACAAGATTCCGGCGGGCATGCGCCTGAAACCGGGCTCGACGATCGTCGTGCCGCGCGGCGACGACGATGACGAGGACATCAGCGCCGACATCGCCGAAGGCGCAGTGCTCGCGATGGAGCCGGACGTTCCCGATACGCGCAAGATGCTGATCCGCGTGCGCCGTTCGCAGTCGATGTCGTCGCTCGCGAGCCGTTATGGCGTATCGGTCGGTCAGCTGAAGGGCTGGAATCGCACGCATCGCAATGAAGTGCGAGCCGGTCAGGTGATCGTGCTGCACGTGCCGGTCGGCCGGCGCGTGCCGACCGAGCCGGGCCCGGAGCGGCTCGCGACGGATGTGCGCGGCGGCGGCGTGCAGAAGATCAGCGCGCACGTCGGCGGCGACAGCGCCGACGACCGCAAGCCATCGAAGGCTGAGAAAAGCAGCCACAAGGCGCGCGGCAAGTCGGGCGTCGTGAAGGCATCCGGGCATGCGGGCAAGACGGGCGGCGTGAAAAAGGTTTCGACGGCGGCTGACGCACCGGCCGCGAGGTCGCCGAAAGCCGCGGCGCCTAGCCGCCAGAAGACCGCGGCTAACGCGAAGAAGGGCAAGAAGTAACCAGAACAGGCGGTATGCCGAGGATGTCGAAACATGCGCTGCGGGGGCAGCGTATGCAGTGCGCTCCGATACGCCTCGTTTATTCAGCGCCGCCACCTTCTTCGTGGCGGCGTTTTCATTTAAGCGGCTTGTTCACAAATCATTTATTGTTCTGGATCCGGCCGATCTCCCGTGAGCCCCGGCCAGGCCGTCTTTGTCCATTGTCCGTCCAGTCCAGCGCCGATGTTGTCGACCCCACTCCGCGTTTTCCTGCTGTTTTCCGCCGGCTACTTCGTTTCCTACGTGTTTCGCGGCGTCAACCTTGGGTTCGCGCCGCTCATCACGCGCGAGATGGCGCTGTCGGCCACCGACCTGGGCTTGCTGACAAGCCTCTACTTCCTCGGTTTCGCAGGCGCACAGATTCCGGCCGGCGTGCTGCTCGATCACTTTGGTTCGCGTCGCACCACCGCCGGCATGCTGCTGTTCGCGGCCGCGGGCATCTGGGTGTTCGGCGCCGCGCATGGCATCGGCGCGATGATGATCGGGCGTCTCCTGATCGGTATCGGCGTGTCGGTGTGTCTCGGTGCTGCGTTCAAGGCGCTTGCGCAACATTTTCCGGCCGCGCGCCTGCCGCTCGTCAACGGGCTCACGATGGCGGTCGGCGGTCTCGGTGGCGTGGTGGTCGGTTCGCCGCTCACATGGGTCCTCACGTTCACCACCTGGCGCACGGTCTGTGTCGGCCTCGGCGTCATGACCGTCGTCGTGGCCCTGATCCTGTGGAGCTGCGCGCCCGACACGACGAGCGCGCCGCGCCATACGACGCTGATGGGGCAGTTCAAGGGCACGGCCGATATCTTGCGTAGCGCGGCGTTCTGGAAAATCGCGTCGTTTCCCGTGATCACGCAAGGCGTGTTCTACGCGATGCAGTCGCTGTGGGTCGGTGCGTGGCTGCGCGACGTCAGCGGCTTCCAGCCGGGGCCGGCGGCGGCGCTCGTCTCGGTGCTCGGGTTCGCGATGATGGCAGGCTGCGTCGGCTTCGGCGCGGCCGCGCGCAGTCTCGAGCGGCGTGGCGTGTCGCTGTATGCGTTTTGCGGAATCGGCGGCGGCATGTTCGTCGTCACGCAATTGCTGATCATGATGAACGCGCCGCTGCCGGCCGGGCTGCTATGGGCGGCCTACGGATTCTTCGGCGGCACGGGCATTCTGAGCTACGCGTTGCTGCCGCGGTATTTCGAGGCGCACATGATTGGCCGCGCGAACACAACCATGAACCTCGTGATCTTTCTGCTGATCTTCGGCTTTCAGGTTGGCGTCGGCGCAGTGCTGTCGCACTGGCAGGCCGTTGCGGGGCACTATCCGGCGATCGCCCATCTGACCACGTGGGCGATCATGCTCGGCCTGCAGGTCGCCGGAGCGATCTGGTACGTATTGCCGAGTCAGGTGCTGCCGAACGCCGCGCAAATGCTGGCGAAGCACCACTCGTAGGCCTTGGCCGGCGGTTCCATGAACCGGTTCGCATGCGGCCGGAGCTATCTCGGATTTGAAGGGAGGGGCGCTTTCGGGCTATAATTCCAAGGTTTGAGCTTATCAACCCGCACCCTAGCGCCTACCTCTTCTAAACCGTTCATCCGCCGCCGCGCCCGATGTCACGATGCCCCAGATTCACGCATGCGAATCTTGTGGATCGCTGGCTGGCCGCGCTACGCGAGCGGGCTAACGCCTGCATCGGCCGATGCGCGTCGCACCATGCGCGCGCACCGGCACGAGCGGATGACCAGGTCGGCAACAGGGTGTTCCGCCAAGGAGTCCCCCGTGTTGCCGTCATTTTCTCCCGCTCTGCTCGCGCTTGCCGACGGCACGGTCTTTCGTGGTTATTCGATCGGCGCCGCCGGTCATACGATCGGTGAAGTCGTGTTCAACACGGCGATCACCGGCTATCAGGAAATCCTGACCGACCCGAGCTACGCGCAACAGATCGTCACGCTGACGTATCCGCACATCGGTAATGTCGGCGTCAACGCAGAAGACGTAGAAGCCACGAAAGTCCATGCCGCCGGCCTGATCATCCGCGATCTGCCGGTTCTCGCGTCGAACTTCCGCATGGAGCGCACGCTGTCCGACTATCTGCGCGACGAAGGCGTCGTCGCGATCGCCGGTATCGACACGCGCAAGCTCACGCGCATTCTGCGCGACGAAGGCGCGCAGAACGGCGCCATTCTCGCCGGCTCGGATGACGAAGCGAAGGCAATCGAGCTCGCGCGATCGTTCCCCGGCCTCGCGGGCATGGACCTCGCGAAGGTCGTGTCGACGAAAAGCCAGTACGAGTGGAAGCAGACCGAGTGGCGCCTCGGCAGCGGCTTCGGCATGCAGAATGCGCCGAAGTATCGCGTGGTCGCGTTCGACTACGGCGTCAAGCACAACATCCTGCGCATGCTCGCGGAGCGCGGCTGCCATGTGACGGTGCTGCCCGCCGAGGCCACCGCGGCCGACGCGTTCGCGCTCAACCCGGACGGCGTGTTCCTGTCGAACGGCCCCGGCGACCCGGAGCCGTGCGACTACGCGATCGAGGCAACACGCGAATTCATCGCGCGCGGCATCCCGACCTTCGGCATCTGCCTTGGCCATCAGATCATGGGCCTCGCGGTCGGCGCGAAGACCATGAAGATGAAAACCGGCCACCACGGCGCGAACCATCCGGTGAAGGATCTCGCTGACGGCCGTGTCGTGATCACGTCGCAGAACCACGGCTTCGCTGTCGATGCGGCAACCTTGCCCGCGAATGCGAAAGTGACGCACGTATCGCTGTTCGACGGCACGCTGCAAGGCTTCGCGCTCACCGACAAGCCCGCGTTCTGCTTCCAGGGCCACCCGGAAGCGTCGCCTGGTCCGCACGATATCGGCTATCTGTTCGACCGCTTCACCGCGCTGATGGATGCCTGCAAACACCGCAGCACCAACAGTCACACCGCGGCGGCATAAGCATCTCCCGGACGCGAACAGAATTCTGGCGCGCGCGTGGCGGGGCGGTAACCGCACCCGCGACTTCAGCGCGCCAACGGAAACAACCGCAATAACCCTGCATGGCACCGGAGCAAGCGCAAAGCGCCCGCTCCAGTCGACACAGCATTAGAGATTAGCGAGAGCGTTATGCCCAAGCGGACAGACATCAAAAGCATCCTCATCATCGGCGCGGGGCCGATCATCATCGGCCAGGCGTGCGAGTTCGATTACTCGGGCGCGCAGGCCTGCAAGGCGCTGCGTGAAGAAGGCTACAAGGTCATTCTCGTCAACAGCAACCCGGCGACGATCATGACCGACCCGAACACGGCCGACGTGACGTATATCGAACCGATCACGTGGGAAGTGGTCGAGCGCATCATCGCGAAGGAGCGCCCGGACGCGGTGCTGCCGACCATGGGCGGCCAGACCGCGCTCAATTGCGCGCTCGACCTGCATCACCATGGCGTGCTCGCGAAGTACGACGTCGAGTTGATCGGCGCGTCGCCGGAAGCGATCGACAAGGCCGAAGACCGCCAGAAGTTCAAGGACGCGATGACGAAGATCGGCCTCGGCTCGGCGAAGTCGGGCACCGCGCATTCGATGGAAGAAGCGCTGAAGGTGCAGGCCCAGATCGCGGTCGAAACGGGCGGTATCGGCTACCCGGTCGTGATTCGTCCGTCGTTCACGCTCGGCGGTTCGGGCGGCGGCATTGCGTACAACCGCGAAGAGTTCGAAGAAATCTGCAAGCGCGGTCTCGACCTGTCGCCTACGCGCGAGCTGCTGATCGAAGAGTCGCTGCTCGGCTGGAAAGAGTACGAGATGGAAGTGGTCCGCGACCGCGCGGACAACTGCATCATCGTCTGCTCGATCGAGAACCTCGATCCGATGGGCATCCATACCGGCGATTCGATCACGGTCGCGCCGGCGCAAACGCTCACCGACAAGGAATATCAGATCCTGCGCAACGCGTCGCTTGCGGTGCTGCGCGAGATCGGCGTCGACACGGGCGGTTCGAACGTGCAGTTCGCGATCAATCCGAAAGACGGCCGCATGATCGTCATCGAGATGAACCCGCGCGTATCGCGTTCGTCGGCGCTCGCATCGAAAGCAACGGGCTTCCCGATCGCGAAGGTCGCGGCGAAGCTCGCGGTCGGCTACACGCTCGACGAACTGAAGAACGAGATTACCGGCGGTCAGACGCCGGCGTCGTTCGAGCCGACGATCGACTATGTCGTCACGAAAATCCCGCGCTTCGCGTTCGAAAAATTCCGCGAGGCCGATCCGCGTCTGACCACGCAAATGAAGTCGGTCGGCGAAGTGATGGCGATCGGCCGCACGTTCCAGGAATCGTTCCAGAAGGCGCTGCGCGGTCTCGAAGTCGGTGTCGACGGGCTCGACGAGAAGACCACGAGCCGCGACGAAGTGATTCGCGAGATCGGCGAGGCGGGTCCGGATCGCATCTGGTACGTCGGCGACGCGTTCCGCCTCGGTCTGACACCGCAGGAAGTGTTCGAGGAAACCGCGATCGACCCATGGTTCCTCGCACAGATCGAGCAGATCGTGCTGAAGGAAAAGGCACTCGAAGGACGCGCGCTCGCAAGCGTGTCCGCGGACGAGTTGCGCTATCTGAAGCAAAGCGGTTTCTCGGACCGGCGTCTGGCGAAGCTGTTGAAGGCGAGGCCTGCAGAAGTCCGCGCGCGCCGTATCGAGCTGAACGTGCGGCCGGTGTACAAGCGCGTCGACACATGCGCAGCCGAGTTCGCGACGAAGACCGCGTACATGTACTCGACGTATGAAGAAGAGTGCGAAGCGAACCCGACGAACCACAAAAAGATCATGGTGCTCGGCGGCGGTCCGAACCGCATCGGCCAGGGCATCGAGTTCGACTATTGCTGTGTGCATGCGGCGCTTGCGATGCGCGAAGACGGCTATGAGACGATCATGGTCAACTGCAATCCCGAGACCGTGTCGACCGACTACGACACCTCGGATCGTCTGTACTTCGAACCGCTTACGCTCGAAGACGTGCTCGAAATCGTCGACAAGGAAAAGCCGCTCGGCGTGATCGTGCAATATGGCGGTCAGACGCCGCTGAAGCTCGCGCTCGATCTCGAGGCGAACGGTGTGCCGATCGTCGGCACGTCGCCGGACATGATCGACGCGGCGGAAGACCGCGAGCGTTTCCAGAAGCTTCTGCAGCAACTGCAGCTGCGCCAGCCGCCGAACCGCACCGCTCGCAACGAAGACGAAGCGCTGAAGCTCGCCGACGAAATCGGCTATCCGCTCGTCGTGCGTCCGTCGTATGTGCTCGGCGGCCGTGCGATGGAGATCGTGCATGAGCCGCGCGATCTCGAGCGTTATATGCGCGAAGCAGTGAAGGTCAGCCACGATTCGCCCGTGCTGCTCGACCGCTTCCTCAACGACGCGATCGAATGCGACGTCGATTGCATTTCCGATGGCGACGCGGTGTTTATCGGCGGCGTGATGGAGCACATCGAGCAGGCCGGCGTGCACTCGGGCGACTCGGCGTGTTCGCTGCCGCCGTATTCGCTGTCGCAGGAAACGGTTGCCGAACTGAAGCGCCAGACTGCCGCGATGGCGAAGGCACTGAATGTGGTCGGCCTGATGAACGTGCAGTTCGCGATCCAGCAGGTGCCGCAGGAAGACGGCTCGAAGCGCGATGTGATCTACGTGCTCGAGGTGAATCCCCGTGCGTCGCGCACGGTGCCGTATGTATCGAAGGCAACGAGCTTGCCGCTCGCGAAGATCGCCGCGCGCGCGATGGTCGGTCAGAAGCTCGCGCAGCAGGGCGTGACGAAGGAAGTCGTACCGCCGTATTTCAGCGTGAAGGAGGCTGTGTTCCCGTTCATCAAATTCCCGGCCGTCGACCCGGTGCTCGGACCGGAAATGCGTTCGACCGGCGAAGTGATGGGCGTGGGCCGTACGTTCGGCGAGGCGCTCTTCAAGTCGCAGCTCGCGGCTGGCTCGCGCTTGCCCGAGTCGGGCACCGTGCTGCTGACGGTCATGGACGCCGACAAGCCGAAGGCGGTCGAAGTCGCACGGATGCTGCATGAGTTGGGCTACCCGCTCGTCGCGACGAAGGGCACGGCCGCGGCGATCGAAGCGGCCGGCGTGCCGGTGCGCGTCGTCAACAAGGTGAAGGACGGCCGCCCGCATATCGTCGATATGATCAAGAACGGCGAGATCGCGCTCGTGTTCACGACCGTCGACGAAACGCGTGCGGCGATCGCCGATTCGCGTTCGATCCGCATGAGCGCACAGGCGAACAAGGTCACGTACTACACGACCATGTCGGGCGCGCGCGCGGCGGTTGAGGGCCTGCGGTATCTGAAGGATCTCGAGGTCTATGATTTACAAGGGCTTCATGCTCGCCTAAACTAAGGCTTCGAATCTCTGTCGAAGCTGTATGTGCCGCGGTTAAGCGGCGTCCCTGAAGGTACCGGATCGGGCTCTTGTACGAGCGCCACGGCATCGTGTACCTCTTTGGGGATGCACTTAACCGCGGTTGATTTTTTTTGAAGGCCGTTTTTTTGCCAAAGAGTTGTTTATGAGCACTATTCCCTTGACGAAACGCGGCGCTGACAAGTTGCGCGATGAATTGCAGCGCCTGAAATCGGTTGAACGTCCTGCGGTCATCAATTCGATCGCGGAAGCGCGTGCCCAGGGCGACCTGTCGGAAAACGCCGAATACGACGCAGCGAAAGAGAAGCAGGGCTTTATCGAAGGGCGTATCGCCGATATCGAATCGAAGCTTGCCGCTGCCCAGGTTATCGACCCCGCCGCGCTCGATGCGGATGGGCGCGTCGTCTTTGCGGCAACCGTCGAACTCGAAGATCTCGACAGCGGCGATGCGGTCACCTATCAAATCGTCGGCGACGACGAAGCGGATCTCGAGCACGGCCTGATTTCGGTCAGCTCGCCGATCGCGCGTGCGCTGATCGGTAAGTCCGAAGGCGACGTCGCATCGGTGCAGGCACCGAGCGGCGTGCGCGAATACGAGATCATCTCGGTTCGCTACGTCTGAGCGACACACGCCAGGTGCCCTCGATGCCGCATCGAATCTTCCGCCTGTTGACGGTCGTGTGGGTCGGCAGTCTGCTGACCATCGGTTATGCGGTCGCGCCTGTGCTGTTCGCTTCGCTCGATCGCATCACGGCGGGTTCCGTTGCCGCGCAACTGTTTCGGATCGAAGGCGTGATCGGCGTCGTGTGCGGCGTGTTGCTGCTCGCGCTGTGCAATGTGCTGATTCGTCGCGACGAAGTTGTCTATAAACGGCTGCGCTGGCTCGTGGCCGGCATGCTCGTGTGCGTGCTTGTCGGATACTTCGCGCTGCAGCCGTTCATGAATGCGCTGCGCATTGCCGCGCAGGAAGCTGGCACCGATGTTGGCCATTCGGCCTACGCGGGCCGCTTCGGCATGCTTCACGGTGTATCGAGTCTGTTCTATCTGATCGAAAGCGTGCTGGCGCTCGTCCTCGTGTGGAAACTGCCGATTGCTACAGCGTCGGCAGCATCTGGGACGCACGTGGGGTCGACTGCAGGTCGCCCAAAAGCGGCTGGCTGAAACGTCGGCATTCGCGCCGCATGTTGTGCGGCTTCTTCTGCGTAAGTCGAATTCGAAGTCGAGGTGCGCGAAGGCGGTTGGGCGCCGGCCGATGATAGCCGCACATGCATGATGATGCTGTTTGCACCCGTTTCCACGCTGTGCGCACGCGGTTCTTATTGCATAGGCCTTGCTCGCGTCACCTCTGCACCGTGCTTCGCCGCGACGTTTCGTCGCATGCGCAGAGGCGTCATACCGGTTACTTCGTCGATTGATGCTGGCGCTTTGCGCTGGTCTGCCGTTTCTTCGCGCGCTTGATGTTGCCACCCGCGGTCACGCGTTCGTTGCCGCGTACCAGTACCTTTTGCGGCTTCGGACGGCGCATCGGGTTATCGGGGGACACCTTGACGACCTTGACGACGCGTGGTGCCCGGCCTTGTGCGGACGCTTTTTCAGCAGCAGCGGCTTCGCCCGCGCTCGGCAACGCATTGCGACGCGGTGATCGGGTTGCAGGGCGCGCGGCTTCGGGCTTCCAGATCACGAGCAGCTTGCCGATATGCTGAATCGGCGCGGCGCCCAGGCGATCGCAGATCTCGTCATAGATCGCGACGCGTTCGTCGCGCTCGTCGCCGAATACGCGAATCTTGATCAGTTCATGAGCGACGAGGTGGACTTCGATTTCGGCCAGCACGGCATCGGTCAAGCCTTCGGCGCCTACGAGCACGACGGGTTTGAGCGCATGAGCCTGCGAGCGCAGCGCGGCGCGTTGTTCGGAGGAGACTTTGAGGGCTGGCATGGAAAGTGAGGGACTCGACTAAAATGGCGCGCCGCGGCCGCGCGCGGCTCGTTGCAGTTTGCGCGCGATGAGCATTCGTATGACCGCGGAGCGACCCGAGGTGCAAATATATCGCGGCAGCAGGCGCAATCCTTACAGAATCGACCTGTGAATCGACGCGGAAGCGGCGCACGCGCTGGTTGCGCAGATTAAACGCGTATTATCCGCTGAAAGCGCGGTATCACGCAGCAAAAGTTCAACGATTAATGGCAAAAAACCGCTTCAACCAGTCGTGGCTGCACGACCACATCAACGATCCGTACGTCAAAATGGCGCAACGGGAAGGCTATCGTGCCCGTGCGGCTTACAAGCTCAAGGAAATCGACGAGCAGGACAGGCTGATCCGGCCGGGCCAGGTCATCGTCGACCTCGGCGCCGCGCCCGGCAGCTGGAGCCAGTACGCGCGCAACAAGCTCGCGCAGAGTCCGCGGCGCGACGCGTCGCGTGAAGGCGGCATCGACGGCACCATCATCGCGCTCGATCTGCTGCCAATGGAGCCGATCGCGGACGTGCACTTCATCCAGGGCGATTTCCGCGAGGAGAGTGTGCTCGAACAACTGGAAGAAGTGGTCGGAGAGCGCCTCGTCGATCTTGTAATTTCGGATATGGCGCCCAATCTGTCCGGGGTGGCGGTGGCGGATGCCGCGAGAATCGAGCATGTATGCGACCTCGCGCTGGAGTTCTCACAGAATCACCTGAAGCCGGATGGTGCCCTTTTAGTCAAATGTTTTCACGGCAGCGGTTACAGCCAGATTGTCGAGAAGTTCAAGCAGCAATTTAAGACGGTGGCGGCCCGCAAACCGAAAGCGTCGCGGGACAAATCGTCCGAGACGTTTATTTTGGGCAAACATTTGAAGCGTCCCCGTTGAAAAAAGCGATTCAAATGCCAGCTTGTTATTTTCAATGTGCCGGAAAACGGCGCTGGCGCGGTGCGGCTCTCGCTATATATGCCGTAGCGAATGCTTATGGCAGGGGTCTGCGGTCTGGATTAGAATGCCTGAGTGGTGCCGCAAGGCAAATGTAGGCGCTTGTCTATGAGTGAAGGAGTGGTGCTTTGAACAACAACATGTTTTCCAAGGCGGCAGTGTGGCTGGTTATCGCACTGGTGCTGTTTACGGTGTTCAAGCAGTTCGACAAGCCCCGTGTCCAGGAAGGCGTTTCCTATTCGCAGTTCATGGACGATGCGAAAAGCGGCAAGGTCAAGAGCGTCATCGTCCAGGGCCGTAATCTGACGGTAACCCCGGCGGATGGCCAGAAGTATCAGATCGTGTCGCCCGGCGACATCTGGATGGTCGGCGACCTCATGAAGTATGGCGTTCAGGTCAGCGGCAAGGCCGACGACGAACCGAACGCGCTCGTTTCCGCGTTGTACTACCTCGGACCAACGATCCTCATTATCGGCTTCTGGTTCTACATGATGAGGCAGATGCAGGGGGGCGGCAAAGGCGGGGCGTTCTCGTTCGGCAAATCCCGGGCGCGCCTGATCGATGAGAACAACAACGCAATCAATTTCTCCGACGTTGCCGGCTGCGATGAAGCGAAGGAAGAAGTGTCCGAACTGGTCGACTTCCTGCGCGATCCACAAAAGTTTCAGAAGCTGGGCGGGCGAATACCGCGCGGCGTGCTGCTGGTAGGCCCGCCGGGAACCGGTAAGACGTTGCTCGCGCGCGCGATTGCCGGTGAGGCGAAAGTGCCGTTCTTCAGCATCTCGGGTTCGGACTTCGTCGAAATGTTCGTCGGTGTCGGCGCGGCGCGTGTGCGCGACATGTTCGAGCAGGCGAAGAAGCACGCTCCTTGCATCGTATTCATCGACGAAATCGACGCGGTTGGTCGTCATCGCGGCGCCGGCATGGGCGGCGGCAACGACGAGCGCGAACAGACGCTGAACCAGATGCTTGTCGAGATGGACGGCTTCGAGGCGAATTCGGGCGTGATCGTGATCGCTGCGACGAACCGCTCGGACGTACTCGACAAGGCGCTGTTGCGCCCGGGCCGTTTCGACCGCCAGGTGTACGTGGGCTTGCCCGATATTCGTGGCCGTGAGCACATCATGAAGGTGCACCTGCGCAAGGTGCCCATTGCGAATGACGTCGACGCGGCAGTCATCGCGCGTGGTACGCCGGGCTTTTCGGGCGCCGATCTCGCGAATCTTGTCAACGAAGCGGCGCTGTTTGCCGCGCGTCGCGGCAAACGCATCGTGGAGATGCAAGATTTCGAAGACGCGAAGGACAAGATTTTCATGGGTCCGGAGCGCAAGTCGGCGGTGATCCGCGAAGACGCAAAGCGGGCGACGGCTTACCACGAGTCCGGCCATGCGGTCATCGCGAAGCTGTTGCCGAAGGCCGACCCGGTGCACAAGGTCACGATCATTCCGCGCGGTCGCGCGCTCGGCGTCACCTGGCAGTTGCCGGAGCACGACAACGAAACGTATTCGAAGGAATATCTGCTCGATCGCCTCGCCATCCTGTTCGGCGGCCGTGTGGCCGAAGAGCTGTTTCTGAACCTGATCAGCACCGGCGCATCCGACGACTTCAACAAGGCGACGGCGACGGCACGTGCGATGGTCGCGCGCTTCGGCATGACCGACGCGTTGGGACCGATGGTCTATGTCGACGACGAAAACGATGCGTCGCCGTTTGGCCGGGGCTTCACGCGTACGATTTCGGAAGCGACGCAGCAGAAGGTCGATGCCGAAATCCGCAGTGTGCTCGATCAGCAGTACAACCTCGCGAAGCGTCTGCTCAACGAGAACCGCGACAAGGTCGAGGCGATGACCGCGGCCCTGATGGAATGGGAAACGATCGACGCCGATCAGATCAACGACATCATGGCTGGTCGACCACCGCGTTCGCCGAAGAGCACGCCGTCGCCGGGCGATGCGCCTTCGGGCGGCAGCAGCCCGGGCGCTGAAGTCAAGCCGGGCAGCGCTACCGCGCCGGCCTGATCGAGGCCAACTCAGTCATACGGGCCGGTGCCAATCACACCGGCCCGTTTTGTATTCTTTGCGCCTTATCGGCTCAGCCCGAACGAGTCCAAACAAACAACGGGCGGATCCCGCCGGTTTCGCGTGAGCGGTCCCATAAAGCCGGTTGGTCAACCCGGGTTCACTCAACTACACGCTCTCCCATTCGTGTCCACCGACGCAACTTCCAGACAACACGCCGAACCGCTGCAATGTGGCCGTTTTTCGCTGTCGCTCGAGCGGCCGCTCGTCATGGGCATTCTCAATGTCACGCCCGATTCGTTCTCGGACGGCGGCCGTTACGTCGAAGAAGGCGATGCGCTGCGCCAGGCTGAGCGGATGCTGCTCGAAGGCGCCGACATCATCGATATCGGCGGCGAGTCGACGCGGCCGGGCGCGTCGCCCGTCGCACTCGATGACGAGCTGGCGCGCGTCATCCCACTGGTCGAACAATTGCGCGGTGCGAACGTGCCGTTATCGATCGATACGTATAAGCCCGAAGTCATGCGCGCCGCGCTTGCAGCCGGCGCCGACATGATCAACGATATCTGGGCTTTCCGGATGCCCGGTGCGATCGACGCGGTGCGCGGCAGCGGCTGCGCTTTGTGCGCGATGCATATGCTCGGCGAGCCGCGCACGATGCAGGTCGGCGAGCCTGTCTATCGTGACGTCGTCGCCGATGTTCGCGCGTTCCTTGTCGAACGCACGGAAGCGCTGCTACAAGCTGGGGTCGCACGGCCGCGTCTCGTTGTCGATCCGGGATTTGGTTTCGGCAAGACAGTCGAGCAGAATTACACTTTGCTTGCGCACTTGCCCGACATCGCACCAGGCGGCGCCTCGCCGCTACCGATCCTCGCTGGCATGTCGCGCAAGTCGATGCTCGGCGCGGTCACTGGCCGCAACGCGGCCAGCGAGCGGGTGGCGGCAAGCATTGCAGCCGCGGTGTGTGCGGCTGAGCGCGGCGCGGCGATCATTCGCGTGCATGACGTCGCGCAAACGGTGGACGCACTGAAGATATGGTCGGCAACGCGTGCCGCGGCGCGCCGCAGCTGACTCCACAAAGAGGAAAACTCGACAATGACACGGCGCTACTTCGGTACAGATGGCATTCGGGGCAAAGTCGGCGACGCGCCGATCACGCCGGATTTCGTATTGCGGCTCGGCTATGCGGCCGGCAAGGTGCTGGCGGGCGCCGATCGCTGGGCGAAAAGCGGCACGCGCCCGACTGTCCTGATCGGCAAAGACACGCGCGTGTCGGGCTATATGCTCGAAGCGGCGCTCGAGTCGGGCTTCTCGGCCGCCGGCGTCGACGTGATGCTTGCGGGCCCGATGCCGACGCCAGGCGTCGCGTATCTCACGCGGGCGCTGCGGCTCGCGGCGGGCGTCGTGATCAGCGCATCGCACAATCCGTACTACGATAACGGCATCAAGTTTTTTTCCGCGGACGGCAACAAGCTGCCGGACGAAGTCGAAGCGCAGATCGAGCAGCAACTCGAACAGCCGCTCGATTGCGCGCCGTCGGAGCAACTCGGCAAGGCGAGGCGCCTCGACGATGCAGCCGGCCGCTACATCGAATTCTGCAAGAGCACGTTCCCGGCGAACTACGACCTGCATGGCATGAAGCTCGTCGTCGATTGCGCGCACGGCGCCGCGTACGACGTCGCGCCGCAGGTGTTCCACGAACTCGGCGCGGACGTCGTGCCGATCGGCGTCGCGCCGAACGGTTTCAATATCAACGACGGCGTCGGCGCGACCGCGCCCGATGCGCTGATGCGCGCGGTGCGGGCCAACAACGCGGACCTCGGCATCGCGCTCGATGGCGATGCCGACCGGCTGCAGGTCGTCGATTCGACGGGCCGCCTCTTTAACGGCGACGAACTGCTGTATGTGCTCGTCAAGGATCGCATTTCGACCGACGGCAAAGTCGACGGCGCAGTCGGCACGCTGATGACGAACATGGCCGTCGAAGTCGCACTGCAGCGCGAGGGCGTGGAATTCGTGCGCGCGGCGGTCGGCGACCGCTATGTGCTCGAAAAATTGCGCGAGCGCGGCTGGCAACTGGGTGCCGAGGGCTCGGGGCACATCCTGTCGCTCGACCGCCATTCGACCGGCGACGGCATCGTTTCCGCGCTGCTCGTGCTGGCGGCCATGCAGCGCAGCGGCAAATCGCTTGCACAATTGCTCGAAGGCGTGACGCTGTTCCCGCAGAAGCTGATCAACGTGCGCATGCAGCCGGGTTCCGACTGGAAGGGCAGCGATGCCATTCAACGCGCGATTAGCGCGGCGCAGGACGCGCTCGACGGCAGCGGACGTGTGCTGATTCGCGCCTCGGGCACCGAGCCCGTGTTGCGTGTGATGGTAGAGGCCGCGCGCGAGCAGGATGCGCTCGGACACGCGGAAGCGATCGCGGAAGTCGTCCGACGCGCGACTGCCTGATCAGTCGTCACCGCCCGCCGCGGCGGCCATCCTCGCACGCTGGCGGTGCGTATCGCGACGACAGTTGCGTCTTTTTGTCAGAATATTTTCACCCTGCGGCCGCCATTTACGGGCCGCGGCATGAACACGCCATCCGCGCGCCATTTCGAAGCTGACGGCGCCGTTGGCTTCGCTGCAAACCGCATGAAACCGAACTTTCATGCGAACAAACGAGCATTGTTCAGCCTGAATGCATATCGCAGTTGCACGTATATGCATACGGACGCTTCGCGCAAGCCTTTCGATTCTGTAATGTATTTGTCACGCGAGTTTCACGGACAGTCACATTACTGTCACAGGGAGACCCTATTCTTCGCGGTGTCGTGTCATCCGCTCACACCACTGGAGGTCTCATGAAATTGATGCAAACCGCGTTCGCTGGCATTGCTGGCGCGCTCTTCGCGATCGCAGCGCATGCAGCAACGGATATTACCGGCGCGGGCAGCACCTTTGCAGCACCGATTTACACGAAATGGGCAGACGCCTATCAAAAGAGCGGTGGCGGCAAGGTCAACTACCAGGGCATCGGTTCCTCCGGTGGTATCAAGCAGATCATTGCAAAGACGGTCGACTTCGCCGGTTCGGATGCGCCGCTGAAGGATGACGAACTCTCGAAAGACGGTCTTTTCCAGTTCCCGACGGTCGTCGGCGGCGTCGTGGCAGCTGTCAACCTGCCGGGCATCAAGGCTGGCGAACTCGTGCTGTCGGGCGAAGTGCTCGGCGACATCTATCTGGGCAAGATCAAGAAGTGGAACGACCCGGCAATCGCCGCGCTGAACCCGAAGGTCAAGCTGCCGGATACGGACATCGCCGTGGTGCGCCGCGCGGACGGTTCGGGCACGACCTTCATCTGGTCGAACTACCTGTCGAAGGTCAACAACGAGTGGAAGACGAAGGTCGGCGAAGGCACGACGGTCAACTGGCCGACGGGCACGGGCGGCAAGGGTAACGACGGCGTCGCGGCGTTCGTGCAGCGTCTGCCGGGCGCGATCGGCTATGTCGAGTGGGCCTACGCGAAGCAGAACCATATGACGTACACGGCCATGAAGAACGAGTCGGGCGCGGTGGTCGAGCCGAAGACGGAAACCTTCAAGGCAGCCGCAGCCGGCGCCGACTGGTCGAAGACGTTCTATCAGATCCTGACGAACGAGCCGGGCAAGGACGCATGGCCGGTCGTCGGCGCGACGTTCGTGCTGCTGCATACGACGCAGGACAAGCCGTCGGAAGGCGCGGAAACGCTGAAGTTCTTCGACTGGGCGTTCAAGAACGGCGGCCAGGCTGCTGCGGATCTCGACTACATCTCGCTGCCGCAATCGGTGGTGGACCAGATCAAGTCGCAGTGGAAGACGAAAGTGAAGGACGCTTCGGGCAAGTCGCTCGCAGCGGAGTAAGCTGAACCGAGGTAGCGAAGCCGGAATGCGAATCGCGCATTCCGGCTCGACCAGACGCCGCGGAGCACATCCGTCGACAGGCTGCGCGGTACACTGCGCGGCGCCAGGCGCAGCCGCGTCGTTTCGCGTAAGTTGACGCAGGAAGATCGGCCGAGGTACTGGTTGGCCGTCAGGTTGGCATCGGCGCGTAGGCAAGTCGTCCTGCATCGACGCGCGGGCGTGCAGTAACCCGCAGTACACGCTGTCCGGCATCCTGCCGCGCGGCATCCGGAAACAGTTTCGACAGGCTCCCATGTCCGACATTCCAATCGTGTCGAACCCGCCAGGCAGCGCAGCGCAGCAGAAAGCGCCCAGCCGCACCGGCGACGTTATCTTCGGCGGCCTTGCGCGGCTTGCCGCTATCGTTACCTTATTGCTGCTCGGTGGCATTATTGTGTCGCTGATCATCGCGTCATTGCCGACCATCGAGAAGTTCGGCCTGAGCTTCCTCTGGACCGCCGACTGGGATCCGCCTTCCGAGCAGTTCGGCGCGCTGGTGCCGATTTACGGCACGATCGCGACGTCGATCATCGCGCTCATTATCGCGGTGCCGGTCAGCTTCGGCATTGCGCTGTTCCTCACTGAATTGTCTCCCGCGTGGCTGCGCCGGCCGCTGGGCATCGCGATCGAACTGCTCGCCGCGATTCCTTCGATCGTCTACGGCATGTGGGGTCTGCTCGTGTTTGCGCCGATCTTCGCGACGTGGTTCGAGAAGCCGCTCGGCACGCTGCTCTCGGGCGTGCCGATCGTCGGTGCGCTGTTCAGGGGCGCGCCGATCGGCATCGGCATTCTCTGCGCGGGCGTGATTCTCGCGATCATGATCATCCCGTACATCGCATCGGTGATGCGCGACGTATTCGAAGTCACGCCCGTGCTGCTGAAGGAGTCCGCATACGGCATCGGCTGCACGACGTGGGAAGTGATGTGGAAGATCGTGCTGCCGTTCACGAAGAACGGCGTGATCGGCGGTGTCATGCTGGGCCTCGGCCGCGCGCTCGGCGAGACGATGGCCGTGACGTTCGTGATCGGCAACACGAACCTGCTCGACAACGTATCGCTGTTTTCGCCGGGCAACAGCATCACGTCGGCACTCGCCAACGAGTTCGCCGAAGCGGACCCGGGCTTGCACACCGCGGCGCTGATGGAACTCGGTCTGATCCTGTTCGTGATCACCTTCATCGTGCTCGCGATTTCCAAACTGATGTTGCTGCGTCTCGAGAAAGGGGAGGGCACGAAGCGATGAGCCAGCCTCTGAACATGCCCGGCATGGCCGACGCGGCCACGCTCGAAAGAACCCGCAACAAGCTGCAAAAGCGCCGCCGGATCACCAACGCGGTGGCGCTCACGCTGTCGCTCGCGGCGATGGCATTCGGCCTGCTGTGGCTGATCTGGATTCTCTACACGACGCTGCGCCTGGGCGTCGGCGGCCTGTCGATCGATCTTTTTACGCAGTCGACGCCGCCGCCGAATACCGATGGCGGCGGTCTCGCGAACGCGATCGTCGGCAGCTTGCTGCTCTGCGTGCTCGCCACCGTGATCGGCACGCCGATCGGCATCATGGCCGGCGTCTATCTCGCCGAGTACGGCCAGAAGGGTGTGCTTGCGAGCATCACGCGCTTTATCAACGACATCCTGCTGTCGGCGCCGTCGATCGTCGTCGGTCTGTTCGTGTACGCGCTCGTCGTCGCGAAGATGGGGCACTTCAGCGGCTGGGCCGGTGTCGTCTCGCTTGGTTTGCTGCAGATTCCGATCGTGATCCGCACGACCGAGAACATGCTGAAGCTCGTGCCGAACGCGCTGCGCGAAGCGGCCTTCGCACTCGGCACGCCGAAGTGGAAGATGGTGCTGTCGATCACGCTCAAGGCGTCGCTCGCCGGCATCGTGACGGGCGTGCTGCTCGCGGTCGCGCGTATTGCCGGCGAAACCGCGCCGCTGCTCTTCACGGCGCTGTCGAATCAGTTCTTCACGTGGGACATGAACCAGCCGATGGCGAACCTGCCCGTCACGATCTTCAAGTTCGCGATGAGCCCGTTTGCGCAGTGGCAGTCGCTCGCATGGGCCGGTGTGTTCCTCATTACGCTCGGCGTGCTTGGGTTGAATATCCTCGCGCGTACGATCTTCTCGAATAAGTAAGGGCGGAGCGATCCGATGAACATGGCAGAAAGTCACCTGAATCCCGTCGAACGTCCGGCCGCGCCGGCAGGTTTCGATCCCGCCCGGAACGGCCAGGCCCATGCGCCTTCGCGGCCCAAGATCGAAGTCAACAACCTGAACTTCTTCTACGGCAAGTATCACGCGCTGAAGAACATCAACCTGCATATTCCCGAAGGCAAGGTGACCGCATTCATCGGTCCGTCGGGTTGCGGCAAGTCGACGCTGCTGCGCACGTTCAACAAGATGTACGCGCTCTATCCCGAGCAGCGCGCCGAAGGCGAAATCCTGATGGACGGCGAGAACCTGCTGACGACGAAGCGCGACATCTCGCTGCTGCGCGCGCGCATCGGCATGGTGTTCCAGAAGCCGACGCCGTTTCCGATGTCGATCTACGACAACATCGCGTTCGGCGTGAAGATGTTCGAGACGCTCACGCGCTCGGAAATGGACGACCGCGTCGAATGGGCGCTCACGAAAGCGGCGCTGTGGAACGAAGTGAAGGACAAACTCGGCCAAAGCGGTTACGGTCTGTCCGGCGGTCAGCAGCAGCGTCTGTGCATCGCGCGCGGCATTGCGATCCGCCCCGAAGTGCTGCTGCTCGACGAGCCGTGCTCGGCGCTCGACCCGATTTCCACGGGCCGTATCGAAGAGCTGATCGCCGAGCTGAAGAGCGATTACACGGTGGTGATCGTGACGCACAACATGCAGCAGGCCGCGCGTTGTTCGGACTACACTGCTTATATGTATCTGGGCGAACTGATCGAGTTCGGCGACACCGAAAAGATCTTTATCAAGCCGGTACGTAAGGAAACGGAAGACTACATCACCGGCCGTTTCGGTTGATGGCAACGAGCCAAGCGAAGGGAGCACGCCATGTCCGATAAACACCTGTCCAGCCAGTTCGACGCCGACCTGAACCTGCTTTCGTCGAAGGTGCTCGAAATGGGCGGCCTCGTCGAAGCGCAGATCGTCGACGCGATGAACGCGCTCAACAACTTCGACCTCGAGATCGCCGAGAAGGTGATCGCGGCCGAAGACCGTCTGAACGTGATGGAAGTCGAAATCGACGAAGAGTGCAGCAACATCATCGCGCGCCGCCAGCCGGCCGCACGCGACCTGCGCCTCCTGCTCGCGATTTCGAAGACGATCACGAATCTCGAGCGCGCTGGCGACGAAGCCGAGAAAATCGCGAAGCGCACGAAGCGCCTGATGGAAGACGGCGCGTCGCGCACGATCAATATCGCCGAGATCAAGCTGTCGGGCGAAATGGCCGTGTCGATCCTGCGCCGCGCACTCGATGCGTTCGCGCGTCTCGATACGGTCGCGGCCGCGCAGATCGTGCGCGACGACAAGGCGATCGACGAAGAATTCCGCGCCTTCGTGCGCAAGCTGATCTCGTACATGACCGAAGATCCGCGTTCGATTTCGGTGGGCCTCGATTTCCTGTTCATCGCCAAAGCGATCGAACGGATCGGCGACCACGCGAAGAACATCGCGGAATTCATCATTTACATCGTGAAGGGCACGGACGTACGGCACAAGTCGCGCGACGCGCTCGAGCGAGAGGCGCTCAGCTGACACGCTAGCCACCCGTGCTAGCGTGCCCGGCTGAGCCCCTGATCGATTTCTGTTAAGAGCTCACGAGGCACCGATGCCCAGCAGTATTCTTATCATCGAAGACGAACCCGCGATTTCCGAACTGATTTCGGTCAATCTTCAACACGCAGGACACTGCCCGATCCGCGCGTACAACGCGGAACAGGCGCAAAACCTGATCAGCGACGTGCTGCCCGACCTCGTCCTGCTCGACTGGATGTTGCCGGGCAAATCGGGCATTGCATTTGCCCGCGATCTGCGTAACAACGAACGTACGAAGCATATCCCGATCATCATGCTGACCGCGCGCGGCGATGAGCAGGACAAGGTGCTCGGCCTTGAAATCGGCGCCGACGACTACGTGACGAAGCCGTTTTCGCCGAAGGAACTGATGGCGCGCATCAAGGCGGTGCTGCGCCGCCGTGCGCCGCAACTGACCGAAGATGTCGTCGCGATCAACGGACTGAAGCTCGATCCGTCCACGCACCGCGTCGCCGCGCATGCGCAGGGCAGCGAGATCAAGCTCGATCTCGGCCCGACCGAATTCCGTCTGCTGCACTTCTTCATGACGCATCCGGAGCGCGTGCACAGCCGCACGCAACTGCTCGACCAGGTGTGGGGCGACCATGTGTTCGTCGAAGAACGGACGGTCGACGTGCATATCAAGCGTCTGCGCGCTGCCCTTAAACCGGCTGGTTGCGATGCTATGATTGAAACGGTCCGCGGCAGCGGTTATCGGCTCGCGAAAAGCGCTTAAGCCGTTTAAGCCACTTAAGGCACCCTGGCGTCACCCACGCGCTTTCAATTTCAATCGGCGAAAGACGCATGGAACGCGCTGGCTGCGCGCGCCTTAAGCGCAGCTCCCGGTTACTCTTCGATCGCTGAACATGAACATCATCTGGGCGCGCTCCCTTGTTTCGCTCGTGTTGCTCGCTGTTCTGTGCGTGGCGGTCGGTGCAGTTGCGGGCGTCAAGGCGGCGCTGATTCTCGCGATCGTCGTGCTGCTTGCGCAGGGCGTCTTCAGTACCTTTCACAAGCAGCAGTTGTGGCGTCTGCTCGACGCGCCGGTGTACGGCGAAGTGCCCAGTGCGCCGGGCATCTGGGGCGAAATCTACTACCGGCTGCATAAGCTCGCGAAGCGCTGGCACGCGCAGGTGCGGCAGGTCGAGCAGCAGCACTCGCGTTTTATTCAGGCGATCCAGGCATCGCCGAACGGCGTCGCGATGCTTGACGATCATGACCAGATCGAATGGTGCAACGCGATTTCCGAGCTGCATTTCGGGCTCGATGCGAAACGCGATCTGCGTCAGCACATCACGCATCTCGTGCGCCAGCCCGACTTCGTCCGCTACCTGAACTCGCACCATTACGAAGAGATGCTGATCATGCGCGGCATGGGCGAGCGGCGGCAGAACGTGCTGTCGGTGCAGGTGTTTCCCTACGGCGAAAATCGCAAGCTCGTGCTGTCGCAGGACATCACCGAGCTCGAGCGTACGGACTCGATGCGCCGCGACTTCGTCGCGAACGTATCGCATGAGCTGAAGACGCCGCTCACGGTGCTCTCCGGTTTTCTCGAAACGATGCGCGAGCTGCCGCTCAACGATGCCGAACGCGCGCGCTATCTCGAACTGATGGAACAGCAGGCGTCGCGCATGCAGCACATCGTGCGCGATCTGCTGGTGCTGGCGACGCTCGAAGGCGACGGCAAGCCGCCGAGCGAGCAGATGATCGATATGCGCGCGGTGTTGCGCCATCTGAAGGACGATGCCGAAACGCTATCGGCCGGCCGGCATCGCATTTCGTTCGATATCGATGAAGGCCTGACGGTAACCGGCGTCGAGACCGAGATATTGAGCGCGCTCGGCAATCTCGTGACGAACGCGGTCCGTTATACGCCCGACGGCGGGTCGATCCATGTGAACTGGCACGTGCATGGCGCGCAGGCTACGTTCTCGGTTATCGATAGCGGCCTCGGGATTCCCGCCGCCGATATTCCGCGCCTGACCGAGCGCTTCTATCGCGTCGACCGCAGCCGTTCGCGCGATACGGGCGGCACGGGGCTCGGGCTCGCGATCGTCAAGCACGTGCTGCAGCGGCACGACGCGCAACTCGAAGTGAAGAGCGAAGAGGGACGCGGCAGTACGTTCACCGCGCGCTTTCCTGCGTTCCGCACTGCGCGCCGGCAGCCGGCACCGGCCTGAACGGGCAGCCGGTAGCCGATCGCCAGCGAGCCGGCCGGACCGGCTGCCATGCCGCTACGCCGCTACGCCGACTACGAACAGAACTTCGTCAACAGGCTCATCTGCGCGTTGCGCGACGACTTGCCCGGCCGGCGCCGGCGATAGTGGCCGTCGCTTTGCATGAGCCAGGCGGCCTGGTTGTCGCCGAGGAACGCCGACAGTCCCTCCGCAATGACGCGCCGCTTCAGACGCCGGTTATTGATCGGAAACGCGACTTCGACGCGCCGGAAGAAATTGCGATCCATCCAGTCGGCGCTCGATAGGTAGACCTGCTCCCTGCCGCCGTCGTAGAAGTAGAAGATGCGGTGGTGTTCGAGAAAGCGCCCGACGATCGAACGCACGGTGATGTTTTCCGACAGGCCCGGCACGCCCGGCTGCAACGCACAGACGCCGCGCACGATCAGATCGATCTTCACGCCCGCCTGCGACGCTTCGTACAACTCGGTGATCACCGTGGGTTCGAGCAGCGCATTCATCTTCGCGACGATGCGTGCGCGCTTGCCGGCACGCGCGTGCTCGGCCTCGTTGCGGATCGCTTCGACAAGACGCGGATGCAGCGTGAACGGCGATTGCCACAGCTCATGCAATGTCAGTTCGCCGCCGATGCCGGTCAATTGCTGGAATACGTGATGCACGTCTTCGCAGATCTTCTGATCGGCCGTCATCAAGCCGAAGTCGGTGTATAGACGCGCGGTGCGCGGATGGTAATTGCCGGTGCCGAGATGCACATAGCGTTTCAACATCGATTTGCCGGCCTCGGACACGCGCCGCACGATCAGCATCATCTTTGCGTGGCACTTATGGCCGACGACGCCGTAGACGACATGCGCGCCGACCGCTTCGAGCTGCGAGGCCCAGTTGATGTTGGTTTCCTCGTCGAAGCGCGCAAGCAGTTCGACGACGACGGTCACTTCCTTGCCGTTGCGCGCGGCCTGCATCAGCGCGTCCATCAGCGGCGAGTCGGTGCCGGTGCGATAGATGGTCTGCTTGATCGCGACGACGTTCGGATCCTTCGCGGCCTGCAGCAGCAGCTCGAGCACCGGCTGGAAACTCTCGTACGGATGATGGAGCAGCACGTCGCCCTGATCGATCACGTCGAACAGGTTTGCGCTCGTGCCGATTTGCGGCGGCGTAGCCGGAATATGCGGGACGAACTTGAGGTCGGGGCGGTCGACCATCTCGGGCAACTGCATGAGCCGTACGAGATTCACGGGGCCGTCGACGCGGTAACAGTCCTTCTCCGACAGGCTGCTTTCGTCGAGCAGGCGCTGCACCAGATGCGCGGGCGTGTCGGCCGATACTTCGAGCCGCACGGCGTTGCCGAGATGCCGCGCCGGCAATTCGCCCTGCAGCGCGACGCGCAAGTTCGTGATTTCGTCCTCGTCGACGAAGAGCTCGCTATTACGCGTGATTCGAAACTGGTTGCAGCTGCGCACCATGAGATTCGGGAACAGCTCGTTGACGAAGCGCTGCATCAGCGAACTCAACAGCACGAAACCGTGCGGATAGCCAGACAGTTCGTGCGGCATCCGCACGAGCCGCGGCAGCGCGCGCGGCGCTTGCACGATGCCCATCACCGCCTGGCGGCCGAACGCATCCTTGCCTTCGAGCTCGACGACGAAGTTCAGGCTCTTGTTCAGCACGCGCGGAAAAGGATGCGCGGGATCGAGGCCGATCGGCGTGAGCACCGGCAGTAGTTCGTCGACGAAATAGCTGCGCGCCCATTCCGTTTGCGCGTCGCTCCACGCTTCGGTGCCGTGAAAGTAAATGCCTTCGTCTTCGAGCGCGGGCAGGACCGTCTCATGCAGCATTGCATACTGGCGGTGCACGAGCTTTTGCGCGCGTTCGGCGACGAGATCGTACACGTGCTGCAGCGACATGCCGTCCGGCGACAGCGCGCCGGGGTTGTCGCGCATCTGTTCCTGCAATCCGGCCATGCGGATTTCAAAGAACTCGTCGAGATTGCTGCTGGTGATGCAAATGAAGCGTAGACGTTCGAGCAATGGGACGGCCGGGTCGGCGGCCTGAGCGAGGACGCGCTCGTTAAAACCCAGAATGCCCAGCTCGCGATTCAGAAGAGGGTAGCGGATGGACATCGGCAGAGGCGATGATGCGCGATAGGATTCGAAAGGACGCTCGGAAATTCTCACAGATTGATGGTATTTTTGTGACGTTTACACTTCTCTCAAATTTTATCGCTATCTGACCCACGTGTCGTAAATATGACGCAGGTATTTGCGAACATGTTCCGGACGTCCGTCCGCGAGGTGACATGATGGGAACCAGTGTGCTTAAAATGGCGCCTTTCAACAGGGCGGGCGTGAGCAGCAGTATCTCGTCCGCGCGCATGGAGTGCTCACAACCGATGGCTAATAATCCGCCATTGCTCGCATCGGTCGACCTCGGTTCGAACAGTTTCCGCCTGATCGTGGGGCGCGTCGAAGAAACCGACGCAGGCAGCCAGATCTACCAGGTCGACGCGCTGCGCGAGCCGGTGCGGCTTGCAGCGGGCCTGTCGCGCGACAAGATGCTCGATCGTGCGTCGCAGGTGCGTGGCTGGGATGCGCTGCGGCGCTTCGGCGAACGGTTGCGCGATTTTCACCCCGATCATGTGCGGGCCGTGGCCACCAACACGCTGCGCGTCGCGAAGAACGCGGGCGAATTTCTCACCGAAGCGCAAGCGGCGCTCGGTTTTCCGATCGAAGTGATCGCGGGCCGCGAGGAAGCGCGGCTCATCTACGCGGGTGCCGCGCACTCGGTACCGGCGAGCGCGGGCAAGCGGCTCGTCGTCGATATCGGCGGCGGCTCGACGGAATTCATCATCGGCTCGCATTACACGCCGATCAAAATGGAAAGCCTCTATATCGGCTGCGTGAGCCATAGCCGTGCATTTTTTCCGGCCGGCAATGTCGACGAATACACGATGCGTCAGGCGGAACTCGCTGCGTCGCGCGAAATCCAGATCATCTCCTCGGACTACAGGAAGACCGGCTGGGAACAGGCGATCGGTTCGTCGGGCACCGCGCGTGCGCTCGCGGAACTGGTCGAGGCGAACGGCTTTAACGATGCCGGCATCACGCATGGCATTTCGCGGATCGGCCTCGAACGTCTGAAGCGTGCGCTGATCAAGGCGGAAAACGTCAACCGGCTGAAGTTGATCGCGCTCAAACCCGATCGCATTCCGGTGCTCGCGGGCGGGCTGTCGATCATGCTGGCCGTGTTCGAAGAGCTCGATATCGAGTATGTAGATACGACCGACGGCGCGCTGCGCCTCGGCGTGCTGTATGACCTGCTCGGGCGCTCGCAGCATCAGGACATGCGCACGATCACCGTCGAAGGGTTTATGCGGCGCTACGGCGTCGATCGCGCACAGGCCGGGCGTATCGGCGAGCTGGCCGTGCGCTTCTACGATCAGCTCGACGAGCCCGATGCGGAGCGCCGCGCAGAAAACCGCATGTTCCTCGGCTGGGCAGCTGCATTGCATGAAATCGGACTGTCGATCTCGCATAGCTCGTATCACAAGCATTCCGCCTATATCGCGAGCAACGCCGACATGCCGGGTTTTTCGCGCACCGATCAGGCGCGTGTCGCGTCGCTCGTGCTCGGCCACGTGGGCAAGCTCGGCAAGCTCGCGCAGACGCGCGACGTGGAGTGGCCGCTGCTGTTCTGCCTGCGCCTTGCCGCGCTGCTGTGCCGGCGCCGCGCCGATGTCGGGCTGCCCGACATCACGGTCGCGCAGGCGAATGGCGGGTACGAGGTGCGTCTGCCGAATGCATGGGTGGCGAACAATCCGCTGACCGACTACAGCCTGAGCCAGGAAGCGGCTGAGTGGGAGAAGATCCGCACGCCGTATCGGGTCGTTTATACGGATGACTAAAGGGCTGCGTAAGAGAATGCCTGCGCGGATGCTTAAGCGGATGATTAAGCGGATGATTAAGCGGAGGACGAACGGAAAAACGGGCGGATGAATGAGCGATATCTGCCTGTCGTTTCCGGATTGGAATGCCAAAAGGGTCCAGCAGGTTAAATGCTGGGCCTTTTCATTTGATCGGCATTTTTCTGGCTAACGGATCCGCCTTTGCATGCGAGCGATGTTAGCGCTTGCTTGCCGCGAACGCGCGACAGGCAAGCGGCGCTCCACTTGACGGTGCGTCAGCGCGGCATTGCGTCGCCGAGGAAGTGGCGTGCGTAGCGTGCGTTGATTTCCGACAGGCGGAAGAGCGTCAGGAAGTCGGCTGCGTTGAAGTCCGGATCCCAGGCCGGCGCGCCGCAAATCCTGGCACCCAGGCGCAGATAGCCTTTGATGAGCGGCGGCGGCGCGACTTTCGCGCCTGTTTGCAGATCGTCGTACGGCAGCGGCGTATGCGGGAACGCACGGTATTCCGGCGCCGTCAGTTCCGAGTCGCGCAACGACTTGTACAGATTCGCCGCGTAGTGGCCGCCATCGCCCATCGGCACGCTCGCGCAGCCGAGCATCGTCTCGTAACCGTTGTGCTGCATGTACGAGGCAAGGCCCGCCCACAGCGACATGATCACCGAACCGCTGCGGTAGTCGGCATGCACGCATGAACGGCCGACCTCGACCATTTTCGAGCGCAGATGTGTCAGCCGCGACACGTCGAATTCGCCTTCCGCGTAAAGGCGGCCGATGCGCGCCGCCTGATGCGGCGGCAGCGCACGGTAAGTGCCGACCACTTGCAGCGTGTCGAGATCGCGGACCGTCAGGTGGTCGCAATATGCATCGAATGCGTCGACGTCGAGGCCGGTCGGTCCCGACAGACGCGCTCCCATTTCGTCGGCGAACACGCGGTAACGCAGACGCTGCGCTTCGCGAAGTTCCTCGTCGGAGCGTACCCACGACACTTGCAGGCGGTGTTGCGGGGTGACCGTTTCCTCGGAGCGTGGCAGACGGCGGCGCGGCTCAAGCGGGATCGAAGCGAAGGGCAGAGTGGGCGTCGGCAGTTCTCGCATTGTGGCGTTCCTGGTCGAAAAGGTGAGGATTCCGCTTTGCCGCCAATGTAGTAACGAGCAGTGACGTTCGCGTGGCAATGCCGTGACGATTCGATGACTTCGCGTAAGGTTGGCACACTCCTGTTCGTATGGTTTCCAGAAGGGTAGTGGTGCGATGAAATCCGTGCAGATCAGATGAGATCGGGGCTGATCGCGGCGCGCAGTACGGCTTCCAGGTCGCCGCTGCGCTCGCGGCTTTCGATCCACCAGATGCCGCCTTTCCTGATCGCCCAGCTCTCGCCGCTCTTCGCGATCAGGCGCGCCGCGACGTGCCCGAGCGTCGGCTGATGTCCGACCACGACGATGGTAGGTGCGACGCCGTCGGGCCAGCCGGCAGCGCCGAGCACGTCGGACGCGCTCGCGTCCGGTGCGATCTCGCGGACCACGCGGTACTGGTCGGTCAGCGCTTCGACGGTCTGAATGGTGCGCGTGGCGGGGCTAACGAGAATCACCGCGTCGTTATCGAGACGGCTGCGCAGCCATTTCGCGCCGGCCTGCGCCTGCTTGCGGCCGCGCGACGTCAGTTGGCGGGCGAGATCGTTGGCGGCGGTGTCTTCCGCTTCGGCGTGACGCCAGAGAATCAGGTTCATTGCATGCCTCCCATAAGCTTGATTGCGTTTCCTGAAGCGAGCTTCGATGCGGTCGGTCGCAAGCAATGTCGCATGCGGGATGCCGCGAATGCAAGGAAGGGGTACGGGGAGGGTGGTGCGGGGATCGGCTACGAAGCCATTTGCGTTGCGCTTGATGTTGCGCCGGATGGAAATGAAGCAGTAGAAAAGAAAAAAGGGTTTGGCGCGAGCCAAACCCTCGATTCCTTTGCCTAGTTCCTTTGGTCGGAGCGAAAGGATTCGAACCTTCGACCCTCTGATCCCAAATCAGATGCGCTACCAGGCTGCGCTACGCTCCGACAAGCCGAGCATTCTATCCGGCTTTCGTGCCGAGCGTCAAATCCAGGATCGTGGTGGCGTCGGGTGCACGCGAAAAGGGGGTGTGCCCGACGCGCAAGGCAAGAGTCGGGACAACCTTTTTCGCGCGTGGACCCGCTATATCGTCCCCATCAGCAACAGCACGATCACGACGACCAGCACGACACCGATGATGCCGGTCGGCTGGTAACCCCAGCCGCGGCTGTACGGCCAGCTGGGAAAGGCGCCGATCAGCAGCAGGATCAGCACGATCAGCAAGATGGTTCCGAGCGTCATGTTATTTCTCCCTTGATGGCCTATGGCCTCGTTATGGCCCGCCCACGCGGTGTTTCGCGCGACCGTCGCGCACTGGCGCATAAAATCGCGCCTGCGCGCCCCGGTCGGCACATCGGTCAACGGCACGGTGGTGGGCGAACCGCGCCGTCCAGTGACAGACGTCCAGCAAGGCGTGTGCCTGTCCGGTGGTGCGGTGCGGGGCTGCGCGCGCTGCCGCGCGGGAGTTTCGCGGCAGAGTCCAGCATGGAGGGCGGCGCGCGGCGCGTGGTCCACGCGATAGGCGCGCCGCGCGAAAAGAGGGTATCGAAAGCGAAGCGTTGCAGCGCCTAATGCTTGCGATGCATCCAGTCGAGCACGTGATGCTCGGCGAGCCAGTGGTGCATCATGCCTTCCCCATTGTGTTCGCGCCGATAAGTTCTCGATTCGAAAACCGATAGCGCGACAAGCACCAGCAAGCCCACGCCAAGACCGACCAGACCGGCGATTGATTCGGCATCCATGGCAGCCTCCTCGGGCCATCGTGGCCCCGACTACGTCTCTCTACATAGTAGGACAGATGCCGCGGACTACCGAATGCCGACCGGCATTCAAGGCGCCGCCCGACGCAGGCGGCCGCCGTACGGTGACCATCGCATGACGGCCTTTGCGGGTAGACTCTAACCCCACATTGAATGTTTCGAGTCGAGCCTGCGAATATCCATGAAGCGCACTTTTCTGCTTGCCCTGACACTCTCGGCCCTCGCGGGCTGCGCCGATGACGTGACCTTGCATCGTCACGCGCCGCCACAAGATCCGCCGGACTATCACGGCGTGCCGACCGACGACCGGCCGCCGCAAATCATCAACGCACCGGATGCCACGTCCCAATAAGTGCCGACATCGCGCACGGCGCGGCACGTCGTTGCCGTGCGCGACAGCATTCAAGGCCTACGCAGTCTCGGGTCCGATACTGCGCGTGATGCGCGGCACGTAGCGCGCGAGCGTGATGCCGCGCGCGCCCATGAAAACGAGCAGGGCAGCCCACAATCCGTGGTTGCCGCCCGGGGCCGCCAACGCCCACGACGCGGCAACGAACACCGCAAGCGATACGACCATCGACATCATCAGTTCGCGCGTGCGCGTCGCCCCGATAAAGACGCCGTCGAGCAGAAAGCCCCACACCGAAACGACGGGCGACAATGCGGCCCAGCCGAGATACGTTTTCGCGGACTCGCGCACGGCCGGCTGATCGGTCAACCGCGCGATGACCCAGCCGCCCGCCATCCAGTAGACCAACGAAAACGCCAGTGCGCCGAGCGCCGACCACAACAGCGTGACTTGCACCGCCCGGCGAAACGCATGACGATCGCGCGCGCCGAGTGCCGCTCCGACGAGCGCTTCGGCAGCATGCGCAAAGCCGTCGAGTCCGTACGACATGAAGGTCTGAAAGTTGAGCAGCAGTGCATTCGCGGCGAGCGTCGCGTCGCCCTGCCGCGCGCCAAGATGCGTGAACCACGCGTACGACGACAACAGGCACAGCGTGCGCACGAAGATGTCGCGATTGATCGAAATCAGACGTTTGAGCGCAGCGCCATCGAATAGCTCGCCGCGCGAAAGCGCCGGCAAGCCATGCGGCCGCATGCGCCACAATAGCCATGCGCCGAATGCGAAGCCGAGCGCATCGGCGGTCGCGGTCGCGGCGCCGATGCCCGCCACGCCCCAATCGAAGCGATATACGTAGAGCAGCACGGCCGCAATGTTGACGGTGTTGATCAACACCTGCGTGATGAGCGCGAGTCGCACGCGCTGCGTGCCGAGCAGCCAGCCGAGCACGACATAATTCGCGAGTGCGAACGGCGCGGCCCAGATGCGTGCGTGACAGTACGCGCGCGCATGCTGCTGTACCGCCGCACTGCCGCCGAGCCCGCGAATCGCGTATTCGATCAACGGTATTTGCACGGCGAGCACCGCAGCACCGATCGCGAACGCGAGCAGCAGTGCACGGACGACATTGCTGCGCACGCCCACGCCGTCGCCCGCGCCGAACGCCTGCGCGACGAGCCCGGTCGTGCCCATGCGCAGAAAGCCGAAGCCCCAGAACACGAAGTTGAAGAAGAGCCCGCCGAGCGCGACGCCGCCGAGATACGAGGGGTTTGCCAGATGGCCGGCGACCGCCGTATCGACCGCGCCGAGGATCGGTTGCGTCAGATTGGCAAGCACGATCGGAAACGCGAGCCCGAGTACGCGTCGATGCCAACGCACCGGCAACGCGGGCGCACTCGATGATGACTGCGCGTCATGTGCGGCGGCGTTCAACTGTCAGGCCGCATTGACGCGTGGATCAACCGTGCCGAAGCTGACGCGCATTCAACCGCGCTCCTGCACGCAAACCCAGGGCGAGACGACGACTGCCCACAGCTCCGGGTCGCGCGCGGCGAAGTCGGCGGCCGTGTTCGCCTGCGCGCGTTCGACAAGCCCGGACGCGAGCCACCGGGTGACCTGTTCGGTATCGTCGTTGGCGATCGCCTCGGCAACGCTCACGAGGTCGAGATCGCGTGCTACGTGCAGCAGCATTCCACGCGCGAAGAAACGCTCGAGTTCCGACCAGCCGATCTTTGCGGTTTCGCCGAGCAGCTTGGC
Organism: Paraburkholderia sp. SOS3; assembly: GCF_001922345.1. Taxonomy (NCBI): domain Bacteria; kingdom Pseudomonadati; phylum Pseudomonadota; class Betaproteobacteria; order Burkholderiales; family Burkholderiaceae; genus Paraburkholderia; species Paraburkholderia sp. SOS3. Next base: position 3,339,324 of record NZ_CP018811.1, on the reverse strand, counting down.
GTAGAGCGGACTTTGCGACGGGCCTTGCGGTGTATCGGGGGAGGTGGGGGAGGTCATCGGAATGCGCGGGAAGCGTGGCCCATGTGGGCAGTGTGGGAACCGATTGCAGACTTGCGGTCGTTACTATAAACCATCGTGCCTAGCTCAACAGTCGATTGCGTGGTCACACGCTCGGCCATTCCGGTCGCGTCGCCTCGCGCAGCGAACCGGCGCGAATCAAATGCTCAGTCGAAACAAAAACAACGGCTGGGTGCGCTCGCGTACCAAATCGAGCATGTCGGTTTCGTGACGGAAATTGCGTATAACCGAGGCCGGCGTCGAACGCTTCGAACCGCTCCTGCATGACGCATACGAATCGAGATGCCCATTTCATGCGGGTTTTCAAGCAAAGAGCATTCCGATGAACAAATGCGCGGCGATGCAATGTGAGTTGATTCGGTTTCCAAAGCGAGCGCGGTGACGCCTATCCGGCTTTCGATCCGTGCGCCGACTCACATATTTCGATCAATTAATCGATTGCACGCCTATAGGGGCGTTGCTAGATTTCGTTTCGGCGCATGGTAAACCGGTCCTTTGCCGATATGCGCCGAACCCCCGTTAGCCCGGCCTCGCGCCGGGCCTTTTTTTGGTTGCGCACGCATGCATTCTTTGAAAAAACGGGCTTTACGAAGGGCTCGCGGCATGGCCGCATGGTCGTAAAAGCATGCTCGCCCAGCGTTGTCCAGGACCTTACTGCTTGCAGCGAATCACCATCGAACGATTCTTGACGTTTGCGCCCAAGATGCCGCCAAGCGATCCGCCCGAGGTCGCGCCGTTGTCGACGTCCTTCGAGATCACTTCATAGCCATACGCACCGCACACTTCGCCTGCCCGTTGATAGCATTCGCCCCAGTTCGAACTCGCGTCGCTGCCGCTGCAGTTGATCGCGAAGCCGGTATCGCCGCTCGGCAGATAAGTCATCGTCGTCGAGCTCGCGCAGCCGGCCAGCGCCGCCGCGACAGAGATCGAAAGGCCCGCTGCCATCGCGCGCGCCGCTGCCAATACGGTTTTCATTTACATTCCTCGCTGTTGTCCTGGTGTCGATACGGCGCGTGCCGTATCTGCCATGTCCTTTGCAATGGAGCCTGCTGCGCAGTGCCGGGTTCCCGACGCCGGGTTGCGAACGACGCGCTCACGACGGCGCGTCCTACAACACGACAAAGCACGCGTCGCATAGGCGTGCGTCTCGTGCGCGAACGTTTGCGCGATGCCTTGAAGCGTGACGCGCAATGCAGACCGATGCCGTCAGCGCGGAGGCAACGAACGCGACGGGTCGATCGAGCGGCCATCGTAACGGAGCTCGAAATGCAGCATCACGCGGTCGTTGTCGGTATCGCCCATTTCCGCGATTTTCTGGCCTTGCTGCACGGCCTGTCCTTCCTTCACGAGCAGCGATCGATTGTGCGCATACGCGGTCAGGTAGTCGGCGTTGTGCTTGATGATCAGCAGATTGCCATATCCGCGCAGACCGTTGCCCGCATAGACGACGGTGCCGGACGCGGCCGCGACGACCGGCGTGCCGGCGGTATCCGCGATATCGATGCCCTTCGAGTTCTTGCCGTCGAAGCGGCGGATCACGGTGCCGGCCGCAGGCCATACGAGCGAAATCGGCGGCGCGTTGGCGACGTTCACAGGCGCTTCGGCTGCTGCGCCATTCGGCGCGGCGGCGTTGCTCCGGCTGCGTGCGCTTGCGGTCGACGTCGTCGCCGACGCCGACGCGGCGCCGGCCGGCGGTGCGACGCGCAGCACCTGGCCCACTTCGATCGCATCCGGATTCGACAGATTGTTCCAGCGCGCGATGCTCGACACCGACTGCCGGTTATCGCGCGCGATCTTCGTCAGCGTGTCGCCCCGTTCGACGCGGTAAAACCCCGGCCCGACCGGAGCCGAGCCACATGCGGCCAGCACTGCGACTACCGTTGCAACCAGTGGTGCGCAGGCGAGCCGTCTCATTCTTGTTGTCAACATTGGACCTCGCAAAACCGCCGCCGCGCGGTGACCGACCGTGCCGGGTTGCATGAATGCCGGAAGGGTCGGCGCGCTTATGTCGTACGAACGCGCGGCGAAAAGAAAACGTCCGATTCTAACGGTTTTGCATCGCAGCACGGAAAAATCGGCGCCGCGCGCGGAGGTTTCGTCCGCCGCGCGCATACGCCCCGGTCGCTTCGGAGCGGTTCGATGCGGCTCAGTTCAGTGAATGCCGAGGAACGAACGCCTGCATTACGGCAACGAGCCCACCGCGATACGCAGCGCCGCGGTTTCTGCCTCACCGGGCTCGAGCCAGCGCAAGCCTTCTTCGTTGTGAATGGCATCGGGCAGGCCGAGCCATGGCTCGACGCAGTAAAAGTCCGACTCCGGCTTCTCGGTCCAGGTCGTGACGGCGAACCAGGGCACCGACCCCGGCCGCTGCAGATCGATGGTGATGCTGCGATTGAGTCCGAGCTGAACCAGACGCACCGGATGCGCGGAAGCGCCCTTCAGGCAGTGGAAGCGATCGAGGATGCGGTCTTCGTCGAGCCGGTAGCTCGGCTCGCCGGGCTCGGGCGCCGCAAGCGTGCCGTCCGGCAGCTGATAGCGCGTTTCGGTGCACGGCAACTCGAGCACCGTCTCGTTGCGCTGCGTGTGCGGCAGCGCAAAGTAGAAGTGATGGCCCGCGTAGTACGGCAGGGCGGTCTCGCCGGTGTTCGACGTAGTCAGTTCGACGTCGAGCGTATGCGTATCGATAAGCCGATACGTCGCTTCGAAGCGGAAGCCGAACGGGTAGCCGGTGCGTGTCGCTTCGCTGTCGGTGAGCGTCATGCGCACCGTTGCGCGCGCTTCGTCGAGTGCCGCGTCGAAGGCGAGGTCGCGCGCGAAGCCGTGCATCGGCAATGCGCGCACCGTGCCTTGCCGGTCGCGCCATTCGCCGATGCGGCCATCGACGAAATGGCGGCCGAGAAACGGAAACAGCAACGGGTTGCCGCCGCGAATTTTCGCGGGGTGGCTCCAGTCCGCCTGATCGGGCCAGAAAATGACGGGGCTACCGTCGATGTCCCAGGACAGCAGCCGGCCGCCCGCTTGTGGCGCAAAGCGCAGCCGCGACGGGCCTTGTGCGATCTCGAGGATGTCCTGCTGCTGGAATTGAGGCATGGTCGGTGCGATGTCAAAGCGGTTGATCGAACGTCAAGCGTAGCTCAGCAAGCGGCGCTGCGTGCAGCGAACGTGCTCTGCGCGATGCCGCCACGGCGGGGGCCGCTTGGGTTCCTGAGGGTGGTGCGGGTTGATGCAGGTTGCCGCGGGTTGCCGCGGGTTGCCGCTGATTGTGCGCCGCTTTGCGCTACGGGGAAACCCTTTATCGGGAAATTGCGAGTGTCGTCGAACAGTCGCGCGCGTCGATAATCTGTACCGAGGCCCGATTAAGCCGATCCGGAAATCGGGCTCATCGCTTTCGGAGGCGCTATGGATCTCGCAATGGCAATGGGCGTGGCACTGCTCGGGATGTTCGCGGGCAGTACGATTTATTTTTTCCATAAAGTGACACGCTAGAACGGGGCGTCGAGATCCGCGAAGCCGGACACGCGTTGCGTTAGCCGGCCGAGCGTCCTCTCTGTGCAGGCCCGCCTTGAACGGCGGGCCTTTTTGCTTTCATGGCCGAAAGATTCGTGCGCGGCGCGAGCGGCGCAAGCGTCGCGCGCCAGGGAAAGACTGCGCATACGTGCGCCGCACTGCGGAAAAAAATTGGTGAAAAAATCGCCGGGCGCTTGGCGGGTTCGCGTCGCCCAGGCATAATCGACGCGCCTTCAGATCGCCGGAAATCCATGCCCGGTGCGCTGTCTCCCAATTCCTTCTCTTCCGTGAGGACCGCCGCGTGAGCCTGTCGTTTCTGATTTTTCTGAGCGTGCTGCAGGGCGTCACCGAACTCTTTCCGGTCAGCAGCCTTGGTCATACGTTGCTTGTACCCGCATTGTTCGGGATGCACATCGACAAGCACGCGCCACAATTGCTGCCGTTCCTCGTCGCGCTGCATCTGGGTACCGCATTTGCACTGCTATGGTATTTCCGCGAGCGCTGGATCGCGCTGATCGGCGGCTTCTTCGCGTCGCTCGGCGGGCGGCGCAACGAAGACGGTCACATGATGTGGGCGCTGATCATCGGCACGATTCCGGCCGGCATCGTCGGCCTCGTGCTCGAGAAGCGGCTCGAACGCGTATTTCACGACTTGCGTATCGTGGCGATCGCATTGATCGTCAACGGCATCCTGCTGTGGTTGGGCGACCGTCTGCAGCGCTCGCGCGCGCATCGTCCGCCCGAGAAACTCACGTTCAAACAGGCGTTTTTCGTCGGCCTCGCGCAGGTCGGCGCGCTGATCCCGGGCTTCTCGCGCAGCGGACTGACGATGATCGCGGGCAATGCGGCGGGCCTCACCGCGGAGAAAGCCGCCGAATTCGCGTTTCTACTCGGCACGCCGATTATTTTCGCCGCGGGCTTGCTCGAGGTGCCGAAGCTCTTTCACGCGCCGGAGCAGCTTGGCGATGCGGCGCTCGGCGGCGTGCTGACCGCGATTGCCGCTTATCTGAGCGTGCGTTTTCTGATGCGCTATTTCGAAGGGCGCGGGCGGCTCGCGTCGTTTGGCGTCTATTGCGTGATCGCGGGGCTCGCGTGTCTCGGCTGGTTTATCACGCATCCACAGCCGGTGGCGTGACGGTCGGGCGGCGCCATGTAACGCGCCGCGCACACCGCGGCGGCTTCGCGCTCGGGTAGAATGCCGGCTCGCCCGCAATGGGCGAGCATCGAGGCGGCGAACTGACGAATGAATCAATTCGCGGAGAATTCCTCCGGCCGCGTTCGGTCACAGATGAAATGAGCGGTGCATTGGTGTAGCATCACCGCTCTTTCGTGCGGCAGTAGCTCAGCTGGATAGAGCATCGGCCTTCTAAGCCGAGGGGCGGGGGTTCGAGTCCCTCCTGCCGCGCCAATCGCTTCGCGGCCGTCCGCTTTATAGCAATCGGCCGGCCATCTCGTTTGCCGCCCTCTCGCCCTCTACATCCACCCCAGGCCCGCTTCCGTCCCATTTGCCGGAAAGTACTCGGCGCCGATCCATCCGGTCCAACCGGCGGACTGCAGCGCCTCGAACACTTTCGGAAAGTTGATTTCGCCGGTCCCCGGCTCATGCCGTCCGGGCACATCCGCGATCTGTATGTGCGCTGCGTACGGCAGGCTCGCCAGCATCCGCTCGATCAGATTGCCTTCGCCGCGCTGCACATGAAACAGGTCGAGCATGATCTTCAGATTCGGACGTTTGAGCGTCTCGATCAATGCAATCGCCTGCTGCTGTTTCGTCAGAAGATACGTGGGGCGATCGACGGCATTGAGCGGCTCGATCATCACCGTCAGCGCGTGTCGTTCCGCCATGCCGCACGCTTCGTCGATATTCGCCTGATACGCGTCCCACGCCGCTTCGTGCGATAGCGACGCGTCGACGATGCCCGCCATCACATGAACATTCGGACACCCGATCACCTGCGCATACTCGAAAGCTTCGTGCAGCGACTCGATAAATGCGCTGCGCCGGCGCGGATCGGCGGCGAGGCCCCAGTCGCCAGCGTTCGCATTGCCGGGCGCGGTGTTGATGCCGATCATCGGCAGGCCGTGCTCGTCCAGCGTGTCGCGCAACCGGGCAGGCGGGACGTCATACGGAAACCACATCTCGACGGCGCGAAAGCCGGTCGCGCGCGCGGCCGCGATACGTTCGGCGAGCGGGCGATCCTGGAACAGCGTCGACAGATTGGCGGAGAACTTGAACATAGGCGGTGAGCATGATTGCGGTGACGGGTGGGAACCGGGGCTCAGGCATCGGAAATCCGATGATCCCGGACTCGATTGGCTTGCCTCGCCTCGCGCTGCGGTACATGCCGACGCCGTCGAGCGCCATGCGTTCGCAGCAGCCGGTGAAGAACCGCTTGCGCTGGTCCGGCGACGCGCGATCATTGCACAGAAAGGCCCCACCGTGCAGCGTCAATGCCAGTTTGGCGACCAGTCCAAAAGGCACGGGGCCGACCGCATGCCGACCCTCCGTTCGATCGCGAGCCCGCGTCCCGACCGGCCCGTAATCGACGACCCGGTAATCGACGACGTGGTCGTCGTCCCTCAATACGTTCACGGACGGTGATCGACGGCTCGCGCACCTTCGAATCCACGCGCGCGGAGTCGCATCGGTCGATGACGCCGTGGCGCCACGCGGCGAAGCACGATGTCGCGCGCTTTGTGAGATCGGCCGCCACGCGCGCGTGCTATTCTTTTCAGGTCCAGATCGAGACACGCCGATCATCGGGCCGCCCGATCGATTGGCCTTGGCCTCCTGAGGCCAATTCGCCGAGGCTGACCCGCCCCGACCACCCACGGAGATCCAAGCAAAATGCCGATCCAAAACCGGACTTCACGTCAACTGCGTCATTCCCGTTTGCTGAGCCGTCTGACGATCGGCGCTGTGCTCGTCGCGGGCTCGCTTGCCGCGCACGCGGCGAACCTCGGCTTTCTGAACGACACGCCGATCAGCTACATGAAGCAGCGCGATATCGATTCGCTGCGCTCGGCCGCGGACAAGGTGCTCAGCAACAAGGCGGACGGCGAATCGACTACGTGGAATAACGAGGGCACCGGCAACGGCGTGAAAATCGATGCGCAACTGACGCCCGTCGATACCGCGAAAGACGGCGCGAACACCTGCCGTACGGTGCGCGTGGTGCTCAACGCGAAAGGGCAGTCGGTGAATCTGGGGCCGCGCTACTGCCGTCAGGGCAACAGCGGCCGCTGGATCCTGCAGAAGAAGCATTGAGCGAACGCATCGTTTCATGCGGCGTCGTGCTGCTCACGCCCGATGGCCGCGTGCTGCTCGCGCATGCGACCGGCACCAATCATTGGGATATTCCGAAAGGGCACGGCGAAGCCGGTGAAGCGCCCGCGGTCACGGCATTGCGCGAACTGGTGGAGGAGACCGGCATCACGCTCGGCGTCGAGCGACTCAAGGATCTTGGCCGCTTCGTCTACCGGCGCGATAAAGACTTGCATCTGTTTGCCGCGCGGGCGCGCCCGAACGAACTCGACCTGACGCCGTGCAACTGCACGTCGCTGTTTCCGCGACGTTCGGACGGCGTGATGATTCCCGAGATGGACGCATACCGCTGGTGCCGGCCCGACGAAGTCGAGCGGTATGCAAGCCGAAGTTTGACACGGCTGTTTCAGACGACGTTATCGCTTGCGGAACTGCATCAGTCGCTGTAACGACGCTGCGCCGCCCCTGGTGCGGCGGCGGTCTTCGCGCGTGCCGTTCGAGAGTTCACCGCTCAGTCCAGCGCCTTGTCGTTCGGATGCGCGAACAACGCGCGCATTTCCTGCGATAGCGGGTAATTCAGGTTGATTCCGTGCGGCGGGATCGGCTGCGTGAACCACACGTTGTAGAGCCGCTCCGCTTCACCCGATGTCTGCATCTGCGAGATCACGCCGTTGACGAGGTCGCGAAACGGCTCGTCGCCCTTGCGGAACATGCATGCATAGGTCTCGTAGCCAAGCGGCGTGCCGGTCACGATGAAGTCGTCGGGGCGCGGGTCGCTCGCGCGGAAGCCGTACAGAATCGGCTCGTCCATCACGAATGCGACCGCGCGGTCCGACTTGACGGCGGCGAATGCGTCAGAGTGGTCCTTCACGCTCGCGATGCGCATGTTCAACTGCTTCTCGCTGTTCAGTTGCCGCACGAGCCGCTCGTCGGACGTGCCCGCAGTCGTGACGACCGGCTTGCCCGCGAGGTCGGCGAAGTCGGTGATACCCGAGTTCTTGCGGGCGAGCATTCGCACCGCGTACTGAAAGAAGCTGTTCGAGAATGCGGCGACGTTTTCGCGATCGCGCGTGTGCGTGGTCGAGCCGCACTCGAAGTCGATCTGATTGTTGACGAGCATCAGGAAGCGGTTGGCCGACGTAATCGAAACTTCGCGCACGCGCAGATTCGGCAGGCCCAGCGTCTTGCGAATCTGGTCGACAACGGCGAGCGCGATTGTCTGCGAATAGCCGACCGTGCGGCCGCCGTCCGAGTACGAAAATGGAATCGACGCTTCGCGCACGCCCAGCACGACAACGCCTTCGTCGCGAATCTTTTTGAGCGTGCCGCTGAGTTCTTCCGAACGCGGCCCCGATACGGCCGAGGCGGCATCCGGTGCGGATGCGTACGCAGCCGCGCATGTCGCGATCGATGCGGTAAAGGTCGCGAACTTCACGAACCTGACGAAGTTCTCGACAACAGGCAATGCGATCGCGGCAAGTGCGACACGCGAGTCTCGACGTACAACAGCGTTCATCAATCGTTTCCCCCGGGCCGGCGTTTCTTCCGGCCTCTCTGTCTCCTTCGAAGGACCGTTGTTATCGGTGATCAACCCGCGATAAACCCGCGATAAACCCGCGATAAACCGCTTGTCTGCGTTACGCCGGCTTGCCCCAACTGTCGCGCAGACTGACGATGCGGTTGAATACGGGTTTGCCCGGCTTCGTGTCGTAACGATCGGCGACGAAGTAGCCATGGCGCTCGAACTGATAGCGTTGCTCCGGCGCCGCCTCGCGTGCGCCGGGTTCGACGTAGGCTTGCGCGATTCGCTTCGAATCCGGATTGAGCGCCTCGAGGAAATCGCGGCCGCCCGCGTCGGGCTGCGCTTCCTTGAAAAGGCGGTCGTAGAGACGCACCTCCGCGGGACATGCGCCGGCCGCGCTGAGCCAGTGAATCGTGCCCTTCACCTTGTAGCTGTTCGCGCCTTCGGTACCCGAGCGGCTATCGGGAAAGTAGTTGCAGTGCACCGCGACGATGTTGCCGTTTTCGTCCTTGTCGGCGCCCGTGCATTCGACGACGTAGCCGTACTTGAGGCGTACCTTGTTGCCTGGAAACAACCGGAAATAGCCCTTCGGCGGCGTTTCGTTGAAATCTTCACGCTCGATCCACAGCTCGCGCGAGAACGGAAACGTGCGCGTGCCGCGCTCCGGATGATGCGGATGCACGGGCGCGCTGCATTCCTCGGTCGTGCCTTCGGGGTAGTTGTCGATGATGAGCTTGAGCGGATCGAGCACCGCGGTCGCGCGCGGCGCCTTGTCGTCGAGATCGTCGCGCAGCGCGCCCTCGAACACGCTCATGTCGATCCACGAGTCGACCTTCGTGACACCGATGCGATCGCACAGCAACTGGATCGATTCGGGCGTGAACCCGCGCCGCCGCAAACCGACGACGGTCGGCATGCGCGGATCGTCCCAGCCGTCGACGTGGCCTTCGGTTACGAGTTGCAGCAGTTTGCGCTTGCTCGTGATCGCGTACGTGAGATTCAAACGCGAGAATTCGATTTGCTGCGGCAGCGGCCGCGTGAAGACGCCGGCTGCGGCGAGTTCGTCGAGAATCCAGTCGTAGAGCGGCCGATGGTCTTCGAATTCGAGCGTGCACAGCGAATGCGTGATGTTCTCGAGCGCGTCTGAAATGCAGTGCGTGTAGTCGTACATCGGGTACACGCACCAGGTGTCGCCGGTACGGTAGTGATGCGCGAAGCGGATGCGGTACAGCACCGGATCGCGCATATTGAAGTTCGGCGACGCCATGTCGATCTTCGCGCGCAGCACGTGCTCGCCTTCCTTGAACTCGCCGGCCTTCATGCGGCGAAACAGGTCGAGGTTCTCTTCGACGGAGCGGTTGCGATACGGCGACGGCGTGCCGGGCTCGGTGGCCGAGCCGCGATTCGCGCGCATGGCTTCGGCCGACTGGCTATCCACGTAGGCCTTGCCGCGTTCGATCAGCAGTTCGGCGAACGCGTAGAGCTTGTCGTAATAGTCGCTTGCGTAGTACAGGTGCTCTTTTTCATCTTTCTTCCATTCGAAGCCGAGCCATTTCACCGCGTCGATAATCGATTCGACGTACTCGAAGCTTTCCTTTTCCGGGTTCGTATCGTCGAAGCGCAGGTGGCACACGCCGCCATAGCTGCGCGCGATGCCGAAGTTCAGACAGATACTCTTGGCGTGGCCGATATGCAGATAGCCGTTCGGCTCGGGCGGGAAGCGCGTTTCGACGCGCTGGGCCCATTTGCCCGAGCGATTGTCGTCGTCGATGATGTTGCGGATGAAGTTGGCGGCGGGCGCGGCGGCGGATGCGTCGCCGTGCTCGCTGTGCTTGCGGTCTGTACTCATGCGAATGGGAGAAGGTGACGAGGGCGCGCGCTGCTCCCTCTAATCCGACAATTCTACCTGACGGCATTGCGAGGTACAGCGCTTTGACGCGGCCGCGGTCCGGCGCACGCGGCACGTAGCGCGGCGGTGCACGGAGGCGCGGTACGAGACGGGGTGGGCGCCCGGGTTCGAGGCGATCCGAAAGGCGCTGTAACAGGACGTAAATCGGTTTGGACCGCGAGCGCCGGCGCCGGTAGCATGCCGCCAACGGCGAAGTGGGTTCTGGGCGCCAAACGATCGTCCGGGCTGCGCGGGGCGCGATGTTTGCGCTTCGCCAGGTTCGCCGGTGCTTCGCTGTGGCGGTTCGGATGTTTCGCACGGCACGCTATCTTCGCGGGTCGCAAAGCGAAAAACGGCGCGGAAATCGGCGCGGAAAGCGGCGCGAGTGGCGACGCGAACAACGGCGGACCCGAATAGCGGCGCGGACAATGCGCACGAACAGATGGTTCGAAACAGGCGCGGGCAGATGCGCGAACGGGATGCGCGAGCGGATTCGCCGGTGAACGAATACGCGCAACCACGCGCGCAGCGTCGCGCGACCGGACTCGCCGGCGCACGCATGCGCGATCGACTTCGCCGACCAGGCGTTCGGCTGCGTTCTGCGTCGAGGGCTTCTCGCTCCTGTGCCATTGCGTCAATGGGCCGACGGACCATCCACCCGGCGCGGTGTGCAACACTTCCCGTGTTCGCTTTGCCGGCATCCAGCCGGCACTCATTTTTTCCGGAGTTCCCTGCATGCCTCCTACGACGCTCGATGCGCGGTTTGCGCGTCACGCCTTTTCAGGCAATAGGGCCGACATCGACACAGCCGGCCGCAAACCCGCTCGCGAGACCTTGCATGCGGTCGCGCTCGCGGCGCTGCTGGGCGCGCTCATGCTCGGCGCGATGCCTGCCGGCGCAAAGACCGCGGCCGCCAGGACCGTGTTCGACGCATCGGCGGTCGCGACACCCGATCGCTATAGCGCGGACACCGCGCAGCAGATTTTCGCGGAAGGCGGCAACGCGGTCGACGCGGCGGTCGCGATCGCGTTTACGCTCGCCGTTACGCGTCCCGACGCGGGCAACCTCGGCGGCGGCGGATTCATGACACTGCAGGTCGACGGCAAGCCGTACTTTCTCGACTACAGCGCGCAGGCGCCGCAGCGGGCGACGCGCGATATGTATATCGACGACAAGGGCAACGTCGTCAAGAACATGAGTTCGATCGGTTTCCGGGCGGCGGGCGTGCCAGGCACCGTCGAAGGCCTGTGGGACGCGCAGAAGCGCTTCGGCAAACTGAAGTGGAAGCAGGTGCTTGCGCCGGCCATCCACTACGCGAGCGATGGCTTCGTCGTCGACGCGTCGTTGCAGAAGCGCCGCGACGATGCGGCCGCGAAATTCGCGGGCAAGACGAACTTCAACGTGTACTTTGCGGGTTTGAAGGCGGGTGCGACGTTTCGGCAGCCGGAGCTCGCCCAGACGCTCGGACGGATCGCCGACGACGGTGGCCGCGAATTCTACGAAGGGCAGACCGCCGATCTGATCGAGAAGCAGATGTACGGCCACGGAATGATTTCAAAGGCCGATCTGGGGCAGTACAAGGCGGTCTGGCGCGACCCGCTCGCGGCGGACTGGAACGGCTACCGGATCGTGACGGCGCCGCCGCCGAGCTCGGGCGGCATCGCATTGATCCAGCTGCTGAAGATGAAGGCGGATCTGAAGCCGCAGTTCGCCGGGCTCGAGCTGAACTCCGCGCCGTACATCGAGCTGATTGCGCAAATGGAAGACCGCGTGTTCGCGGATCGCACGAAGTACGCGGCCGATCCGGACGCGGTGCCGGTGCCGGTCGGCAAGCTCACCGACGATGCGTACCTGGCGCAGCGTGCGGGCGAGGTGAAGGATCTGTGGGCGCAGCAGAAGGCGGCGCGGGAGAAGGCGGAACAGGAAAAGGCCGCGCGCGAGAAAGCGGAACAGGAAAAGGCGGCTCAGGAAAAGGCGGCTCAGGAAAAGGCGGAGCAGGAGCAAGCGCAGCAGGCGGCGCAACAGGCTAGCGGCGCGGCTGCGAGCGCGGTGCAGGCCAGCGCTGCGGCGCCGGCCGGCGCGGGGCCGGCGGGTGCGAGTCAGGCGGCCGCCGCAGCGCAACTCGCCGTGCCGCAAGCCCCGGGGCAGTCGAACGCGACGCAGCGAGACGCGGGGCAGGCGGGTGCAGGGCAGCCCGGCGCCGGACCGGCAAACGCTGGTCAGCCGAATACCAATCAGCCGGGCGCTGCTGCGTCTGGCGCAGGGCAGCGGAACGCGAGTCAGCCGGGTGGCGGGCAGGCGAATGCCGGGCCAACGAATGCGCTCGCTGCGAGCGCACCGGGCGCACCGCAGGCAAACGCGCCTCAGCCGCAACCGGTTCAAGCGAGGCCCGCTGCGCCGGCGCAGCCTGACGGCGCCGCGGCGTCGAACAACGCCGCTTCGGGCGACGCGCCGCCGACCGAGAAGCCTCAGACGACGCATTATTCAGTCGTCGACAAATGGGGCAACGCAGTGTCGAACACGTACACGCTGAACGGTTCGTTCGGTTCCGGCGTCGTCGTCGACGGCGGCGGGTTCCTGCTCAACGACGCGATGGACGATTTTGTCGCGAAGCCCGGCGCGGGCATGGACGAGGCGAACACGATCGCGCCGGGCCGCAGGCCCGCGTCGTCGATGACGCCGACGATCTTGCTGAAGGACGGCAAGGTCGTGCTGGTCATCGGCACGCCGGGCGGCTCGCGCATTTTTACGACGATCTTCCAGGTGATGACCGATCTGTACGACTTTGGCATGCCGCCGACGAACGCGCTGGCCGCGATGCGCTTTCATCATCAGGCATTGCCGCCGAAGGCGATTTACTGGGAGCCGTACCACCCGATTGCCGGCGATCTCGCGCAGCAGCTGCAACGGCTTGGTTACACGCCGGAAGGACAGGACTTCAACGGCGACGTGCAGATGATCAGGATCGACGGCACGACGCCGCAGCCGGCAGCGGACCCGCGCGGCGCGGGTGTTGCGCGCGTGTTTCCTTAGCAGGCAATCCGCAGCAGTGGGGTGTCGATCGGACACCTTGAACGACAAACGGGGATGACGTGATGGCGTTGCAAAAAGAACCCAACGTACTGGTGCTGCCGGGGTATCTGGACTCCGGCCCCGGGCATTGGCAAACCCGCTGGGAGGCTGCGCACGCGTCGTTCTCGAGGGTGCGCATGCCCGACTGGGAGCATCCGGTGCGCGACGACTGGTGTCACGCGCTCGACGCCGCCGTGACCGCGGTAACGGCGGAAGGCGCACCGGTCGTGTTTGCCGCGCACAGCCTCGGCTGCCTCACTGTTGCGTGGTGGGCGACCCGCTATGCCGCGCCCGCGCAGCGCGACAAGGTGGCCGGCGCGCTGCTCGTGGCCGTGCCGGATCCGGCGGGCCGCGCGTTTCCCGCCACCGCGAACGGCTTTACGCCCGTTCCCGACGAACGCCTGCCGTTTCCGACCATCGTCGTTGCCAGCACCGACGACCCCTACGGTGGCGTGCCGTTCTCACACACGTGCGCGGCCGCGTGGGGCAGCCGCTGGATCAGCATCGGCGCACGCGGTCATATCAACGCGGATAGCGGCCTTGGCGACTGGCAGGACGGGTTGGGTTGGCTCAAGTCGTTTGCCTGAACGCGACGCCGATCGCTGAACCTGGTTGCCTCAAGGGCGCATCGGCATCGGTTTCAGCCTCGGTATCAGTGTCGGCATCAGCCTCGGCATCAGCGCCGGAGCCGCGACCGGCACCTGCGCGGGCAATCGGTCGCCTGCACGAAGTCAGCCCTCCGGAAAGTCGCACCGCCGGTTACACCACCTGTTGCGCGCGCAATGCGGCGATCCGTGCATCGTCGTAGCCGAGCACGCTGCGCAGCACCTCCTCGGTGTGCTCGCCCAGAGTGGGCGGATGCGCGGCCGCTTGCGGCGGCGTTTCCGTCATCCTGATCGGATTGCGCACGAGCTTCACCGTGCCGCCCGACGGATGCGGCAGGTCCACCTGCATGCCGCGCGCGATCACCTGTTCGTTATCGAACACCTCGCGCAGATCGTTGATCGGCCCGCACGGCACCTGCGCAGCTTCGAGCGCATCGATCCATGCTCGCTTGCTGCGTTCGCGCACCATCGCGGCAAGCAGCGGCACCAGCGTTTCGCGGTTGCGCACGCGCGCCGGATTGGTCGCGAAGCGCTCGTCGTCGGCAAGCGCTGCATGCCCGCCGGCTTCGACGAACTTGCGGAACTGCCCGTCGTTGCCGACCGCGACGATGATCCATCCGTCGCTCGTCTGGAACGTCTGATATGGAACGATGTTCGGGTGCGCGTTGCCCCAGCGCGCGGGCGGCGTACCGCTCGCAAGGAAATTCGAGTTCATGTTGGCGAGCATCGCGACCTGCACGTCGAGCAGCGCCATGTCGATGTACTGCCCGGCGCCGGTGCGATCGCGATGCGCTAGCGCGGTGAGCACGGCGACCGTCGCATACATGCCCGTCATCAGGTCGGCGATCGCGACGCCGGCCTTTTGCGGGCCGCCGCCGGGTTCGCCGTCGCGCTCGCCGGTGATGCTCATGAAACCGCCGAGGCCCTGCACGATGAAGTCGTAGCCGGCGCGCTGCGCGTACGGACCGGTTTGCCCGAAGCCCGTCACGGAGCAGTAGATCAGGTCCGGTTTCACCGCGCGCAGCGATTCATAGTCGAGGCCGTAGCGCTTGAGCTGCCCGACCTTGTAGTTTTCCAGCACGACGTCGCACGTCGCAGCAAGCTCGCGCACGATGCGCTGGCCTTCGGCCGTAGCGATATCGACCGTGACCGACCGCTTGTTGCGGTTTGCCGCGAGGTAATACGCTGCCTCGCGCGTATCGGCGCCGTCGGGCGACTTCAGGTACGGCGGGCCCCAATGGCGCGTATCGTCGCCGGCGCCGGGACGCTCGATCTTGATCACGTCGGCGCCGAAATCGGCGAGCGTTTGTCCGCACCACGGACCGGCAAGCACGCGGCTGAGGTCCAGCACGCGGATATGGCTGAGAGCGCCCATGTTCGGTTAATGTCTCCTCGACATGCGAGCGGCGCGGCGGCGCGCCCCTTCAGAATTGCAAGCGGATTCCAGCGACGTCACGCATCTTAAGCGATCGCGGCGCGCGGGCCTATTCGGCCAAACGGCATAGGTAAAACGCACATACCGACGCGGCGCCGCGCGAAGCGCGCAGACCACCGGGTCGCCGGTTACCGGCGCGCTTTACTACCGTGACGCCGGCTACGGATACGCGAGTGCAGGCCGCGCCAGGCGCGACTTGCGGCCGATTGCCCTGGCCGTTCGGCCAGCGCCGCGCGCGGCGGGCGATGCGCCGTCGCGTGCGCTCGCCGATCCCGTATAATCGGCGGTTCAGGAAACCCCCGATTCACGACGCCGACAAACCTTGAACAAGGCGTCGGAACCATGCCCGGAACCCGTCCCCAGCACGTTATGAAAGCCGCCGAAATCCGCGAGAAATTCCTCAAGTTCTTCGAATCGAAGGGCCACACGATCGTCCGTTCGTCGAGCCTCGTGCCGGGCAACGACCCGACGCTGCTCTTCACGAACTCGGGCATGGTTCAGTTCAAGGACGTGTTCCTCGGCGCCGAAAAGCGTCCGTACTCGCGCGCCACGACGGCGCAGCGCAGCGTACGCGCGGGTGGCAAGCACAACGACCTCGAGAACGTCGGATACACCGCGCGTCACCATACGTTCTTCGAGATGCTCGGCAACTTCTCGTTCGGCGACTATTTCAAGCGCGACGCGATCCACTACGCGTGGGAGCTGCTCACCACCGTCTACCAGTTGCCGAAAGACAAGCTGTGGGTCACCGTCTACCAGGAAGACGACGAAGCGTACGGCATCTGGGCGAACGACATCGGCGTGCCGACCGAACGCATCATCCGCATCGGCGACAACAAGGGCGCGCGCTATGCGTCGGACAACTTCTGGCAAATGGCCGATACCGGTCCGTGCGGCCCGTGCTCGGAAATTTTCTACGACCACGGCCCGGACGTCTGGGGTGGCCCGCCGGGATCGCCCGAAGAAGACGGCGATCGCTACATCGAGATCTGGAATCTCGTGTTCATGCAGTTCAACCGCGACGCGCAGGGCAACATGACGCCGCTGCCGAAGCCCTGCGTCGATACCGGCATGGGCCTCGAGCGGATTGCAGCCGTGCTGCAGCACGTGCACAGCAACTACGAAATCGATCTGTTCCAGGCGCTGATCTCGGCCGCGGGGCGCGAAACCGGCGTTGCCGACCTCACGAACAACTCGCTGAAAGTCATTGCAGACCATATTCGCGCATGCTCGTTCCTGATCGTCGATGGCGTGATTCCGGGCAACGAGGGCCGTGGCTACGTGCTGCGCCGCATCGTGCGGCGCGCAATCCGCCACGGCTACAAGCTCGGCCGCAAGGGCGCGTTCTTCCATAAGCTCGTGGCGGACCTCGTCGCGCAGATGGGCGGCGCCTATCCGGAGCTCAAGGAAGCCGAAACGCGCGTGACAGACGTGCTGCGTCAGGAAGAAGAGCGTTTCTTCGAGACGATCGAACACGGCATGTCGATTCTCGAGAACGCGCTGGCCGATCTGAACTCGAAATCGGTTAAAACGCTCGACGGCGAGCTCGCGTTCAAGTTGCACGACACGTATGGCTTCCCGCTCGATCTGACCGCGGACGTGTGCCGTGAACGCGGCGTCACGGTCGACGAACCGGCATTCGACGAAGCGATGGCGCGACAGCGCGAGCAGGCCCGCGCGGCCGGCAAGTTCAAGATGGCGCAGGGTCTCGAATACTCGGGTGCGAAGACCACGTTCCACGGCTACGAAGAGATCGTGTTCGACGACGCGAAGGTCATCGCGCTGTATGTCGACGGCGTGTCGGTCAACGAAGTCGCGAAGGGACAGCAGGCAGTGGTCGTGCTCGATCACACGCCGTTCTACGCGGAATCGGGCGGCCAGATCGGCGACCAGGGCCTGCTGGCGAACGCAAGCGTGCGCTTCGCCGTCGGCGACACGCAGAAGGTGCAGGCAGACGTGATCGGTCATCACGGCGAGCTCGAACAGGGCACGCTCAAGGTGGGCGACGTGGTGAAGGCGGAAATCGACGCGATCCGGCGCGCGCGCACCGCGCGCAACCACTCGGCAACGCACCTGATGCACAAGGCGCTGCGCGAAGTGCTCGGCGGCCACGTGCAGCAGAAGGGTTCGCTCGTCGATGCCGACAAGACGCGCTTCGACTTCGCGCACAACGCGCCGATGACGGACGACGAAATCCGCCGCGTCGAAACGATCGTCAATGCGGAGGTGCTCGCGAACGCGCCGGGCGTCATCCGCGTGATGCCGTTCGACGAAGCGGTGAAGGGCGGCGCGATGGCCCTCTTCGGCGAAAAATACGGCGACGAAGTGCGTGTGCTCGATCTCGGTTTCTCGCGCGAGCTGTGCGGCGGCACGCACGTGCAGCGCACCGGCGATATCGGGCTCTTCAAGATCGTGATGGAAGGCGGAGTCGCGGCCGGCATCCGCCGGGTCGAGGCGATTACCGGCGACAACGCCGTGCGCTATGTGCAGGAACTCGACGCACGCATCAATGCGGCCGCAGGGGCGCTAAAAGCGCAGCCGTCGGAGCTCGCGCAACGCATTGCACAGGTGCAGGACCAGGTGAAGTCGCTCGAAAAGGAACTAGGCGCACTGAAGTCGAAGCTCGCATCGAGTCAGGGCGACGAACTGGCCGGGCAGGCGATCGAAGTGGGCGGCGTGCACGTGCTGGCCGCGACGCTCGAAGGCGCGGACGTGAAGACGCTGCGCGAAACGGTCGACAAGCTCAAGGACAAGCTGAAGAGCGCGGCGATCGTGCTCGCGTCGGTCGAGGGCGGCAAGGTCAGCCTGATCGCGGGCGTGACGTCGGAGGCGAGCAGGAAAGTGAAGGCGGGCGAGCTCGTCAACTTCGTCGCGCAGCAGGTTGGCGGCAAGGGCGGTGGCCGTCCGGACATGGCTCAGGCCGGCGGCACCGAGCCGGCCAACTTGCCGGCAGCGCTGGCGGGTGTCAAGGGTTGGGTCGAAGCCCAGCTGTAAAGCGCAGTTAGTTGTGATGCGCTAGCCTCACGCGACTTTACGCGCGTAAAGTCGCCACTCGCTTGTTGACTCACTGCTTGTCGACTCGTCGCCCATTGGTGTCCGACTTTCGTGTCCAACTTTTGGGTTTTCGCTTCAGCCGCTTGTGCCGGAGGTCATGGGGCCGTTCAGCAGGGGCGGCCCGCATCGATCCACTCCCGCGTCTTCCTGAGCGGCAGCCGGTAGCGGGCGCAGTTATGAACGGCCAATATCTTCAGCTCGTGTTCAAGCATCGTTTTGAAGGGGCTCACGTCGTCAGGCTCGAGGCTCAGGCTTGCAAGCGTCGAAGCCAGCGTGTTGCCGTGATAGACGATCTGCTGGATGGCGTCATTGAGCTTTTCGCGCAGACGAACCCGCAGCGGGTCCTGCACCCCCATCGCCTGTTCGATTACCCGATATTTCGCGATTGACCGTCTATAGGTCCACGCGAATAGGTCCACCGCCATTGCGGCGCTGGTTTGCTCGTAGACGCCGAGCATCGCCTCCGCATAATCGGCTTGGGTCACGTCGAGGAATGACAGCGGCGCGCAGTTCGCGAGCAGAAGCGGCATATTGGCGGCAAGACGGCTGGTGCGCTTGTTGCCGTCCACGAATGGCTGCAAATAAGCAAGGTTGACCCACAGGAAGAAGGCCGCTTCGACTGGATTTTGCGTCCTGCGTGCTTTCCCGACGATGATCTCCAGCATCTCCTCGAGCAGGGACGGCATCTGGGCAGGCAGATAGACAGAATCCTGGATATGAACAATTTTGTGCCGTATGGCGCCCAGGTCCGTGTCGTCGTGGAGCAAGCCCTGCTTAAGCACGCTTTGCAGGTTACGGACAATGGGGACGATCATCCCGTCGGTCGGAACGGCGTCCGCGAGAAACTCGATCGCTTCCTTATGGTTCAGAAGCATCGTGGCGTCGGGATCGTCATGTGCCGATCGACCCCGTTCGAAAAGCTCGCGTGTGTCGAGCAAGCTCTTGCGGTTGCCTTCGAGACGTGAAGAGTGCCACGACAGATCGATAAGAAGCTGCTCGAGAACCTTGCGTAAATAGGTGCCCGCAGGCTGCTGTCCGTGGAGGCGGCCCGCGGCATGCAACTCCTCGGCAAGTGCCGAGGGCAGCAAGCTCGAGACATTCGGCTCGTAGGCATCGACGAACGCTCGCTGGTACGCGACCGGAGTACGCTCTCCAAGCGGCGCCGGGAGCGTGGCGATGAGCGTCTGGCTCTGCGGGCTCCATTGCAGGGCTCGCGCGACTGTCTGCACCGGTCGCTGGATCGACTCTGCGCGGGATGGCAGCCGATAACGGGTGGAGCGGCCCGAGCCCGACATCACGAGGCGGCCGTCTGCGACCAGCTTCGCCAGCGCGCGGTTGACCGTCGGCCGGGACATGCCGACGCGGTCGGTAATCTCCGCCGGAGAAGCGTCGGTTTGCACGCTTTCGACGTACGCCAGAATGTCGGTGAGAAGCGTGGTGTTCGGCAAAACCGCTCCGTTGATAAGATCGGAGCGGATTTGATAAGAAAAAACGTCTAAGCGGCTTCCAACGCCCCGTTCTCATCGGCCGCCCCAGCCTTCTGCGCCTTCAGGTTGCTCCGCTCGAGCAGCATGTCCCGCAACGCGTTGAGCGCGGACGAAAAATGCCCGCGCCGCCAGACGAGCAGCGTGTCGATCGTTCCCAGATCGCCGAGCGAGTGAACGGCGATGTTGCTCATCTCGGGCTGCAGTTCCAGCACCGAACGCGGCGCGACGGCTACGCCCGCGCCCGCGGCGACGCATGCGACGATCGCATGATACGAGCCCAGTTCGAGCACGCGGGTCGGCTGCATGCCGTGTTCGTGGTACCACTTCTCGACATAGCTGCGATAGGCGCAACCGCGTTCGAATGCGATCAACGTCGACAACGCGATATCGCGCGCATGTCCGATCGGCGGGTGTTCGCGCGGCGTCAGCATCACCAGTTCCTCGCGAAACACCGGCACGACGTCGAACTGTTCGCCAAGCGATGCGGCGATGTCGAGCGGCGTCGCGACCAGTGCGGCATCCACTTCGAACTCGCGCACGCGTTCGATCAGCCGTCCGGTCGTGCCCGTTTCGAGTTCGAGCGACACGTCGGGCCAGGTCTGGTGATACCTGGCGAGCAGTTCCGGCATCCGCGTGGCGGCTACGCTTTCCATCGTGCCTAGACGCAATCGTCCGCTCGGCCGATTCTCGCGCACCGCGTGGCGCGCTTCGTCGGCGAGCGCGAGCAGACGCTCCGCGTAGGGCAGCAGCGTTTCGCCGGCCGGCGTCAGCACGAGCCGCCGGCCGTCGCGGATGAAAAGGTCGGTGCCGAGCTGCTCTTCGAGTTGCTTGATGCGCGTGGTCACGTTCGACTGCACGCGGTTCAGCTTTGCAGCCGCGCGCGTCACACCGTTTTCGCGTACCACGGCGCGAAAGATCGTCAATGCGGCGAGGTCCATGAGTTCTCCAGCCGTTCTCTTCAGGTGATGGTTTGGATCAATATAATTCATTTTTTGGGATCAGGAAGGTCAATTAAGATGTCGTTTATCGGTTGCTCTCGGTGCGGACGTCCGCGCACCCGAGCATGCCGGCACCGGAACGTCCGAACGCTCGCGGACACCGTGAACGCCGCTTCCCCCGTCTTCAGCCTATGAACGACCTGACACGCGCTGCGCTCGACCTGCGCGCCGGGCCCGCCGCGGCCCGGCGTGCGGCGTTCGCGTGCATGGTCACGCTCGCGGTCGCGCTCGGTGTCGGCCGCTTCGCGTTCACGCCGCTGCTGCCGCTGATGCTCAAAAGCGGCGTGCTCGATATCAGGCAGGGCGGCTGGCTTGCGTCGGCGAACTACGCCGGCTATTTCATCGGCGCGCTCAGCTGCGCGGCGTTGCGCGTCGATGCGGCGCGTGTCGTGCGCTGCGGGCTTGGCGCGACCGCGCTGCTGGTGCTGGCGATGGGCATCGTCGACGGCCTCGCGCTGTGGTGTGCCGTGCGGTTTGTCGCAGGAATCGCGAGTGCGTGGACCTTCGTGTTCGCGTCGCAATGGGGGCTGCGCCGGCTCGCCGAACTGGGCGAAAGCGCGTGGGGCGGACTCATCTATACGGGCCCGGGTTTCGGTATCGTCGGGACCGGGTTGTTCGTCAGCGTCGCGGGCGGGTATGGCGCGACGGCAGGGTGGATCGGCTTCGGCATCGTGTCCGCGGTCCTGACCGCGCTCGTGTGGCGTGTGTTCGCTCCTCGTGACCGCGCCGCTCATTCAACGGCACGGGCAGCGCCGGCATCGAAGACCGACGATCACGGCGCCGCCCGCACGAGCCCACCGTCACCCGAAAACGAAAGCACCGCCGCCGCGATGGCGCGCAGAGCGCATCGCGCCGACGCCTGGTGGCTCGTCATCCTCTACGGCATCCCGGGATTCGGCTACATCATCACCGCGACCTTCCTGCCCGTTATCGCGCGCGCCGCGTTGCCGGGTTCTGCGTGGCCCGATCTGTTCTGGCCGATGTTCGGCGTCGCGCTGATGGCAGGCGCGCTCACCGGGGCGCGCCTGCCCGCGCACTGGGACAACCGGACGCTGCTCGCCGCCTGCTATGTGTTGCAGGCGCTCGGCATCGCATCGGGCATCGTCTGGCCGAGCGCGGGTGGTTTTGCGTTCGGCAGCGTGCTGATCGGCTTGCCGTTCACCGCGATCACGCTGTTCGCGATGCGCGAGGCGCGGCGACTGCACGGCAACGATGCGGCCGGGCTCATGGGGTATGCGACGGCCGCCTACGGTCTGGGCCAGATCGTCGGGCCGCTGATCGCCGCACCGATCGCCGCGCGTACGGGCTCGTTCACGATCGCCTTGTGGCTCGCGGCCGGCGCGCTGCTTGCCGGCGCGGCCGGTCTGGTCGCGGTGAGCCTCGCAAGACCGAGGTGAGCGTGCGAGGGCACAAGCGGCGGGCGCAAAATCGCGCCCCATCTGCGCATCCCGCGTTTTCATCGTCTCCAAACAGATCCCCGCCCGCGCACTAGAATGTCGGCTTCCCTACTTCATACCGCGCGGCAGCCACCGCGCGACAGGCGGCCATGCAACATTTCGCGTCGGACAACTACGCCGGCATCTGCCCCGAGGCGCTCGAGGCGCTGATCGCCGCCAACGGCAGCGGCCACGAGCCCGCTTACGGCGACGACTCCTGGACGCAGCGCGTCTGCGACCGTCTGCGCGACCTGTTTCAGACCGACTGCGAAGTGTTTTTCGTCTTCAACGGCACGGCGGCCAATTCGCTCGCGCTCGCTTCGCTGTGCCAGTCGTATCACTCGGTGATCTGCCACGAACTCGCGCATATCGAAACCGACGAATGCGGCGGCCCCGAATTCTTTTCGAACGGCTCGAAGCTGCTGACCGCGCCCGGCGTGAACGGCAAGCTCACGCCCGATGCAATCGAAGCGGTCGTCACGCGCCGCGCGGACATCCACTATCCGAAACCGAAGGTCGTCACGCTCACGCAATCGACCGAGGTCGGCACCGTCTATAGCGTCGAAGAAGTGCGCGCCATCGCGGCGATCGCGAAGCGCCGGCATCTGAAGGTGCATATGGATGGCGCGCGCTTTGCCAATGCGGTTGCCGCGCTCGACGTGCATCCGTCCGAAATCACGTGGCGCGCCGGTGTCGATGTGTTGTGCTTCGGCGGCACGAAAAACGGTTTGCCGGTTGGCGAGGCGGTTGTATTTTTCGACCGCGCGCTCGCCGAAGATTTCGCGTATCGGCTGAAGCAGGCAGGTCAGCTTGCCTCGAAGATGCGCTTTATCTCGGCGCCGTGGCTCGGTCTGCTCGATCACGACGTGTGGCTGCGCAACGCGCGCCATGCGAATGCGATGGCGCGCCTGATGCAGACGCGTCTCGCTGACATTCCGGGCGTCTCCATCATGTTCCCGTCGCAATCGAATGCGGTGTTTGCGCAACTGCCGGCGCACGCCGCGAAAGCGATGCGCAACCGCGGCTGGAGGTTCTATGAGTTCATCGGCGCGGGCGGTTGCCGTCTGATGTGTGCGTGGGATACGCAGCCGGAGACGGTCGAGCGCTTCGCCGCCGACGTGCGTCAGCTATGTACGCACGCGTGACGCCCGCAACCGGCTAGCACAGCCCGGCAGCGCAAACCATCGAACCCCCACCCCGCCTCGTCATGACCGACTACCGTTTTTGCCCCCGCTGCGCCACGCCGCTCACCGAACGCACCGATCCCGAACACGAGGGCGGCCGCATTCGCCAGAGCTGTCCGGCCGACGGCTGCGGTTATGTGCACTGGAACAATCCGCTGCCCGTGGTGGCGGCGATCGTCGAATACGAGGGCCGCATTCTGCTCGCGCGCAACGCAGCATGGCCCGAAGGGATGTTCGCGCTGATCACGGGCTTCCTCGAAAACGGCGAAACGCCGGAGCAGGGAATCGCGCGTGAAGTGAAAGAAGAGACGTCGCTGGTCGCCGACACGGTCGAGCTCGTCGGCGTCTATGAATTCATACGCAAGAACGAGTTGATCATCGCGTATCACGTGCGTGCACATGGAACGATCGCGCTGTCGCCGGAATTGCTCGAATACCGCCTCGTCGAGCCGGCCAAGTTGCGGCCGTGGCGCGCGGGCACGGGGCAGGCGCTCGGCGAATGGATGCGCCGGCGCGGACTGCCGTTCGAATTCGTCGAGCGTCCGGGGCAGTAGGACGCAGTGGAGCGCAGTAGACTGAACGTCGGCCGCCGCGCCACGCTCGTCTGACGGAACACGCGTCGCGCCGCGTCTGTTCGTGCAGGTTGCATCAACGTCTATCGACGTGCATCAGGCATCCGTCCCGGTTCCGCGTCTGGCCGAACCGGGTCGGTCATCAGAACGAGCATCGAGGAGCGTCCCGACATGGCCTACATCTACTACCTGACCCACATTCATCTTGGATACGATGCGCTCGCGCCATTGCCGGCCGAGTGCGCACGCGCGGGCATACGGCAGCCGCTCGTCGTCTCGGACAAGGGTGTCGTCGCGGCGGGGCTCGTCGAGCGCGTGCTCGATGCGGCGAAGCTCGGCGCTGCGCCCGTGTTCGACGAGACGCCGTCGAATCCGACTGAAGCGATGGTGCATGCAGCGGCCGAACGTTATCGCGAAGCACGGTGCGATGGACTGATCGCGGTCGGCGGCGGTTCGTCGATCGATCTCGCGAAGGGCGTCGCGATTGCCGTCGCGCATCCGGGCCCGCTCAGGCATTACGCGACGATCGAAGGCGGCAGCGACAGGATCACGTCGGCATGTGCGCCGCTCATCGCCGTGCCGACGACGGCCGGCACCGGCAGCGAGGTTGCGCGCGGCGCGATCGTGATTCTCGACGACGGCCGCAAGGTTGGCTTCCATTCGTGGCATCTGCTGCCGAAGGCGGCGATCTGCGACCCCGGCCTCACGCTCGGCTTGCCGCCCGCGCTGACCGCCGCGACCGGCATGGACGCGATCGCGCATTGCATCGAGACGTTTCTGTCGGCGGCGTTCAATCCGCCGGCCGACGGCATCGCGCTCGACGGGCTCGAACGCGCGTGGGCCCATATCGAGCGCGCCACCGCGGACGGCAGCGATCGCGATGCGCGGCTCAATATGATGAGCGCATCGATGCAGGGCGCCATGGCGTTCCAGAAAGGGCTTGGCTGTGTGCATTCGCTGTCGCATCCGCTTGGCGGCGTCGCGGTCGGCGGGCGCACGTCGCTGCATCACGGCACGCTGAACGCGGTCGTGTTGCCGGCCGTGCTGCGCTTTAACGAAAGCGCGGACAGCGTGATCGCGAATCATCGCTATGCGCGCATGCGGCGCGTCATGGGCCTGCCGGAAAACGCGGATCTCGCGCAGGCGGTCCATGACATGACCGCGCGCCTTGGCCTGCCGACCGGCCTCGCGCAGATGGGCGTCGACGCGAGCGTGTTCGATAAGGTCGTTGCAGGCGCATTGGCCGACCATTGCCACAAGACGAACCCGCGCCTTGCGAGCGCCGACGACTACCGGCGCATGCTGACCGAATCGCTTTAATGTGCACACCGCACACTTCAACCGCGCGCGGTTTTTCTGCGCGCTCGCCGCAACGAGGAAGGTATGACCGACGTGCAGTTGCATCACCGCTACCTGGCCGCATGCGCGATCGCGCGCGAAGCGGGCCGCCTGATCCGCTTGCGCTTCGAGCAGCGCGACGAAGCGTTGACGCTGAAATTCAAGGGTCCGCAGGACTACCTGACCGAAACCGATGCCGAAGTCGAACGGCTGATCGCGGCGCGCATCGCCGAATCGTTTCCCGACGACGATTTTTTCGGCGAGGAGGGCGGCGGGTCGTTCGGCCGCGACGTCTGGATTGTCGATCCGATCGACGGCACGGCCGACTTCGCGCGCGGCGTGCCGCACTTCTGTGTGTCGATCGCGTTCGTGCGCGACGGCCGGGCGGAAATCGGCGTGCTCTACGATCCAATGCTCGACGAACTGTTCGCGGCGCGCCGGGGCGCAGGCGCGACGCTGAACGGCGCGCCGATCAAGGTCAGCACGATCGCGGACATCCGGCAATCGGTCGTCGAGCTGGGCTGGTCGTCGCGCATCCCGTTCGAAGGCTTTGCGACCGTGCAGGCGCGCCTGCAGGCGCTCGGCGCGGGCGTCAAGCGCCGCGGCTCCGGCGCGCTCGGCATCGCCTATGTCGCGATGGGACGGCAGGACGCGTACTGCGAACTGCACATCAACTCGTGGGATGCGGCGGCCGCGGTGCTGCTCGTCGAGGAGGCCGGCGGCTGGGCGAACGACTTTCTCACGCCCGACTGTCTGCGCAACGGCAATCGCGTGATCGTCTGCACGCCGGCTCTGCGCGAGCATATCGAGCAGGCAATGGCGATCTGACGCGCGCGTATGCGGCGCTTGTCTCGCGTGCGCGCGCTCATTGCGGCGGCCGGTGCGTCCTGATGTAGTTCTGCCGGATCGGCGATGACCGCGATTCGTGCGACATGCTGATGCGTTTGTCGGCGGCGACGATCGTCTTTAGCGAATCGACGTATCGCTGCCGCAAATCCTCGCCATAACCGGACCCCGGCGCCGGCAGGTAGAAGCGCACATCCGACGGATATTTCAGTGGATCGAGCGGCACTTCCGGCAACGCGCGCGCAGCCTCGCTATCCTGTCCGGCGAGCGCATTTTCCCATTGCGTCAGCTGTTCGAGCCGTTCGGGCTTGAGCGCCGTCAGGTGGGCGACGCGGTCCGGATCGATGTCCTTCAATTGCTGCAGCCGTTCGGGCGTGAGGCGGCGCAGTTCGGTAAACGCGCGTGCGCGGGCCTCGTTCGCGGCTACCTGCCCGACGAAATCGGCGAGCCGTCCGCCCGGCGTCGCGCCGGGTCCGCTCATACCTTGCGCGAGTTCGAATGCCTGCATGACTTCTTTTTCGCTGGCCGCCTCGGCGCGGCTCGACGCGTCGATCTGGTCCAGGATCGCGTCGCTTACGCGGTTCTGCAGCGACTGTTTGAGTCCGCTCGCGTCGAAAAAGATCGCTTCGCGGTCCGCCTTCGAATGCGCGAGACGGAACTGCCTGCCGAGATCGCTGAGCCTGTCGAGATCGTCCTGCGCGCCATCGCCGAGCGTGCCGCTGCCGAACGGCGCATTGAAGATCGCTTGCGCGCGTTGCCGCGGATCGGTCCTCGCTTCCTGATATTCGTCCGCGAGCTGGTCGCGCAGCGTCGTGGCGTCGTTGGCGTACTTGTCGCGCAGCCATGCATTCGATGTTGATTCGAACGCGTCCCAGTTCGATTTCATCTGATTGCGATACTGAGCGGCGACGTCGGAAGGCAATTGCGCGAGCATGCCCAGATCGCGCTCCACCTCGCCTTCGAATTTTCCTGCATCGTCGGGATAGCCAGCCATCAGGACTTCCACGAGCCGCGCACTGAGGTCGGCATTGAGCGTATCGCCGGCGGCGTTAGCGTGTTTGTCGTCATAACGCTTGAGTAGCGAGGCGAGTTCGGCGTCGGTGGCGTGTCGCGCATCAGGCGCCGCTTGCAGACGGTTTGCCGCGGTTTGCGCGGTTCGCGCGGTGTGCGGCGAGGTAAGCGGGCCGGCAGGCGGCGCGCCTCTTGCCGCAATCTGTGCGGCGGAAGGCAACGACGGCTGCGGGTTCTGTCCGTCGTGCCGCTGGTGCCGCTCGCGAGGATGTTGCTTCGGGCGGCCCGAACGCGTAGGGTCCGGTGCGTGGCGCGGCGCCGGGTCGAGCGCCTGATTCGCATCGGGGTCTGCGCCGGGAGGCGCGCTGGGGATCGCGTGGGCGGCGACAGTGGGACTTGCTGCAGATGTCGTCATGGGCTGCCTTATGTGAAAGAAGGGTGGTTCGCATCGGCGAAACCGCCCCTCTATCAAAGCAGAGCCCGCGTGTGCGAGGTGCTATCCCGATAACGTCGCGATACCGCGCATTCTCGAACCGGGCGGCACCGCGCGTAGCCCGCCGCATCGTTCCCGCCGTCGCGATGGCCGTCGTCGCGATGGCCGTGCACCGTGCGAGACGCGACGCCGCGTATCAGCCGCGCGCATCGCGCTCGACGATCCATTCATGGGCCGGGTCGTTTCTGAAATGCCAGACGCGCTGCGTGCCCGCCATCACGTTCAGATAGTACGAGTCGTAGCCGTACGGCACGATCACCGGGTGGTAGCCGCGCGGCACCATGACGATGTCGTGATCCTCGACGGCCATCGATTCGTCGATATCGCGTTCGTCGGTATAGACGCGCTGGAACGCAAAACCCTGGCGTGGATTGAGCCGATGGTAGTACGTCTCTTCGAGCGAACTTTCGTGCGGAATATTGTCGGTGTCGTGCTTGTGCGGCGGATAGCTCGACGAATGACCGCCGGGCGTGCGCACCTCGACCACGAGCAGCGATTCGGCCGGCTCGGTTTGTGGAAGGATGTCGCACACATAGCGCGTGTTGAGCCCTTTGCCGCGCGTCGAGCGCTTCATCGTCGCGGGCTCGATCAGACGCGCCGCGAATTTGCCCGTCGCCGGCGCGCTGGCGACGCCGAGTTCCGCGCGCCGGTTCGCGCGTACCGTTGCGCGCACACCGGGCGGCAGGTACACGGCATACGGCGCGCTGTCTTCGAACACGCTGTCGCGCGAGCCGAGACTGGTCCAGCGTTCCTGACCGGTCTCGATATCGACGGCGCCCTCGAGCACGACGATGCACACTTCGCGCGATGCTTCGAGCACATGCACGACTTCATTCGCTTCGAGCCGGTAGGCCGCGAAGCCGACGTAGCGCCAGCCCGCCGAGTCGGGCGTGACGCGCGCGATGGTCTGGCCTTCGCGTTCGGCCTTGACGAGCAGACTCATGCTGCCTCCTGTGCGGTCGTGGTCGCCACGGTAAGCGGCGCGTCGACGAGCGCGCGCAGCGTCCGGTAGCCCTTTTGCGCGAATGCATACGATGGCGCGACGGCCGGATCCTGCTCCGCCTCGACGACGAGCCAGCCGCGATAACCGTGGCGTTTCAACCGCGTGACGATGCCCGCGAAATCGACCGCGCCGTCGCCGGGCACCGTGAATGCGCCGTTCAATACCGCGTCGAGAAAACTCCAGTTGCGGTTGCGCGCGAGCTTCATGATCGCGGGCCGCACATCCTTGCAATGCACGTGACAGACGCGCGCGATATGCCGGTCGAGCACCTCGAGCGGGTCGCCGCCCGCGAACGTGATATGGCCGGCGTCGAACAGCAGGCCGAGCGCATCGCCCGTGAGCGTCATCAGCCGGTCGACGTCGGCGGGCGTTTCGACATACGCGCCCATATGATGGTGATACGCAAGCCGCACGCCGCGGCTTAGCGTGTATTGCGCGAATTCATCGACGCGCTTCGCGTAAGCGTTCCACTGCGCCTCCGTGAAGAAGCGCGGCCGCTGATAAAGCGGCGCGGGCGAGCCCTGGATCGAATCGGCGACTTCGCCATACACCATCACGTTGGCGCCGTTCTTCGCGAGCAGCTCGAGATGCGGTCCGACCGCTTCGATTTCTTCGGCGACGCTGCGCTTCGCGAGCCGCCCCGAATACCAGCCCGATACGAGCGCGAGATCGTACTGCGCGAGCAGCGTCTTCAATGCTTGCGGCTCGCGCGGAAATTTGTTGCCGAGCTCGAAGCCCTCGTAGCCGATTTCGCGGCCTTCGGTCAGTGCGACCTCGAGCGGCGTTTCGCCGCCGAGCGAGGGCAGATCGTCGTTCATCCACGACAGCGGATTGATGCCGATGCGTACTTCGAAGGTTGACATGCGATGTTCCTCGTTCGATGGCCCCCGGTGCCGGCGTCGGGGCGCGTATTCAGTCGTGGGTCTGGCTGTATGCGGGTCCGCCGCGCGCGGCGAGTTGGGCTTCGTATTGCACGCGTGCATCGCGCACACCCGCGCGCGGCGAGACTTCGGGCACCGCGACTTCCCACCACCAGCCGCCGTCGTCGGTCGTGCGGGCGGGGTCGGTATCGATGCTGATCAGGTACGTGCGATCGGCGGCGCGCGCGCGTTGCAGCGCGGCTTCGAGTTCGCCGATGTTCGCGACATGCTCTGCCTGTGCGCCGAGCGAGCGCGCATGCGCGGCGAAATCGATGGCCGGCGCGCCGCCTGCGCCTTGCACGCAGTCGTCGAGCAGGTTGTTGAACGGCGCGCCGCCGCAGGCCTGCTGCAAACGGTTGATGCAGCCGTAGCCACGGTTGTCGAGCACGACGACGATCAGCTTTGCGCCGAGCATCACGGAGCTTGCGATCTCGCTGTTCAGCATCAGGTAGCTGCCGTCGCCGACCATCACGATCACTTCGCGCTCGGGGCGCGCGAGCTTCGCGCCGAGGCCGCCCGCGATCTCGTAGCCCATGCACGAGTAGCCGTATTCGACGTGATAGGCGCCGGGCCGGCTTGCGCGCCACAGCTTGTGCAATTCGGCGGGCAGCGTGCCGGCCGCGCAGACGACGATGTCGTCGGCGGCCGACTGCGCGCTCGAGCGCTGCACCGCGCCGATCACGTCGGCGTCGTACGGCAGCACGTTGTCGCGTTGCGGCGCGTGCGTGAGCCCGTCGACGGCCGCGCGCCATTCGTCGGCGAGCCGATGCGCGCGCTGCGTCCATGCAGCGTCGGCGCGCCAGTCCCGCAATTGCGCGGACAGTGCCGCCAGCGCGCGCCCGGCATCGGCTTCGACGACGAGCCCGCGATGCTTGAGCCCGTCGAACGCATTCGCGTTGATGCCGATCACGTCCGCCTGCGTAAAGAGCGTATTCGAGCCGGTCGTGAAATCCTGCAAGCGTGTGCCGACGGCGAGCACGCAATCGGCTTCGTGCGCGAGCGCATTCGCACCGGGCGAGCCGGTCACGCCGAGCGCGCCCATGTTGAGCGGATCGCTCCACGCAAGCGAGCCCTTGCCGGCTTGCGTTTCCGCAACCGGAATGCCGTGCTGCGCGGCAAACGCGCGCAGCGCTTCGGTTGCGCGTCCGTACAGCACGCCGCCGCCCGCTGCGATCAGCGGGCGTTTTGCATCGCGCAAGCGGGCGAGTGCCGCGATGATCTCGTGATCGACGGGCGCCGGCGCATGAAACTGCACGACGCGCGGCTCGAAGAAACTGGCCGGATAGTCGTAGGCCGCGGCCTGCACGTCCTGCGGCAGCGCGAGCGTGACGGGGCCGCAGAGCGCGGCATCGGTCAGCACGCGCAGCGCGCGCGGCAGCGCATGGAGCAGTTGCGCCGGATGCACGATGCGGTCGAAGTAGCGCGAGACGGGCTTGAAGACGTCGTTCGCGGAGATGCCGCCATCGTGGAAGTCTTCGACCTGTTGCAGCACCGGATCGGGCGCGCGCGAGACGAAGATATCGCCGGGCAGCAGCAACACCGGCAGGCGGTTCACATGGGCGAGCGCGGCGGCCGTGACGAGATTCGTCGCACCGGGGCCGATCGACGTCGTGACCGCCATCATCCGGCGGCGGAAATGCGCTTTTGCATACGCGATCGCGCTATGCGCCATCGCCTGCTCGTTGTGCGCGCGCAGCGTCGGCAGCTCGTTGCGGTACTGGTAGAGCGCTTCGCCGAGGCCGGCCACGTTGCCGTGCCCGAAGATCGCGAACACGCCGCCGAACAGCGGCTCCGTGCTCTTGCCGTCTTCGCTGACCACGCGCTGCGCGGCCAGATAGCGCACGAGCGCCTGCGACGCGGTCAGGCGCTCAGTCAGGCGAACCGTGCCGTTCGGGGAAGCCTGCGCGGCTGCGCTTTCCACAGTCGCCGTTTCATGACTCAAGCCACGCTCGTTCATGCTGCCTGCTCCTGATGGACCGCGTGCGCGCTGGCCGCGCGCGCAGCGTCGCCGCCGCGCGCCGTACGCCACGACGCGATCAAGGTTTCGAAAGTGCGCCGCACGCGCGCGATCAGTTCGTCGTCGCCGATCTCGCCCGCAAGCCACGCATGGCTCGGTTCGTGGAAAATCGTGCGACCGACCGTGAAGCCGCGGCACGTCGCCGACGCCGCCGCCGCGCCGAAACCGTCGATCAGCTGCTCGAGCGGCGCCGACAGTCCGAGCAGCACGACGCCGCGGCAATACGGATCGCGCTCGGCGATCAGCGCATCGACGGCCTTCCACTGCGCGGCGTCGAGCGGCGCGAGCTTCCACCATTCCGGATAGATGCCGATGTTGTAGAGCCGCTTCAGCGCGCGCTGGACGATGTCCGGATCGCACGGCAGGTCGGCGCGCTTCGGCGGAATCACTTCGAGCAGCAATTCGTGGCCGCTTGCCTGCACCGCGTCGTACAGCGCGCGCAGCTGCGCCTCCTGTTCGACGCGCTGTTCGACCGGCTCGTCCGGGTGATAGTGGACGAGGCATTTCACCACGTGCTCGCGCGGCCAGCTCGCGAGCGTCGTGCCGATCGAACGGCCGTGATCGAACACGAGCGGCGCCGAGCCCGGCAGTTCGACCGGGCGGCCGATCCACCAGCCGCGCCCGGTCGCCGCATTGAGCGCATCCTGGCCGTAGCGGTCGTCGATCAGCACGCCGATACGCCCCTGCAGTCCGAGCGCGGCTTCCGTTTGCGCGACCGCTGCGACGAACAGGCCCTTCAACTGCGCGATACGCGCGTCGCTCGCGCCCGCCTGTTGCGCGAGTTCGAAGAACTGGTTGCGATGGTCGAAGGCGAAGCCGAGCACTTCGTCCCATTGCTTGCGGGCCGGCGTCACGCGATGCAGACGCGCGAGCTTCGCATCGAGGTCGGGGCGGCGCATCCGTTGCGGGTCCGCTTTCGCTTCGGCGAGGAAGTAGTCGAGTTCGGCGGGCGTCGGCATGGCCGGCGCGCAGCCATGGCGCGACACGACGAGCGCGCCGCTCGCGTTGGCGGCGCGTGCGCACGCGTCGAGCGGCTGGTCGCGCAGCCAGCCGGAGAGGAACCCGGACGCGAACGCATCGCCGGCGCCGAGCACGTTCAGCACGTCGACCTGCACGCCGCCGTGAAGCGGCGCGTCGTCGAGTGTCGCGGGCACCGCGCTGTCGACGATCTGGCAGCCGAGCGGCCCGCGCTTGACGACGAGCGTCGCGGGCGTGACCGAGCGCACCGTGCGCAGCGCTTCGAGCAGGTCGGTGTGGCCGCCCGCGATGCGGAATTCCTCCTCGGTGCCGATCACGAGGTCGAACAGCGGCAGCATGCCTTGCAGATGCGCGCTCACGCCCTCGTTCGCAATAAAGCGCGTTTCGCCGTCGGCCTTGCCCGTCAAACCCCACAGCACCGGTCGATAGTCGATGTCGAGCACGGTGCGCACGGCGTTGCGGCGCGCATACTCGAGCGCGCGGCGGCTCGTGCGGTTCACCTGTTGCGTCGACAGATGGGTGCCCGTGATCAGCAGCGCTTTTGCCGATGCGATGAACGCCTCGTCGAAATCCGCTTCGTCGACAGCCATATCCGCGCAGTTCTCGCGGTAGAAGATCAACGGGAACGTGTCGCGGTCCTTGAGGCCGAGCAGCACGAGTGCCGTGAGCCGTTCGCGGTCGATGCGCACATGGCTCACGTCGCAGCCTTCGCGCGCGAGCGTTTCGGTCAGAAAGCGGCCCATATGATCGTCGCCGACGCGCGCGAGCATTGCCGATGCGAGTCCGAGCCGCGCACAGCCGAACGCGATATTCGCCGACGAACCGCCCAGATATTTGGCGAAGCTCGATACGTCTTCGAGCCGTGCGCCGACCTGCTGTGCGTAGAGGTCGACGGCGAAGCGGCCGAGACAGATGATGTCGCGGCTGCGGCCGGCGGCGAAGCGGCCCGTATGCGCGGCCGGACCGTCGGAGCGGGAGGTATCGGCCGCGGAATTCGAAGTAGGTGCCATGGAATGTCCTGTATGTCGTGGCGTCGGATCAGGTGGGCGGCGATGGTGCGCGGTTCGGCGGCGGCGGTGTGCTCAGATCGTCGCGCCGTCGAGCTCGGCGATCATCTTCTGCATTTCGGCGCCGCCCGCCATCATGTCGAGCACCTGCTCCTTGCTGATCGTGTCCTTCGTATAAGTGCCGAGCGATCTGCCGCGGTTGAGCAGCGTGAACGAATCGCCGATCGGATACGCGTGATGCACGTTGTGCGTGATGAAGATCACCGAAATGCCTTTCGCACGCGCCTTGTGGATCAGCTTCAGCACGTTGAAGCTCTGCTTCACGCCGAGCGCCGCCGTCGGTTCGTCGAGAATCAGCACGCGCGCGCCGAAGTGGATCGCACGCGCGATCGCGAGACATTGCCGCTCGCCGCCCGACATCGTGCCGATCGGCTGATGCGGATCGCGCACGTGAATGCCCATTTCCGCGAGCTTTTCGCGCGCGGTCTGCGCGCTCGTATCGAGGTCCATCACGGTGAAGAGGCCGAACATCTTTCTCTGCGGCTCGCGGCCCATGAAGAAGTTGCGCGCCACCGAGAGCAGCGGCACCAGCGCGAGATCCTGGTAGACCGTTGCGATGCCGCGGTCGAGCGCGTCTTTCGGCGACTCGAAATGCACGGGCTTGCCGTCGACCAGATACTGGCCCGCGGAAGGCGCATGCACGCCCGCCAGCGTTTTGATCAGCGTCGATTTGCCCGCGCCGTTGTCGCCGAGCAGGCAGTGCACTTCGCCGCGTTTGAGGCGCAATGTGACGCCTGACAACGCAATAACCTTGCCGAAAAACTTGCTGACGTTTTCGAGCGCGAGGATGTAGTCGCCGTGTTCTGCCGCCGAATTCGGGGCGGCGCTTTCGCCGGGGTTGATGAGGTCGGACATGTTCGTCTCCTTGCTCTCTCGATTCACGACTGCGCAACGCGGCGGCGCACGTAGTGGTTGAACAGCACCGCAAGCAGCAGCATCACGCCGAGGAACACGCGGAACCAGTCGGAACTGACGTCGGTGTAGGTAATGCCGATCTGCACGACGCCGAAGATCAGTGCACCGAAGCAGGCGCCGATCACCGAGCCGTAGCCGCCGGTCAGCAGCGTGCCGCCGATCACCGCGGCGATGATCGCTTCGAATTCCTTCTGCAGACCGCGGTCGGCGGCGGCCGAGCCGATATCGCAGACTTGCAGCACCGCGAACAGGCACGAGCAGAACGCGGTCAGCACGAACAGCGCGATCTTCACGCGTTTGACCGGCACGCCGACGTTTTTGGCCGCATTCGCATCGCCGCCGACGGCGAGAATCCAGTTGCCGTAGCGCGTCTTCGCGAGCACGAACGCACAGATCGCCGCGAGCGCGAACCACCAGAGCAGCACTTTGGGAATGCCGGGCACGAGCGGCTTGCCGTTATCGAGCAAGGTGCCGATGCCCATATGCGCGAGTGTCGTGAACAGCCCGTGCAGTGCGACGCCATGGAACAGGAAGTTGCTGACCGGATCGGCTTGCGCGAGGTCGCCGACACCTGAGATGATCGTACGGTCCGCCACCATGATCGACAGCGCGAGCGTGAGGCCGCGCAGAATAAACAGGAATGCGAGCGTGACGATGAACGACGGCAGCCGCGTACGCATCACGAGATAGCCGTTCAGGGCGCCGAGCAGCATCGAGCCGACGAACGCGAAAATGATCGCTGCCCAGATCGGCCAGTGGAAATAGACAGCGGGAATCGCCACCATCATGCCGGCGAAGCCGATCATCGAGCCGATCGAGAGGTCGAACTCGCCGGCGATCATCAGCAGACACGCACCGACCGCGAGAATGCCGAGATAGGCCGATACCTGCGCCCAGTTCATTACGCCGTCGAGATTGAACATGCCGGAGTGGCCGGCGCTGATCGCGAAGACGAGAAACACGAGCACGGTGCCGGAGATCGCGGCGAACTCGGGGCGGTTCAGCAGATGGCCGAACCAGGATTCCTTGCGGATGCGTTCGTCGCCGTGCGCCGCCGCGGGTTGCGCCGCCGGTTGCGTCGCGGTCGTCGCGGCAGGCGACGCGTCGCTGCTGCTCGACGCCTCTGCTGTATGCGACGGAAAATGTTTGCCGGCTACGCCCATGATGTCTCCTTGCAAGATGCCCGGTTTTCTTCACTCGCGTGATCGACGCTGCGAACGAAGAAAACAGGTAATTGGTGCGGCCCGGCGCGTTGTTACGCGGGCGGGGACGGAGCGAAGTCCGCCGGTGCCGCGCGCGTGTGCGGGGTGCGCACTTCGCCTCCGATCGATCAGCGATACTGGCCCGCGTACTTGATGACCTTGTCGAGATTCTCCTTGGTGATGAATCCCGGACCCGAGCGGATGTCCTTAGGCCCGTAGGACGGCTGAAGCCCGTAGGTCTCGAGCCGCTCCTTGAACTTCGGATTGGCCTGGAGGATCTGGCGGATCTTCACCGGATCGGTCGTGTGATCCTTCTTCGCGATCGCCAGCACCGCGACCGGAATGTAGCCCTGCAGATACGGCTGCTGATCGATCGCGAACTGGATCGTGCCGGCCTGAATCGCCTTCGCGATATCGTCCGAGAAGTCGAACGTGCAGAAATAGATCTTGCCGGCAAGGCCCATCTGCTGGACCGCCTTCAGCGTCGCAGCGGCAGGCACGGGTCCGAGCGTCAGGATCGCGCCGGTGTTCGGATGATTGCGCAGATACGCGCTCACCTTCGACTGGATTTCGGTCGGGTCCTGGCCCGAGTCGATCGTCGACGTCTTGTAGTTGACGCCGATCGCGTCGGCAAAGCCGCGGCAGCGGTCGAACGACACCGAGTTCGTCGCAATGTGATTCACGCACAGGAACGACTTCACGCCCGCCGCTTTCGCCTTTTCGCCGGCCGCCTTGCCCGCGACATACTCAGGCTGGCCGACGTGCATGATCGCGCCGAGCTTCGCGCTCTGTTCTTCGGTACCCGAATTGATCGTGACGAGCGGAATCTTCTTTGCAGTGACCTTGCCGATCGAACTCTTCAGCACGTCGTAGTCGGCGATCGTGGTGATCACGCCGTCGTAGTTGCGCGCGGCGGCCTGTTCGATCAGACGCGACATGTCGGCGATGTCGCCGTTCGGCGGATTGCGATAGTCGGTTTCGACGTTGAAGTCTTCGTCGGCCTGCTTGATCGCGTTCTTGATCGTGTTCCACCACGAATCGGAATCGGGCGCGTGGCTGATCAGCACGAAGTGCGCATCGGGCGCCGCCTGTGCCGGCGATGATGCCGCGAAGCCAAGCGATAGCGAAAGCGCCGCAAAGAGCGCCGTGAGCGAACCCTTGCCTCTGCAAAGTTTCATTGTCTCCACCTTTCTCGGTCTGTTCGTTTTTGAAGGGAGCATATGGGGCGCCTGCCTGCCGCGACACGAACCGAGGCGGGCGCACCATCGCTCACGACCAAGATTAGGTCAACTTCGAGAGCGGTGCAATGGAAATTTCAACAAAAATAAAATTGGAAAATACGTTCCATTTGTTGGGTGCGCTACCTATAATCGGCAACGTCGGAGAGCCGCTCCGGCGCGCCTGCCGGGGCGTGTCGAGATGAACGCAGCACACACGAACCACGCGGCTTTTGCGACGCAACACAGCACTGAAGGGAAGGCCATGGCCGAGGACAACACAGAGGAATTGCCGAGCGTCGATGAATTGATGCAGCGCATCGCGGAGAATTACGAATCGCTGCCGCGTCAGTTGAAGAGCGTGGCGACGTATATCGAGCAGCATCGCGGCAGCGTGATGGTCGATCGCACGAGCGATATCGCGACGAGTTGCGGCGTGCATCCGTCGGCGGTGGTGCGCTTTGCGCAGCGCTTCGGCTTCTCCGGGTTTTCCGATCTGCAGGCGGTATTTCGTCAGGCATATACGGGGCAGGGCGCATCGTCGCCGAGTTATCAGCAACGCATTCGCAAGCTGATCGACGAGAAGCCCGGTCGCCTCGCGGGCGGCACGGTCGCGCGCGAATTCATCGCCGCGTGCCGCGGCGGTCTCGACGAACTCGAGGGCACCCTCGACGACGCGCAGTTCGATGCGGCCGTGAAGATGATGCAGCAGGCCGACAACATCTATGTGGTCGGCGTGCGGCGCTCGTTTCCGGTGGCGAGCTATATCGTCTATGCGCTGCAGCACACGCCGAAACGCGTGCATCTGGTATCGGGCTTCGGCGGCATGTACCGCGAGCAGATTCGCAGCGTGAAGAAAGGCGACGTGGTGATCGCGATCAGCTTCGCGCCATACGGCAAGGAGACGCAGTACTGCCTGCGCGTTGCGCATCACCATCAGGCGAAGACGCTGTTGATCAGCGACAGCCAGCTGTCGCCGCTCGCGCGCTATGCAACCACGCAGCTGTATGTGAAAGAGGGCAGCGCGTTCGCGTTCCGCTCGCTGACCAGCACGATCTGCCTGTGCCAGGCGCTCTTTATCGCGCTTGCGTACAAGCTTGAACTGAACGTTGAAGAATCGAAAGACACTGGAGGATACGATGACTGATGGCGTGACGGGAGGCGGCAAACCAATCGACGTCGCGGTGTTCGGCGCGGGCCGCATCGGCAGGATTCATGCGGCGAATCTCGCGCGGCAGCCGGGCGTGCGGCTCAAATACGTGGTCGATGTGAACCGCGATGCAGCCGCGGCGCTGGCTGCGCAGCATGGCGCGCAGGTGGCCGATATCGATGGCGCGATGGGCGATGCGTCGGTCGGCGCGACGGTGATCTGCTCGAGCACCGATACGCATGCCGATCTGATTCTGAAGTCGGCGGCGCAGAAGAAACATGTGTTCTGCGAGAAGCCCGTGGACCTCGCGCTCGAGCGCGCGCGCGCATGCGCCGATGCGGTTGCGCAAGCGGGTGTGGTTTGCATGATCGGTTTCCAGCGGCGCTTCGATCCGACTTTTGCCGCGGTGAAAGCGCGCATCGAAGCAGGCGAAATCGGTACGCCCGAAATGCTCGTCGTGACGAGCCGCGATCCGGGCGCGCCGCCCGTCGAGTACATCAGGCACTCGGGCGGCATCTTCAAGGACATGCTGATTCACGACTTCGATATCTTTCGCTGGATTCTCGACGACGAAGCGGACACGCTGCATGCGACCGGCAGCTGTCTGTCGGACCCGGCGATCGCCGACGCGGGCGATATCGAT
The DNA here is from genome assembly GCF_001922345.1 of Paraburkholderia sp. SOS3. Classification (NCBI taxonomy): domain Bacteria; kingdom Pseudomonadati; phylum Pseudomonadota; class Betaproteobacteria; order Burkholderiales; family Burkholderiaceae; genus Paraburkholderia; species Paraburkholderia sp. SOS3. The sequence goes on along the minus strand of NZ_CP018811.1, from coordinate 3,300,421 downwards.
TCGACCGCGGTGACGATCCGCACGAAGCGCGGGCGCCTGTGCCAGATCAATACCGCACGGCGCGCCGCGTACGGCTACGACCAGCGTTTCGAAGTGCTCGGCAGCGACGGCATGCTGCAGGCGGGCAACGTGCGGCCGACCGAAGTCGTCGCGTATTCGAAGACCGCGGTGTCGAGCGATGTGCCCGAGGCGTTTTTTCTCGAACGGTACCGAGCGGCGTATGCGCTCGAGATTGCGCATTTCTTCGATGTGCTCACGCAAGGCAAAGCCGTGCGCACGACCATTGCCGATGGTCTGAAGGCGCTCGAGCTGGCCGAAGCAGCGACGCGTTCGTGGCGCGAAGGGCGTGCCGTGAAGCTCGGCGAGGCTTCGTGATGGCGGCGCCGGAAGCGCTACAAGGCGCACCGCTGCGGATCGGCGTCGTCGGCCTCGGCCGGCTCGGCAAGCGGCATGCGCAGAACCTCGCGTATCGCGTGCGCGGCGCGACGCTGGCCGCCGTGTGCAGTCCGCTCGATGAAGAGCTCGCGTGGGCGCGCGGTGCGCTGCCCGCGCCGCGCGAGTATCGCGACTACGCGGCGCTGCTCGCCGAGCGCGACATCGACGCGGTGTGGCTCGTCACGCCGTCGGCCTTGCACGCGCAGCAGATCGTCGACGCATTGCATGCGGGCAAACATGTGTTCTGCGAGAAACCGCTGTCGCTCGATCTTGCCGAATGCGAGCGCGTGCTGGGCGAAGCGCGGCGCCAGCCGCACTTGCAGGCGACGATCGGCTTTATGCGCCGATTCGACCCGAGCTATCGCGATGCGTACGACAAGATCGAATCGGGCCTGATCGGCCGGCCATTCATGGTGCGCTCGCAGACCTGCGACCTCAACGATCCGGACGGCTTCTTCGTCCGCTTTGCGCCGACTTCGGGCGGCATCTTTCTCGACTGCACCGTGCACGATATCGACGTCGCGCGCTGGCTGCTCGGCAAGCCGAAGGCGAAGCGCGTCTATGCGGCGGGCACCGTCGCGTTGCACGAGGGCTTGCGCGAGTTCGGCGACGTCGACAACGGCGTCGCGATCTGTGAATTCGAAGGCGGCAGCCTCGCGATGTTCTATGCGTCGCGCACGATGGCGCACGGCAACGATACGGGCAGCGAAGTGATCGGTACTGCGGGAGCGCTTGCGATTGGCCGCAATCCCCGGCTCGATCGCGTCGAGATCGCGGACGTGCACGGCGTGCGCAACGAGTGCACGCCGACGTTTTTCGACCGCTTCGAAGACGCGTTCCTGTATGAAGCGCAGGCGTTCGTCGCCGAAGTCCGGAACACGCGCAACGGTCACGGCGGCGCCGGCGGTCCGAGCGGTGCGACGCTCGCCGATGCGCTCGAGGCGACACGCATTGGCAGTGCGTTGCGGCGTTCGCTCGAAACGGGCGAGGCTGTCAGGCTGTGAGGACCCGCGTCGCAGTGCGGCGCAAATCAGGGTGGGGCGGCGCGCACGAGACGCCTGCGGTAGAATTTGGCCCTCTGTATGGCGTTTCGATGACGCCTCATCCCGAAGGTTTTGGCCGATGGAAATTCAGATTCACAAGGAAGTCGATGCGCGCGGGCTGAACTGCCCGCTGCCGATCCTGCGCGCGAAAAAAGCGCTCGCCGATATGGAGAGCGGTCAAATACTGAAGGTGCTCGCAACCGATCCGGGCTCGCAACGCGATTTCGCCGCGTTCGCGAAGCAGACGGGCAACGGTATCGTCGAAACGACGACGCAGGACAAGACGTTCATCTTTCTGATCCGGCGGCGATAGCGGGGCGAAAGCAGATCGAAAGCAGGCCGCTCTTCCCGGCGACCGCGCGCCCAAAACAAAGGCGCTATGCCTGCATGAGCAGACATAGCGCCTTTTGCCATTTTTGCCATCTGTGCCATCTTTGCCATTGTCGAGCGCCGTCGCGACCGCGCGCGGTCGCAGTCGAGCGCCGATCCCTGGCCTCCTAGCCCTCGAGCACTGGCGAACGCGTGCGCAGATACTGTTCGAAATCGGCCGCCACTTCCGGGTGACGCAGCGCGAACTCGACGGTCGCCTTCAGGTAACCAAGCTTGCTGCCGCAGTCGAAACGCGTGCCGTGATACTTGTACGCGAGCACCTGTTCGTCGTTGAGCAGCGACTGGATCGCGTCGGTCAACTGCAGTTCGCCCCCGGCGCCCGGCTTCAGCGCACGGATATGTTCGAAGATGCGCGGCTTGAGCACATAGCGGCCGACCACGCCGAGATTCGACGGCGCGACGTCCGGCGCCGGCTTCTCCACGATGCCCGACATCTTGATGATCGCGTCTTCCCATTCCTTGCCGTCGACAATGCCGTACGACTTCGTCTCGTCGCGCGGAATCTCTTCGACGCCGATGACCGAGCTGTGATAGTGGTCGAACACCTCGATCATCTGCTGCATGACGGGCGGCGTGCCGTACAGCAGGTCGTCCGCGAGAATCACCGCGAACGGGTTGTCGCCCACGAGCTTCTCGGCGCACAGCACCGCGTGCCCGAGACCGAGTGCTTCGGGCTGGCGCACGTAGAAGCAGTCGACGTGGCTCGGCTTGATGCTGCGCACGAGCTCGAGCAGCTTCGCCTTGCCGCGCGCTTCGAGTTCCGCTTCGATCTCGTACGACTTGTCGAAGTGGTCTTCGATCGCGCGCTTGCTGCGGCCCGTGACGAAGATCATCTCCGTGATGCCCGCTGCCATCGCTTCTTCCACTGCGTACTGGATCAGCGGCTTGTCGACGATCGGCAGCATTTCCTTCGGGCTTGCCTTGGTGGCCGGGAGAAACCGTGTGCCGAGGCCTGCTACCGGAAAGACTGCTTTTGTAACTTTGAGCATTCGATTACCCCTGGTAATGGATTGGCCAGTCTGTTGACTGCCCTTGCCGTGGTGCGAACGACCCGTCGATGCGGCGCTTGTGGCACCGCCTCTGTCAGGCCGGCAGGCGCGTCAGCTGCGCTGTAAGCTTGCCGATAGTGGTCTGGTATTCTGCCAGCCTTCTCTGCTCCTGCTCAACCACGGCGGCCGGCGCCTTCGCGACAAAGCTCTCGTTCTGGAGCTTGGCGTTACATTTCGATACTTCTGCGTTTAATCTCGCAATCTCTTTTGACAGCCGTTCGCGTTCGGCGGCGACATCGATTTCCACCTTCAGCACGAGCTTGTCAGTTCCTACGATAGCAATTGGCGCGCCATGCGCTTCCTTGTCGAGCTGCGCTTCGTCGTCGATGATGCGCACCTCGGACAGGCGGGCGAGCGCTTGCGCGTAGGGCGCGAACGTTTTGAGCCGCGCGGCGTTGCCGGTGGCGAGCAGCGGCACCTTCGTCGCCGGCGACAGGTTCATCTCGCCGCGCAGGTTGCGGCACGCATCGATCGCGGCCTTCAGATCGGCTGCCCACTGTTCGGCGGACTCGTCGATCTTCTTCGTTTCGGCAACCGGATACGGCTGCACCATGATCGATGCTTCGCCTTCGGCCACGCCGGCAGGGTAGGCGTCGGTCAGCGGCGCCACCTTCTGCCACAGTGCTTCGGTGATGAACGGAACGATCGGGTGCAGCAGGCGCAGCACCGCCTCGAGTACGCGCAGCAGTGTGCGGCGCGTCGCGCGCTGCTGTTCGGGCGTGCCCGTCTGCAACTGCACCTTCGCGAGTTCGAGGTACCAGTCACAGTATTCGTCCCAGACGAACTTATATAGGGCATTCGCCACATTGTCGAAACGATAGTCGGCGAAGCCCTTCGCGACTTCGGCCTCGACCCGCTGCAGCAGCGACACGATCCAGCGGTCCGCCTGCGAGAAATCGGTATAGCCGCCGGGGCCGCAATCGCCGGGCTGGCACGCGCCCGGCTTGCTGAAGCCGCAATCGTGGCCTTCGCAGTTCATCAGCACGAAGCGCGTGGCGTTCCACAGCTTGTTGCAGAAGTTGCGATAGCCCTCGCAGCGCGCGAGGTCGAAGTTCACGTTGCGGCCGAGCGTGGCCATCGACGCCATCGTGAAGCGCAGCGCATCGGTGCCGAATGCCGGAATGCCGTCGGGGAATTCCTTGCGCGTTTTCTTTTCGATGGTGGCCGCGCTTTTCGGGTTCATGAGCCCGGTCGTGCGCTTGGCGACCAGCGCGTCGAGTTCGATGCCGTCGACGATATCGAGCGGATCGAGCGTATTGCCCTTGCTCTTCGACATCTTCTGGCCTTCGTGGTCGCGCACGAGGCCGTGCACGTAGACCGTGTGAAACGGCACCTTGCCCGTGAAGTGCGTGGTCATCATGACCATGCGCGCGACCCAGAAGAAGATGATGTCGAAGCCCGTGACGAGCACGGACGACGGCAGGAACGCCTGCAGTTCGGGCGTTTGCGCGGGCCAGCCGAGCGACGAGAACGGCACGAGCGCCGACGAGAACCACGTGTCGAGCACGTCCTGGTCGCGCGTGAGCGGGCCCGTGTAGCCGCTTTGCGCTGCTTTGTCACGCGCGCCTTCCTCGGTGTGCGCGACGAACACTTCGCCGTTCTCGCCGTACCACGCGGGAATCTGATGGCCCCACCACAGTTGCCGCGAGATGCACCAGTCCTGGATGTTTTCGAGCCACTGGTAGTAGGTGGTGGTCCAGTTCTCGGGCACGAATCGGATCTCGCCGTTGCGCACGACGTCGAGCGCGGTCTGCGCGATCGATCGACCGGGATTGAACGTACCTTCAGGCGCCGGCTTGCTCATCGCGACGAACCACTGGTCGGTCAGCATCGGCTCGATCACGACGTTCGTGCGGTCGCCGCGCGGCACCATGAGCTTGTGCGGCTTGACCGATTCGAGCAGGCCGAGCTTTTCGAGGTCTTCCACGACGCGCTTGCGCGCCTCGAACCGGTCGAGGCCGCGATACGCTGGCGGCGCATTGTCGTTGATCTTCGCGTCGAGGGTGAGGATTTCGATTTGCGGCAGCTTGTGACGCTGGCCCACCTGATAGTCGTTGAAGTCGTGCGCGGGCGTTACCTTCACGACGCCGGTGCCGAATTCGCGGTCGACGTAGTCGTCGGCGATCACGGGAATCTCGCGACCGGCGAGCGGCAGCCTGACGGTCTTGCCGATCAGATGCGCGTAGCGTTGGTCTTCGGGATGCACCATCACGGCGACGTCGCCGAGCATCGTTTCGGGGCGTGTCGTGGCAACGGTCAGATGGCCGGAGCCGTCCGACAGCGGGTACTGGATGTGCCACAGGTGGCCGTTTTCCTCTTCGCTGACCACTTCGAGGTCCGACACCGCGGTGAGCAGCACCGGGTCCCAGTTCACGAGACGCTTGCCGCGATAGATGAGGCCCTGCTCATAGAGGCGCACGAATACGTCGACGACCGCGGGCGACATTTTGTCGTCCATCGTGAAGTATTCGCGCGACCAGTCGATCGATGCGCCGAGACGCCGCACCTGGTTCGTGATCGTCGAGCCCGACTCGTGCTTCCACGCCCATACGCGCTCGACGAACTTCTCGCGGCCGAGATCGTGGCGCGACACTTTCTGCGCATCGAGCTGCCGTTCGACGACGATCTGCGTGGCGATGCCGGCGTGGTCGGTGCCCGGCACCCACAGCGTGTTGTCGCCGAGCATGCGGTGATAGCGCGTCAGACCGTCCATGATGGTCTGATTGAACGCGTGGCCCATGTGCAGCGTGCCGGTGACGTTCGGCGGCGGCAATTGAATGGAGAAATTATGGCGGCCCGGCTGCATCGCGGGCGCGGCATAGCCGCGTTGTTCCCATTTGGGGCCCCATTCGGCCTCGATCGTGTGGGGCTCGAAGCTTTTGGCCAGCGTGCTGTCGCTCATTGTGGAAGTCTGCCGAAAAATGCGTGAAAAGATGCCCGAAACCTTGAATTATAAAGGCTGCGCGGCACGACAGGCCGTCACCTGGCCATTCGGCCAAGGCGACACCCGCCTGATGCGAGTGTCGGGCGGGACTTATAATGGCGGACGGCCTGGTCGCCACTGCCCGATCACTGCCCGATGCGCCGCTTTGCCGCTTGCCCGCTTTGTTGCCCTTTGTTGCCCTTTGCCCCCTCTGCCCGTCAGTGCGCTCATCTGTCTGCTCATCCGTCCGCCCATCCGACATGCCCGATCTGCTCGCCAACCTGAACCCCGAACAACTTGCCGCCGTCACGTTGCCGAACGAACCGGCGCTTATTCTGGCGGGCGCCGGCAGCGGCAAGACCCGCGTGCTGATCACGCGCATCGCATGGCTGATCCAGCACGGCTATGCGTCGCCGCCCACCGTGCTGGCGGTCACGTTCACGAACAAGGCCGCGCGCGAAATGATGGCGCGGCTGTCGGCGCTGCTGCCGATCGATACGCGCGGCATGTGGATCGGCACGTTCCACGGCCTGTGCAACCGGATGCTGCGCGCCCATTACCGCGACGCGGGCCTGCCGCAAACATTCCAGATTCTCGACACCGCGGACCAGCTGTCGGCGATCAAGCGCCTCATGAAAGGCCTCAACGTCGACGACGAAAAATATCCGGCGAAGAACCTGCAGTACTTCATCAACAATGCGAAGGAGCAGGGGCTGCGGCCGAAAGACGTCGACGCGACCGACAACTTCAACCGCAAGTTCGTCGAGCTCTATGAAGCCTACGAGCAGCAATGCCAGCGCGAAGGCGTGGTCGACTTTCCCGAGCTGCTGTTGCGCTGCTACGAGCTGCTTGCGCACAATGCGCCGCTGCGCGCGCACTACCAGGCGCGCTTCAGGCAAATCCTCGTCGACGAGTTCCAGGACACGAACAAGCTGCAATACGCATGGCTCAAGCTGCTCGCCGGCGAGCACAACGCGATCTTCGCGGTCGGCGACGACGACCAGTCGATCTACGCGTTCCGCGGCGCGAACGTCGGGAACATGCGCGACTTCGAGCACGAGTTCAAGGTCCGCAACCTGATCAAGCTCGAGCAGAACTACCGTTCGCACGGCCATATTCTCGATGCGGCGAACCACCTGATCGCGCACAACGCGCGGCGGCTCGGCAAGAACCTGCGCACGGATGCGGGGCACGGCGAACCGGTGCGCGTCTACGAGGCGGCCACCGATTCGCAGGAAGCGAGCTGGATCGTCGAAGAGATTCGCGCGCTGATCAATACCGGCTTGTCGCGCGGCGAGATCGCCGTGCTGTATCGAAGCAATGCGCAGTCGCGCGCGATCGAACACACGCTCGTCAATGTCGGCATTCCGTATCGCGTGTATGGCGGCCTGCGCTTTTTCGAACGCCAGGAAGTCAAGCACGCGCTCGCGTATCTGCGCCTCATCGACAATCCGAACGACGATACGGCGTTTGCGCGTGTCGTGAACTTTCCGGTGCGCGGTATCGGCGCACGCTCCATCGAACAACTGGCCGATGCGGCGCGCCTCTACAACTGCTCGCTGGCGGCGGCGATTCCGTACGTGACCGGCAAGGCCGGTTCGAGCCTCGGCGCGTTTGCGACCCTGATCGCGAAGATGCGCGCGGAAACGCAGCAGATGAGCTTGCCGGAAACGGTCGAGCATGTCGTGCGCGGCAGCGGTCTCGCCGATTTTTACCAGAACGAGCGCGAAGGGCAGGATCGTCTCGAGAACCTGCAGGAACTCGTCAATGCGGCGGCGGCGTTCGTCAGCGAAGAGGGCTACGGGCTCGATACGCCCGCGCGCTCGATTCCGCTGCGCCCGGGCGCGACGGCCGCGCCTGAAATCGCGGTCGAAACGGACGATCCGGGCAGCGTCGTGCTCGATCCGGCAGGCCCCGCGGATCCCGCGCAGAATCCCGACACGATGACGCCGCTCGCGGGCTTCCTGTCGCACGCGTCGCTCGAGGCCGGCGACAACCAGGCGCAGGCGGGCCAGGACGCCGTGCAGCTCATGACCGTGCATTCGGCGAAGGGTCTCGAATTCACCGCGGTGTTCATCACGGGTCTCGAAGAAGGGCTATTCCCGCACGAGAACAGCGCGATGGAAACGGACGGGCTCGAGGAAGAGCGGCGCCTGATGTATGTGGCGATCACGCGGGCGAAGGAGCGGCTTTATCTGTCCTTTGCGCAGAGCCGGATGCTGCATGGCCAGACGCGCTACAACATCCGCTCCCGGTTTTTCGACGAACTTCCGCAAGACACGCTAAAGTGGCTCACGCCGAAAGTCGAGGCCGGTTCGCGCTGGGGCGGCCGTTCGGACAATGCGGGCTGGGGCCGCGACTGGTTCGGGCGCTCGAACCGCGAAGACAACGGTTACGCGAACTACGACAGCGGCGCGCACGCGGCCCCGTTACCGGCTTTCGCGAACGAGCAGCGCGCGGTCGAAACGGGCTTTCGCGTGGGGCAACAGGTGTTCCATACGAAGTTCGGCGAAGGCACGATTACGGCGCTCGAAGGCGGCGGCTCCGACGGCAAGGCGCAGGTCAGATTCAAGCGGCATGGCGAGAAGTGGCTGGCACTCGCGGTCGCGAAATTACAGGCGGTGGAATGAGCGAAGCGAAGGATGCAGTAGCGAAGCAGACAGTGGCGCGTGGCGTTCAACGTGGCAGCGATGCCGAAGATGCCGGAACGCTGCGGCCTTTGGGCGTGATGGCGGCGCTGCCCGAAGAACTCGGCGACCTCGTCGCCGCGATGCGTGCCGAGGGTGACGTGCGCACCGTCGCGCACGGGCAGCGCGACTATCACGTCGGCACCGTGCACGGCGCGCCGTGCGTGGTGACACTGGCGCGCGTCGGCAAGGTCGCCGCCGCCGCGACGGTCAGCGCGCTGATTCACGCGTTCGATGTCGCGGCAGTCGTGTTCACCGGTGTGGCCGGCGGCGTGGGGCGCGACGTGCAGATCGGCGACGTGGTCGTCGCGCATACGCTGATGCAGCACGACCTCGACGCGTCGCCGCTGTTTCCGCGTTTCGAAGTGCCGTTGCTCGGCGTCGCGCGCTTTGCCGCCGATGCGCCGCTCGCCGAAGCGCTCGCCTCGGCATGCGAAGAATTCATCGCGCAGGAAGGCGGCGCGCTCGCCGAACGCTTCAGTACCGCGCGGCCCAGAGTGCATCGCGGTCTTGTGATCAGCGGCGATCAGTTTATTGCGAGCGCGGCGGCGGTCGACGCATTGCGCGCCGCGCTGCCCGATGCGCTCGCCGTCGAAATGGAAGGCGCGGCGATCGCGCAAGTCTGCTTCGAGTACGGCGTGCCGTGCGCGATCGTGCGTACGATTTCCGACACTGCCGACGTGCACGCCCCGGCGTCGTTCTCGACGTTTCTCGTCGAGATCGCCGGCACGTATTCGAGCGGGATCTTGCGGCGGTTCCTGCAAGCGCGCGGATAAGCGGTCGAATAAACGACCGCATAAGCGTCCGCATAACGTGCGGTAAGCAGCTTCAGGGCGAGGCCGGGGCCGACGCCCGCAGCGCGTCGCGAATCTGCTGCAGCGCGGCCGGGTCTTCGATCGTCGGCAAATCGCCGGGGTCGCGGCCCTCGGCGAGCGCCGCGATCGCGCGGCGCAGCAGCTTGCCCGAGCGCGTCTTCGGCAGCATCGACACGATATGCACGCGCGCCGGCCGCGCAATCGATCCCAACTGCCGGTCGACCGTCGCCGTGAGTTCCGCTTCGAGCTTCGCGCGTGCTTCAGGCGACGCGTAGCGGTCCGCATCGCGCAGCACCGTGAATGCAAGCGCGGCCTGCCCTTTCAGCGGATCGTTCACGCCGACCACCGCGACCTCGGCCACCGCGTGGTGGCCCGACAGCGCTTCTTCGATTTCGCGTGTGCCGAGGCGATGGCCGGCGACATTGATCACGTCGTCGGTACGGCCGAGGATCGTCACATAGCCGTCTTCGTCCTGCACGCCCCAATCGAAGGTCGAGTAGACGGTCTGGTTCGGCACGCCCGACCAGTAGGTATCGACAAAGCGCGCATCGTCGCCCCATACGGTCGACATGCAGCCCGGCGGCAGCGGATACGCAAGCGTGATCACGCCTTTTTCGCCGGGCCTGCAGGGCTCGCCCGTCACCTCGTCGCGCAGCGTCACGTGGTAGCCGTATACGGGCACGCCCGGCGAGCCGAGCTTCGGCGGCAGCGCTTCGACGCCGCGCTGGATCGCGAGAATCGGCCAGCCGGTTTCGGTCTGCCAGTAGTTGTCGACGACGGGCTTGCCAAGCGATTGCGCGACCCACGCGGCAGTCGGCTCGTCGAGCGGCTCGCCTGCGAGAAACAGCGTGCGCAGGCTCGACAGGTCGGCGGCTTGCATGAGCGCCGGGTCCTGCTTCTTGAGCACGCGCAACGCGGTTGGCGCGGTGAACATCAGATTGATTCCGTACTGCTCGACGAGCCGCCACCAGATGCCGCCGTCCGGACGGATCGGCGTGCCCTCGTACATCACGGTCGTCAGGCCCGCGATCAGCGGCGCATAGATGATGTAGCTGTGCCCGACGACCCAGCCGATGTCGGAGGCGGTGAACATCGTGTCGCCGGGGCGTCCTTCGAAGATGTATTCCATCGATGCGGCGAGCGCGACCGCATAGCCGCCGACGTCGCGCTGCACGCCTTTCGGGCGTCCGGTCGTGCCCGATGTGTACAGCACGTACGACGGCTCGTTCGATTCGAGCCATTCGCACGGCACGTGCGCGTCGAAGAACTGCTCGCGCAGCGGCTCGTAGTCGAGCAGATAGGGGGCACTGAACTTTTCCGGCGCGAGCTGGCGGTCGATCAGCAGCACGCGCGGCGTCTTGTGCGCGGCGCGCGACAACGCTTCGTCGATCAGCGGCGCGTAATCGATCACCTTGCCGGCGCGCGCGCCCGCGTCGGCGGTGACGATCAGCGCGGGCTTCGCATCGTCGATGCGCGCCGCGAGATTCGGCGCCGCGAAGCCGCCGAACACGACCGAGTGAATCGCCCCGAGCCGCGCGCACGCGAGCATCGCGAATGCCGCTTCGGGAATCATCGGCAAATAGATGAGCACGCGCTCGCCGCGTGCGACGCCGAGCGAACGCATGACCGCGGCCATGCGGTTCACTTCCGCGTACAGTTCGGCGTACGTATAGCGGCGCTCGATGCCGGTTTCGGTCGAGATATAGATGAGCGCCTGCTGCTGCGAACGGGCGGCGAGATGGCGGTCGACCGCGTTATGGCACAGATTCGTCCTGCCGCCTGTGAACCAGCGCGCGAACGGCGGCTTCGAGCGGTCGAGCACCGTGTCGAAAGGCGTGTGCCAGTGAATGCGGGCGGCCTCTTCGCGCCAGAACTCGTCGGGCGCTTCGATCGAACGGCGGTGGAATTCGCGGTAGCGGGTCATCGGCGGCCATCCTTTGGGCGGGCGGATCAAGGACAACGGCGTTCCGGCGAACGACGATGCGGCGCACGCAATCGGCATGCCGGTGCGGCGATGAGCACAGCATAGAGCAGGCGCGAACGCACGGACAACGCGGGTTCACCATGACACCGCGCAGTGAGAAAAGAGGGAGTGAGCGTCTGAAATATCTAACATTCGCGCCGCAACCGCGCGAAATGTCAGCGATATCTGTCACCGGCGGCCGCGATAAAAAAGGCGCCGCGAGTGCGGCGCCGCTGGCGACCACGATCGACCGTCCGGTCAGGCCTTCGCGCGCTTTCCTTCGATATCCGGCAGAAACACCGTGAGAATGCCGATCAGCGGCAGGAACGAGCAGACCTTGTACACGTAATCGATGCTCGTCGCGTCCGCAAGCTGGCCGAGCACCGCGGCGCCGACGCCGCCGAGGCCGAATGCGAAGCCGAAGAACAGCCCCGCGACCATGCCGACCTTGCCCGGAATCAGCTCCTGTGCGTAGACGAGAATCGCCGAGAACGCGGAGGCGAGCACGACGCCGATCACCACGGTCAGCACGCTGGTCCAGAACAGGTTGGCATAGGGCAGCAGCAGCGTGAACGGCGCCACGCCGAGAATCGACACCCAGATCACATACTTGCGGCCGATGCGGTCGCCGACCGGTCCGCCGATCACCGTGCCCGCCGCGACGGCCGCAAGGAACACGAACAGATGGATCTGCGCGGCCTGCACGGGCAGATGGAATTTGTCGATCAGATAGAACGTGAAGTAGCTGTTGATGCTCGCGAGATAGAAGTATTTCGAGAACACGAGCAGTACGAGCACGCTCATCGCGAATGCGATCTTGCCGCGCGGCAGCGTGGCATGCGCGACGCCCGCGCGCGCTTTTTTCGTGGCTGGATGATGCTTGTACCAGCGGCTCACCTGCGAGAGCACGACGATGCCGACCAGCGCCGCGAGCGAGAACCACGCGATGCTGCGCTGGCCATGCGGAATCACGATCAGCGCGGCGAGCAGCGGCCCGAGCGAGGTGCCCGCATTGCCGCCCACCTGGAACAGCGACTGCGCGAGGCCGTGACGGCCGCCCGACGCCATGCGCGCGACGCGCGACGATTCCGGGTGGAACACCGACGAGCCGCAGCCGACCAGCGCAGCCGCGACGAGCAGGATGCCGAAGTTCGGCGCAACCGACATCAGCAGCAGGCCGGCCAGCGTGAAACCCATGCCGACCGGCAGCGAGTACGGCTTCGGATGCTTGTCCGTATAGATACCGACGAGCGGCTGCAGCAGCGACGCGGTGATCTGATAGGTCAGCGTGATGAGGCCGATCTGCCCGAACGACAGCGCGAAGTTCGACTTCAGCATCGGATAGATCGCGAGGATCAGCGACTGGATCATGTCGTTCATCAGATGCGAGAAGCTGATCGCGCCGAGGATCGAATAGACGGTTTGCGGCACCTTTGCCGCGCTCGCCGCGACGGGAGTGGATGCGCCGCCAGCCTGGGCGCCGGCGAGGGCGCGTTTGTCGAGGCTCGTTTCCATGGGGGGCTTGAAGTTGGGGTGATCGGCACGGCCTTCGCGTTCCGGCAATGCCGCTGCAATGTCGACGAAGGATCGTATGCGATGGATTGTAATGTGGCCTGAGCCAGTTGTCCTGCCAAGATTTGTCGCGAATCGGACATGGTCACGTCGCGAAAAGCGCCTCGAACCGGACGCGGGCTGCGCGTCAGCAAGGGCTGACTGCGGGATTTTGGCCGTGTATAACACCGGTCGCGCGGCCCACGAGGCGGCGCACAGGGGCGACAGCCGGAACGCGCACGGCGACGGGCACAGACCTAAAGACCACCGCCGCTCTTGCCGTCAACCTGTCATGAAGTTGAAAGACCGCCGGAGCCGACCGTTCCGTCGGTCGGAACGGGGAAAGAACGATGAAAACAGTTGCACTGGGGACCCGGCGGGCCGGGCTATCGGTGAAGGCAACGCTGCGGCTCGCGTTTGCCGTGCTGCTGGCCGGCACACTCGCCATCGGCATATTCGCGCTGACGCAGATCAGCCGTCTGAACGGCTCGACGCAATCGATCTACGAGCAGGGCTATATCGCGAACCGCGCGGCCGAGGAAGCACGCGGGGAGATGCTGCGCGCGAGCCGCGCGCAGAAAATGCTGCTTACGGCGACCACCGCTAAAGAGCGCGAGGAACTCGGCACCGATATCGACAAGGGGCTCGCGGCACTGAGCGCTCACCTCAATACGCTCGGCCAGTATGCGAGCACGCCCGAGGCGATCGGTCAGCAGAAGAAATTCGCCGCGGCCGTCGCCACGTGGAGCACGCACCTGCGCGACTTCGTGAAGCTCGTGCAGGCGCAGTCGCTCGATCTGTCGCAGATGAACTGGCAGGTCGGCATGCAGGATGTCTCGCTGCTCGTCGAAACCGGCAAGCTCGAAAAACTCGTCGACGGCCTCGTCGCGCAGCAGGGCACGGCCGCGAAGGCGACGATCGGCGCGTCCGCGTTTATCTTCCGCTCGTCGTTCGTGATGATCGCGGCCGCGACGCTCGCGCTGATCGTGCTTGCGTTCGTCATCGGCGAATGGGTCGTGCGCCGTCTTGTGCGGCAGCTCGGCGGCGAGCCCGTCTACGCGAAGGAAATCGCATCGCGCATCGCCGCGGGCGATCTGTCGAATGCGATCGCGCTCGGCAAGCGCGACACGTCGAGCATGCTATGCGCGCTCTCCGACATGCAAAGCGGCCTGTCGACGACGGTCGCCGATATCGCCGCGAGCGCCGAGGCCATCGCATCCGCGTCGAGCGAGATATCGACGGGCAATCTCGACCTGTCGCACCGCACCGAACAGCAGGCGGTGGCGCTCGAGCGTACCGCGAGCAGCATGGAACAACTGACCTCGACGGTACGGCAGAACGCCGACAACGCGAAGCAGGCGCGCACGCTCGCCGATAACGCATCGTCGATCGCGGAGCAGGGCGGCGACGTGGTCGGCCGCGTGGTCGCGACGATGAACGAGATCAACGACAGCGCCAAAAGCATCGGCGACATCATCGGCGTGATCGAGGGCATCGCGTTCCAGACCAACATCCTGGCGCTCAATGCGGCGGTCGAAGCGGCGCGGGCGGGCGAAGATGGCCGCGGCTTCTCGGTCGTCGCGGGCGAAGTGCGCAATCTCGCGCAGCGCAGCGCGTCGGCCGCGAAGGAGATCAAGGCGCTGATCGGCGCCTCGGTCGAGCGCGCGAACAACGGCTCGCAACTGGCGCAGGACGCGGGGCAGACGATGGACGAAGTCGTCAAGGCCGTGAAGCGCGTGACCGACATCATGGGCGAGATTTCCGCCGCGTCGGCCGAGCAGAGTTCGGGCATCGAAGAAATCAACCTCGCGGTTTCGCAGATGGATGCGGGCACGCAGCAGAACGCGGCGCTCGTCGAGCAGGCGAGCGCGGCCGCGAAGTCGCTCGACGATCAGGCGCGCGCGTTAAAGCAGATGGTGGGCAAGTTCCGGCTGCGCTAGTCGCGTCAGCGTCGATGCAGCGCCGCGAGGCGCCGCGCCCATGCCGGTATCGCGGCGGCGTAAAACGCGTCGAGCGAAGCGCGCGCGCCGGCCCCGGGTTCGAGCCCCAGATGGCTGGCCGCCGCATGCAGCGCGTCGAGCGGCCGGCTCGCATCGAGCGCCTGCGCGCCGGTCTGCTTGCTGAGCTTCTCGCCTGCTTCGTTGACGACCACGGGCACGTGCAGATACGACGGTGTCGGCACGCGCAGGCAGCGCTGCAGATAAATCTGGCGCGCGGTCGAATCGAGCAGATCGGCGCCGCGCACGACGTGCGTGATGCCGGCATCGGCATCGTCGACGACGACCGCCAGCTGATATGCCCATTGGCCGTCCGCGCGAAACAGCACGAAGTCGCCGACTTCGGTTGCGAGGTTCTGGCTTTGCGGGCCTTGCCAGCGGTCGTCGAAGCGGATGACTTCCGGTTCGTGCGCGGCGCTGTCGGGCACGCGCAAGCGCCACGCACGCGGCGCCTTACCGTGCAGACCGTCGCGGCACGTGCCCGGATACGCGAGCGTCGTATGCCGCGCATGCGCGCGCACGAGCGAATCGGCGATTTCCTTTCTTGTGCAGCCGCACGGATAAACGAGGTCCGTGGTGGCCTGCAGTTGCGCGAACGCCTGTTCGTAGCGCGCGGTGCGCCGACTTTGCCAGACCGGCGGTTCGTCCGCGCGCATGCCGAAGTATTCGAGCGTCGCGAGGATATCTTCCGCGGCCCCGGGCACCGTGCGTGGTCCGTCGATATCGTCGATGCGCACGAGCCAGCGGCCGCCGTGCGCGCGCGCATCGAGCCAGCTGGCGAGCGCGCTGACGAGCGAACCGAAATGCAGCGGGCCGGTGGGGGAGGGGGCGAAGCGTCCGCGGTACGTCATCGCGGCGCGGATGCGGCGCCGCGCATCGCGACCGATCGCATCGTCTGGTGCTGCGTGGCGTCGCGCCGCATCGCGCCGTCGCTCAGGCGGCGCGCGCGCCGTCACGCTGCGGATGGCACGCAGCGCAGGTTTTGCCCGGCACGTAGAGCGGCGACTGCTGCCCTTCGGGCGTGACCACCGCGCGGCAGCCGAAGCATTGCACGGTCGCCGTCGGCGCGAGCGTCGGGTCGAGCGCGGTGCGGTAATCGAACACGAAGCACTCGCCGTGGTAATGCGCGCCGCCCACTTCCTCGAAGTACTTCAGAATGCCGCCCTCGAGCTGATAGACGTGGTCGATGCCGACGTCCTTCATATGGATCGCGGCCTTCTCGCAGCGGATGCCGCCCGTGCAGAACGACACGATCGTCTTGCCTTCGAGGTCCGCGCGATTGCGTTCGATCACGTCCGGAAACTCGCTGAACTTCGTGATGCGGTAGTCGAGCGCGTGATCGAACGTGCCGACGTCGACCTCGAACGCATTGCGCGTATCGAGCATCACGACCGGGCGCCCCGCATCGTCGTGGCCGCGATCGAGCCAGCCCTTCAGCGTGCGCGCATCGACCGACGGCGCGCGGCCGAGCTCGGGCTGGATCGCAGGCTTCTTCATCGTGATGATTTCGCGCTTGAGCTTGACGAGCATCCGGCGAAACGGCTGCGCGTCGGACACGCTTTCCTTGAACTGCAGGCTCGCGAACTTGCCTTCGAAAAGCGGATCGCGGCGGATGTAGTCGATAAACGTGCGCACGTTGTCATGCGTGCCCGCGATAAACAGATTGATGCCCTCCGGCGCAAGCAGGATCGTGCCGCGCAGGCCGAGCGCGTTGCAGCGTTCGGTGACGAGCGGACGCCATGCCGCGATCGCATCGAGCGTCACGAACTGGTAGGCGGAAAGATTGAGAATACTCATGGTGATTCAGGGGGCTGCCGTCCGGGAAACCGCGCATAACCGTGGAAAATCGCGCACAACCCGCGCAGAACCACGGATAACTGCGGTGAGGGGACGGCCGCCCGCAACAGGCAAACCCGTATTATCCCTCATCCGGCGGATGCGCCGGAAGCGGCGCGGGGCCCGCCGACCGGCGGCGCCGCACGGCCGGCAATCTGACCGGCCGTTTGCCCTATAACGAACGGCCTATTGCGCGGGGGCGCGAGTTACAATACCGCCCATGTCAGATCCCCGCTTCGTCCACCTCCGCGTCCACTCCGAGTTCTCGATTGCCGACGGCATCGTGCGTCTCGAAGACGTTGTCGCCGCCGCGGCAAAAGACGCTCAGGGCGCGCTCGCGCTCACCGACCTCGGCAATGCATTCGGCCTCGTCCGTTTCTATAAGGAAGCGCGCGGCAAAGGGGTTAAACCGATCGCCGGCTGCGATGTCTGGATCATGAATCCGGCCGACCGCGACAAGCCGTCGCGACTGCTGCTGCTCGTCAAGGACCGGCGCGGTTATCTGAATCTTTGCGAATTGCTGACGAAGGCATGGCTGACGAACCAGTATCGCGGCCGCGCGGAAGTCGACGCCGCATGGCTCGAGGGCGGACTTGCCGAAGGGCTGCTCGCGCTGTCGGGTGCACAGCAGGGCGACATCGGCATCGCATTCGCGGCCGGCAACGACGAAGCGGCCAGACGCAATGCCGGGCGCTGGGCGCGCATTTTCCCGAACGGTTTCTATATCGAGCTGCAACGCTGCGGCCAGCCGGGCGGCGAAGCGTATGTGCAGCAGGCGGTCGCGCTTGCGGCGTCGCTGAAACTGCCGGTCGTCGCGACGCATCCGCTGCAGTTCATGACGCCCGACGATTTCACCGCGCACGAGGCACGCGTGTGCATTTCGGAAGGCGATATTCTCGCGAATCCGCGGCGCCCGAAGCGCTTCACGACCGGTCAGCACTTTCGTACGCAGGATGAAATGGCCGCGCTGTTCGCCGACATTCCGTCCGCGCTTGCGAACACGGTTCAGATCGCGAAACGCTGCAACCTGACGCTCGAACTCGGCAAGCCGAAGCTGCCGCTTTTCCCGACGCCGGACGGCATGTCGCTCGACGACTACCTCGTGCAGTTGTCGAAGGAAGGGCTCGAAAAGCGCCTCGAGCAGCTGTTCCCCGACGAGGCCACGCGCGACGCGCAGCGCGAAACGTACTATGCGCGGCTCGACTTCGAGTGCGGCACGATCATCAAGATGGGCTTTCCCGGCTACTTCCTGATCGTCGCGGACTTCATCAACTGGGCGAAGAACAACGGCGTGCCGGTCGGTCCGGGCCGCGGTTCGGGCGCGGGCTCGCTCGTCGCGTACGCGCTTGGCATTACCGACCTCGATCCGCTGCGCTACAACCTGCTGTTCGAACGTTTTCTGAATCCGGAGCGGGTGTCGATGCCCGACTTCGATATCGACTTCTGCCAGCACGGCCGCGATCGCGTGATCCAGTACGTGAAGGAGAAGTACGGCGCCGATGCCGTGTCGCAGATCGCGACGTTCGGCACGATGGCCGCGAAGGCGGCGGTGCGCGATATCGGCCGCGTGCTCGATCTCGGCTACATGTTCACCGACGGCGTCGCGAAGCTGATTCCGTTCAAACCCGGCAAGCATGTGACGATTGCCGACGCGATGAAGGAAGAGCCGCTGTTGCAGGAGCGCTTCGATAACGAAGACGAAGTGCATCAGCTGCTCGAACTCGCGCAGCGCGTCGAGGGCCTCACGCGTAACGTCGGCATGCACGCGGGCGGCGTGCTGATCGCGCCCGGCAAGCTCACCGATTTTTGCCCGCTTTACACGCAAGGCGACGAAAGCGGCGTGGTCAGCCAGTACGACAAGGACGACGTCGAAGCGGTCGGCCTCGTCAAGTTCGACTTTCTGGGCCTCACCACGCTGACCATCCTCGACTGGGCCGAGCGGTATATCCGCAGGCTCGATCCGTCGAAGGAGAACTGGTCGCTCGCACAAGTGCCGCTCGACGATCCGGCCTCGTTCACGATCCTCAAGAAGGCCAACACGGTCGCCGTGTTCCAGCTGGAAAGCCGCGGCATGCAAGGCATGCTGAAAGACGCGCAGCCGGACCGCTTCGAGGACATCATCGCGCTCGTCGCGCTGTATCGCCCGGGGCCGATGGACCTGATCCCGAGCTTCTGCGCGCGCAAGCATGGACGCGAAACGGTCGAGTATCCGGACCCGCGCGTCGAGCCTGTTCTGAAAGAGACCTACGGCATCATGGTCTACCAGGAGCAGGTGATGCAGATGGCGCAGATCATCGGCGGCTATTCGCTCGGCGGCGCCGACCTGCTGCGCCGCGCGATGGGCAAGAAAAAGCCCGAGGAAATGGCGAAGCATCGCGAGATTTTCGCCGAGGGTGCCGCGAAAAACGGTCTCACGCGCGCAAAGTCCGACGAGATCTTCGACCTGATGGAGAAGTTCGCGGGCTACGGCTTCAACAAGTCGCACGCGGCTGCGTACGCGCTGCTCGCCTACTACACGGCGTGGCTCAAGGCGCACCATCCGGCCGAATTCATGGCGGCCAACATGTCGCTCGCGATGGACGACACGGACAAGGTCAAGATCCTGTTCGAAGACTGCATCGCCAACAAGATGTCGGTGCTGCCGCCCGACATCAATCTGTCCGCGTATCGCTTCGAGCCGGTCGCCGAAGCCGACGGCAAACGCTCGCGCACGATCCGCTACGGGCTTGGCGCGATCAAGGGCAGCGGGCAGAACGCGATCGAAGAAATCCTGCGTGCGCGCGAGGAAAGACCTTTTACCGATCTGTTCGATTTCTGCGCGCGCATCGACCGGCGCATCGTCAATCGCCGCACGATCGAAGCGCTGATTCGCGCGGGCGCGTTCGACACGCTGCACGCGAATCGCGCGCAACTGCTCGCGTCGGTGTCGCTCGCGATGGAGGCGGCCGATCAGGCGAGCGCGAACGCGATGCAGGCGGGTCTCTTCGATATGGGCGACGATTCGCCGTCGCAAGGCCACGAACTCGTCGACGAGCCGGCATGGTCCGACAAGCGGCGGCTGCAGGAAGAAAAAAGCGCACTCGGCTTCTACCTGTCGGGGCATCTGTTCGATGCGTACAAGGACGAGGTGCGCCGCTTCGTGCGGCAGAAGATCGGCGAGCTCAAGGAGGGCCGCGACAAGCTCGTGGCCGGCGTGATCTCGTCGCTGCGCACGCAGATGACGCAGCGCGGCAAGATGCTGATCGCGCTGCTCGACGATGGCACGGGCCAGTGCGAAGTGACGATCTTCAACGAGCAGTTCGAAGCGAACAAGCAACTGTTCAAGGAAGACGAACTGCTCGTCGTGCACGGGCAGGCGCGTAACGATGCGTTTACGGGCGGCATCCGTTTCACTGTCGATACGCCGATGGACCTCGGCGGCGCGCGCAGCCGCTACGCGCAAGCCGTGAAGGTGCAGATGAACGGCAATGCCGATGCGCATGCGTTGCGGCGCGTGCTCGAAGCGTACAGCGCGGCGGCCGATGCGGCGAGCGGGGCCGGTGACGAGCGGGCTTCTGCTTCTGCTTCCGGTGCGCGTGGGCGCGGCGCCAACGGCGGCGGCCGCGCATATGGCAACGGTGGCAACGGCCATGGCGGCTACGACAATGGCCGCGGGCAACGCGCCTCGGCGCCGGCGCCGAACGGCCTTGCCGTGCAGATCGTCTATCGCAGCGAACATGCGGAAGGCGAAGTGCGCCTCGGCGACGCGTGGCGCGTGAAGCCGACCGATGAATTGCTCGCGGCGCTGCGTGGCGAATTCGCCGACAGCGCGATCGAAATCGTCTATTGAAGGTGTCGAAGCGGTCGAAGCCGTCGAAGCCGTCGCTTAACAGCGCGGGCCGTGCGCGCTGTCCCGCAGCGCGCGTCGCTACCCGCGCGGTGCTCGCGTGCCGAGATGCGCGAGCTTCAGAAACCGGTAGTACACCGTTTCGGCGTTGAACACCGCGATCATGAAGCCGGCGCGACCGTCGAGAAAGCCGAGGCGCAGCACGTACGTTCGCACGAACGCCCATGCGCCGCGCGCAAGCGCCTTGCCGAAGCCGGCGCGCTGGCCTGCCGCATGACGTTGCATCGCGCCTGCCGTCGAATACGCGTCGAGCTTGCGCAGCACGGTTTCGAGGTCTTCGTACGAGTAATGCAGCAGCTTGCCCGACAACCGCTCGATCGGTGTGTCGAATACGAGCCGCTCGTGCACGAGGTCATCGGAGAAGCGCGCGGCGCTGCGCCTGAAAAGACGCGGAATCCAGTCCGGATACCAGCCGCAGTGACGAATCCAGTGGCCGCAGAACGACGACAGCCGGTCGATCGCATAGACGTCCGCGCGCGGTGCGGCGAGGGCGGCGGCAATCGATGCCGCGAGCTCCGGCGTCACGACTTCGTCGGCGTCGATCGACAGAACCCAGGTGGTCGAGAGCGCGTCGAGCGCGCGGTTCTTTTGCGGGCCGAAACCAGGCCAGTCGGGGTCGATCACGACGCGCGCGCCGTGCGCCTGCGCGATCTCCACGGTCGTATCGGTGCTGCCGCCGTCGATCACGACGATCTCGTCGGCGAACGCGACCGACTGCAAGCATTGCGCAAGCCGCAAAGCGGCGTTTTTCGTGATGATCGCGACACCGAGAGAGGGTTCGTTCATGCGTGATGGCGGCGGTGGGCGTGCTGGGTCGCGGGGTCGCGGGGTCGCGCAAGTATACAATGCTGTTTTTGTTTGCCGGACAGCGAAGTGACGCATTTGCGCGCATCCGCGGTGCGGTTGTGGTGCGCATGCGATGCACGCAGCAAGGCCATGGTCGAGCCATGCGCCGGTCCGCTAATTCTGAGGAAGTCTTGAGCGCAAAGCCTACGTTAAGCAAACCGATCGGATCCGGTCAGGCGTCGTCCGCCATGATCGTTTGGCGCAAGCTCTGGCCGTACCTGAAGCCGCTTTTCTGGGTCGTCGTCGGGGCAATCGCCGCGATGGCGGCAAGCGCCGCCACCGACGCCGCGATTCCCGCGCTGCTCAAGCCGTTGCTCGACCATGGTTTCGGCGCGCACGGCAGCGACCGCGCCAAATGGTTCGTGCCGATGGCGATAATTGGCCTTGCGCTCGTGCGCAGCACGTCGCAATACGCGTCCGGCTATCTGCTCGCGTACGTGTCGAACCGCGTGCTGCTCGACCTGCGGCTCAAGATGTTCGAACGCATGCTTCACACCAGCGTTGCGTTCTTCCAGCGCGAGACGGCGAGCACGGTCATCAATGCGATCGTGTTCGAGGTGAACCAGATTCTGAACGTGCTGCTCGGCGTGCTCGTCACGCTCGTGCGCGATTCGCTGACCGTGCTGTTCCTGCTCGGCTATCTGTTCTATCTGAACTGGCGCCTGACGCTGATCGTGGCCGTGCTGCTGCCGACCATCGGCTGGCTCGTCGGCAAGATCAACCGGCGGCTGCGGCGCCTGAACCGCGAGCATCAGCTGCTCACGAACGAACTGTCGTACATCGTCGAGGAAACCGTCGGCGGCTATAAGGTCGTCAAGGTGCACAACGGCGAGCAGTACGAGATGGACCGCTTCACCGAAATGAGCAAGCGCCTGCGCGGCTATTCGATGCGGATGCAGGTCTCGGGCGGCCTCGCACAGCCGCTCACGCAATTTCTCGCGTCGATCGCGCTGGCGGTCGTCGTGACCATTGCCGTGGTGCAATCGACGGCCGACCAGACGACGGTCGGCGGCTTCGTCGCCTTCGTGACCTCGATGCTGCTGATCATCTCGCCGCTCAAGCATCTGATGGACGTCAACCAGCCGCTGCAGCGCGGCATGACGGCCGCGGAGCTGATCTTCGGACTCATCGACGAACCGCCCGAGCCGGCCGGCGGCGGACTGCCGCTCGACCGCGCGAGCGGCGAGGTCGAGTTTCGCGACGTTTCGTTCGCCTATGGCACGAGCGGGCCGATGCAGCGCCAGACGCTCGATCAGGTGTCGTTCAAGGTCGCGCCCGGCGAAATGGTCGCGCTCGCGGGGCCGTCGGGTAGCGGCAAGACCACGCTCGTGAATCTGCTGCCGCGCTTTTTCGATCCGTCGAGCGGCGAGATTCTCGTCGATGGCGTGGCGTTGCCCGAGTACGGCATTCATGCGCTGCGCAGCCAGATCGCGATGGTGAGCCAGGACGTCGTGCTGTTCAACGACTCGATCGCGAGCAACGTCGCGTACGGGCAGACGCCCGATCGCGACCGCGTCGTAGCGGCGCTGCGTGCGGCGAACCTGTGGGATACCGTGGAAGCGATGGCCAACGGCATCGATACGCTGGTCGGCGATAACGGCATGATGCTGTCGGGCGGACAGCGGCAGCGCCTTGCGATCGCGCGCGCGATTTACAAGGATGCGCCGATCCTCATCCTCGACGAAGCAACCTCGGCGCTCGATTCCGAGTCGGAGCGCCATGTGCAGGCGGCGCTCGAAACGCTGATGAAAGGCCGCACGACGCTCGTCATCGCACACCGGCTCTCGACGATCGAGCGCGCCGACCGCATTCTCGTGATGGAAGCGGGGCGCATCGTCGAGCGCGGCACGCATCGCGAACTGCTGGTGCATAACGGGCTCTATGCGCATCTGCATCGGATCCAGTTCCAGCAGAACGCCGCGTGACCGTGAAGATCGGCATCTCCAGTAACGCGCTGAAACACAGCGGCGGCCTCGAGCGCTACGCGATGGATCTCGTGCGCGGTTTCGTTGCGGCCGGCGTGACGCCGGAGTTTTTTGCGCGGCGCTTCGACGCGTCGTTGCCGGAAGCCGCGATGGTGCACGCGCATCGGATCAACGTGTCTTTTCTGCCGGGCAAGTGGCGCGACGGCTGGTTTTCGCGCCGTTTGCGCGCGGCGCGGCGCAACGCCGGCGTCGACGTGCTGATCGGCGTCAATCGGGTCGATTCGTCGGAAATTGCGATTTGCGGCGGCACGCACCTGGGCTTTCTGCGCGCGACGGGCCGGCGGCACAAAGGCTCCGACGTCAGGCAGATTGCGCTCGAACGCAGCCAGTACGCGCATGCGAAACTGATCGTCGCGCACTCGCAGCTGATGCGCGACGAGCTGCGCGAACTCTACGGCATCGCCGATGCGAAGATCGAAGTGCTGTATCCGCCTGTGGACGACGCGCGCTTTTCTCCGGTCGGCGCGGACGAGCGCGCGGCACTGCGCAAGCGGTTCGGTTTTGCCGATCACGAAATCGTACTGCTGTTTCCGTCGAGCAGCCACGACCGCAAGGGCTTGCCGCTGATCGAGGCCGCATTGCGCGAGCTCGACGCGCCTTTCGTGCTAGCCGTTGCCGGACGTCCGCCCGAGCGCGTCGATGCGCGCGTGCGCCATCTCGGCTACGCGAGAAATATCGAAGACTGCTATCGCGCCGCGGACTTCACGATTCTCGCGTCGAAGTACGAGCCGTTCGGCCTCGTCGGTATCGAATCGGTGATGTGCGGCACGCCGGTGGTTTTTCCGACCACGCTCGGCTGCTGCACGGCGATTGCGCCGCACGCGAAGCATACGTTCGAACCCGGCGACGCGGCCGACTTGCGCGCGACGCTCGAGCGTATTGCGCGGCAACGTGCGCAAACGGGTGGCGCGGCTTCGGCTTCGTCGGCGGACGTCGCGCGCGGCGGCGTGCTTTACGACACGCGCATCGCAAGCCATGTCGAGGCGCTGCTGCGCGCCGCGACGCGCATCGTCGGGCGCCGTTGATTCTTATCGCTTGCGGACGCTCGTTGTTGCTTGCCGTCGCTCGTTGTTGCTTGTTGTCGCTTTCCACCGATTTTTGCCGCGTCGTGCGCGAGGCCGCACGGTGCTCGCGCACGCCGCGAGGCCCGCTCAAGTCGTGGCTCGAGCAGGGTACATGTTATGATCGGTCGTTCGTGTTTTGGCCTTTTTCCGGTCTGTCGTTCGGGCGAATTCCGTGTTGTTTCCGGCATTTCGCTTGTTTCGTCAGGCACATTCCGTCAGGCGCCATCTCACCTGGCTTGAATCGCCATACGGTCGCACTGACGGACCGGCCGAACATCGAAGCCTGCTGTAAATGTGTGCCGACTTTTTGGGATATACCCGGTTCGCGTGCCGCGTGAAGCGGCCGTTCAGATTGAAACCGCTGAAGAAGTAAGCAGGGGAATGCGGCTTCTTGCCGGATAACGGCGTACAGCAAGATGACAGGCGGGACGAACTCGCCGATACCCCGATGAGTCGACTAGCTGGACGTATTCGAATTTTTGCACGCGCGCTGCCGCGGCTCCTTGCGAAGCCGCTGCGCCGCAAGCCGTTGCATCCGCAACGGATTTTGATCGCACATCATCTGTTGCTCGGTGATACGCTGCTGCTGGCGCCGCTGCTCGCGAAGCTGCGCGCGCAGTATCGCGACGCGCAGATCGCGCTCGCGTGCCCGAAGGCAATCGCGCCACTCTATGCGGGCCGGCCGTTCGGCGTGACCGCGTTGCCATTCGATCCGCGCGATCTCGCGAGCGTGCTCGGCGTGCTGCGTTCGGGCCCGTACGACCTCGGCATCGTAGCCGGAGACAACCGGCATAGCTGGCTCGCGCTTGCCGCCGGGTGCCGGTGGATCGTCGCGCATGCGCATGACGTGCCCGCGTGGAAAAACTGGCCCGTCGACGAAGCTGTGCCCTATCCGGAGGTACCGGCCGCATGGGCGGACCTGACGGCCGACCTCGTGCCCGGCGACGAACCGCGCGCCTATCATCCTGCCGATTGGCCGGCGCCGTCCCATGTCGAGCTTCCCGATGCAGATCAGCTCGCGCGGCCTTACGTCGTACTGCATCCGGGCGCGAGCACCGCGGTCAAGCGCTGGCCCGACGCGCGCTGGCTCGAGGTCGCGCGGTTCGTCGAAGCGCGCGGCTATATGCCGGTATGGAGCGGCGGCCCCGGCGAAGTCGCATTGATCCGCGCGATCGATCCCGACCCGCGTCATCCGGATCTTGCCGGCAGGCTCGGGCTCGGCGAATTGTGGCATCTGTTTGCCGGCGCGAAAGCGATCGTCTGCCCCGACACCGGCGTCGCGCACCTGGGACGCCTCGTCGGCGTGCCGACCATCGCGCTCTTCGGTCCCGGCAATGCGTCGATTCACGGCGCGGGCCGATACTGGCGCAATGTGCCGTTTGTCGCGGTCACGATCGCCGACATGCCGTGCCGCGACGAGCCTGTTATTTTCCGTCGCAGGGTCGAGTGGGTGAGGCGCTGCGACCGCAATGCGACGACCTGTGTCGCGTGGCGCGGCGACCACGCGGAGTGCATGGGCCGGCTGTCCGTCGCCGCGGTGTGCGATGCGCTGCAAAACGTTCTGGTGAAGGTGCAATGAGCCTGATCGCAGCGCGCCTCGAGCGCGCACTCTGGGTCGCGTGCCCGGTGCTTCTGTTCGTTCTGATGTTCGCGCACATGACGGCGATCGTGTATATCGCGCTGGCCGTGCTGGCGATCGGCACGCTTGCCGCCGCATGGTCCGCGTTCCGCACCGGTGGCGCGCGCGGTTTGAAATGGCCGCTCGCACTGCCGATCGCCGCATGGGCGGCGTGGACGCTTGCGTCGATCGGCTGGTCGTTTGCGCCGTCGGTGAGCCTGCACGCGTGGTTCGACGAAGTGTTCTATCCGCTCGTCGCATTCTGGGCGTTCTGGGTGCTCGGCAAAAAGAGCGCGCACCCCGAGCGGTTCGTGTGCATCGCCTGGCTCGCCTGTGCGGTGCTCGTGCTGACGAGCGTCGTCTACTGGGGCCGTTTACAGCCGCCGACAGCCGACACCTTTCTGTTGCACTACTACGCGCGCGTCGGCCACACGAGCACGCTCGCGATCTTCGCGCTCACGCTGTTCGCCGGCACGCTGCTGACGCGGCCGCGCTGGCGGGCGGTGGGGGCGCTCGGCATCGTGCTGTGCCTGTTCATCGGTCTTGCGACCTTGAACCGCTTCTTCTGGCCCGCGGTTGCGGTGACGCTCGTGATCGCGTTCTATCCGCTCTATCGCCGGCATCTGGTGCTGGCCGCCGTGTCGATCGCGATCGTCGCGGTCGCGGGGCTCGGCACGCTCGAACTCAGTTCGCGTCTGCGAATCGGCGAGGCGATCGTGCAGGCGCCTCGCGGCGCGCTCACGGTCGACGGCCACGCGCTCTATCTGCCGCGCGCGCTATCGGGCATCGACGATACGATGGCCGGCGACACGCGCCCGCGCCTGTGGGCGTTTTATTCGTCGGCGGCAAAGTCGCACGAGTGGCTCGGCATCGGTTTCGGCAAGCCGCTGCCAGGTCTCGCGTATCACAGCGTGATGCCGGCAGCGCTGCTGAAGCTCGAGCCCGTTGCGCTCACGCATGCGCACAACCTGTTTCTCAATACGTGGCTGCAAACCGGACTGATCGGGCTTGCGTTGCAGATCGTGCTGTTCGCGGCGCTGATTGCGCGTTTCTGGCAGTTGCGGCGCGTGAACTTGTGGATAGCGATGGCGGGCGTCGCGCTTGTCGTCGGCATGATTACCAAGAACATAACCGACGATTTCATGTGGCAAACGACCATGCTTGCATTCTGGTCGTTCGCGGGCCTGATGCTTGGCTGCGGCGAGCGGCAGCGCGGCGAGCGCGGGCAGATGCCGCAGGCATCGCGCTATACCGGCTGACGGGTCGCCGGCGCGATCGCACAGGTTGCCGGATACCGAGGCCCGTGCTGATATTTTCGACCGGCTTTGCAAATGAAACGGCACGCGAGGCGTGGGGGTGCGCACGGGCTATACGGCTATACGCTCGCGCGCACATCAATCTGACGCGCCGCTTCACGCGCCGCTTCACGCGCCGCTTGTCACGAGCGACAAGACCGAAAGATCCGGATGCGTGCCGTCGATAATGCTGCGGCCGACGTTAAGCGCTTCGGCGTATGCGTCTTGCGCCGTGGCGAACGCGTCGTCGCCATCCGCATGAAACGGCACCGTGTGGCCGGGCAGCGCGACCGTAGCGCCCGGGTGGCAAACGTAGCCGATGTACGTGTAGCGCGCAGGCTCGCGTGCATCGGCCGACGCAAAGCCCGCGCCGTTCGAGCGGTCGGTGCTGCGTTTGAGACGCGTCGAGACGTGGATCTCGAATCCTTCGTAGCCGACCGCTTCATGATCGACCGTTTGCGAGCTGACGTTATCGTCGGACATGGTGGCCTCGCTACAAACGCGATATTGCACAGCGGGTGCTGCCAGCGAGCTCCCTCAATGCCGATGCCGCATCCGTTCCCACAGATGGCGGCGATCGAAGCGCCCTTCGGTGCGCTCGGCCGTTTTGCCGCGATGGGAATGGCGTCTGAACTGGTGAGCCAGAAGAATCGCCGCGAAAGCGATGAACGCCACTGCTATCACGACGCTTACCATCGATTCAGCCATGGCAGCCTCCGTTCGATCCCGATCAATACAAAGTCTAGGTGACGCGGGCGATCCCCGTGGCGGGCGGGTGGCAGCGCGGATCTTCCCAAAATGTAACGGCTTGTAACGTCTACACGGTGCTTGACGAAAATGCGCGGTGCGCGTTGCGGCAATGCCTCGTCTAGCGTTTCGGCCGGCGCTCGTCCGCGAGCAGCGCCTCGAGGCCGAATAGCCATGCGATACCAAGGGTGAGCAGTCCGACCGGAGTCGGTTCCGGCTCGGCCTCGGAGCCACGGGCGGGCGCCGGAGCCGGCCCGGCGAACGACCCGAAGCATTGCCCGAAACCCGGTGCTTCGGCGGTGGACTCTTCGATGATTTCGATGCGATCGGCATGCATGGCGGTGGTCCGGCGTGCTGTGAGGTAAGCGGATTCAGCAAACGCTGTGCCACCTGGCCAAGCGCCCCGTCTGACAAGGGTTACGCGGTAACCGCGAGTTCGTCCTATGCCACCTGGTCGAGGCGAAGTCCGCTTTCACCGTAGCTACAATCGAAGCTTGCAATTCGCCAATTATGGTAGCTACAATAATGCCAATGCACGTGACTTACGACTCGCTGAAGAACGAGAGCAATCTCGCCAAACATGGCGTTGATTTGTCGTCTGCCTCGTATCTCGACGGGTCTGAAGTGATGGCTTGTGTCGATACGTGCCGCGATTACCGCGAAGTTCGGGAAATCGGCTACGGCGTCATTGGCGAGCGTCTGTTCTGTGTCGTCTTCACGCAGCGAGACGACACGATGCATATCATCAGTCTGCGCAAGGCGAACCAGCGAGAGGTCAGAAATTATGTCGAGCAAATCGAAGATCGTCATGCCGACTTCGGATGAAGACGAGGCAATCAATCGCGCAATCGCGGCGGACCCCGACACCTTCGAAGTGTCCGCCGAGGCATTCAGGCAGATGAAGCCGCTCGGCTCGCGCGGCCGGCCGCGGCTCGAGTCGCCGAAAGTGCTCGTCTCGATCCGCTATGACGCGGATATCATCGAACGCTTCCGGGCGACCGGAGAGGGCTGGCAAACGCGCATGAACGACGCGTTGCGCGATTGGCTGCGTGAGCATCAGCCGTTGTGAGTCAATCGTGAAGCCTGATGCCAGGCGGAGTGAGAAGTAGTGCAGGAAGCGATGCAGGAAGCGATGCAAAAAGCGATGCAAAAAGCGATGCAAAAAGCGATGCAAAAAGCGATGCAAAAAGCGATCTCCCGCCCTACATCAGCACAATGTCGTACTGTTCCTGGCTCAGATTCGATTCAACCTGCAGCGACACCGGCTTGCCGATAAAGTCGATCAGCATCGCGAGGTGCTGCGATTCCTCTTCGAGAAACAGGTCGATCACCTGCTGCGATGCGACCACGCGAAACTCGCGCGGATTGAATTGACGCGACTCGCGCAGAATCTCGCGCAGCACGTCGTAGCAAACGGTGCGCGCGGTCTTGACTTGCCCTTTACCCTGGCATACGGGGCAGGGCTCGCACAGCACGTGCGCGAGCGATTCGCGCGTGCGCTTGCGCGTCATTTCCACCAATCCCAGCTGCGAGAAGCCGTTCACGGTCACGCGCGTGCGATCGCGCGCGAGCGCCTTCTTCAGTTCGGACAGCACCTGGTCGCGATGTTCGACGTTCTCCATATCGATGAAATCGATGATGATCACGCCGCCCAGATTGCGCAGCCGCAGTTGCCGCGCGATCGTGTGCGCGGCTTCGAGGTTCGTCTTGAAGATCGTATCGTCGAAGTTGCGTGCACCGACGTAGCCGCCGGTATTGACGTCGATCGTCGTCATCGCCTCGGTCTGGTCGATCACAAGATAGCCGCCCGATTTCAGATCGACGCGCCGCGATAACGCGCGCTGAATTTCGGTTTCGATGTTGTACAGATCGAAAAGCGGCCGCTCGCCGGAATAGTGATGCAGCTTCGCGAGCACCGCGGGCGTAAATTCTGTCGCGAATTCGGAAAGCATCTGAAACGTCTCGCGCGAGTCGACCTGAATGCGCGACGTATCGTCGTTGACGAAATCGCGCAGTACGCGCTGCGCGAGATTCAGATCCTGATACAGCAGGCTCGTCGCCGGCAAGCGCTGCGATTGCGACTGGATCGTCGCCCACGTTTTGCGCAAGTAAGCCACGTCGGCGGCGAGTTCTTCGCTTGTCGCATCTTCGGCGATCGTGCGCACGATATAGCCGCCTTTTTCATCGACCGGCAGCACCGACGTGAGCCGCGCGCGGATCGCTTCACGCTCGGCTTCGCTCTCGATCTTCTGCGAAATGCCGATATGCGGTTCCTGCGGCAAATAAACGAGCGTGCGCCCGGCGATACTGACTTGCGTAGACAGCCGCGCGCCCTTCGTGCCGATCGGATCCTTGACCACTTGCACCATCAGCGTCTGACCTTCGAAAACGATCTTTTCGATCGGCTGATGCGGCACGTTCTGCGGCATCTCGCCCGGAGCACGCCCCGCGATGCGCGGATGCCAGATGTCGGCCACATGAAGAAACGCGGCGCGCTCGAGACCGATATCGATGAACGCGGATTGCATGCCCGGCAGCACGCGCACGACCTTGCCGAGATACACATTGCCGACCCGCCCGCGCGACAGCGTGCGTTCGACGTGAAGCTCCTGTACGGCACCTTGCTGGACCAACGCGACACGCGTCTCCTGCGGCGTGACGTTGATCAGGATCTCTTCGTTCATGGTGTTGTTCTAGAAGTCGATGCGCGCCGCGCGCAGTAGCGCAGCGGTCTCATAAAGCGGCAAACCCATGATACCCGAATAGGACCCGTCGATATGTTCGATGAACTCGGCGGCGCGCCCCTGCACGCCGTACGCGCCGGCCTTGCCGAGCGGTTCGCCGCTTGCCGCATAGCGCGTGAGCGCAGCGTGCGTCACCGGCGCGAAACGCACGCGCGAGGTCGAGAGTACGGCGGGCAACTGCGCGCCGGCCGCATCGACGACGGCTACCGCGGTCAGCACTTCATGGGCGCGGCCAGCAAGGCGCGTGAGCATCCGGACCGCATCGCCGGCGTCGCGCGGCTTGCCAAGGATCGCATCGTCGATCGTGACCGTTGTGTCCGCAACGAGAATCGGCGCGCTGGCGTGGCCGCTCGCTTCGAGGCGCTTGCGCGCGGCGCGCGCTTTCTCCACGCAAACGCGCATCACGTAATCGTGGGCGCGTTCGCCGGGCAGTTCGGCTTCGAGCGCTTCGGCGTCTTCGTCCGGGCGCGGCAGCAGAAGTTCGAAACGCACGCCGAGTTGCTGCAGCAATTCCTGTCTGCGCGGGCTTTGCGAAGCGAGATAAACGAACGGATAGAGACCGTTGGGCGACGTTGACATGAATCAATCCTGGCAAATGGGTTCAGGCGAGCGCAAGCGGACTCGAGCGTGGTAAAGCGTGTTCAAGCGGCTTCAGATGTGGCAACCTGGCGCGTTGCCCACCCGCCTCGCACGTTCACGCGCGATGGTACGGATGATTTTGCGTGATCGTCCACGCACGATAAAGCTGTTCGGCGAGCAGCACGCGCACCATCGCATGCGGCAGCGTGAGGCTCGACAGCCGTAGCAGCAGGTCCGCGCGCGCCTTGAGGGCGGGATCGAGTCCGTCCGCGCCGCCGATCAGAAACGCGACGTCGCGGCCGTCCTGCTGCCAGCCGGGCAGGGCGCCGGCAAGCTGCATCGTGGTCCAGTCCTTGCCGCGTTCGTCGAGTGCGACGATGCGGGCGTTTTTCGGCAGCGCCGCTTCGATGCGCTGCCGCTCGGCGGCCATCGCGCTGTCGGCGGGACGTCCGGACGAGCGTTGCTCCGGTTTGAGTTCGCGCAGTTCGATGCGCAGTTCGGGCGGCATGCGCTTCGCGTATTCGTCGAAGCCGCTGGCGATCCAGTCGGGCATCTTGTGGCCGACGGCCAGGATATGCAATTTCATTGGAAACGGGCGTGGCGCCGCGCGTCACCGGCGCGCGCGAGCCATGCGATGCGCCTAGCGGCGGCGCGCCGGCGCGCGGCGCGCCGGGGCCGGGCGCGCGACGGCCTCGGCTTCTTCGTCTTCATCGTCGGCGACGCGCGCACCGCCGAACGGGCTCGAGTTGGCCAGCTTCACGCGCACGGGCTTGTCGCCCCAGATTTCCTCGAGGTTGTAGTACTGGCGCAGTGCCGGCTGCAGAATATGAACGACCGCATCGCCGCAGTCGACGAGCACCCATTCGCCGATGTCCTCGCCTTCTGTGCTGACGATCTCGCCGCCGGCCTCCTTCACCTTCTCGCGCACGCTGGACGCGAGCGCTTTCGTCTGCCGGTTCGACGTGCCGCTCGCGATGATCACGCGGTCGAACAGCTCGGTCAGGTGGCTGGTGTTGAATACCTTGATGTCTTGTGCCTTGACGTCCTCGAGCGCGTCGACGATCGTGCGTTGCAGCTTGCGTATATCCATTTTTACGATTGGTAAAGGTGATGTTGAACAATATAGTCCCACACCGGGGCGGGCACCTCGCTTTGCGGGCCGGTGTCGGTGTGGTCTGCCGCGTCGCGGGCCGTGCCGTGGCCGCTCGCGCGATGGGCCGCCGTGCTTGCGGCGTCGTTCGCTAACCGTTCGCGTTCGTCGAGCTGTTGCCTCAACTGCGCGCGGATATCGGTTGCCGAAATGTCGGACGCAAGTGTCGTATCGATCAGCAGGCGGCCTGCCGGGGTTGCGCGCAGCACCTCGGCACTGGCCGAACGCGCGGCGATCGTCGCGGCGACGGCTGGCGACGCCGCCGACCGGTCGAAGCCCGGCCGCGTCGCCGCGCAGATGTGTGCGTAGTCGAACAGGCGTTGCCAGTCGTGCCATGTATCGAGGCGCACGAGCTGATCCGCGCCGATCAGCAGCGACAGCGACGCGTCCGCGCCTTCCCGTTCGCGCCAGCGCCGCAACGTGTCGACCGTATAGGTCGGGCCATCGTGCTCGATCTCGTCGGTCGCGACCGTGACCGACACGCCCGGCAGGTTCAGCGCGCCGGCGGCGGCGCGCGTCATCGCGAGCCGATGCGGCGCGCCGGACACGCCGGCTTTCTGCCACGGCTGTCCCGCGGGCAGCAGGATCAGGTCGGTCAGTTGCAGCACGTCGGAAAAGCGGCGGGCGAGCGCGAGATGACCGTTGTGGATCGGGTCGAACGTGCCGCCGAGTACGCCGACGCGGCGCGCAAGCGGCTTGCCCGCCGTGGCTGAGCTATGCGGCTGTGGCGCCGTCGCGGACGGCGCGCCTGTCTCGTTCAGACCCATTCGCGCGGTACGAGGAAGTCGGTGTAGAGGCGCGCTTCCGGCGTACCGGGTTCCGGTTGCCAGTCGTAGCGCCAGTTCGCGGCCGGCGGCATCGACATCAGGATCGATTCGGTGCGCCCGCCGCTTTGCAGCCCGAACAGTGTGCCACGGTCGAACACGAGATTGAATTCGACGTAGCGCCCGCGCCGGTACGCCTGAAACTCGCGTTGCGCCTCGCCGTAGGTCTGGTTGCGGCGCTTTTCGACGATCGGCAGATAGGCGTCGAGAAACGCGTCGCCGACGCTTTTCGTCATCGCGAACGACTGTTCGAAGCCTGGCTCCGAATAGTCGTCGAAGAAAATGCCGCCGATGCCGCGCGCTTCGTTGCGATGCTTGAGGAAGAAGTAGTCGTCGCACCAGCGCTTGAAGCGCGGGTACAGGTCCGCGCCGAACGGCTGCAGCGCGTCGCGGCACGTGCGGTGAAAATGCTGTGCGTCTTCTTCGTAGCCGTAAAAGGGCGTGAGATCCATGCCGCCGCCGAACCAGAACACCGGCGCCTCGCCTTCCTTCGTCGCGACGAGCATGCGCACGTTCATATGCACGGTCGGGCAGTACGGATTGTGCGGGTGCAGCACGAGCGAAACGCCTGCCGCTTCGAAGCCGCGGCCTGCCAGTTGCGGGCGCAGTGCGCTGGCCGAAGCGGGCAGCGCGTCGCCGGCGACGTCGGAAAAGCCAATGCCCGCGCGCTCGAAAAAGCGCCCACCTTCGAGAATGCGCGTGCAGCCTCCGCCGCGCAGCTTGCCGCCGGGGGCGCGCTGCCAGGTGTCGGTCGCGAACGCAACGCCGTCGAATGCGCCGAGCGTATCGGCAATGCGGGTTTGCAGACCCTGCAGCCAGTTGCGCACGGCCGCCGCGTCGAAAGTCGAATCTGTCATCGGTCTGTGGGGGCCGCGCGGGATGCCGATTCGCGCAGCGGATTGTTCGTCAAAAGGAAAACCGGGCACTCGCCCGATAAAACCGGCCCGCGTCGGCAGGCAACGCGCCGTATTCTGTCATGCGTATGCCGACGATAAACGGTAAATGCCGGTTTTGCAGGAGCCGCGGCGCTCAACGGCGCGTCGGCGCGCCTGTCGAAATCCGTTCGTCGCACGAATGAGCGAAGTTTAGCGCCGGCGGGGCGGTCGGGCACTCGGGGAGCGGCGAAGCGGCCTCGGGGCAGGCGATCGGACCGACCACCGATGTCCTGCGGTGTTCTACGTTGCCTGCTAATGCTTGCGATTGACCGCGCGATAACCGATGTCGCGCCGGTACTGCATCCCGTCGAACGAAATCTGGTTGATCGTCTCGTACGCGACCGACTGCGCGCTGCGTACCGAGTCGGCGAGCCCGACGACGCACAATACACGTCCGCCCGAGGTCGAGAGCTTGCCGTTCGCGAGCGTCGTGCCCGCGTGGAACGTCACCGCATCGGCCGTTTCGGCCGGTATGCCGTTGATCCGGTCGCCCTTGCGCGGCGTGTCCGGATAGTTGTGCGCGGCGAGTACGACGCCAAGCGCCGTGCGCCGGTCCCATTCGAGCTCGACGGTGTCGAGCGTGCCGGCAATGGCCTGCTCGACGACCTTCGAAAAATCGCCCTTGAGGCGCGCCATGATCGGCTGGGTCTCCGGGTCGCCCATCCGGCAGTTGAATTCGAGCGTCCGCGGATTGCCCTGCGCATCGATCATCAGGCCCGCATACAGGAAGCCGGTAAAGCGGATGCCTTCCTTTTCCATGCCGCGCACGGTCGGCAGAATGATTTCGCGCATCACGCGCGCATGCAGTTGCGGCGTGACGATCGGCGCGGGCGAGTAGGCGCCCATGCCGCCCGTGTTCGGGCCTGCGTCGCCGTCCAGCAGACGCTTGTGGTCCTGACTCGAGGCAAGCGGCAGCACGTGCTTGCCGTCGACCATCACGATAAAGCTCGCTTCTTCGCCGGCGAGGAATTCCTCGATGACGACGCGTGCGCCGGCGTCGCCGAGCTTATTGTCCGACAGCATCATGTCGACGGCCGCGTGCGCCTCGTCGAGCGTCTGGGCGACCACGACGCCCTTGCCCGCGGCCAGCCCGTCGGCCTTGATCACGATCGGCGCGCCTTTCGCGTCGATATACGCGTGCGCGGCAGCCGTGTCGGAGAACGTTTCGTATTCAGCGGTCGGAATCGCGTGGCGCTTCATGAATGCCTTCGCGAAATCCTTCGAGCTTTCGAGCTGCGCGGCCTCGCGCGACGGTCCGAATATCTTGAGCCCGCGCGAACGGAACAGGTTGACGATGCCGGCCGCGAGCGGCTGTTCCGGCCCGACTAACGTGAAGGCGATCTGTTCCTTCTCCGCGAAGTCGGCGAGCGCGTTCAGATCGACGATGTCGATGTTGCGCAGACGCTCATCCTGCGCAGTGCCGCCATTGCCCGGCGCGACATAGACGAGCTGGACCCGCGGCGATTGCGCGAGCTTCCACGCGAGCGCATGTTCGCGACCGCCGGATCCGACGACGAGTAACTTCATGAGATTCCCCGAATGCTATCAACCATGAACGGCTGGCCAGGCTGCTGGTGCGTGCTGCTGGAGCGGGCTGCTGGTGCGCCGCCGGCCGTGAATACCTGCAAGATTCGCATAACTCGCATCGAACGCCTGTGACGAAGCCAACACAAATCGCGAAACCGATGCCGGACCGCCGCCTGGTATGGAACGGCGGTGCGGCGTCAACGCGTCACTCTTCGACGATCGCTGCGTTCGTGTACACCTCTTGCACGTCGTCGAGATTTTCGAGCGCATCGAGGAGCTTCTGCATTTTCACCGCGTCGTCGCCGGTGAACTCGACTTCCGTCTGCGGCTTCATCGTGACTTCGGCGAGTTCGGCCTTGAAGCCTGCCGCTTCGAGCGCGGCCTTGACCTTCGGGAAGTCGTTTGGCGGACACAGCACTTCGATACTGCCGTCTTCGTTCGTCACGACGTCGTCGGCGCCCGCTTCGAGCGCTGCTTCCATCAGCTTGTCTTCGGCTGTACCGGGCGCGAACAGGAACTGGCCGACGTGATCGAACATGAACGACACCGAGCCGTCCGTGCCCATATTGCCGCCGAACTTCGAAAACGCGTGCCGTACTTCGGCGACCGTGCGCGTGCGGTTGTCGGTCATCGTATCGACGATGATCGCCGCGCCGCCGATGCCGTAGCCTTCGTAGCGGATTTCCTCGTAGTTCGCGCCGTCGACGCCGCCGGTGCCGCGCTGGATCGCGCGGTTGATGTTGTCCTTCGGCATGTTCGCGTCGTACGCCTTGTCGACCGCGAGCCGCAGACGCGGGTTCGAGTCGATCTCTCCGCCGCCCATGCGCGCGGCAACCTGAATTTCCTTGATGAGCCGCGTCCAGACCTTGCCCTTCTTGGCATCGGCCGCTGCTTTCTTATGCTTGATGTTGGCCCATTTCGAATGACCCGCCATACTTTTCTCCAGCGCGCGCGCCAGCGGGGCGCACGCATGTGCAATGTGTCGTCGCGTGATTGTGTGCAATGTGGGCGCGTTTCGCGAGACGCGCCTCGGTCCAAGCCTGGCTGCGCGGACCCTTGATGGACCTGTTTCGCCGGATGTCCGCTCAGTGTCGCCCGGTGTCCGCCCCGGTGCCCGGCGTGCCGTACGCTGCCTGCGTGAGAGCGCGATGTGCGGGGCGGCGATGTGCGGGGCAGTGCAGGCAAGGCGAGCCGCTCGATGAGCGGATAGCGATTTTATCATGGCGCCGATGCGCGGCGGATGCGTGGCGCGTATGCGGCATTGCGAGAGAACCGCCGGAACGCGCCCCGCGCCGGCCGAGCGGGCGCGACGCCCACGCAGGCGCCCGAGGCCACCCGGTTCGGGCAGGTGGGCTCAGGCGCTAGTTCTTCGTGCCGAACAGCCGGTCGCCGGCATCGCCGAGGCCCGGGATGATGTAAGCGTGCTCGTCCAGATGCGAATCGAGCGACGCGACAAAGAGCTTCACGTCCGGATGCGCGTCGTGGAAGACCTTGACCCCTTCGGGCGCCGCGACGAGCGCAAGAAATGAAATGTTCTCGCCGGCCACGCCGCGGCGCTTGAGCACATCGACCGCATGAACGGCCGAGTAGCCGGTTGCGACCATCGGGTCGCACAGAATAAAGATGCGGTCTTCGAGATCGGGCAGCCGCACGAGGTACTCGACCGGCCGATGGTCGACGTCGCGATAGACGCCGATATGGCCGACCCGCGCCGACGGAATCAGCTCCATGAGCCCGTCGGACATGCCCACGCCCGCGCGCAGCACGGGGACGATCGCGAGCTTTTTGCCGGCGATGACCGGCGCATCGACCTCGACGAGCGGCGTGGTGACGCGGCGCGTGGTCATGGGCAGGTTGCGCGTGATCTCGTAGCCCATCAGCAAGGTGATTTCGCGCAGCAACTCGCGGAATGTGCGCGTCGACGTATCGCGGTCGCGCATATGGGTGAGTTTGTGCTGGATCAGCGGGTGGTCGAGGATAAACAGATTGGGAAAACGGCTGTCCTGTGTCATGGCGCGGCGCGAGGCGAAGGGATGGGAGACGGACCGTCGGACCGGTGCGCCACTCCTGCAAGTTTACCGAAAGTATTGGCGGAAGAAACACGAGATTTCCAGGATGGCCATTTGGCGAACCCATTTGGCGAACCGTTCAATGCGATTGACCGAATAAGTCAGCGTCGGCAGCGTCGCGTCGATTCTTCTAGAATCGGGGGCATTTGCGGGCGCTTGCCGTCGGGGCGTCCGGTGCGCACAACGGGCAACGCCCATCGACGACAGAGACGCGACGGGCAAACGCTCAGGCAACGCGACAGGCAAACACGACAGGCAAACGCCACAGCGGCATTCAACGAGGAGGCATCTTATGGATCTTGGAATAGCAGGGCGCACCGCGCTGGTTTGCGCGGCGAGCAAGGGGCTTGGCCGCGGTTGCGCCGAGGCGCTGGCAGCCGAAGGCGTGCATATCGTGATCCTCGCGCGCACCGCTGATACGCTCGAGAACACGGCCGAAGAAATTCGCGCGACCGTTGCCGCGAAAAGCGGTGCAACCGTCAAGACCATCGCGTGCGACATCACGACGCCCGAGGGCCGCGCGGCCGCGCTCGCCGCGTGTCCGCAGCCCGATATTCTCGTGACCAACGCAGGCGGTCCGCCGCCTGGCGACTTTCGCAGCTTCACGCACGACGACTGGATCAGCGCGCTCGAAGCGAACATGCTCACGCCGATCGAGCTGATTCGCGCCACGATCGACGGCATGATCTCGCGCGGTTTCGGGCGCGTCGTCAACATCACGAGTTCGTCGGTGAAGGCGCCGATCGATACGCTGGGTCTTTCCAATGGCGCGCGTTCGGGCCTGACCGGGTTCGTAGCCGGCGTCGCGCGCAAGGTCGCGCCGCACGGCGTGACGATCAACAACCTGCTGCCCGGCGCCTTCGATACCGATCGCATCGCGGCGACGATGGCTGCGCAGATGAAGGCGCAAAACATCACGATGGAAGAAGCGCGCACGCGGCGCGTGGCCGGCATTCCGGCGCGCCGTTTCGGCACATCGGACGAATTCGGCCGTACCTGCGCATTCTTGTGCAGCGTGCACGCGGGCTATATCACGGGGCAAAATCTGCTGATCGACGGCGGCGCTTATCCGGGCACTTACTGAACGGGCAACCTCCGGAACGGGCAGCCTCCGGCAGACCTGCAGCGCACGCAACGCACGCGCAACGACAACCACACTCGAGCAACGAAAAAATCAGGGGGAATCGATAGATGACAGCACGCATCGCGCTGATCGCGCACGACCATAAGAAAGACGACATCGTCAAACTCGCCGGCGAATATGTGGATACGCTGAAGCGCTGCGATCTGCTTGCGACCGGTACGACGGGGGCGCGCGTGACGGCGGCGCACGGACTCGAAATCGAACGGATGCTGTCCGGCCCGAACGGCGGCGACCTGCAGATCGGCGCGCAACTCGCCGAAGGCCGCGTCGACATGGTGATTTTTCTGCGCGACCCGATGACGCCGCAGCCGCACGAGCCCGATATCAACGCGCTCGTGCGCGCCTGCGACGTCCATAACGTACCGTGCGCGACGAATATCTCGACCGCACGGATGATTCTCGATGTACTGGCGCTGCGTATGACGCAGCACATCTGAACGAGCTGGACGAACTGGAGAACGGCAACGATGGTCAAGGCGATACGATTCGACAAGACGGGCGGTCCCGACGTGATGAAGTGGGTCGACGTCGAGGTGGGCGACCCCGGTGCGGGTGAAATCCGCATCAGGCAGCATGCGGTCGGCCTCAACTACATCGACGTGTACTTTCGCAACGGCCTGTATCCGTTGCCGCTGCCCGGCGGGCTCGGGATGGAAGCTGCCGGCGAAGTCGTCGCGCTCGGCGAAGGCGTCACGCAGTTCAAGGAGGGCGACCGCGTCGCGTACGCGGAGCGACCGCCGGGCGCGTATGCGCAGGAGCGCGTGATGCCGGCCGCGAAGGTCGTGAAGATTCCCGATGCGATCGGCTATGACGAAGCGGCGTCGGTCATGCTGCAAGGTCTGACCGCGCAATACCTGCTGCGCCGCACGTATCGCGTGAAGGCCGGCGATACGATCCTGATCCAGGCGGCCGCGGGCGGCGTCGGCCTGCTGGTCTGCCAGTGGGCGAAGGCGCTCGGCGTGACCGTGATCGGCACGGTCGGCTCGGATGAAAAAGCGGAACTCGCGAAGGCGCACGGCTGCGATTACCCGATCGTCTACACGCGCGAAAATTTCACGAAGCGCGTGCGCGAGCTGACGAACGGCGCGGGCGTGCCGGTCGTCTACGACTCGATCGGCAAGGACACGTTTATCGCGTCGCTCGACTGTCTCGCGCCGCTTGGCATGTTCGTCTCGTTCGGCAGTTCGTCGGGCCCGTTGCCGCCGATCGATTCACAGGAACTCGCAAGCCGCGGCTCGCTGTTTTTCACGCGGCCGACGCTGTTTTCCTATATCGGCAAGCGCAGCGACCTCGAAGCGATGTCGGCCGAACTGTTCGACGTGCTCGTATCGGGCAAGGTGAAAACGAGCGTCAACCAGCGCTACGCGCTCGCCGATGTCGCCAAGGCGCATGAAGACCTCGAAGCGCGTCGCACGACGGGCTCGACGATCCTCGTGCCCTGATCGAAGAAACCGGATCAACGCGCGTAGCGCCGTGTTAAAGGTTCCTTAGCGGATCCTTACTTCCTACCGAGCGTACGCGTTGCCGCTGCGCCTCGCACAGCCTTGTGCCGCGGGCCTCCGGGGCTTTCGCTGCGCTCGTCGCGTCACTTTCAAAGCCGTTCCATGTCACTGTGGAACGGCTTTTTGTTTACGCCATTTTTATATCGCTCCAACGATCTTTGACCAGGCCTTTATCCGAATCGGCATAACGTTCCGCATCCATAGCCAACAATG
This sequence comes from Paraburkholderia sp. SOS3, assembly GCF_001922345.1. Lineage (NCBI taxonomy): Bacteria > Pseudomonadati > Pseudomonadota > Betaproteobacteria > Burkholderiales > Burkholderiaceae > Paraburkholderia > Paraburkholderia sp. SOS3. Next base: position 3,259,604 of record NZ_CP018811.1, on the reverse strand, counting down.
GGGAACATGAGATGGATGTGCTGTATGTCGGGGGCCTCGTGGTCATCACGGTGCTCACCTTCGGGCTCGTCGCCGGCTGCTCGAAGCTGATGCAATTCCGGCGGGGACAGGGAGCGCGCTCATGAACTGGATCCTCTGGCTATCGGGCGCCGCGACGGCGTTCCTCTTCGTTTATCTGGTTTATGCGCTGCTGCGCGCGGAGGACATTGAATGAACGCCAACAATGTCTTGCAGGTGACGGTCTATATCGTCGTCCTGCTCGCGCTATCGGTGCCGGTCGCGGGCTACATCACGCGCGTCATGGACGGCTCGTCGCGTGTCGTGCGCTGGTTCGGCCCGCTCGAAAAGCTGTTGTATCGCATCGCGGGCGTCGATGCGTCGGCCGAGATGGGCTGGAAGCAATACACGATCGTGACGCTCGCCTTCAACGTGCTCGGCCTCGCGGTCCTGTATCTGATCCTGCGCGTGCAAGGCTTCTTGCCGGGCAATCCGCAGGCGCTTGGCGCGATGACGCCCGACGGCGCATTCGATACCGCGATCAGCTTCGTCACGAACACGAACTGGCAGGACTACTCGGGCGAGCAGACGGTCAGCTATCTGACGCAGATGCTTGGCTTCACCGTGCAGAACTTCCTGTCGGCGGCCACCGGCATCGTCGTCGTGATCGCGCTGATCCGCGGCTTCGCGCGTCATTCGGCCAAAACCATCGGCAACTTCTGGGTCGATATCACGCGCGTGACGCTGTACGTGCTGATCCCGATGTCGGTCGTCGTTGCCGTGGTCCTCATGAGCCAGGGCGTGATCCAGAACTTCAAGGCCTACGAAGATGTGCCTACGCTGCAGACCACCACGTATCCGGCGCCGAAGGTCGACGCGCAAGGCAACCCGGTGAAGGACGCGAAGGGCAATCCGGTGATGGTCGATACGCCGGTCGCGAAGCAGACGATCGCGATGGGCCCGGTCGCCTCGCAGGAAGCGATCAAGATGCTCGGCACGAACGGCGGCGGTTTCTTCAACGCGAACTCCGCGCATCCGTTCGAGAACCCGACACCGTTCGCGAACTTCGTCCAGATGATCTCGATGCTGCTGATTCCGGCGGCGCTGTGTCTCGTGTTCGGCCGGATGGTCGCCGATAAGCGCCAGGGCGTCGCGCTGCTCGCCTTCATGACGATCGCGTTCGCCGTATGCGTGGCCGTCGAGATCGGTTCCGAGCAGGTCGGCAATCCGGCGTTCACCGCGTTGCACGTCGATCAGACCGCGAGCGCGCTGCAGTCCGGCGGCAACATGGAAGGCAAGGAAACGCGCTTCGGCATCGCGCAGTCGGGCATCTTCTCGGTCGCGACCACGGCGGCTTCGTGCGGCGCGGTCAATAACGCGCACGACTCGCTCACGCCGCTGGGCGGCCTCGTACCGATGCTGTTGATCCAGCTCGGCGAAGTGGTGTTCGGCGGCGTCGGTTCCGGTCTCTATGGTGCGCTCGCGTTCGCGCTGCTGGCGGTGTTCGTCGCAGGCCTGATGATCGGCCGCACGCCCGAATACGTCGGCAAGAAGATCGAAGCGTACGAAATGAAGATGGTGTCGATCGTGATCCTGCTGACGCCGTTGCTCGTGCTGGTCGGCGCGTCGGTCGGCGTGCTCACGGATGCGGGCAAGGCCGGCATCCTGAACCCGGGCCCGCACGGCTTCTCGGAGATCCTCTACGCGTTCAGCTCGGCCGCGAACAACAACGGCAGTGCCTTCGGCGGCCTGACGGTGAGCACGCCGTTCTACAACGTGGCGCTCGGTATCTGCATGTGGTTCGGCCGCTTCGGCTCGCTGATCGCGGTGCTCGCGATCGCCGGCTCGCTCGCGGAAAAGAAGCGCCTTGGCGTCACGGGCGGCACGCTGCCGACGCACGGCTCGCTCTTCGTCGCGCTGCTGCTCGGCACTGTGCTGCTGGTCGGCGCGCTGACCTACGTACCGGCGCTCGCGCTCGGTCCGGGCGTCGAGCAGCTGATGATGGTTCTCGGCCATTGATGGCGGGGCTTGCAGACAGAATTATTCGAGGAAGAAATGACTGAACATTCCGCAACCCGGTCCATGTTCGACCCGGCGCTGATCCGCCCGGCGATCGTGGACTCCTTCAAGAAACTGACGCCGCGCACGCAGTTCCGCAATCCGGTCATGTTCTGCGTGTACGTCGGCAGCATCCTGACCACGATCCTGTGGATCGCTGCGCTCGCGGGCGAGGCCGAGGCGCCGGCCGGCTTCATTCTCGCCGTCGCGCTGTGGCTGTGGTTCACGGTGCTCTTCGCGAACTTCGCGGAGGCGCTCGCCGAAGGCCGTTCGAAGGCTCAGGCGGCGTCGCTGCGCAGCGCGAAGAAAGACGTGATGGCCAAGAAGCTCAACGAGCCGCATCCGAAGGCGCCGATCCGCATCACGACGGCAACCGATCTGCGCAAGGGCGACGTCGTGCTCGTCGAAACGGGCGACACGATTCCAGCCGACGGCGAAGTGATCGAGGGCGTCGCGTCGGTCGACGAATCGGCGATCACCGGCGAATCCGCACCGGTGATCCGCGAATCGGGCGGCGACTTCTCGTCGGTGACGGGCGGCACGCGCGTGCTGTCCGACTGGATCGTCGTGCGCGTCACGGCGAATCCGGGCGAAGCGTTCCTCGACCGCATGATCGCGATGGTCGAAGGCGCGAAGCGTCAGAAAACGCCGAACGAAATCGCGCTGACCATTCTGCTCGTCGCGTTGAGCATCGTGCTGCTGCTTGCCACGGCCACGCTGCTGCCGTTCTCGATGTTCGCGGTCGAAGCGGTCAAGGCCGGCCACGTCGTGACGATCACCGTGCTCGTCGCGCTGCTCGTCTGCCTGATTCCGACGACGATCGGCGGTTTGCTGTCCGCGATCGGCGTGGCCGGCATGAGCCGCATGATGCAGGCGAACGTGATCGCCACCTCCGGCCGCGCGGTCGAAGCGGCCGGCGACGTCGACGTGCTGCTGCTCGACAAGACCGGCACGATCACGCTCGGCAACCGCCAGGCGTCGGCTTTCGTGCCGGCGCCCGGTGTCGCCGAAGACGCGTTCGCCGATGCCGCGCAGCTCGCATCGCTCGCCGACGAAACGCCGGAAGGCCGCAGCATCGTCGTGCTCGCGAAGCAACGCTTCAATATCCGCCAGCGCGATATGGCGGCACTGCATCCGACTTTCATCGCATTCAGTGCGCAAACGCGCATGAGCGGCGTCGACCTCGCGGACCGCGAAATCCGCAAGGGCGCTTCCGATGCGGTCAAGGCTTATGTCGAAGCGCGCGGCGGCCGTTTCCCGGCCGAAGTGAACCACGTCGTCACCGAAGTCGCGCGGCGCGGCAGCACGCCGCTCGTGGTGGCCGAGAAGGGCGCGCATGGGGCGCGCGTGCTCGGCGTGATCGAGCTCAAGGACGTCGTGAAGGGCGGCATCAAGGAGCGTTTCGCCGAATTGCGCAAGATGGGCATCAAGACCGTGATGGTGACCGGCGACAACCGGCTGACCGCCGCGGCGATCGCGGCCGAAGCGGGCGTCGACGACTTCCTCGCGGAAGCGACGCCGGAAGCGAAGCTCGCGACGATCCGCGCGCACCAGGCCGAAGGCCGCCTCGTCGCGATGACCGGCGACGGCACCAACGACGCACCGGCGCTCGCGCAGGCCGACGTCGCGGTCGCGATGAACACCGGGACGCAGGCGGCGAAGGAAGCGGGCAACATGGTCGATCTCGATTCGAATCCGACGAAGCTCATCGAGATCGTCGAGATCGGCAAGCAGATGCTGATGACGCGCGGTTCGCTGACCACGTTCTCGATCGCCAACGACGTCGCGAAGTACTTCGCGATCATTCCGGCGGCATTCGCGTCGACGTATCCGCAACTGCGTGTGCTCGACGTCATGCATCTGACCACGCCGGCGTCGGCCATTCTGTCGGCGGTGATTTTCAACGCGATCATCATCGTGATGCTGATTCCGCTCGCGCTGAAAGGCGTCAGGTACCGGCCGATCGGCGCCGCCTCGCTGTTGCGCCGCAATCTGCTCGTGTACGGCCTCGGCGGCATCATCCTGCCGTTCCCGTGCATCAAGCTGATCGACATGGTGATTGCCGCATGCGGCTGGGCCTGATGCGCCCGATGTTCAATTGAGGAAACCATCATGAAATCCATGTTTCGTCCACTGATCGTGCTGTTCGTCGTGCTCGCTGCGATCACCGGTCTCGCGTATCCCGCCGTGATGACCGGCATCGGTCAGGCTGTCTTCAACCACGAGGCGAACGGCAGCCTGATCGGGCAGAACGGCAAGGTGGTCGGCTCCGCGCTGATCGGCCAGCAGTTCGATGCGCCGAAGTATTTCTGGGGGCGCCTGTCGGCCACGAGCCCGAACCCGTACAACGCGAGCGGTTCGAGCGCGTCGAACCTCGGTCCGCTGAATTCGTCGCTGACCGATAACGTGAAGGGCCGCCTCGATGCGTTGAAGGCCGCCGGCACCGATATGTCGCAGCCCGTGCCCGTCGATCTCGTGACGTCGTCGGGCAGCGGTCTCGACCCCGAGATCACGCCGGCCGCGGCCGCGTACCAGGTCGCGCGGGTCGCCAAAGCGCGCAATCTGCAGCCGTCCGACGTACAGGCGCTCGTCGAGCGGTACACGTCGGGCCGCCAGTTCGGCATCTTCGGCGAGTCGCGCGTAAACGTGCTCGAGCTCAATCTCGCGCTCGACGCGATGCAGCACGGCTGACTCGCGCAACTGCCGGGAGGCCCGGGGCGGCGCTCATGCGGGCGCCGCCCCGATCGTCTTTGTGGCGCAGCGTGGTTCGCTCCGTCCTGGCGTATGCGTGGCGCCTGTTTGCTGCTTTGCACCCGGCGTGTCACCATGAGCGATTGACGTTTGCATGGTGGCGTCGACTGTCCGATTGACGAGCCCCTTCAAGCATGAACCGACCTGATCCCGACGAGTTGCTCGGCAAACTGCAGCGCGAAGAAGAACGACGCCAGCGCGGCAAGCTGAAGGTATTCTTCGGCGCATCCGCCGGTGTTGGCAAGACCTATGCGATGTTGCAGGCCGCGCGGCGGCGCAGGGAAGAAGGCGTCGATGTCGTGGTCGGCATCGCCGAAACGCACGGCCGCTCCGAAACGGCCGCGCTGCTCGACGGACTCGACGTGTTGCCGCTTGCGCGCATCGCGTATCGCGGACGGCAGCTCGCCGAATTCGATCTCGACGCGGCGCTCGAACGCAAGCCGCAACTGATTCTCGTCGACGAACTCGCGCATTCGAACGTGACCGGCGCGCGGCATGCGAAGCGCTGGCAGGACGTCTACGAGCTGCTCGACGCGGGCATCGACGTCTATACGACGGTCAATGTCCAGCACCTTGAAAGCCTCAACGACGTGGTCGGACAGATTACCGGCATTCGCGTCTGGGAGACCGTGCCCGATCGCGTGTTCGACCGCGCCGACGAAGTGACGCTCGTCGATCTGCCCGCCGAAGAACTGCTCGACCGGATGCGCGACGGCAAGGTCTATCTGCCGCAGCAGGCCGAGCGCGCGGTGCGCAACTTCTTTCGCAAGGGCAATCTGATCGCACTGCGCGAGTTGGCGCTGCGGCGCACGGCCGATCGCGTCGATGCGCAGATGCGCGAGTACCGTGCCGACCGCTCGATCCAGCCGATCTGGCAGGCGCGCGAGCGGCTGCTCGTCTGCGTGGGACCCGGACCCGAGGCGCCGATGCTGGTGCGCGCGGCCGCGCGTCTCGCGGCTGCGCTGAAGGCCGACTGGATCGCGGTGTACGTCGAAACGCCGAAGCTGCAGCGCCTCTCCGACGAACGCCGCGAACGCACGCTCAATGCGCTGCGGCTCGCGGCCGAACTCGGCGCGGAAACCGCGACGCTCGCGGGCGCCGACGCGATCGGCACGCTCGTCGGCTACGCGCGCGTGCGCAATGTATCGAAGCTCGTGGCGGGCGGCACGTCGCGCAGCGGCTTGCGGCGCCGGCTGCAGCGGCCGTTCGCCGAACGCCTCGCCGAGCGCGCCGACGATCTCGACCTGACGCTGATCCGCGCGATGACCGAACGCGGCAGCGCACGCGACGGCGGACAGGACGCCGACGCGAGCGCATGGCGCGACGCGCTGCGCACCGCGCGCGAACGGCGCTCGCCGCGCAGCGCCTATGCGTGGGCCGCGGCGATCTGCGCGGCGATCACGTGTATCGCGAGCCTGCTGATCGGGCATATCGATCTCGCGAACCTCGTCATGCTGTACCTGCTCGGCGTGATTTTCGCTGCGGTCCGGCTCGGGCGCGGGCCAGGCGTGGTGCTGTCGTTTCTGAGCGTCGCCGCGTTCGACTTTTTCTTCGTGCCGCCGCGCATGTCGTTGTCGGTCACCGACACGCAATACCTGCTGACTTTCTTCGGCATGCTGCTCACGTCGCTCGTGATCAGCCATCTGACGTCGAGCCTGCGCCGCGAGGCGAGCGTCGCGCAGCGGCGCGAACAGCGCACCGGCGCGATGTACGCGATGGCGCGCGAACTCGCGGCGGCGCTGACGACCGAGCAGATCATCGGCATCGGCAGCCGCCACGTGAGCGAGGTGTTCCGCGCGCGTGTCGCGATCCTGCTGCCGGACAGCGCGGATCAGGTCCGCCAGAAGGTCGACGATCCGGATCAGCAGATCATGCTGGACGGCGCGGCGCTCGATATCGACGTCGGCCAGTGGGTATACGACCAGCAGAAGCCGGCCGGACACGGCACCGATACGCTGCCGGCCGCGGTCGCGCTCTATCTGCCGCTGAAAGCGCCGATGCGCACGCGCGGCGTGCTCGCGGTGAAGATGCACGACGAACGCGAACTCGACGTGCCCGAGCAGCAGCGCATGCTCGAGGCCTTCGGCGCGCAGATCGCGCTCGCGCTCGAGCGCGTGCATTACGTTGAAATCGCGCGCGATGCGCTCGTCAACATGGAATCGGAGCGGCTGCGCAACTCGCTGCTGTCGGCGATCTCGCACGATCTGCGCACGCCGCTCACGACGATCGTCGGCTTTTCGTCGATGCTCGCGCAGGCGCGCGCCGCGCAGAATGCGGCCGAAGGCGCCGCCGCGCAGGCGACATCCGAAGGCGCGCTCGAAGAAGCGACGCACGCGCAGGCGCAGGCGATCGACGACCTCGTCGATGCGATCCACGAAGAGTCGATGCGCATGGCCGGCATCGTGACGAATCTGCTCGATATGGCGCGGTTGCAGGCGGGCGGGTTGCAACTGAACCGGCAATGGTCGCTGCTCGAGGAGACGGTCGGCGCGGCGCTGCGCACATGCCGGCGCGTGCTCGAGCGGCATCCGGTGCAGGTCCGGCTGCCGGCCGATCTGCCGCTGCTGCAGCTCGACGCGGTGCTGATGGAGCGGCTGTTTGCGAATCTCTTCGAAAACGCGGCGAAGTACACGCCGGCCGATACGCCGCTCGTGATCGGCGCGCAGCAGATCGAGCAGGACGGCAAGCCGTTCGTGCGCGTCACCATCGACGATTCCGGGCCGGGCCTGCCGACCGGCATGGAGTCGCGTATCTTCGAAAAATTCACGCGCGGCGAGAAGGAGTCGGCGAAGCCCGGCATCGGCCTCGGGCTCGCGATCTGCCGTGCGATCGTCGACGCGCATGACGGGAAGATCGGTGCGGCCAATCGGGTTGCGCCGGACGGGCATATCGAAGGCGCGCGCTTCTGGTTCACGCTGCCGGTCGAGACGCCGCCGCCGGTGCCGGAGGCGCTCGAAGACGAGTCCGAAGAAGAAAGCGGCGCCCATGATGACGGCCGCGCGGCGCAGGACGGCGACGTGCCGCGTGGCGAATCGTCGGGCCGCGAGCCGCCGGGCGGCGACCGCTCGCCCGCTTCGACGGCAACGACAACATTAGCGAAACCTGGCCATGAGTGACCCGAGCATCACGGTCGTACTGATCGAAGACGAAAAACAGATTCGCCGCTTCGTGCGCGCGTCGCTGGAAGGCGAGGGCATCGTCGTGCACGACGCGCAGACCGGCAAGCAGGGGCTTGTCGAAGCGGCGACGCGCAAGCCCGACCTCGTGATCGTCGACCTCGGCCTGCCCGATACCGACGGCCTCGATGTGATCCGCGAGCTGCGCGGATGGAGCGATCTGCCGGTGATCGTGCTGTCCGCGCGCACGCAGGAAAGCGAGAAGGTGGCCGCGCTCGACGCGGGCGCCGACGACTATCTGACCAAGCCGTTCGGCGTCTCGGAACTGCTCGCGCGGATTCGCGCGCACCTGCGCCGGCGCAATCATGCGGGCGCGAGCGACTCGCCGCAGGCGCATTTCGGCGCGGTGACGGTCGACCTCGCGCTGCGCCAGGTGTGGCGCGACGGCGAACTCGTGCATCTGACGCCTATCGAGTACCGGCTGCTCGCGACGCTCGTGCGCCATGCGGGCCGCGTGCTCACGCACCGGCAGCTGCTGCGCGACGTCTGGGGGCCGTCGCACGTCGAAAGCCACCACTATCTGCGCATTTATATGGCGCATCTGCGGCAGAAGCTCGAGCGCGACCCGGCGCAGCCCGAGCATATCCTGACCGAAACCGGCGTCGGGTATCGGCTGGTCGGCGTGGCTTGAGGCCGGCGTGCGGCGCACTATATCGATTCGCGGATGTGTGCGCCTTTCATCAGATGCCGTTTGATATAATTACGGTATCGTAAGGACGGCCTTACGCGTTCGGAATCAACGGGGACGACCCCAGTTACCGTGTGGGAGCGTCCTGATGTCGTGGTTTCTTCTGTTTATTGCGGGGCTGCTCGAAGTTGCCTGGGCGGCCGGCCTCAAATCTTCCGATGGTTTCACGCGGCTGTGGCCGTCGGTGTTCACCGTCGTCACCGCGCTCGGCAGCTTCGTGCTGCTCGCGCTCGCGATGCGCCAGTTGCCGCTTGGCACCGCGTACGCCGTGTGGACCGGCATCGGCGCAGTCGGCGCGTTCGTATTCGGTATCGTCATGATGGGCGAGGCGGTAACGCTGCCGCGTATCGCCAGCGCGCTGTTAATCGTTGTCGGATTGATCGGGCTCAAGCTGTCGTCAGGTCATTGAGCGATCATTTAGCGGTCTGCAAGCGACCTCCGAGCGTCGACGAGGCGCTCGGCGATTACGCATCGAGCACGCCACGCGGGCAACCCGGTTGCCCGCGCAACTCATCCGGTTCGGCCTGGCTGGCGCTGCAAAACCTTGAATCTGCTGCGCATAGTCCGCTTTTCGCCACAGCAGTTCTGCCTTTCAATCGGCGGATTCCGAAACGACGTGGCTATAATGAACCCAATTCCAACCTGAACTCGTACCGTGCGGCGTGGCGCTGCGCGGACTCGGCGGCAATGGCTGGGCGGGGCGCACGGGCGCGCTTCGCACCGCAGGTCGCGAGGAGCACGAGGCGTGCACCGTGCGCGTCTCCGGAGGCGCGCCATGCTTGAACCCCTTTCGCTTGCAGCGGGCCTGTCATGGGGCAGCGGACTGCGCCTCTATCTGACCGTGCTGATCGCGGGCCTGCTCGCACGCTTTGGCGTGATCCATCTTCCCGACACGCTCTCTGCGCTGAGTTCGTCATGGGTAATCGGCGTCGCCGGGGCGCTGACGGTTGCCGAATTCCTCGCCGACAAGATTCCCGCGTTCGATTCGCTGTGGGATGCGATCCATACGTTTATCCGCATTCCGGCCGGCGCCGTGCTCGCGGCCGGTGCGCTCGGCCATGCCGATCCGGCGTTGCTGACGGTGGCCGCGCTCGCGGGCGGCACGCTCGCCGGCACCGCGCATCTGACGAAGGCCGGTACGCGCGCATTGATCAACCTGTCGCCCGAGCCGGTGTCGAACGTCGTCACGTCGACGGCCGAGGAAGGCATGGTGTTCGGCGGCCTGCTGCTCGCGCTGTTCGCGCCGGTCATCTTCCTCGTGCTGCTGGTCGGTTTTCTCGTCGTCGTGAGCTGGGTGCTGCCGCGGCTGTGGCGCGGCGTGCAGGGCGGCTTCCGCGGCATGGCGACGCATATGGTGTCGCGTCTTGCGCGGAGCCGGCACGATTGAGCGCGCCGGCCCGTGAAGCAGGAAAACACGTAGCGCAGCGCTCGCTGCCCGTGCCGCGCCGGCGCGTCGCGACCGGCGACCTGCTGCGCCAGGCGGCGCTGATGACGGCGCGCGACTGGCGCGCCGGCGAGCTGACGATGCTGCTGCTCGCACTCGTGCTCGCGGTGGCCGCGCTGACGAGCGTCGGCTTTCTCGCCGACCGGCTGCATCAGGGGCTCGAACGCGATGCGCGCCGGATGATCGCCGCCGACTTTGTCGTGCGCGCCGATCACCCGGTCAATTCGCAATTCGCGCAAGAGGCGAAGTCGCTCGGTCTGGAGACCGCGACTACGGCGATTTTTCCTAGCATGGTCAACTCGACGGCCGCGCAGCCGATGTCGCGGCTTGCCGCGATCAAGGCGGTGTCGCCCGGCTATCCGTTGCGCGGCGCGCTGCGGATCGCACCGAAGCCCGGGGCGCCCGACGAAGCGGCCCGCTCGATTCCGCCGCCCGGGACCGTCTGGGTCGACGAGCAACTGCTCGACGCGCTGAAGGTGCAGGTTGGCGACAGCGTGAAAGTCGGCGGTCGCGATTTCAGGATCGGCGCGGTGATCACGAAGGAGCTCGATCGCGGCTTCGCCTTCGTCAATTTCTCGCCGCGGCTCATGATGAACGATGCCGACGTCGCGTCGACCGGGCTCATCACCTACGGTAGCCGCGTCACGTACCGGCTGCTCGTCGCGGGCAGCGACGCGTCGGTCGAGACCTATGCGAAATGGGCGCACGAACACGTCGACGGCGGCAAGATGCGCGGCGTCGCGCTCGAATCGCTGCAGGACGGTCAGCCGCAGGTGCGCCAGACGCTCGATCGCGCGCGCCACTTCCTTACGCTCGTGTCGCTGCTGACCGCGCTGCTCGCGGCGGTCGCGATCGCGATGGCCGCGCATCGCTACATGCGCCGGCACCTCGACAGCTGCGCGGCGATGCGCTGCCTCGGCGTGAGCCAGCGCACGCTGCGCGCGCTCTTTACGATCGAGTTCGTCGGGCTCGGCGTCATCGGCGGACTCGTCGGCGTCGTGCTCGGCTTTGTCGGGCACTTCGTGCTGCTGCGCTGGCTCGGCGGCCTGATCGGCGTCGTTCTGCCGTATCCGGGCGCGTGGCCGGCCTTCGAAGGCATTGCGGCGGGGCTCGTGCTGCTGCTCGGTTTCGCACTGCCGCCACTGCTGCCGTTGACGCGCGTGCCGCCGGTGCGCGTGCTGCGCCGCGAATGGGGCGAAGCGGGCCGCACCGCGTGGGCCGCGTATGCGCTAGGCGTCGTGCTGTTCGCGGCTCTGCTCGTGCTCGCGGCCGGCGAACTGAAGCTAGGCGGGATCGTCGCGGGCGGATTCGCGGGCGGGCTGCTCGTGTTCGTCTGCGTTGCGCGCGTGGCGCTGTGGGGCGCGGCGCGCGTCGTGCGCAGCGAGCGTTTCGCGGTCGGCGTCGGCTGGCGTTATGCGCTCGCGTCGCTCGAGCGGCGCGCGAATGCGAGCGCGCTGCAGATCACCGCGCTCGCGATCGGCCTGATGTGCCTGCTGCTGATCGCGATGACGCGCGACGATCTCGTCGCGGGCTGGCGCAAATCGACGCCGCCCGACGCGCCGAACGAATTCATCATCGATATCCAGCCCGATCAGCGCGTGCCGGTCACGCAGTATCTTGCGCAGCACGGCTTCGCCAAGGTCGACCTGTCGCCGATGGTGCGCGGCCGGCTCACCGCGATCAACGGCAAGCCGGTCAACCCCGACGACTACAAAAGCGAGGATGCACGGCGCCTCGTCGACCGCGAGTTCAACCTGTCGTACACGACGCAACTGCCCGACGACAACCGGATCGAGGCCGGCCGGTGGTACGGCGCTACGGACAAACCGGAAATCTCGATCGAGCAGGGGCTCGCGAAGCTGATCGGCGTCAAGCCCGGCGACACGCTGCGCTTCGACGTAACGGGTCTGTCGATCGAGGCGCCGGTCACGAGTACGCGCAAGCTCGACTGGGGCTCGTTCAAGGTGAACTTCTTCGTGCTGATGCCGCCGGCCGCGCTGAAGGATTTCCCCGCGACGTTCATCACGAGCTTTCATGTGCCGCCCGAGCGGCGCTCGGCCATCGATGGTCTGATCGCCGCCTATCCGAACCTGACCGCGATCGACACCGCGCCGATTCTCGCCCAGGTGCAGACGGTGATGGAGCAGGTCATCGATGCGGTGCAGTTCCTGTTCCTGTTTACGCTCGTCGCGGGCGTACTCGTGCTGTACGCGGCGCTGGCGGGCACGCGCGACGAACGCATGCGAGAATCGGCGCTGCTGCGCGCGCTCGGCGCGTCGCACCGGCAGGTGCGGGCGGTGCAGATCGCCGAATTCGTCGCGGTGGGCGCGCTGTCCGGCCTGATGGCCGCGCTTGGCGCGCAGGCGGTCGGTTCGCTGCTCGCCACGCGCGTATTCGACTTCTATCTGGAGTTCGATCCGTGGCTGCTGCCGGCCGGCATCGCCGCCGGAATCGCGTGCGCGGGACTCGGCGGCTGGCTGAGCCTGCGGCATGTGCTGATGCGGCCGGCGCTTCAATCGCTGCGCGACGCGTGAAGCGCGTCACACTTCTTCATTTGCAATGAACTGGCTTTTCCCCGTATGACCGACTCTAACGACACGACGATCGCCCCACCGACGGCGTTCGAACTCGTGGGCGGCGAGGCGCGCGTGCGCGAACTCGTCGACCGCTTTTACGACCTGATGGACCTCGAGCCCGATTTCGCGGGCATCCGCGCGCTGCATCCGCCGACGCTCGAAGGCTCGCGCGACAAGTTCTTCTGGTTCCTGTGCGGCTGGCTCGGCGGCCCGAGCCACTATGAGGACCGCTTCGGCCATCCGCGGCTGCGCGCGCGGCATCTGCCGTTCGCGATCGCGTCGAGCGAGCGCGATCAGTGGCTGCGCTGCATGGCGTGGGCGATGCAGGACGTCGGTTTGTCCGACACGCTGCGCGAACGGCTGCTGCATTCGTTCTTCGACACGGCGGACTGGATGCGTAACCGGCCTGGCTGAGCACATGTGTTCTACCGTCCACGGTAGAGCCGAGTCGGGCCTGAAGCACGCGCGATGCCGCCGCCGGCACATGCTTCGGGTACCGAACATGACGCACGAACCGAATCACGATACCAAGGAGATTCCCCCATGGCGACGCGTGCACTTTTTCGCGAAGACGCATATCTGACAGGCTGCGACGCGACGATCACGGCCGTCGACGAACACGGCATTCATCTCGACCAGACTGTGTTCTATCCGCTTGGCGGCGGTCAGGCCGGCGATGCGGGCGCGCTCGTGCTCGCGGACGGCACGCGCATCGGGATCGCCGACACGCGCAAGGCGAAGTTCGAAGGCGCGACGCCCGACGACGCGGTGCACGTGCCGGCGCCGGGCCAGGAAGCCCTGCTTGCGCGCCTCGGCGCGGGCGCGCGCGTGCGCGCGGAAATCGACTGGGCGCGCCGTTACCGTCATATGCGGCTGCACACGGCGAGCCATCTGATGTGCGCGGTGCTGCCTTATGCGGTCGATGGCTGCAGCATCACGACCGACTATGCGCGGCTCGACTTCGCGACGGTCGAGCCGATCGAGCGCGAGCATGTCGAAGCGCGGCTCGCCGAGCTCGTCGGCGGCGCGCATGACGTCGCGACCGAATGGATCACCGACGACGAAATGGCCGCGCGGCCCGAGCTCGTGCGCACGATGAGCGTGAAGCCGCCGATGGGACTCGGCCGCGTGCGTCTGTTGCGTATCGAAGGTGTCGATCTGCAGCCGTGCGGCGGCACGCATGTACGCAATACGGAAGAAATCGGCGCACTGCGCGTCGCGAAGCTCGAAAAGAAGAGTGCGCGCACGCGCCGGCTCGTGCTGGAACTCGTGTGAGCGAGCGTTCGAACCGCGCGCAGGCGTATTCGCCGCAAGCCGACTATGCCTCGCTCGATGCGCGCTCGCGCGACGTGCTCGATTGCTGGTTCGGCGTGCCAGCTTCAGGCGAATATGGCACGGACCGCAAGTGCTGGTTCAAACGCAGCGGCGCGTTCGACGCGATGCTGCGCGAGCGTTTCGGTTCACTGATCGAAGCGGCGCTCGCGCATGAACTCGACGCATGGCTTGCGACGCCGCTGGGGTCCGTCGCGCTCGTCATCGTGCTCGACCAGTTCACGCGCAATTGTCATCGGGGTTCGGCGCGTATGTACGACGGCGATGCGCAGGCGCTGAACATTGCGCGGCATATGATCGAAGAGGGTAGCGACGTGTTGCTGCCGACGCTCTACCATCGCGCATTCGCGTATATCCCGTTCGAGCACGACGAAACGATGGAAGCCCAGCGCGAATCGATGCGGCTTTATCGGGAGCTGGAAGCGCAGGGACTCGACGCATCGTACGCGCAGTCGGCCGTGCGGCACGCGAAGGTCATCGAACGCTTCGGGCGCTTTCCACATCGCAATGCGTTGCTGGGCCGTCAATCGACCGAAGAGGAGATCGCGTTTCTGCGCGAGCGCGGATCGCGGTTCTAGCGCAGTTCCGGCACGATTCCAGCGCGCTCCGAACGCGTTTTTCTAATGGTCGAGCGGTGCAGCCAGCGGCAAGGCGGCCGTGCGCCCGGCGGACGGCGGCCGCGCAAGTCCTCGCAATCACCGGCCGCCCGTCACGTCGATTATCGCGCCGGTCACATACGACGATGCGTCGCTCAACAGCCATACGATCGTCTCCGCCACTTCCTCCGCGCTGCCCGCGCGACCAAGCGGCGTCTGCGCGCCGAGCACCGCTGCGCGATCGGGCCGGCCGCCGCTCGCGTGAATCTCGGTATCGATGAGACCGGGGCGCACCGCGTTCACGCGCACGCCGTGCGGGCCGATTTCCCTCGAAAGACCGATGGTCAGCGTATCGATGGCGGCCTTCGAGCCGGCATAGTCGACATATTCGTTCGCCGCGCCGAGCCGCGCGGCCGCGGACGACAGATTGACGATCGCGCCGCCATGGCCGCCGCGGTCCTTCGCCATGCGCCGCACCGCCTCGCGCGCGCACAGATAGGCGCCATAGACATTGGTGTCGAAAATCCGCTTCATGCGCGCGGCGTCCATATCGGCGAGCGGCATGCCGGGCGCGACGATGCCCGCGTTATTGACGAAGCCGTCGAGCCGTCCGAACACGCGCATGCATTCGTCGAACATCGCGATCACCGCGGGTTCTTCGGCCACATTGCCGGGCAGCAGATGCGCGCGTGCGCCGGCGCTTTCGACGAGTGCCGCCGTTTCGCGCGCGGCCGCTTCGTTACTCGAATAGTTGATGCCCACCGACCAGCCGAGCGCGGCAGCGAGCCGCGCGGTCGCGCGGCCGATGCCGCGGCTCGCTCCTGTGATCAGAACGACTTTCGTCATGGTTGCCTCATCGGTTCAATGAAGGGGATCAAGGCTTGCGCGCAAGTGGAGCGCGTCAAACCTTGTCGCGGTGCTGCGACCACTTGTCCTGCGCGAGCGGGCGGTAGTGTTGCAGCTTGCCGAGCAACGCTGCTGCCTCGTTGTCGATCTGCAGCGTCTCGAAGTAGGTCTGCTGCATGAAGCCTTCGCGCACCGTGTGCTCGAGCATCGCGATCAGCGGGTCGTAGAAGCCCGCGATATTGAGTATGCCGACGGGCTTGCGGTGATAACCGAGCTGCGCCCACGTGTAGACCTCGAACAGCTCTTCGAGCGTACCGGCGCCGCCCGGCAATGCGACGAACGCATCGGAGAGGTCCGCCATCAGCTTCTTGCGCTCATGCATATCGGACACGACGTGCAGTTCGGTCAGGCCGTGATGGCCGATTTCCTTGTCGACGAGCAGCTCCGGAATCACGCCGATCGCGCGGCCGCCGGCCGCCATCACCGAGTCGGCGATCATGCCCATCAGGCCGACCTTGCCGCCGCCGTACACGAGCGCCAGATTCGCGTCGACGAGGGCACGGCCGAACGCGTGCGCCGCTTCTGCATAAATGGGGTTGGCTCCTTTCGCGGAGCCGCAATAGACACACACTGCTTTCATCAAGTGGACTTCCTGCTTCAGGATGCGTGCGATGCGCACTCAAGGTTTGACCGTACTGCGTTCGCGCGCGACTTCCGTGCCCGCTGCGGCAGCACCGTTGGCCGACGCGGCAACCGGCGCAGCCGCCGATGCCGACGGCGCCGCATCGCGCGGCGGCAGGTAGTCGTAGAACTCGCGCTTCGGCAGCTTGCCCGACACGAGATCGTCGAATAGCTGGCGCGAGCGGCCGCGCAGATACGGGGCCATTACCGACACGATCTGCACGCTGACCTGATGCAGGTCCGCGCGGATCGACTCCGGGTCATTGTACTTGCGCGGATTCATGACGAACTGATACGACAGCCAGTACGTGCCGATCACGCCGATGTTGGTCGTGATCACGCGCAGTTCGTCGGGTGTCGCGACCATCTCGCCGTCTTCGACGAGCTGCTCGCAGAACTGGCTCGCGAAACGCACCTTGTGGCTGATGATCTGCTTGAAGTGCATCTCGAGCATACGGTTGCGCGCGAGCAGATCGTTGAGATCGCGGTAGAGAAAGCGATAGCGCCACGTGAATTCGACCATGTACTGCAGATACGACCACATCTCGTCGATCGTCACGCGATGGTCGTCGGGCAGGCGCAGCCGCTTTTCGATCTCCTGCTCGAACTGGCCGAAGATGCTGTTGATGATGTCGTCTTTGTTGCGGAAGTGGTAGTACAGATTGCCGGGGCTGATCTCCATCTCTTCGGCGATGGTCGTGGTCGTGACGTTCGGCTCGCCGATCTCGTTGAAGAGCTTCAAAGACAGTTCGAGTATCCGTTCGCGCGTGCGACGGGGAGGTTTGGCTTCCATGTCGTCCTGCCCTCAGATAATGACCGGGCCGACACGAAAAAGCCGCATGCGACTGCGGCGCGTCCGCCCGGTGCAGGTGTAAACGTCCGATCAGCGTTCGCTGAGATTATTTGAAGATTATAAACCGACCGTTCGAATCCCCGACCGGGCGGTCAGGGTTTTACCCGAGACGAACGTGGCGGCGAAGCGACGCATCAGGCAGCGCGCCGCGAGATAAGGCAAGTGAACGCATGCGAAGGCAAGCGGCAGCGAACGGCTTCGCGGCGCGCTCGCCGTTTTTCAGTGAAACAGCACGCCGATCCACCGCGCGATCAGCGGGCCGACGATCAGCGCCCACGTCATCACGCACATGAAGAGCGCGACCATCACGGCCGCGCTGCCGAGATCCTTCGCGCGCCGCGACAGTTCGTGACGCTCGAGCGAGATGCGGTCGATCGCGGCTTCGACGCTCGAATTCAGCAGTTCGACGATCAGCACGAGCAGCACCGAGCCGAGCAGCAGCACGCGCGAGACCGGATCGACGGGCACGGCGAGACCGCACGGCACGAGAATCGCCGCGAGCGTCAGTTCCTGACGAAATGCGCTTTCCTCGCGAATCGCAACGCGAAAGCCGGCAAGCGAATTCTTCATCGCATGCCATGCGCGCGTGAGGCCGCGGTTGCCCTTGTACGGATTGAAAGGCAGGGGCGCGAGCGGATCGTCGGGGCCAAGCGGTTCGTGCGCGTCGGACTCGCGGCGCGGGGACGGCTCGGAATGCATCGCGGGCTTCCTCGGCGTGGTCGGATGCCCAGCATAGCGCATGCTCGCCGGGTCGGCCGCCGCGGTGCGCTCGATGCGCGCGCGCTCGTCGAAAGCGTGCGTGGCGGTTCCGTTCTGCGCAGGCTCGCGATGCGCGGCGCGTTCGTCGCGGCCGTGTTCGTGTTCGTGGATGTCGGCGAACGGATCGTCGCCGGCGCTATGCGCTTCGTCATCGTGCTGCGCGCGTTGCGAAGCGCGCAGCAAATGCGGGTGTCTGGCTCGCATGGGAAGTGACCGGTTGGCTCGCGTGAGCCGCGCGTTATGCGGCGGCGCTTTCTTCACGCGGATACGCGGTGCGCGGCAGCGGTTTCAGGTGCGCGGCGAATTGCTCGGAGGCCGCAGCCCACGAGAAACGCTCGGCCCATGCGCGCGCGTGGTCGCGGTCGATCTTCAGCGCATCGAGGCACGCTTCGCGCAGGTCCTCGTTCATCGCGCCCGCGCCGCCATCGCCGAGCACGTCGATCGGGCCCGTCACCGGATAGGCGGCGACCGGCGTGCCGCAGGCGAGCGCCTCGAGCAGCACGAGGCCGAACGTGTCGGTGCGGCTCGGGAACACGAATACGTCGGCGGCCGCATAGACTTTCGCGAGTTCGGGCTGCGACAGCACGCCGAGATAATTGACTTCGGGATAGCGCGATTTCAGTTCGGCGAGCGCGGGGCCTTCGCCGGCGACCCATTTCGAACCGGGCAGATCGATCTTCAGAAACGCCTCGACGTTCTTCTCGACGGCGACGCGCCCGACGTACAGAAAGATCGGCCGCGCGGTATTGAGCACCTTCGAGTCCATCTGATGAAAGATGTCGAGATCGACGCCGCGCGTCCACAGCACGACGTTCGTGAAGCCGAATTTTTCGAGGTCCGATTTCACGACCGGCGTCGGTGCCATCACCGCGAGCGATGCCTTGTGGAACCAGTGCAGGAAGCGATACGTCCACGCGAGCGGCACGCCGAAGCGCGCCTGGACATACTCGGGAAAGCGCGTGTGGTAGGCGGTCGTGAATGGCAGCTTGTGTTTGATCGCATAGGCGCGCGCCGCGAGTCCGAGCGGGCCTTCGGTCGCGATATGCAGCGCGTCGGGCGCGAATTCGTCGATGCGACGATGCAAATGGCGCTTCGGGAACAGCGACAGGCGAATCTCGGGATAGGTCGGGCACGGAATCGTTTTGAACTCGAGCGGCGTGAGCATTTCGATGCGATGGCCGAGCGCGGTCAGTTCGCGCGTCGTGTTCTTCAGCGTGCGAACCACGCCATTGACCTGCGGCTCCCATGCATCGGTGACGATCATGATCTTCATCGGTGTGGCCCTTGTCGAAAGAAGTGGGACAGACGGGTAAACGAGGGAGCATGGCTCTCGCGCTGTGTGCCTGCGATGTCTCTCAGGGCAACGGCGCGAGAGCCGTGCTCGCGCGCACTACGCGGTCGCGCGCGCCTTCTGCGCGCTGACCGGCGGCGCGCGCATCACGGTCCAGTAGACGACCTTCAGTTCGCCTTCGTAAGTCTCGACGAGCGCGGAGAGGCTTTCGACCCAGTCGCCGTCGTTGCAATACAGCACGCCGTCGATATCGCGAATCTCGGCCTTGTGAATATGGCCGCAGACGACGCCGTCGCAGCCGCGGCGACGCGCTTCGTCGGTCATCACGCGTTCGAACGACGAGATGAAATTCACGGCGTTCTTCACCTGATGCTTGAGGTACTGCGACAGCGACCAGTACTGGAAGCCGAGCTTGCTGCGGATGCGGTTGAACCAGCGGTTCAGCACGAGAATCAGCGTGTAGAGCGTGTCGCCGAGATAGGCGAGCCACTTCGCATGCTGGATCACGCCGTCGAACAGGTCGCCGTGCACGATCCACAACCGCTGGCCCGCGAGCGTCGTGTGGAACGCTTCGCCGCGCACGTGGATATCGCCGAATGCAAGATCGCAGAACTGGCGCGCGGCTTCGTCGTGATTGCCGGGCACGTAGACCACCTGCGTGCCTTTGCGCGCCTTGCGCAGGATTTTCTGCACGACGTCGTTGTGCGCCTGCGGCCAGTACCAGCCCTTCCTCAACTGCCATCCGTCGATGATGTCGCCGACGAGATACAGGTATTCCGACTCGTTATGCCGGAGAAAATCGAGTAGGTAGGATGCCTGACAACCGTTCGATCCAAGGTGAATATCCGAGAGCCAGATGGTCCGGTAGCGATGCACTTCATCGGGATTGTCGTCGTGCGGTGCGTCGCTGGAGGAGGGAATGGCGGAAATCGGAGGCAGAGGAATCGCAGCGGCAGAGGGGCTGTTGGGCCCGAAGCCGACGGGGTCGACGCTCGGGCCAGTCTGGCGGAACAGGGAAGTCGCGGACGTTTTTGGGTCCATGGCTCGCGCGTCGGGTTGCAGTACCCGCATTGCACAGTTGCGTCATGACGGAGCCGTGACAGTCACGAGAATTTCTTTTTACGCAACCCGACGTGTGGTGCGCGCGATACAGCGGCGAGGCTCACCGTTGCGGTCACACGGATGCAATGTGCGCAGTGGCGGAAAAGCCTCGAAGCGGTGCGGCTTGCAGCACTGGCATTCGCTTGCGGACTCGCGTGCGCCTCGTGTGGTGCCCGACGCGCCGCTATCGTTGCCGTTGCCGCTGCCGGGCGGCACGCGGTGGAACGGCGCCGGCGTCTCAGCGCGTGACCGACTCGATGCGCGTGCCCGCGAGCCGGTCGTGCAGAAACTGACGGTCTGCGAAAAGCCGTGCGACAGCGGCCCACGCAATAAACCAGAGGCCCGCGACGGCGAGCGTGTGCGGCACCGTGAGCTCGAAGAGCGGATGCAGCGCGAGCGGCGGCAGGAACCAGAGCCATGCGAGCACGTAGCGCGCCAGCGCGCGCGGCCACGACAGCGGTGCGCCGTCTTTCGCGCGCACGACGCGCAGGCGCCATGTTTTCATCGGCAGCGTTTGTCCGCCGTGCGTCCAGCACCAGACGAAATACACGCCGACGACGATGCCGATCCACGCCGCAAGCCAGTCGCGATGGACGAGCCCGTTGCGCTGCTGCGTGAGCGTGCTGAACAGATAGCCGGCGATAAACACAATGCCGAACAGGATCACGCCTTCGTAGACGAGCGTTGCAAGGCGGCGGCGGACGGTGGGGGCCGGTGCGGGCGATGGCGTGTCCGCGCCTGTTTTCGGTTCCGGCGGCGTCTGCCGACTGATCGCGGGTTCAGGCGGCAAGTCGGCCGAAGCAAGCGCGGCGTTCGGAGCGGAAGCGGATGGTTTCATCGAATCGGGTCGGCGCGCACCAGAGGAGGATCGAGGCCAGCATCAGCCGCGAGCATCACGGAAAAGTCCCGCAGCGTGAATCAGGGAAAAGACCCAGAAAACGGAGATGCCCGGAGGCGCGCACGCATCGTGTGCGCCGTGTGCGCCGCGCCTATGCGGCGGCCGCCGCCATGGCACGTTGCCGGCCGCTTACGAGCCGTGGAACGCGGCCGGCGCATCGGCCGGCGAAACCGGCGTGGGCGTCGCCGGCACGAAGCTCGCGGCGGACGGGATCGCGGGCAGGACCGGCTGCGATGCGGCGACCGCCGTCGACGCGAGAGCGGCCGGTGCGCCGCCCGCGCCTGGCACGCCCGACACGCCTGAAGCGCCCGGCGCGGGTTTGCCGGCTGCGCCGCTTGCGGGGCGTTCCTTGCCGTTGACGAGCCGGTTGATGTCCTTGAGTTCCCTCTTGCCGGACGGCGGCGCGCTGACGACAGTCGGCCGCCGCCTATGCTCGCTCGCCGCGAGTCGTTCCTTCTGTTCTTCCGGCAGCAACTGATAGGCTTTCCAGGCGTTCTGCCGCGTTTCGCGCGACAGCCCCTTCGAAATCTGATAGTTCTCGCGCGCGATGCGGCGCTGCTCGGGCGTCATCCTGACCCACTCGGTCATCTGCTCGTGCAGGCGCTTTTGCGCTTCGGCCGTCATCTTCGGGTAGCGCGCCGCAATCTTCAACCATTTGCGCTTGCGCTCGTCGCTGAACGAATCCCACTGCGTGGCGAAAGGCGCGAGCGCGATATGCTCGGCATTCGTGAGCCGTGCCCACGCAAGCGGGCCGTTGTTCCGCAAGCCGGGAATCTCGACCGCGAGCGCGGGCGCCGCGGGCTTCGGCGCGACAGGCGTCGCGCTGGCGGGCGTGCCGGCCGCGGCATGCACGGGCGCCGGCGCATGAAAGCGCGGATAGGTGGCGGCGAACGCAACCACGGCGGCGATCACACATCCGGAGACAACGGCAAGGCCGCGCTTGTAATTCACCCGTCGCTTCTCCCAGTCCTACCGCGCATGCGACAGATACGCGTTGAAACCGTGATCGAGGTAGGCGGAAAGCGGAAGGTCGTCGCTGAGCATCGCGGCGTCGATATCGGCCAGCTCGGCGGTGCGCTGCTGGTCTTCCCAGTACGCGATCGCCACGAGGCTGACGACGAGCGCGGCGATCGGCCATGCGAGCGCGAAGCGGCGCAGTTTCGACGCGCGGCGCGGCGCCGGGCCGGTGGCCGGCATGACGCCCGCCGGAGCCGGCACGAGCACCGGCACGAAGGCCGGCGCGCGCACGGCTTCCGGCTTCTTGCGCGCGAGCGCGGTGCGGCGCGCGGCGGCGAGCCGGTCGACCGTGGCGGGCGGGATGCGGGCGGCGCTTTCGTCGAGGGCGCGCCGCACCTGCCACGCGAACTCGATTTCCTTATCGTGAGCGGGGCTCATAGCGTGATTCCTTTGGCCTTGAGCGCCTGGGCCAGCGTATGGGTGGCTCGCGAGCAGTGGGTCTTCACACTGCCTTCGGAGCAGCCCATCGCGGCGGCAGTCTCGGCGACATCCATATCTTCCCAGTAACGCATCAGAAACGCCTCCCGTTGACGTGCCGGCAACCGTTGGATTTCGTCGTCGATCAACTGCAGAATCTGCTCGCGCGCAAGGCGCTCTTCGCCGCTTTCCGCGCCGGGCGCGCCGTCCTGAACATCGATGGTCTCGAGCGGGTCGAATTCGTCGTCGTCCGAGTTGGCGAGCGACGAGAAGAGACTCACCCACGTGTTGCGCACCTTCTGGCGACGAAAATAATCGTGCGTCGCATTCTGAAGAATACGCTGAAACAAAAGTGGAAGCTCAGGCGGAGGACGGTCGCCGTACTTCTCGGCGAGCTTGATCATGGCGTCCTGCACGATGTCGAGTGCAGCGTCGTCGTCCCGCACGGCGTACACCGTCTGCTTGAACGCGCGCCTTTCGACGCCCGCCAGAAAATCGGCGAGTTCTTTGTCTGATGCCATCCGTGCTGAGTGGGCGAAGCGGGCGCGTGCGCTGGAAACGGTGAGAAAAAGCCGGCTGGGTACACGTGAAGCAACGGCCGAAAAATGTCGTAAAACTCGCGGATGCTAACAAAAATCGGCGCCGGCCGGGAGAAATCGGGCAGCCTCGTGCAAACCGCGTCGCAAACGTTTGGGAGAAAAACGTTGGAAAAACAGGCAGTAAGCGCAGGCCGGGACGCGCGAAGCAAGCGGTTAGCGCGGCACAATTGCGGAGCATGAACGTAATGCCGGATGCATCCCCGGCGCGGAAATATTTTCTTGACCGAAACGCCGCTTAACGCTATTGTCGCTGGTTCGCAACATAAAGTGACTAGTCTCATTTGAGGCGGGCCCAAGAAGTCCGCCGGTCAAACTGGACGCGCCGCTTGAACCCGAGCCACAAGCCCGGCAGAGAGCACCCGATCAATTTTTTGCCGAAAATTCGAAAGGTGAACGATGAATATGCCCAGCGCGGAATTCTCCACGTCGGATACCACTCCCCATCCCGAAGCTGACTCGATCGGCGCCACCGTGCTCATGCGCGCGCTGGCCGACGAAGACGTCGAGTTTGTCTGGGGCTATCCTGGCGGCTCGGTACTCTACATCTACGACGAGCTCTACAAGCAGGACAAATTCCAGCACGTGCTCGTGCGCCACGAGCAGGCCGCGGTTCACGCCGCCGACGCCTATTCGCGCTCGACCGGCAAGGTCGGCGTCTGCCTCGTCACGTCGGGCCCTGGCGTCACGAACGCGGTTACCGGCATCGCCACCGCGTACATGGATTCGATCCCGATGGTGATCATCACCGGCCAGGTGCCCACTGCGGCAATCGGCCAGGATGCGTTCCAGGAGTGCGATACGGTCGGCATCACGCGGCCTTGCGTGAAGCACAACTTCCTCGTGAAGGATGTGCGCGAACTGGCCGCCACCGTCAAGAAAGCGTTCTATATCGCGCGTACCGGCCGGCCCGGTCCGGTGCTGATCGACATTCCGAAAGACGTCTCGAAAGCGCCTTGCCACTACGAGCCGATCAAAGCCGTCGCGTTGCGCTCGTATAACCCGGTCACGAAAGGCCACTCGGGCCAGATCCGCAAGGCGGTGTCGCTGTTGCTGACGGCGAAGCGCCCGTATATCTACACCGGCGGCGGCATCATCCTCGCGGACGCGGCGCGCGAACTGAACCAGTTCGTCGATCTGCTCGGCTACCCGGTCACGAATACGCTGATGGGTCTCGGCGGCTATCGCGCGAGCGACAAGAAATTCGTCGGCATGCTCGGCATGCACGGCACGTACGAAGCGAATATGGCGATGCAGCACTGCGACGTGCTGATCGCAATCGGTGCGCGTTTCGACGACCGCGTGATCGGCGATCCGGCGCACTTCGCGTCGCGGCCGCGCAAGATCATTCATATCGACATCGATCCTTCATCCATTTCGAAGCGCGTGAAGGTCGACATCCCGATCGTCGGCGACGTGAAGGAAGTGCTGAAGGAACTGATCGAACAGCTGCAGACGGCCGACCACGGCCCGGATACCGAAGCGCTTGCCGCGTGGTGGAAGGACATCGAAGGCTGGCGTTCGAAAGACTGCCTCAAGTACGACCGCAAGAGCGAAATCATCAAGCCGCAATATGTGGTCGAGAAGCTCTGGGAACTGACCGACGGCAACGCGTTTGTCTGCTCGGACGTCGGCCAGCATCAGATGTGGGCCGCGCAGTTCTACCGCTTCAACAAGCCGCGCCGCTGGATCAACTCGGGCGGCCTCGGCACGATGGGCTTCGGTCTGCCGGCCGCGATGGGCGTGAAGATCGCGCATCCGGACGATGAAGTCGTGTGCATCACGGGCGAAGGCTCGATCCAGATGTGCATCCAGGAACTGTCGACGTGCAAGCAGTACGACACGCCGGTCAAGATCATTTCGCTGAACAACCGCTATCTGGGCATGGTGCGCCAGTGGCAGCAGATCGAATACAGCAAGCGCTATTCGCATTCGTACATGGATGCGCTGCCCGATTTCGTGAAGCTTGCCGAAGCGTATGGCCATGTCGGCATGCGCATCGAGAAAACGTCGGATGTGGAAGGCGCGCTGAAGGAAGCGCTGCGTCTGAAGGATCGCACGGTATTTCTCGACTTCCAGACCGATCCTACCGAGAACGTCTGGCCGATGGTACAGGCCGGCAAGGGCATCACGGAGATGCTGCTCGGTGCGGAAGATCTATAACGGCGCCGGCTTTTGTCACTGAGCGTTGGCTTCGCCATGCGCGCCTTCACAAAAGGCGCAATGCAGGCGGAGCGGCGCGGCCGGTGCGGATAAATCGATACTTGGATATCTGGAAGAAGCGATCATGAGACACATCATTTCCGTGCTGCTCGAAAACGAACCGGGCGCGTTGTCGCGCGTCGTCGGGCTCTTCTCGGCACGCGGCTACAACATCGAAACCTTGACGGTGGCGCCGACCGAAGACCGTTCGCTGTCGCGCATGACCATCGTTTCCATTGGCTCGGACGACGTGATCGAGCAGATCACGAAGCATCTGAACCGCCTGATCGAGGTGGTGAAAGTGGTCGACCTGACCGAGGGCGCCCACATCGAGCGCGAGCTGATGCTGATCAAGGTGCGCGCGGTCGGCAAGGAGCGTGAAGAGATGAAGCGGATGTCGGACATTTTCCGCGGCCGCATCATCGACGTCACCGAAAAGACCTACACGATCGAGCTGACGGGCGCGAGCGACAAGCTCGACGCGTTTATCGAAGGAATCGATGCGACCGCGATTCTCGAAACGGTCCGCACGGGCGGTTCGGGCATCGGGCGCGGCGAGCGTATCCTCAAGGTTTGACGACGCCATCGATCATGGCCGGGCGCGCCAACCGCGCGCTCGGCCGCGCAGTAAAACGCAACATTTGAATTCACCGTATATCGCCAAGGAACAGACATGAAAGTTTTCTACGACAAGGACGCCGACCTCTCCCTCATCAAAGGCAAGCAGGTCACGATCATCGGTTACGGCTCGCAGGGCCATGCGCACGCGCTGAACCTGAAAGAAAGCGGCGTGAAGGTGACCGTCGGTCTTCGCAAGGGCGGCGCTTCGTGGAGCAAGGCTGAGAACGCGGGCCTCGCCGTGAAGGAAGTGGCCGAGGCGGTAAAGGGCGCCGACGTCGTCATGATGCTGCTGCCCGACGAGCAGATCGCCGAGGTGTACAGGAACGAAGTGCACGCCAATGCGAAGCAGGGCGCCGCGCTCGCGTTCGCACACGGCTTCAACGTGCACTACGGCCAGGTGATTCCGCGTGCGGACCTCGACGTGATCATGATCGCGCCGAAGGCGCCGGGTCACACGGTGCGTAGCACGTACACGCAAGGCGGCGGCGTGCCGCACCTCGTCGCGGTTGCGCAGGACAAATCGGGCGCGGCGCGCGATATCGCGCTGTCGTATGCGGCGGCGAACGGCGGCGGCCGTGCCGGCATCATCGAGACGAACTTCCGCGAAGAAACCGAAACCGACCTGTTCGGCGAACAGGCCGTGCTGTGCGGCGGCACGGTCGATCTGATCAAGGCCGGCTTCGAGACGCTGGTCGAGGCCGGTTACGCGCCGGAAATGGCGTACTTCGAGTGCCTGCATGAACTGAAGCTGATCGTCGACCTGATCTACGAAGGCGGCATCGCGAACATGAACTACTCGATCTCGAACAACGCCGAGTACGGCGAGTACGTGACGGGCCCGCGCATCATCACCGACGAAACGAAGAAGGTGATGAAGGACGTGCTGAAAGACATCCAGACGGGCGAATACGCGAAGAGCTTCATCATCGAAAACCGCGCCGGCGCGCCGACGCTGCAATCGCGCCGCCGTCTGACGGCCGAGCACCAGATCGAGCAGGTCGGTGCGAAGCTGCGCGCGATGATGCCGTGGATCGCGAAGAACAAGCTCGTCGACCAGTCGAAAAACTAAGACCGGCGGTGCGGTTGTTTCCCCGGGGCTTTTCTCCGGGGTCATTCCGCCAGCGTATGCCATGTCGGGCGCAGCCGTTGCGCTGCGCCGTCCCTCCAAGCCGTCCAGCGTGCTGAACCCTGGGCGGCTTTTGCTATCCTACGGTTTTACGAAAACACTGAAGCCATCCATGAATTACCCTCACCCGATCATCGCACGCGAAGGCTGGCCGTTTATCGGAATCGCCGTTGTCGTCGCGCTGTTGGTCCATGCCTTCCTCGGGTTCGGCATTGCGTGGCTTTTCTGGCTGCTCGTCATTTTCGTCGTTCAATTCTTCCGCGATCCGGCGAGGCCCATTCCGACGCAGCCGAACGCAGTGCTGTGCCCGGCCGACGGTCGTATCGTCGCTGTCGAGACCGCGCATGACCCGTATGCGAAGCGCGAGGCGCTGAAGATCAGCGTGTTCATGAATGTGTTCAACGTGCATTCGCAGCGCTCGCCGGTCGATGGCGCGATCCAGAAGGTCGAATACTTTCCGGGCTCGTATCTGAATGCCGCCGTCGACAAAGCGTCGCTCGAAAACGAGCGCAATGCGATCGTCATCGAAACGGCAAGCGGGGCGACAGTGACGTCGGTGCAGATCGCCGGACTCATCGCGCGGCGCATTCTTTGCTACGTCCGTGCGGGAGAGCCGCTTACGCGAGGCCAGCGCTACGGCTTTATCCGCTTCGGTTCGCGCGTCGACGTGTACCTGCCGATGGGCAGCCGTCCGCGCGTGACGATCGGCGAGAAGGTATCGGCCTCGTCAACCATTCTGGCCGAACTATAAAGCGGCTCACGGAGACTCCGATGGCCCTGAAACCGCGTCGACCACGCAGCAGCGCCGCACCGCAACCGCGGCCGATCAGACCGTTCCGCCGCAACAAGCCGACGGGCGACCCCGTGCCGGTCGTAATCGACAGCCGGCGCGCCGCGCGTCAGCAATTCCTGCGCAAGCGCGGCATTTACCTGCTGCCGAATGCATTCACCACCGCGGCGCTCTTCTGCGGCTTCTTCGCGGTCGTGCAGGCGATGAACGTGCGTTTCGAAGTCGCGGCGATCGCGATCTTCGTCGCGATGGTGCTCGATGGAATGGACGGGCGCGTCGCGCGTATCACGCATACGCAAAGCGCGTTCGGCGAGCAGTTCGACAGCCTGTCCGACATGGTGTCGTTCGGCGTGGCGCCGGCGCTGGTCATGTACGAATGGGTGCTGAAAGACCTTGGACGCTGGGGGTGGCTCGCGGCGTTCGTCTACTGCTCGGGCGCGGCGCTGCGGCTCGCGCGCTTCAACACGAATATCGGCGTTGTCGACAAGCGCTTTTTCCAGGGCATGCCGAGCCCGGCTGCGGCCGCGCTGATCGCGGGCTTCGTCTGGCTCGCCACCGACAACCGCGTGCCGCTCAAGCTTGGCTGGCTGCCGTGGGTCGCGTTCGCACTGACGATCTACGCGGGCGTGACGATGGTGTCGAACGCGCCGTTTTATAGCGGCAAGGCGCTCGATATCCGGCATCGCGTGCCGTTCGCGGCGACGCTTCTGATTGTGATGCTGTTCGTGCTCGTGTCGTCCGATCCGCCGCTCATGCTGTTCGGACTGTTCGTGCTGTATGGCCTCTCGGGCTATGTGTTCTGGGGGTACCAAACGCTGCGCGGCCGTAGCAATCCCGCGCGTTCTTCGCAGCGGCAGCCGTAGCCGTCGGCGCCGCTGTGATCGGCTGCGACGCCCGTCACGCGGTCATGGTCGACGGCTGCCTTTGAGCTCAGGGCGGGTGCGACGCGCCCGCCGCGCCAAAGCAGCCGTTTCTGCTTCTTTCCGCTTGATTCTGCTTTTCAATCGCCGCGTTTGCCTGCGCCTATTGCCGCCTGCTGCACGTTGCCGGGGGACCGTTACGCCATATGGCGCGCGCCGTGTCGACCGTCGAACAAGCGGCTGTGGAGCGGTCGCGCCGGCCGTTATCGTGAATTGCGCGAATCGATGAATCTCGCTATAGTCGCTGGCATGGCACTTTCCAAGTTCCCCTTCCTGACTCTTCAAGCCGGCGCGCTACTACGCTCGCTAGCTTCGGCGCGCCTGTCGCGCTGATCGTTTTCGCCTCCCGTCTGCCTCGTCTCCTGTTAGCGTCGCCAGCCGGTGGCGCAAACACCCGTATTCCTTTTCGATTTGAATTGACCGGATCCCCAGGAGACCTGAGATGGCAGACAAGCTGATCATTTTCGACACGACGTTGCGTGACGGCGAGCAGTCGCCCGGCGCGTCGATGACGAAGGAAGAGAAAATCCGTATCGCGAAGCAGCTCGAGCGGATGAAGGTGGACGTGATCGAAGCCGGCTTTGCGGCAAGCTCGAACGGCGACTTCGATGCGATCCAGACGATTGCGTCGACAATCAAGGACAGCACCGTCTGCTCGCTCGCCCGCGCGAACGACAAAGACATTCAGCGCGCCGCCGACGCGTTGAAGCCCGCCGATCATTTCCGCATCCATACGTTTATCGCGACGTCGCCGCTGCACATGGAAAAGAAGTTGCGGATGACGCCGGAGCAGGTGTTCGAGCAGGCGAAACTCGCGGTGCGCTTCGCGCGCAAATTCACGAACGACGTCGAGTTCTCGCCCGAAGACGGCAGCCGCTCGGATATGGACTTCCTGTGCCGCGTGCTCGAAGCGGTGATCGCCGAAGGCGCGACGACCATCAATATCGCGGACACGGTCGGCTACGGCGTACCGGAGCTCTACGGCAATCTCGTGAAGACGCTGCGCGAGCGCATTCCGAACTCGGACAAGGCCGTGTTTTCCGTGCACTGCCATAACGATCTCGGCATGGCGGTCGCCAATTCGCTGGCCGGCGTGCAGATCGGCGGGGCGCGTCAGGTCGAGTGCACGATCAACGGTCTCGGCGAGCGCGCGGGCAATACGTCGCTCGAAGAAATCGTCATGGCCGTGAAAACGCGCAAGGACTATTTCAGCCTCGACGTCGGCCTCGATACGACGCAGATCGTGCCGACCTCGAAGCTCGTGTCGCAAATCACCGGTTTCGTCGTGCAGCCGAACAAGGCGGTGGTCGGCGCGAACGCCTTTGCGCATGCGTCGGGTATTCACCAGGACGGCGTGCTGAAGGCGCGCGATACCTACGAAATCATGCGCGCGGAAGATGTGGGCTGGACCGCGAACAAGATCGTGCTCGGCAAGCTCTCGGGCCGCAATGCGTTCAAGCAGCGTCTGCAGGAACTGGGCATTTCGCTCGACAGCGAAGCCGAACTCAACACCGCGTTCTCGCGCTTCAAGGAACTCGCCGACCGCAAAGCCGAAATTTTCGACGAGGACATCATCGCGATCGTCACCGAGGAATCGGCCGAAGCGCAGGAGAAGGAGCATTACAAGTTCGTGTCGCTCTCGCAGCGCTCGGAGACGGGTGAGCAGCCGCATGCGCGGATCGTGTTCTCGGTCGAAGGCAAGGAGGTCACGGCCGAAGCGCGCGGCAATGGTCCCGTCGACGCGACGATGAACGCGATCGAAAGCGAAGTCGGCAGCGGCGCGGAATTCCTGCTGTATTCGGTGAACGCGATTACGACCGGCACGCAGGCGCAGGGCGAGGTGACCGTGCGGTTGTCGAAGGCCGGGCGAGTGGTCAACGGCGTCGGCACCGATCCCGATATCGTCGCGGCTTCGGCGAAGGCATATATCGCGGCGCTGAACCGCCTTTACACCGGTGTGGACAAGCTCAATCCACAGCGCTCGTAAGCACTGACGCCGGCGTTATCGCGCCAGCGGTAAAAACGAAACCCCGTGTGGACTCCAAAGTCCGCACGGGGTTTTTCATGCCAGCGCCGCGTGCGCTCAGAACAGGCTGCGGCGGTCCGGGTCGTGCAGCGGATCGGGCGTCTTCTGCGTGAGCCGCAGGATGCCCTGATCGTCGAAATAGAAGCTGTACAGCATGTACCAGACGTTGTCCTCGTAATACCGGTAGGTCCACACCTCACGCTTCATCAGCGGAAAATACGAGGTTTCCTCGGGGCGGCCGAAGTTGACGAGCACGTCGGCGCGCGTCCATTTGCCGATTTCCGCGCGATAGAATTCGCTCGGCTGCAGCACCTGGCGCACGCTGACAATCTTGCCGTTTGCGTCGATGTCGGCGGCTGTCGTGTATTCGCCCATCGGCTGCGTCGGCCACATGAGCCGTTTGCCGCCGTTGGGCAGATCGTAGACTTCGCGTGGCGGCCCGAGGCGCGAGAGCACCGTCGACTGGTCGGCGCCTGGCTGATAGCCCTGCCACGGTTGCGCGCAGCCTGCCAGCGCGAGCGTGCCGACGCAGGCAACCAGCATGCGCCGGCCGCGCGCGTACCGCGCAATCGCTGCGTATGCTGTTGAAAGGCGATTGAACATGAATCTCTCCAGATGCGTTTTCACGATAATTTCTATCGCGGACAGGCATCATTTTGACATGTGATGCGGCGAAAGATTTTCAAACCGCATAGCAATTCGGCGGGGCGAGCACGCGGCTGCGGTGTCCGACCTGTCCGAAAGACCACGATTCGCCGGGCTTTCGGGCTGTGCTACAATACGCGCCTCGTTGCAAAACATGGCAAATGCCATGGCAAGTGCGATGACATGGCCAATGCAGCAGGCGCATGGTTTTCGTATGCCACGTTGTAGCGTAGAATCCAGCGGTTTCGCTGTAACCCACGGCACGGCTCTTCTTCCGTGACCGCCTGTTGAATCAAAGGAAATCAAATGACTGTTGCTGAAATCAAAAAATCCGACGTCGTCGCGCAATTCGCTCGCGGCGCCAACGACACCGGCTCCCCCGAAGTGCAGGTCGCACTGCTCACGTCGCGCATCAACGAGCTGACGGCTCACTTCAAGGCCCACACGAAAGACCATCACAGCCGCCGCGGTCTGCTGCGCATGGTGAGCCGCCGTCGCAAGCTGCTCGACTACCTGAAGGGCAAGGACGCCGATCGTTATCGTTCGCTGATCGAGAAGCTGGGTCTGCGTAAGTAAGCGGGTCGTTCTTTTCAGCAAAGTGCCTGTGTCAGTTCCGCTGATGCAGGCATTTTGTTTTTGAACGGTGCGCAAAACGGGTCGCCGTATCAATCGAAATTCCGTGCGCATTCAGGCCTCGCGGGCGGCTCCTGGCAGTTCCGATCTGTCGGTTCCAATAGCAGGCAACCGATAGCAGGCAAGAAGCAGGCAAGATCAGAAAGCAATAGCAAGGCAAGAGCAACAGCAATCAGCCGGGCTTCAGGGAAGAGCGCTGTGTCATTCCAGCGGTTCGCGCACGCCGCGCGGCCCTCTGGAATGGCATAACACTCCTCTTCCCCTGCGGCACCGGCTCAAGCGTAGCCGTCGCGCATTGGCGTGTACGGCTTGACGAAAAGATCAATGGAGGACAAATGTCTATGTTTAACAAGATCGTCAAAGAATTTAAGTGGGGGCAGCATACGGTTCGCCTCGAGACGGGCGAAATCGCCCGCCAGGCGAGCGGTGCCGTGCTCGTTGACGTCGAAGATACGGTCGTGCTCGCCACCGTCGTCGGTGCGAAGACCGCCAAGCCGGGCCAGGATTTCTTTCCGCTGACGGTCGACTACATCGAAAAGACCTACTCGGCAGGCAAGATTCCGGGCGGTTTCTTCCGCCGCGAAGGCCGTCCGTCGGAAGGCGAAACGCTGATCTCGCGCCTCATCGATCGTCCGCTGCGTCCGCTTTTCCCGGAAGGCTTCTATAACGAAGTGCAGGTCGTCATCCACGTGATGTCGATCAACCCGGACGTGCCGGCCGACATCCCCGCGCTGATCGGCGCATCGGCTGCGCTCGCGGTGTCGGGCCTGCCGTTCAACGGCCCGGTCGGCGCCGCGCGTGTCGCGTACATCAACAACGAATACGTGCTGAACCCGACGCGCTCGCAGATCAAGGAATCGCGTCTGGACCTCGTCGTCGCCGGTACCGAGCGTGCCGTGCTGATGGTCGAATCCGAAGCGGACCAACTGCCCGAAGACGTGATGCTCGGCGCGGTCGTGTTCGGCCACGAGCAGATGCAAACGGCGATCGACGCGATCCACGAACTCGTGCGCGAAGGCGGCAAGCCCGAGTGGGACTGGCAGCCGGCGCCGAAGAACGAAGCGCTGATCGCGCGCGTCAACGAAATCGCTTACAACGAACTGCTTTCCGCTTATCAAACGCGTGACAAGCAGGCGCGTTCGGCGAAGCTGAAGGAAGTCTACGCAGCGACGTCGGCGAAGCTCGAAGCAGAAGCGCTCGCAACGGGCGGCGTTGCGGCCGATAAGGCGACGGTCGGCAATGTGCTGTTCGATATCGAAGCGAAGATCGTCCGTTCGCAAATCCTGAACGGCGAGCCGCGCATCGACGGCCGCGATACGCGCACCGTGCGTCCGATCGAGATCCGCACGGGCGTGCTGCCGCGCACGCACGGTTCGGCGCTCTTCACGCGCGGCGAAACGCAGGCGCTCGTCGTCGCGACGCTCGGCACGAAGGGCGACGAGCAGATCATCGACGCGCTCGAAGGCGAATACCGCGACCGCTTCATGCTCCACTACAACATGCCGCCGTTCGCGACCGGCGAAACGGGCCGCGTCGGGTCGCCGAAGCGCCGCGAAATCGGCCACGGGCGTCTGGCCAAGCGCGCGCTCGTCGCGTGCCTGCCGAGCGCCGACGAATTCGGCTATTCGATTCGCGTCGTGTCGGAAATCACCGAGTCGAACGGTTCGTCGTCGATGGCGTCGGTGTGCGGCGGCTGTCTCGCGCTGATGGACGCCGGCGTGCCGATGAAGGCGCACGTCGCCGGCATCGCGATGGGCCTGATCCTCGAAGGCAACAAGTTCGCGGTGTTGACCGACATCCTCGGCGACGAAGATCATCTCGGCGACATGGACTTCAAGGTGGCCGGTACCGCCGACGGCGTGACCGCGCTGCAGATGGACATCAAGATCCAGGGCATCACGAAGGAAATCATGCAGGTCGCGCTCGCCCAGGCGAAGGAAGGCCGCATGCATATCCTTGGCAAGATGACCTCGGCCGTGTCGGGCGCGAACACGCAACTGTCCGAGTTCGCCCCGCGCATGATCACGATCAAGATCAATCCGGAAAAGATTCGCGACGTGATCGGCAAGGGCGGCTCGGTGATCCGCGCGCTGACCGAAGAAACGGGCACGACGATCGACATCTCCGACGACGGCGTCGTGACGATCGCGAGCACGAGCGCGGAAGGCATGGCCGAAGCGAAGAAACGCATCGAAAACATCACGATGGAAGTCGAAGTCGGCCAGATCTACGAAGGCACGGTGCTCAAGCTGCTCGACTTCGGCGCGATCGTGAATATCCTGCCGGGCAAGGACGGTCTGCTGCATATCTCCGAGATCGCGAACGAGCGCATCAAGGACATCAACGACTATCTGAAGGAAGGCCAGCAGGTGAAGGTCAAGGTCATCCAGACGGATGAAAAGGGCCGCGTGCGGTTGTCGGCAAAGGCGCTGCTGAACGACGGCGCCGCGACGCAACCCGAATCGACCCCGCAGTAAGCGAGGCTCGAACAGACGGCCGGCAGCGTGAATGCGCGCCGGCCGTTTTTCATGTAGGGTGGATTGCATTGCGAACCCGCAGCTGTTGCCGCAGTCGTTGCCGCAATTGTTCCCGCAGTTTTCAGCGCAATCCCCACCTTTGGAGACGACAGCGATGAAAGCGATCGAAATTACCGAGTTCGGCGCGCCGGAAGTATTGAAGCTTGCCGAGCGTCCGATGCCGGAAGTGAAAGCGGGCGAAGTGCTGGTCAAGGTGGCTGCGTCCGGCGTGAACCGGCCCGACGTGTTCCAGCGCAAGGGTTCGTATGCGCCGCCGCCGGGCGCGTCCGATCTGCCGGGGCTCGAGGTGGCCGGTGAGATCGTCGGCGGCACGATCGACGCAAAGCACAATCCGTTCGGCCTCAAGATGGGCGATCGCGTATGCGGGCTGCTCGCGGGCGGCGGTTATGCGGAATTTGCCGCAGTGCCGCTCGCGCAGTGTCTGCCGGTGCCGAAGGGACTGACCGACATCGAAGCCGCGTCGCTGCCGGAAACGTTCTTTACGGTCTGGAGCAACGTGTTCGACCGCGCGCAACTGGGCAAGGGCGAAGGCGGCGCGAACGAGACGTTTCTCGTGCAAGGCGGCTCGAGCGGCATCGGCGTGACGGCGATCCAGATCGCCCATGCGCTCGGCTTTCGCGTATTCGCGACCGCGGGTTCCGACGACAAATGCCGCGCGTGCGAAGCGCTCGGCGCCGAGCGCGCGATCAACTACAAGACCGAAGACTTCGTCGAAGTGGTGAAATCACTGACGAACGACCGCGGCGTCGACGTGATTCTCGACATGGTCGCGGGCAGCTATATCGCGCGCGAACTGAAGGCGCTCGCCGATGGCGGCCGCGTCGCGATCATCGCGCTGCTGGGCGGCGCGAAGGCGGAAGTGAACCTGAGCGACGTCATGCGCCGCCGGCTCACCATCACGGGTTCGACGCTGCGTCCGCGGCCTGTCGAATTCAAGGCGAAGATCGCCGCGCAGCTCAAGGAGCGTGTGTGGCCGCATCTCGAAGACGGGACCATCAAGCCGGTCGTGCATCGCGTGTTTCCGGCCCGCGAGGCCGCGCAAGCTCATGAGCTGATGGAAAGCAGCACTCACGTCGGCAAGATCGTGCTGAATTGGGGCGCGGACAGCTGATCGAGACGTGAGGCACGGGTGGCCGCGCGGCGGGCATCGCGCCGTGACCGCACCGGTTGTCGCGAGACGGCGCGGCAATGTGCTGCCGCTCAATTTGCTCCCCGTTTGACCCGTCTGTGCCGCGCAAAGTAAAATCGCGTGTTTTGCGCGTGCGGCGAGTGTGGGTTGCAGTCAGGTCGAAGCCAGGGTTGCAGCCAGACAGCATCGTGGTTCAAGGAACCGGGGCGAACGACGGGGCGAACGACGAAGCGGAGTTGGTCCACCATTCATGACATCGGGGCAACGGGCAAGACGATGGCGAAACAACGAGCGAAACTGGTAGTCGGCAACTGGAAAATGCATGGCCGCCTTGCCGACAACAAGCTGCTGCTGCAGGCGGTCTCGCAAGGCGCGGGCGGCTTGCCGGATGAGGTAGGCATCGGCGTTTGCGTGCCGTGTCCGTATCTCGCGCAGGCGCAGGCGCTGCTCAATGGCAGCCGGGTGGCGTGGGGAGTGCAGGATATCTCCGCGCACGAGCAAGGCGCGTTCACCGGTGAAGTCGCGGCGGAAATGGCGGTAGAGTTCGGTGCGTCGTATGCGATTGTTGGTCACTCGGAACGGCGCGCTTACCATCTCGAGAGTGCTGAGCTCGTGGCGACGAAAGCGCTGCGTGCGCTCGAAGCGGGCCTGACGCCGATTGTGTGTGTCGGAGAAACGCTCGAGCAACGCGAAGCTGGCGAAACCGAAAACGTCATCGGCATGCAGATCGATGCCGTGCTCGCGAAGCTGTCGTCCGATCAGGTATCGCGCATCGTAGTCGCTTACGAACCCGTCTGGGCCATCGGAACCGGCAAGACCGCGACGGCCGAACAGGCGCAAGCGGTGCATGCATTTCTGCGTGCGCGGATTGCAGCAAAGGGCCAGGCAGCGGGTGTTGCGCTGTTGTATGGCGGTAGTGTGAAACCGGAAAACGCGGAACAACTGTTTCGCCAGCAGGACATCGATGGCGGCCTGATTGGCGGTGCATCGCTGAAACATACCGATTTCCTTGCGATCTGCGAGGCGGCGGTCGCGGCGAATGCGGTGCGGTAGATTCGATCGTTGCGGTAATTCGATTGTTGCGCGCAGCGTGCTTTTACGTTGCGCCTTTAAATAAAGACTCGGGTGAGTGTGATGCTGTATTTGAAAACATTGATCATCGTCGTGCAGCTGTTGTCGGCGCTTGGCATTATTGGCCTCGTGCTGTTGCAGCATGGCAAGGGCGCGGACATGGGCGCGGCGTTCGGTAGCGGCGCATCGGGCAGCCTGTTTGGCGCAACCGGTTCGGCGAACTTCCTGTCCCGTTCGACGGCGGTGCTCGCCGCGATCTTCTTTGTCACGACGCTTGCGCTGACTTATCTCGGTGCGTATCACGCGAAGCCTTCGGCAGGTGTCCTTGGTACCGCGGCAACGACAAGCGCGCCTGCTGCCACACCGGCATCCGGGCCCGCA
This sequence comes from Paraburkholderia sp. SOS3, assembly GCF_001922345.1. Classification (NCBI taxonomy): domain Bacteria; kingdom Pseudomonadati; phylum Pseudomonadota; class Betaproteobacteria; order Burkholderiales; family Burkholderiaceae; genus Paraburkholderia; species Paraburkholderia sp. SOS3. Next base: position 3,222,446 of record NZ_CP018811.1, on the reverse strand, counting down.
TCGGCCGCTGCGCCCGCGTCGGTTTCTACTGCAACGAATGCGGTTGCTCCGGGTGGTTCAGGTGCGTCTTCAGGTGCTGCGGCTGCTGCGCCTGCATCGTCGGCGCCGGGTCAGGATGTGCCGAAATAAATTTTCGTTTAGCCTGCTTTTGTGCGTTGAACAAACTGTTTAAACCAGTTACAATTCAAGTCTTGAAGCGATTCGCGGCTTTTATAAGTTGATTTCCCGGATTGCAGACAGTGCCGACGTGGTGAAATTGGTAGACACGCTATCTTGAGGGGGTAGTGGCGAAAGCTGTGCGAGTTCGAGTCTCGCCGTCGGCACCAATGTTATCTAGACGTTATCCTAATGCCAGCCGCTTGCTTCGCTTCGGCTGGCATTTTCACTTCTAGTGAGCTGCTTGCCATACGCTTACAACAGCAAGCAGGCCGAAGTGATTCGCGTCGGGGGAGGGGTCCGCTCCCGGCATATGGTTTGTTAGAACCAACCGATTGAGGATAGTCTTGAACCTCGCAGCCTATTTCCCCGTATTGTTGTTCCTCCTCGTGGGTACCGGTTTAGGCGTAGCACTGGTCAGTATCGGCAAGATCCTCGGTCCCAGCCGGCCCGACAGCGAAAAGAACGCGCCGTACGAATGCGGCTTCGAAGCGTTCGAAGATGCGCGCATGAAGTTCGACGTGCGCTACTACCTTGTCGCCATCCTGTTCATCATTTTCGATCTTGAAACCGCGTTCCTGTTTCCGTGGGGCGTTGCGCTGCGCGATATCGGCTGGCCGGGCTTCATTTCGATGATGATTTTTCTGCTCGAATTCCTGCTGGGCTTCGCCTATATCTGGAAGAAAGGCGGTCTCGACTGGGAATGACGGGTCCAATTGCCGGTTTCAGGGCGGCCTATGCTAGCTGCCCGTCTGGAGTGGAAAGCAAATGAGTATCGAAGGGGTCTTGAAGGAAGGGTTTGTCACCACGACGGCTGACAAACTGATCAACTGGACGCGCACCGGCTCGCTGTGGCCGATGACGTTCGGTCTCGCGTGTTGCGCGGTCGAGATGATGCATGCGGGCGCGGCCCGCTACGACCTCGACCGTTTCGGCGTTGTGTTTCGTCCGAGTCCGCGTCAGTCGGACGTGATGATCGTCGCCGGCACGCTGTGCAACAAGATGGCGCCGGCGCTGCGCAAGGTATACGACCAGATGGCCGAGCCGCGCTGGGTGATTTCGATGGGCTCGTGCGCGAACGGGGGTGGCTACTACCACTACTCGTACTCGGTCGTACGTGGCTGCGATCGTATCGTGCCGGTCGACGTCTACGTGCCGGGCTGTCCGCCGACGGCCGAGGCGCTCGTCTATGGCGTGATCCAGCTACAGGCAAAGATCCGCCGCACCAACACCATCGCCCGTCAATAAAGGCCCAAGCCTCCCCACAATATGGCAAGCAAACTCGAGACCCTCAAAGCGAATCTCGAGGCGGCCTTTGGCGGCCGCCTGTCGAGCATCACGGAATCGATCGGTGAACTGACGATCGTCGTGAAGGCGAGCGAATACCTCGACGTGGTGAAGCGTCTGCGCGACGACACATCGCTGAAGTTCGAACAGCTGATCGATCTGTGCGGCGTCGATTACCAGACGTATGGCGACGGCGCTTACGAAGGCCCGCGTTTTGCCGCGGTACTGCATCTGCTCTCCATTGCAAACAACTGGCGCGTGCGCGTGCGCGTATTCGCGCCGGACGACGATCTGCCGATCGTTCCGTCGGTCGTCGACGTGTGGAATTCGGCGAACTGGTATGAGCGCGAAGCGTTCGACCTGTACGGCATCGTCTTCGAAGGCCATCCGGACCTGCGCCGCATCCTGACCGACTACGGCTTCATCGGTCACCCGTTCCGCAAGGATTTCCCGGTCTCCGGTTACGTCGAAATGCGTTACGACCCGGAAGAGAAGCGCGTCGTCTATCAGCCGGTGACGATCGAGCCGCGTGAAATCACGCCGCGCGTGATCCGCGAAGATCGCTATGGCGGTCTGAAACATTAAGAGAACGCCATGGCAGAGATCAAGAACTACACGCTCAACTTCGGCCCGCAGCACCCGGCAGCGCACGGCGTGCTGCGTCTCGTGCTCGAGCTCGACGGCGAAGTGATCCAGCGCGCCGATCCGCATATCGGCCTGCTGCATCGTGCGACCGAAAAGCTCGCCGAAAACAAGACGTTTATCCAGTCCGTGCCGTATATGGACCGTCTCGACTATGTGTCGATGATGGTGAACGAACACGGTTATGTGCTCGCGATCGAAAAGCTGCTCGGCATCGATGTGCCGATTCGCGCGAAATACATCCGCGTGCTGTTCGACGAAGTCACGCGCGTGCTGAACCACCTGATGTGGATCGGTGCGCACGCGCTCGACGTCGGCGCGATGGCCGTGTTTCTGTATGCGTTCCGCGAGCGCGAAGACCTGATGGACGTGTACGAAGCGGTGTCGGGCGCGCGTATGCATGCTGCGTACTATCGTCCGGGCGGTGTCTATCGCGATCTGCCCGACGCGATGCCGCAATACAAGGCGTCGAAAATCCGCAATGCGAAGGCGCTGTCGAAAATGAACGAGAGCCGCCAGGGTTCGCTGCTCGACTTCATCGAAGATTTCTTCAACCGGTTCCCGAAGTGTGTCGACGAGTATGAAACGCTGCTGACCGACAACCGGATCTGGAAGCAGCGTCTCGTGGGCATCGGTGTCGTGAGCCCCGAACGCGCGCTGCAACTGGGTCTGACCGGCGCGATGCTGCGCGGCTCGGGCATCGAGTGGGACCTGCGCAAGAAGCAGCCTTACGAGGTGTACGATCAGCTCGATTTCGACATTCCGGTTGGCGTGAATGGCGACTGCTACGACCGCTATCTCGTGCGCGTCGAAGAAATGCGTCAATCGACGCGTATCGCGAAGCAGTGTATTGATTGGCTTCGCAAGAATCCCGGCCCCGTGATGATCGACAATCACAAGGTTGCGCCGCCGTCGCGCGTCGGGATGAAGTCGAACATGGAAGAGCTGATCCACCATTTCAAGCTCTTTACCGAGGGCTTCCATGTGCCTGAAGGCGAATCGTATGCGGCGGTCGAGCATCCGAAGGGCGAGTTCGGCATCTATCTGATTTCGGATGGCGCGAACAAGCCTTATCGCCTGAAGATTCGCGCGCCGGGCTACGCGCATCTGTCCGCGCTCGACGAAATGGCGCGCGGCCACATGATCGCCGATGCGGTCACGATCATCGGCACGCAGGACATCGTGTTCGGCGAAGTGGATCGCTAAAGCGTTTTCATCGAGGCCCGTCCGCGCGAGAAGGCCGTGCCAGCGCGGCGCGAGGCAAGGGGCAAGCAAGGAACGCCGGGTCTGTCGCATCATGCAGTGAGCGACAGGTTTTCGTTCGGTAGGAATTGAAAGAGTCGTGTCTGAAAATGATCTCAGCTGAAGGCCTGAAAGAAATCGATCGTGCGCTCACGAAGTACCCCGCCGATCAGAAACAATCCGCCGTGATGGCGGCGCTGGCCGTTGCGCAAGACGAACATGGCTGGCTGTCGCCCGATCTGATGCAGTACGTCGCCGACTATCTCGGCATGCCGGCTGTTGCCGTGCAGGAAGTCGCGACGTTCTACACGATGTTCGAAACGTCGCCGGTCGGCAAACACAAGATCACGCTCTGCACGAACCTGCCGTGTCAGCTCGGCCCGGACGGCGGCTCGGAAAGCGCCGCCGAATATCTGAAGCAGAAGCTCGGCATCGACTTCGGCGAAACCACCGCGGACGGCAAGTTCACGCTTAAAGAGGGTGAGTGCATGGGCGCGTGCGGCGACGCACCGGTGATGCTCGTGAACAACCATCGTATGTGCAGCTTCATGAGCCGCGAGAAGATCGACCAGCTGCTCGAGGAACTTTCGAAATGACGTCTTTACACGATCGTCACATCAAGCCGCTGATTCTCGCCGGTCTGAACGGCGAGAACTGGCATCTCGAAGATTACGTCGCGCGTGGCGGCTACAAGCAGCTGCGCCGCATCCTGGAAGAAAAAATCCCGCCGGAGCAGGTGATTGCCGATGTGAAGGCATCGGGCTTGCGCGGCCGCGGCGGTGCGGGCTTCCCGACCGGGCTCAAATGGAGCTTCATGCCGCGCCAGTTTCCGGGGCAGAAGTACCTCGTCTGCAACTCGGACGAAGGCGAACCGGGCACGTTCAAGGACCGCGACATCCTGCGCTGGAATCCGCATGCGTTGATCGAAGGCATGGCGATCGGCGCGTATGCGATGGGCATCACGGTCGGCTACAACTACATTCACGGCGAAATCTTCGCCGAATATCTGCGCTTCGAAGAGGCGCTCGAAGAGGCTCGCCGCGCGGGCTTCCTCGGCGACAACATCATGGGTTCGGGCTTTTCGTTCCAGCTGCATGCGCACCACGGTTACGGCGCGTATATCTGCGGCGAGGAAACGGCGCTGCTCGAGTCGCTCGAAGGCAAGAAAGGCCAGCCGCGCTTCAAGCCGCCGTTCCCCGCGAGCTTTGGCGTCTACGGCAAGCCGACCACGATCAACAACACCGAAACGTTCGCCGCGGTGCCGTTCCTGCTCGAGGTCGGTCCGCAAACCTATCTGGAGATCGGCAAGCCGAACAACGGCGGCACGAAGATCTTCTCGGTGTCGGGCGACGTCGAGCGTCCTGGCAACTATGAAGTGCCGCTCGGCACGCCGTTCGCGACGCTGATGGAACTCGCCGGCGGCATGCGCGGCGGCAAGAAGATCAAGGCGGTGATCCCGGGCGGCTCGTCGGCGCCGGTGATCCCGGGCGACATCATGATGCAGACCGACATGGACTACGATTCGATCGCGAAAGCCGGATCGATGCTCGGTTCGGGCGCGGTGATCGTGATGGACGAGACACGCTGCATGGTGCGCTCGCTGCTGCGCCTGTCGTACTTCTATTACGAAGAGTCATGCGGCCAATGCACGCCGTGTCGCGAAGGCACCGGCTGGCTCTACCGCGTCGTGCATCGTATCGAGCATGGCCTTGGCCGCAAGGAAGATCTCGACCTGCTCAACTCGGTTGCCGAAAACATCATGGGCCGCACGATCTGCGCGCTCGGCGATGCGGCTGCGATGCCGGTGCGCGGCATGCTGAAGCATTACTGGGACGAATTCGAGTATCACGTCGCCAACAAGCGCTGCCTCGTCGGTGGCCATGCCGGGGCGGCGGCGGTGTCGGAAACGGTCGCGGCGTAGAAGAAGCAGAACGTCGAATGCAGATTCACCGCGGTGCGCCTCGTCTACACGGCGTGCGCCCGGCGCGATGAACGGGGCGAACGATTGAGCGGTATCAGGTTAAGGAAGATTGACCATCATGGTTGAACTCGAAATAGACGGCAAAACGGTCGAGGTACCTGAAGGCAGCATGGTGATCCAGGCTGCGCATAAGGTCGACACATACGTGCCGCATTTCTGCTATCACAAGAAGCTGTCGATCGCGGCGAATTGCCGTATGTGTCTCGTCGACGTCGAGAAAATGCCGAAGGCGGTCCCCGCCTGCGCGACGCCGGTGTCGCAAGGCATGGTCGTGCGCACCAAATCCGAGAAGGCCATCAAGGGCCAGCAATCGGTGATGGAGTTCCTGCTGATCAACCATCCGCTCGATTGCCCGATCTGCGATCAAGGCGGCGAATGTCAGCTGCAGGATCTCGCGGTCGGCTACGGCAAGTCGTCGTCGCGCTATAGCGAAGAAAAGCGCGTCGTGTTCCACAAGAACGTGGGGCCGCTGATCTCGATGGAAGAGATGACGCGCTGCATCCACTGCACGCGCTGCGTGCGCTTCGGCCAGGAAGTGGCGGGCGTGATGGAGCTCGGCATGCTGAACCGCGGCGAGCATTCGGAAATCACGACCTTCGTCGGCAAGACCGTCGACTCCGAACTGTCGGGCAACATGATCGACCTGTGCCCGGTCGGCGCGCTGACGAGCAAGCCGTTCCGCTACAGCGCGCGGACGTGGGAACTGTCGCGCCGCAAGTCGGTGAGCCCGCATGATTCGGTCGGCGCAAACCTCGTCGTGCAGGTGAAGAACAACCGCGTGATGCGCGTGCTGCCGTTCGAGAACGAAGCGATCAACGAATGCTGGATCTCGGACAAGGACCGCTTCTCGTACGAAGCGCTCAACAGCGAAGAGCGCCTGACGCGGCCGATGGTGAAGCAGGGCGGCCAGTGGGTCGAAACCGACTGGCAAACGGCGCTCGAATACGTCGTCAAGGGTTTCAACGGCATCAAGGGCGATCACGGCGCAAACGCGATCGCCGCGCTCGGCAGCGCGCACAGCACGGTCGAAGAACTGTTCCTGCTCAAGCAGCTTGCGCAGGCGGTCGGTACGCCGAACATCGATTTCCGTCTGCGTCAGGCCGACTTCTCGGCGCCGGTGAACGGCGCGCCGTGGCTTGGCGTGAAGATCGCCGACCTGTCGCTCGTCGACGCGGCGTTCGTGGTCGGCACGTCGTCGCTGCGTCGCGATCATCCCCTTTTGGCCGCGCGTCTGCGCCAGGCATCGAAGGGCGGCGCGAAGCTCACGCTGCTGCAGGCATCGAGCGACAACTCGCTGATTCCGAAGGCACAGGTCATCGCCGCAGCGCCGTCCGCATGGCTCGACGAACTGGCCGGCATCGCGGCTGCCGTATCGGAAGCGCGCGGCGTCGCGCTGCCCGAAGCGTTCGCAGGCTCACAGGCATCGGATGCGGCAAAGCTGGTCGCCGCTTCGCTCGCAGCCGGCGAAAAGCGCGTGGTGCTGATCGGCAACGCAGCGGTGCAGCATCCGGAATTCGCACGCATCCACGCCGCGGCGCAATGGATCGCCGACGCGACGGGCGCGACGCTCGGCTTCCTGACGGAAGCGGCGAACACGGTCGGCGCTCACCTCGTCGGCGCGCTGCCGGGCAACGGCGGCCTGAATGCACGCGAAGCGTTCGAGCAGCCGCGCAAGGGCTACGTGCTGATGAACGTCGAGCCGGAATTCGACACCGCGAACCCGGCCCAAGCGCTTGCCGCACTGAACCAGGCGGAAATGGTCGTCGTGATGTCTCCGTTCAGAACGGGCATGGATTACGCCGACGTGCTGCTGCCGATCGCACCGTTCACGGAAACGGCCGGCACGTTCGTCAACGCGGAAGGCACGGTGCAGAGCTTCAACGGTGTCGTGCGGCCGCTCGGCGACGCGCGTCCCGCATGGAAGGTGCTGCGCGTGCTCGGCAGCCTGCTCGGCGCGTCGGGCTTCGAATACGACACGGCCGAAGAAGTGCGCGCGGCCGCGCTCGGCGATGCGGACCTCGCGCCGCGTCTGTCGAACCAGAGCACGTCGCCGGTTGCACGCGGCAACGGCGGTGCGGCCAGGGCCGCGAACGGCTCGTTCGAGCGCATCGCCGACGTGCCGATCTACCACGCCGATCCGCTCGTGCGCCGTGCCGGCTCGCTGCATCTGACGCAAGCCGCGCGCAACGCGAACACGATCGGTCTGCCGGCTGGCCTCTTCGACAAGCTGGGTCTGAAAGACGGCGACGCGGTGCGCGTGCGCCAGGGGGAGCGTTCGGTGCAGGTGCCGGCCGTGCGCGATGCGAATCTTGCGGAGACGGTGGTCCGCGTGTCGGCGGCCACGCCTGCCGGCGCGGCGCTGGGGAGCCTGTTCGGCGAACTGCTGGTGGAGAAGGCGTAAATGACCTTGTTCGATACGATCAACGCGGGCGGCAGCCAGATTCTCGGCGTCGCGTGGCCGACGGTGTGGGCGCTCGTGCGCATCATCGTGGTGGCCGTCGCGATTCTGCTGTGCGTCGCGTACCTGATCCTCTGGGAGCGCAAACTGATCGGCTGGATGCACGTGCGTCTGGGCCCGAACCGCGTCGGTCCCGGCGGCTCGCTGCAGCCGATCGCCGACGTGCTCAAGCTGTTGCTGAAGGAAGTGATCCAGCCGACCCAGGCGAGCCGCTGGATTTACCTGATCGCGCCGGTCATGGTGGTCGTGCCGGCCTTCGCGATCTGGGCGGTGATTCCGTTCCAGGCGGGCGCCGTGCTCGGCGACATCAACGCGGGCCTGCTGTACGCGATCGCGATTTCGTCGATCGGTGTCTACGGCGTGATTCTCGCCGGCTGGGCATCGAACTCGAAGTATGCATTCCTCGGTGCGATGCGCGCGGCCGCGCAGATGGTGTCCTACGAAATCTCGATGGGTTTCGCCCTCGTCGTCGTGCTGATGACGGCCGGCAGCCTGAACCTGTCGGACATCGTCAATTCGCAAACGCGCGGCATCTTCGCGGGCTTCGGCATCAACTTCCTGTCGTGGAACTGGCTGCCGCTGCTGCCGATGTTCGTCGTCTATTTCGTGTCGGGCATTGCCGAAACGAACCGCCACCCGTTCGACGTGGTGGAAGGGGAGTCGGAAATCGTCGCGGGCCACATGATCGATTACTCGGGGATGGCGTTCGCGCTGTTCTTCCTCGCCGAGTACATCAACATGATCGTGATCTCGGCGCTCGCCTCGATCCTGTTCCTCGGCGGCTGGGACGCACCGTTCGGTTTCCTGTCGTTCATTCCGGGCATCTTCTGGCTCGTCCTCAAGGTGTTTTTCCTGTTGTCGGTATTCATCTGGGTGCGTGCGACGTTCCCGCGCTACCGCTACGACCAGATCATGCGTCTCGGCTGGAAGGTGTTCATTCCGGTGACCGTGGTGTGGCTCGTGGTGGTCGGGTTCTGGATCATGTCGCCGTTGAATATCTGGAAATAAAGGGCGGATGTCCCCATGACCGCATTTCAAAACTTCTTCAAGACCTTCTTCCTGACCGAGCTGTTGAAGGGTCTCGCACTGACCGGACGCTATACGTTCCAGCGCAAGATCACCGTGCAGTTCCCGGAAGAAAAGACGCCGATTTCGCCGCGTTTTCGCGGCCTGCACGCGCTGCGCCGCTATGAAAACGGCGAAGAGCGCTGCATCGCCTGCAAGCTCTGCGAAGCGGTGTGCCCGGCGCTGGCCATCACGATCGAGTCGGAAACGCGCGCGGACAATACGCGCCGCACGACGCGCTACGACATCGACCTGACCAAATGCATCTTCTGCGGTTTCTGCGAAGAAAGCTGCCCCGTCGATTCGATCGTCGAAACGCATATTCTCGAATATCACGGTGAAAAGCGCGGCGACCTGTACTTCACGAAAGACATGCTGCTGGCCGTCGGCGACCGCTACGAAGCGGAAATCGCCGCGAACAAGGCGGCCGATGCACCGTATCGTTGATCCAGGAAGTTGCATTGCTGTAGTACGAAGTCGCGTCGGCCGCCGCGGTAATGGCGGCGCGGTGCGCAGCCCCTCGAATGCCGCTGGCGTGTATCACGTTGCATCTCGCGCGCATCGCGCGCCGATCGACGTCGCGTAAAATGCGCGCGCGTGCCGCGGCAAGCCGAGGGACCCTGCCTGACGATGGCCTAACGAAGAACCGGTAATCATGGAATTCACGACCGTACTGTTCTACATCTTCGCGTTGCTCCTGACGGTGTCGGGGCTGAAGGTGATCACTTCGCGCAACCCGGTGTCGGCCGCGCTCTTCCTCGTGCTCGCGTTCTTCAATGCGGCCGCGATCTGGATGCTGCTGCAGGCGGAGTTCCTCGGCATCCTGCTGGTGCTCGTGTACGTCGGCGCGGTGATGGTGCTGTTCCTGTTCGTCGTGATGATGCTGGACATCAATCTCGACGTGCTGCGCAAAGACTTCAAACGCTTCGTGCCAATGGCGACCATCGTCGGCGCGATCATCGTGATCGAAACCGCGTTGATCCTGTGGCACGGCTACGGCGCGACGGTGCAGCCGGTGCGCGATACGACGGCGGCTGCGGTTGCCGGAGCAGGCGGCACGGCCGGCTGGTCGAACACGCGCCTGATCGGCAAGGTCATCTACACCGATTACATCTTCGCGTTCGAAGTGGCAGGCCTCGTGCTGCTCGTCGCGATCATCGCGGCGATCGCGTTGACCACGCGCCATCAGAAAGACAGCAAGCGCCAGCGCGTTTCCGATCAGGTGGCCGTGCGCCGCCAGGATCGCGTGCGCATCGTAAAGATGAAACCGGAAGTCGCACCGGCACCGGAACCCACGGAGCCGGCAACGGCAGCGACGGCAGCCGCGACCGCGGCCGGTGCCGCAACCGGCGCCCCGGCGCCCGCAGGCAAGGCCTGAGCGCCCGAGAGGAGAAAAACATGTTGACCCTTGCTCATTACCTCGTGCTCGGTGCGATCCTCTTTGCGATCAGCATCGTCGGCATATTCCTGAACCGCCGCAACGTGATCATCATCCTGATGGCGATCGAGCTGATGCTGCTGGCGGTGAACACCAATTTCGTCGCGTTCTCGCACTATCTCGGCGACGTGCACGGCCAGATCTTCGTTTTCTTCGTGCTGACGGTGGCCGCAGCCGAAGCGGCGATCGGCCTCGCGATTCTGGTGACCCTGTTCCGTAGCCTCGACACGATCAACGTCGAGGACCTCGATCAGCTCAAAGGTTAATTTCAGCGAAGTTCATTTCAGGTAAGCGGTTATGTCAACGACACTCAATGAAAACCTGCTGCTGGCCATCCCGCTCGCGTCACTCGCGGGCTCGCTGATCGCGGGGCTCTTCGGCAAGACGATCGGGCGTGCAGGCGCTCATTCGGTAACGATCCTCGGGGTGGCGATTTCGTTCGTCCTGTCGGTCATCGTGTTTCTCGACGTGCAGAACGGCGGGAGCTTCAATGCGACGATCTACGAATGGATGACGATCGGCAAGCTCAAGTTCGAGGTCGGCTTCCTCGTCGATTCGCTGACCGCGATGATGATGGTCGTCGTGACCTTCGTGTCGCTGATGGTGCACATCTACACGATCGGCTACATGGCGGGCGAGGACGGCTACCAGCGCTTCTTCTCGTACATCTCGCTGTTCACGTTCGCGATGCTGATGCTCGTGATGAGCAACAACTTCCTGCAGCTGTTCTTCGGCTGGGAAGCGGTGGGTCTCGTGTCGTACCTGCTGATCGGCTTCTACTACACGCGTCCGAGCGCGATCTACGCGAACCTGAAGGCGTTCCTCGTGAACCGCGTCGGCGACTTCGGCTTCCTGCTCGGCATCGGCCTGCTGCTCGCGTACGCCGGCTCGATGAACTACGCCGACGTGTTCGCGAAGAACCACGAACTTGCATCGCTGACGTTCCCGGGCACCGACTGGGGCCTGTTGACGGTCGCCTGCATCTGTCTGTTCATCGGCGCGATGGGTAAGTCCGCGCAGTTTCCGCTGCACGTGTGGCTGCCCGATTCGATGGAAGGCCCGACGCCGATCTCCGCACTGATCCACGCGGCAACGATGGTGACGGCCGGCATCTTCATGGTCGCGCGCATGTCGCCGCTGTTCGAACTGTCCGATAGCGCGCTGTCGTTCATCATGGTGATCGGCGCGATCACGGCACTCTTCATGGGCTTTCTCGGCGTCGTGCAGATGGACATCAAGCGCGTCGTCGCGTATTCCACGCTGTCCCAGCTCGGCTACATGACGGTCGCGCTCGGCGCATCGGCCTACCCGGTCGCCGTGTTCCACCTGATGACGCACGCGTTCTTCAAGGCGCTGCTGTTCCTCGGCGCCGGTTCGGTGATCATCGGCATGCACCATGACCAGGACATGCGCAACATGGGCGGCCTGTGGAAGTACATGCCGATCACGTGGATCACGTCGCTGATCGGCTCGCTCGCGCTGATTGGCACGCCGTTCTTCGCCGGCTTCTATTCGAAGGATTCGATCATCGATGCGGCGCGTCTGTCGCATCTGCCGGGTTCGGGCTTCGCGTACTTCGCGGTCGCCGCGAGCGTGTTCGTCACGGCGCTGTACTCGTTCCGCATGTATTTCATGGTGTTCCACGGCGAAGAGCGCTTCCGCGGTCCGAAGCATCCCGACTCGCCGATGGGCGCCGAAGAAGCGACGCATGGGCAGGGCCACGGCAGTGACGATCACGGTCACGACGCGCACGACGGCCACGGCCATCATGGCCCGCACGTGCCGCACGAAACGCCGTGGGTCGTCTGGGTGCCGCTCGTGCTGCTCGCGATCCCGTCGGTCATCATCGGCGCGATCGCGATCAAGCCGATGCTGTACGGCGGCTTCTTCGACCATGGCGTCGCGTTCGACAAGGTCATCTACATCGCCCAGAACCACCCGGCGCTGCAGGAGATGGCCGAAGAGTTCCACGGCTGGTTCCAGATGGGCATCATGTCGTTCGAGGGTCTGCCTGTGTGGCTGTCGCTCGCGGGTGTGATCGTCGCGTGGTTCCTGTACATCAAGCGTCCGTCGCTGCCGGCGAAGATCCGCCAGACGTTCTCGCCGATCTACACGCTGCTCGACAACAAGTACTACATGGACAAGATCAACGAAGTCGTCTTTGCGCGCGGCGCCGTGGCGATCGGCCGCGGTCTGTGGAAGGAAGGCGACGTGGTCGTGATCGACGGTATCGTCAACGGCAGCGCGCGCTTCGTCGGCTGGTTCGCGAGCGTGATCCGCTTCCTGCAGTCCGGCTATATCTACCACTACGCGTTTGCGATGATCATCGGGATGTTGGGCCTCCTGACGCTGTTCGTTACGCTCGGCGGCAAATAAACAACGCGAGGAGACACCATGTACAACTATCCGATTCTCTCCATCGCGATCTGGATGCCGATCGTGTTTGGTCTGATCGTGCTTGCGGTCGGCAACGATCGCAACCCGGCGCCCGCGCGCTGGATTGCGCTCGTCGGCTCGATCCTGAGCTTTATCGTCACGATTCCGCTGATGACGGATTTCAATCCGGACACGGCGAAGCTGCAGTTCGTCGAGCAGGCCAACTGGATCGAGCGCTTCAACATCACGTATCACCTCGGCGTCGACGGCATTTCGATGTGGTTTGTCGTGCTGACCGCGCTGATCACGGTGATCGTCGTGGTGGCCGCGTGGGAAGTGATCACGAAGAACGTCGGCCAGTATCTGGCGGCCTTCCTGATCCTGTCGGGCATCATGGTCGGCGTGTTCTCGGCTGCCGACGGCATGCTGTTCTACGTGTTCTTCGAAGCGACGCTGATTCCGATGTACATCATCATCGGTGTCTGGGGCGGCGCGAACCGCGTGTACGCGGCGTTCAAGTTCTTCCTGTACACGCTGATGGGTTCGCTGCTGATGCTGGTCGGCCTCATCTATCTGTACACGCAGACGGGCACGTTCGATCTCGCCGCATGGCATGCGGCGAAGATTCCGATGACACCGCAGGTGCTGCTATTTATCGCGTTCTTCCTCGCGTTCGCGGTAAAGGTGCCAATGTGGCCCGTGCACACGTGGTTGCCTGACGCGCACGTCGAAGCGCCGACCGGCGGCTCGGTCGTGCTGGCGGCGATCATGCTGAAGCTCGGCGCCTACGGCTTCCTGCGCTTCTCGCTGCCGATCGCACCGGATGCGAGCCACTTCCTTGCGCCGGTCGTCATTACGCTGTCGCTGATCGCGGTGATTTATATCGGTCTCGTCGCGCTGGTGCAGGCGGACATGAAGAAGCTCGTCGCGTACTCGTCGATCGCGCACATGGGCTTCGTCACGCTCGGCTTCTTCATCTTCAACCAGATGGGCGTGGAAGGCGCGATCGTGCAGATGATCTCGCACGGCTTCGTGTCGGGCGCCATGTTCCTTTGCATCGGCGTGCTGTACGACCGCATGCATACGCGCCAGATTTCGGACTACGGCGGCGTCGTCAACACGATGCCGAAGTTCGCCGCGTTCGTGATGCTGTTCGCGATGGCCAACTGCGGCTTGCCGGGCACGTCCGGCTTCGTCGGCGAGTTCATGGTGATCCTGGCCGCGGTCCAGTACAACTTCTGGATTGCGTTCGGCGCCGCGTTCACGCTGATTCTCGGCGCCGCGTACACGCTGTGGATGTACAAGCGCGTGTACTTCGGCGCGATCGGCAACGACCACGTCAAGAAGCTCATCGACATCAACGGCCGCGAGTTCTTCATGCTGATCGTGCTCGCCGCGCTGACGCTGTTCATGGGCCTGTACCCGAAGCCTTTCTCTTCAGTGATGCATGCGTCCGTGGAGAATCTCCTTACCCACGTATCGCAGTCGAAGCTGCCGCTGTCGCAGTAGTGCAGAGCGGAGGAACTGAAAAATCATGCAAAACGCCCCTTTGAGTGCTCTGCTACCCGACGCGCTGGTGATGGCCGCGGTGGTCGTCGCGTGGCTCAACGATACGTTCGCCGGCCAGGCGGGCCGGCGCACCACGTATCTGATCTCGCTGTTCTCGACGCTCGTCGCCGGCATCTGGTTCGCGACGCTCGCGCTCGACCCGGTGCAGCACTATTACTTCTCGCGCATGTATATCGTCGACCCGTTCGCGAGCGTGATGAAGGCGGTGGTCACGCTGGGCTACACGGTCTCGATCATCTATTCGCGCAAGTACCTCGAAGATCGCAACCTGTTCCGCGGCGATTTCTACCTGCTCGGCATGTTCTCGCTGCTCGGACAGCTGATCATGATTTCGGGCAATAACTTCCTGACGCTGTATCTGGGCCTCGAGCTCATGTCGCTGTCGCTGTACGCGGTGATCGCACTGCGCCGCGACGCGTCGCAGTCGAACGAAGCGGCGATGAAGTATTACGTGCTGGGCGCGCTCGCATCGGGCTTCCTGCTGTACGGCATCTCGATGATCTACGGCGCGACCGGTTCGCTCGAGCTCAACGAAGTGCTGAAGGCGGTCGCATCGGGCCGCATCAACGATGTCGTGTTGCTGTTCGGCGTGATCTTCATCGTCGCCGGCATCGCCTTCAAGATGGGCGCGGTGCCGTTCCATATGTGGGTGCCCGACGTATATCAAGGCGCGCCGACCGCGATGACGCTGATCGTCGGCGGCGGTCCAAAGGTCGCGGCGTTCGCGTGGGGTCTGCGCTTCCTCGTGATGGGCCTGTTGCCGCTCGCGGTCGACTGGCAGGAGATGCTCGTCATTCTCGCGGCGCTGTCGCTGATCGTCGGCAATATCACCGGTATCGTGCAGCGCAATGTGAAGCGGATGCTCGCGTACTCGGCGATCTCGAACATGGGCTTCGTGCTGCTCGGTCTGCTCGCAGGCGTGGTCGACGGCAAAACGACGGCTGCGGCAAGCGCATACGGTTCGGCGATGTTCTACAGCATCGTCTACCTCGTGACGACGCTCGGCTCGTTCGGCGTCGTGATGCTGCTCGGCCGACGCGACTTCGAAGCGGACACGCTCGACGATTTCAAAGGCCTGAATCAGCGCAATCCCGTGTACGCGTTCGTGATGATGGTGATGATGTTCTCGCTCGCCGGCATTCCGCCGACGGTCGGCTTCTATGCGAAGCTGGCGGTGCTCGAGGCGACGATGAACGCCGGCCTTACGTGGCTCGCGGTGCTCGCGGTGATCACCTCGCTGTTTGGCGCGTTCTACTACCTGCGTATCGTCAAGCTCATGTACTTCGACGAGCCGCAGGACACGACTGCGATCGCCGCCGATTCGAGCAAGCGCCTGCTGCTCGCGCTGAACGGCATCGCCGTGGTCCTGCTCGGCATCGTGCCGGGCCCGCTGATGACGGTCTGCCTGCAGGCTATCTCGCACACGTTGCCGCTCTAACCGATGTCGGCGGCGGGGTGGTTTATCGTGCTGTTGGCGCTTGTCGGCGCCAACCTGCCATTTGCGAACCAGCGTCTCTTCGCGGTCGTGCCGATGAGGGCCGCGAAGAAAAACGCGTGGATCCGAATCGGCGAGATGATCGTGCTGTATTTCGTGGTCGGCGCGTTCGGCTTCATGCTCGAAGCGCGCGCCGGCAACCGCTTCGAGCAGGGCTGGCAATTTTACGCAATTACTTTCAGCCTGTTCGTCGTATTCTCGTTTCCTGGTTTCGCGTTTCAATATCTCGTCAAACGGCGCTGACGGTTCCAGCCGGGGCGCCTGGTCTTCCAGAGGTCGCATATGGCTGAGCCTACCGGTCATCCGGAACAGCATCACCTGGAGCGTCACGCCGCACTGAACGAAACGCGCGTGTCGAGCAAACAGGTGTACAAGGGGCCGTTCATGACGGTCAACCTCGACGTCGTGCGCTTGCCCGACGGCAAGGAAGCGACGCGCGAATACGTCGTGCATGCGGGCGCCGTGATGGTGATTCCGCTGCTCGACGATGGCCGCGTGCTGCTCGAGCGGCAGTATCGCTATGCGACCGGCAAGGTGATGATCGAATATCCGGCCGGCAAGCTCGATCCGAACGAGGACGAACTCACGTGCGCGAAGCGCGAGCTCGAAGAGGAAACCGGCTATACGGCGCGCGAGTATATCTATCTCACGCGCATCCATCCGATCATTTCGTATTCGACCGAGTTCATCGACATCTACCTTGCGCGCGGTCTGACTGCGGGCGAGCCGAGGCTCGACGAGGGCGAATTCATCGAGACGTTCACCGCGACGGTGCCTGAAGTGTCGGAGTGGATCCGCAACGGCGAGCTGAGCGATGTGAAGACGATTATCGGCACGTTCTGGCTGGAGAAGTTCCTGTCCGGCGAGTGGTCCGTTCCGGCGCCCGTCGAGGGCTGAAGACGAGGCCCGGAAAGCCGATGTCAAGAACGTGGGCGTTGCACTCGGCTGTGACCCGGCTGTGACCAGGCTGCAACGCGACTGCAACGAGGGTGTAACCCTGCTGCACATTGCTGAGATCGCGCTCGAGCGTGCGACGTGAGTCGCGAAGATGCCGTTGTCCGTCCGGCCCGAGCGGTCGACGCGGGAGTACCATTGTGCCTGCCGGGATAATCCCCACATTAAGGTGCCGACACCAAGGCAATCACGTTTTGGAACGATCGTTCACAAACCAGTCTTTTACGCTAAACTCGCAGGCAAGCCCTGATTCCAGATGAAGGTCCTCGATTTACAGTGTCCGCACGGCCATCGGTTCGAAGGCTGGTTCGCCTCCGCTGAAGACTTCGAAGCGCAGGCGGCCAGGCACCTTGTCGAATGCCCGGTTTGCGGCGCCAATGAAGTGAGCCGTCTGCCGTCCGCACCGCGCCTCAATCTGTCGGGTGCCAGCGGGGCACAGCCGGCTGCCGCAGCCGCCGGATCGCCGTCGCAGCAGGAGTGGCAGGCGCGGGCGATGCGGGCGCTGCGCGAGGTGCTGGAAAAAACTGAGAACGTGGGCGACCGCTTCGCCGAGGAAGCGCGGCGCATTCACTACAACGAAGCGCCCGCACGCAATATTCGCGGTGTCACGACACCCGAAGATGCAAAAGCTCTGGTCGAGGAAGGCATCGACGTGATGCCGCTGCCGATTCCTGCCGCGCTGAAAGAACCGCTGCAATAACGTGCGCGGTGTCCCGGCGGCCAGGCACTCAACGTGAAGCGGCCGCGGCAGGGAGAATCCGCGTATGGATCTGAACTACACGCCCGCCGAAAACGAATTTCGCGCCGGGATTCGCGCATGGCTCGCGGCAAATCTGCCGCGCACGCTCTCCGAGAAGGTTCTGCAGCACAAACGTCTGAACCGCGATGACTACGTGAGCTGGCACAGGGTGACCGGCGCGCGCGGCTGGTCCGCGCCCGCGTGGGCGGCCGAGTATGGCGGCCCTGGCTGGAACGCGATCGAGCGCCATATCTGGGATGAGGAATGCGCGCGCATCGGCGCGCCGCTCGTGCTGCCGTTCGGCGTATCGATGGTCGCGCCGGTGCTGATGAAATACGGCAGCGACGCACAGAAGCAGCATTATCTTCCGCGCATTCTCGACGGCACCGACTGGTGGTGCCAGGGCTATTCCGAGCCGGGCGCCGGTTCGGACCTCGCCTCGCTGCGCACGCGTGCCGAGCGCCGCGGCGACCACTACGTGGTGAACGGCCAGAAAACCTGGACCACGCTCGGCCAGCATGCGGACATGATGTTCTGCCTCGTGCGCACCGATGGCGATGCGAAGAAGCAGGAGGGCATCTCGTTCCTGCTGATCGACATGAAGAGCCCCGGTATTACGGTGCGGCCGATCATCACGCTCGACGAAGATCACGAAGTCAACGAAGTCTTTTTCGAAGACGTCGAAGTGCCGCTCGAGAATCTCGTCGGTGAGGAAAATCGCGGGTGGACTTACGCGAAGTATCTGCTGGGCCACGAGCGCACCGGCATCGCGCGCGTCGCCAGTTCGAAGCGCGAGCTGGTGTTCCTCAAACGGCTTGCGCTCGCGCAGCGGAAAAACGGCAAGCCGCTGCTGCATGATCCCGTGTTCGCCGCGAAGGTCGCGAGTCTCGAGATCGATCTGATGGCGCTCGAGGTCACGGTGCTGCGCGTCGTCGCAAACGAAACGCAGGGACGCGGGCCGGGACCGGAGGCGTCGCTGCTGAAAATCAAGGGCACGGAAATACAGCAAGCGCTGACCGAACTCATGGTCGAAGCAATCGGACCGCTTGCCGCGCCGTTCGACGTGCCGTTCCTCGAAGGCGAGCGCGCGCACAGCATAGCCGGCGACGACGATGCGGCGCCGCTTGCCGCGTACTACTTCAACTTCCGCAAGACGTCGATTTACGGCGGCTCGAACGAAATCCAGAAGAACATCATCGCGCAGATGATGCTCGGACTTTGAGGAGCGGCGCATGGACTTCACGTTCAACGACGAACAGCAGCAACTGGCGAACGCGCTGCGCCGGTATCTGGACAAGGAATATGGATTCGAGGCGCGCCGCGCGATCATCGCGTCGGCGGCGGGCGTGTCGGACACGCAGTGGGCCGCATTCGCCGAACTCGGTCTGAACGCGTTGCCGGTACCCGAAGCGCACGGCGGGTTTAGCGGCAATGCGATCGATATGCTGGTCGTGATGCAGGAGCTGGGGCGCGCGCTCGCCGTCGAGCCATACTGGGCGACCGTCACCGGCGTCGAGGCGCTGCGGCTTGCGGGCGGCGATGAAGCGGACCACGCACTGCTCGACGAGGTCGCACGAGGCGAACTCAGACTTGCCGTCGCGTTTCACGAGCCGGGCGCGCGCTATGACCTGTTTGCAGTCGGGACCAAGGCCGCGCGGCGCGATGATCGATACATGCTCGACGGCACGAAGTCCGTCGTTCAGCACGGTGCACAGGCCGACTTCTGGATCGTGCCCGCGCGCGTCGATGCCGGCGAGATCGCATTGTTCGTCGTTGCGCGCGGCGCCGCGGGTGCCGACGTCACCGACTATCGGACCATCGACGGCCAGCGCGCCGCAACGCTTGGGTTCACCCAGACGCCTGCGCGTCCACTGAGCCTTGGCGATGCACGTGCCGGCGCGGCGACGCTCGAGCGCATCGCCGACTACGCTACGGTGCTGCTATGCGCCGAAGCGCTCGGCGCACTCGACGCGCTGAACCGCGCGACAGTCGAATACACGAAAACCCGAGAGCAGTTCGGCGCACCGATTGCGCGCTTCCAGGCGCTGCAGCATCGGATGGTCGATATGATGATTCACACCGAACAGGCGCGCTCGCTCACGTACGTGGCGGCGGTCCGCTATGCAACGCGCGCCGCTGACGACGAGCGGCGCCGCGCGGTGTCGGCGGCGAAGGCGCGCATCGGGCAGGCCGCACGCTTCGTCGGTCAGCAGGCGATCCAGTTGCACGGCGGCATGGGCATGACGAACGAGGTGATGGCGGCGCATCTGTTCAAGCGGCTTTCGATCATCGAAACGACGCTTGGCGATGTCGATCACCATCTCGCGCGCTTCGCCGCGCTGCCGGGTTTCGCGGCCGCATGAGGGCCGACGTGGATACCGCGCTTATCGGTTCGAACCCGCCTGCGCGTACTTCGCCAGTTCGAGCTTCGCGATCGCATTGCGATGCACTTCGTCGGGACCATCGGCGAACCGCAGCCAGCGTGCCGTCGTATAGGCATAAGCGAGCGGAAAGTCATCGCTCATGCCAGCCCCGCCGTGCGCCTGAATCGCCCAGTCGATCACCTGACACGCCATGTTCGGTGCGACGACCTTGATCATCGCGATCTCGCCGCGTGCGCCTTTGTTGCCGACTGTGTCCATCATGTAGGCGGTTTTCAGCGTCAGCAGACGCGCCTGCTCGATCATGCAGCGCGCTTCGGCAATGCGCTCCTGCGTAACGGTCTGCGCGGCGATCGGCTTGCCGAACGCGACGCGCTGCAGCGCACGCTTCGACATCAGTTCGAGTGCGCGCTCGGCAAGGCCGATCAGCCGCATGCAGTGGTGAATGCGGCCCGGCCCGAGCCGCCCCTGCGCGATTTCGAAACCGCGTCCGACGCCGAGCAGCAGATTCGACGCCGGCACGCGCACGTTGTCGAGCGTAATCTCCATATGGCCATGCGGCGCATCGTCGTAGCCGAACACCGTGAGCGGCCGATGCACGGTAATGCCGGTCGCGTCCGACGGTACGAGGATCATCGACTGCTGCTGATGGCGCGGCGCATCGGGGTCGGTTTTGCCCATCACGATAAAGAGCTTGCAGCGCGGGTCGCCCGCACCCGATGACCACCATTTATGCCCGTTGATCACGTAGCTGTCGCCCTCGGGCGTGATACGCGTCTGAATATTCGTCGCATCCGACGAGGCGACTTCCGGCTCCGTCATCAGAAACGCCGAACGGATCTGTCCTTGCAACAGCGGCTCGAGCCATTCGCGCCTGTTTTCTTCGCTGCCGTAGCGCTCGAGCGTTTCCATATTGCCTGTATCGGGCGCGCTGCAGTTGAACACCTCGGGTGCCCACGGCACACGGCCCATGATCTCGCATAGCGGCGCGTACTCGAGATTCGTCAGTCCGGCGCCGCGCTGCGAATCGGGCAAAAAGAGGTTCCACAGGCCCGCGTCGCGCGCACGCTGCTTCAGTGTTTCGATCAGTTCGGTCGGTACCCACGCATTGCCGTTCTGGCGGTTCAGCGCGACTTCGGCGGCGAATGCGCGCTCGTTCGGATAGATATGCTCGTCGAAGAAAGCGCGCAGTTTTTCGCACAGCGCCTGCACTTTCGGGGTGTAGTCGAAATTCATTCTTGCCTCTTCAGTTGCACATCGAATTGCACGATTAACGCGCTTGCTGCGCGTACCGCCATGCGAGTTCCGCCATCGGCCGCGCGCGGCGGCCCGCATCGAGCGCCTGCGCGCTGGCCGCGGTGCCGTCGACGACGCGTTTCATGATGCCCTGCAGAATCGCCGCGATACGGAACATGTTGTACGCAAGGTAGAAGTTCCAGTCGCCGCGAATCTCGAGGCCCGTGCGCGCGCAATAGCGCTCCACATACGCGGCTTCGTCGGGAATGCCGAGCGCCGGCCAGTCGAGGCCCGCGATGCCGCGAAACTGCGCGGGATCGACGTGCCACGCCATGCAGTGATACGCGAAGTCGGCAAGCGGATCGCCTAGCGTCGACAGCTCCCAATCGAGTACCGCTAGCACGCGCGGTTCCTGCGGATCGAAGATCAGATTGTCGAGCCGGTAATCGCCGTGCACGATCGAAACGTGCGACCCGGTTTCGTTCGGGACATGCTGCGGCAGCCAGTCGATCAGCCGTTGCATCGCGTCGATCGGCTCGGTTTCGGACGCGGCGTATTGCTTGCTCCAGCGGCCGATTTGCCGCGTGAAATAGTTGCCCGGTTTGCCGTAGCCGGTCAGGCCGATGGCCGCAGGATCGACACGATGGAGCGCCGCGATCACGCGGTTCATCTCGTCGTAGATCGCGGCCCGTTGTTCAGCGGTCATGCCGGGCAGCGAGGGGTCCCACAGCACGCGGCCCTCGATGTGTTGCATCACATAGAACGCGCGGCCGATCACGCTTTCGTCTTCGCACAGCGCGAGCATGTGCGCGACCGGCACACCGCTGCGGCGCAGCGCATGCATGACGCGGTATTCGCGCTCGATCGCATGGGCCGATGGCAGCAGCTTCGCCGCCGGCCCCGGTTTTGCGCGCAGCACGTACGCTCGCGACGGGGTATTCAGCTTGAACGTCGGATTCGATTGCCCGCCGGCGAACTGCTCGAGCGCGAGCGGGCCTTCGAATCCGTCGACATGCGCGGCGAGCCAGGCGGTGAGCGAGTCGATGTCGACGCGCTGGTGGTCCGCCACGGGGCGCGTGCCGATGAACGCGGAATAGTCGGTGCTGCCGGGCGCCTTATTGGGCGTCGTATCAGACGTGGTATTGGACGTCGCGTCGGACGTCACAGCGGGCCTCGTTTGCGGCATTGTCTCCTCCTAACGCCTGGTTGGCGTCTCAGTCGGATGCGCTAACTCTGCTTCTTATATTGACTGAACTGCGCGTACAGCATTTCCATCGTCGTATTACGGATATCGCGATGCAGCGGCGACGGCGGCGAATGATTGATCAGACGCAGCACCCAGTCGCGCGGCGCGTCGCCGACGTCGAGTGCATTGATGCAGCCGGTCGCCTGCGAGATATGCCCGTAGAACGTGCGGCCGCCGGCCGAAAGCGCGTGCGACAGGATCGCGCGGTTCACGCCGCCGTGCAGCACGAGCAGCACGCAATCCCATGTCGTGTCTTCGCGTAGCGCGCCGAGCGCGGGAAGGACCCGGTCGAACAGTGCGCCGATGGTTTCGCCGCCGAGAAACTGCGTGTGCTCGGGGACGATTCCATCGAAGATGCCGAGAAACGCGGCTTCGATGTCGGTGTCCGGAATGCCGCCGAGTTTGCCACCGCGGATTTCGAGCCATGCGGGCTCGATCTCGACGTCGATCTGCTGACGTGTCTCGTCGAGCACGCGCTGCGCCGTTTCGACGGTGCGCGGCAAGCCGCTTGCAATCACGCGATCGAAGCGGATCTGCTGTTCGGCGAAGGCGCGGCCTGCGGCACTCGCCTGCTCGCGGCCGTTCGCGTTGAGCGGCACCGTGTCCGGGTCGATCATGCGGCCCGAGGCGTCGAAGTAGGTGACGTCGCCATGCCGCATCAGATAAATCCGGCGGCGCTTCGGTAATTGATATTGAGGCATGGTGTGAGCGCGAAAGTCTGCCGCGATTATTTGTAGATGGGCGTGCGTTTCTCGAGGAACGCGCTGATGCCTTCGAGTGCATCGCGATGATGGAGCGACGCCACGAAGCTGTCGCGTTCCGCAGCGAGATGCGCGTCGAGCGGTTGCGAGCCGGCCGCGCCGATCAGCGCCTTGATGCGCGTGAGCGCATGCGGCGACAGCTTGCCGAGTTCGTCGGCCCATGCGAGCGCCGCGTCGCGCACCATGCCCGGTTTCGCGAGCCGGTTCACCACGCCCAGTTCGTACAGACGCGCCGCGCCGATCGGCTTGCCCTCGAGCAGCACTTCGGTCGCGACCTGACGCGGCAATGCGCGCGCGAGAAACCACGAACCGCCGCCGTCGGGCGTCAGGCCTACGCGTGCATACGACATCGCGAATTTCGCATCGTCGGCGGCGACGATCAGGTCGCATGCGAGCGCAAGCGAGAAACCGGCGCCGGCCGCCGCGCCTTCGACCGCGGCGATGACCGGCTTCGTCGACGCCTGCAGCGTTGCGATCCACTCGGCCAGCAGGTCGATGTTGCGTGCCTGCACCGAAGGATCTTTCGCGCGGTTTTCGAGCAGCCGGTTCAGATTGCCGCCGGCGCAGAAGAACTGGTCGGCGCCGGTCAGCACGATCGCGCGTACCGACGCGTCGCGTTCGGCGGTTTCGATTGCTTCGATGCCGGCCGCGTACATATCGGGATGCAGCGCGTTGCGCGCACCTGGATTCGACAACGTCAGCACGAGCGTCGCCTCGCTTTCGGCGGGGCGCGCGGCGAGCAGTTCGGCGGTCATTGCAGTGGCTCCCCGGCGTTCGGTGAATCGGTATCGGCCGCGTCCGCTTGCGTCAGCGACAGGCCCAGTTGTGCGCGGCGCGCGAGCCATGGCGACGGGCGGTAGCGCGGGTCGCCGAGCACGCGGCTCATATTGCGCAAAATCGTCAGGATGGTTGGCGCGCCGAGGGCATCGCCGAGCGCGAGCGGCCCGCGCGGATAGCCGAGGCCGAGCGTGACGGCGAGATCGATGTCCTGTGGCGTCGCGATCTGCCGTTGCGCGATGTCGCAGCCGATATTGACGATCATTGCGACGACGCGTTGCGCGACGAAGCCCGCCGAATCGCGGATCACGGTCACGGGCACGCCGTCGGCGGCAAAGAGCGCGTGCGCGCTGTCGCGTGCGGCGCGCGTCGTTGCGGGCGTGGTCATCAGCGTGCGGCGCGCGGCATCGACCGACGGAAATAGCGGGAACAGCGCATCGATAGCGACGACGCGTGTCGCATCGAGTTGTTCGTCGAGCGCGGCCGTCGTCGCATCGAGTCCGAACGGTGTGACGACGATCAGCGAGCCGGCGCCAGGT
This sequence comes from Paraburkholderia sp. SOS3, assembly GCF_001922345.1. Classification (NCBI taxonomy): domain Bacteria; kingdom Pseudomonadati; phylum Pseudomonadota; class Betaproteobacteria; order Burkholderiales; family Burkholderiaceae; genus Paraburkholderia; species Paraburkholderia sp. SOS3. Next base: position 3,198,104 of record NZ_CP018811.1, on the reverse strand, counting down.
GTGGCGCCCGTGTCGAGCGCCACACCCGCCTGCTCGACGAGCGCTTGCACCGCGTCGTGGGCCTGCGCGTGCCGCTTGCTGATCCAGACGCGCTGCGGCAAGGCGGCGGCCGGCGCAGCGGGTTCCTGCGGCGCTTGCTGCTGGCCGTCGACATAACGATAAAAGCCTTCGCCCGCCTTGCGTCCGAGCAGTCCGCCCGCGAGCCGGTTTGCCGTAATCGGCGACGGTGTAAAGCGCGGCTCTTCGTAGAACTGGTGATAGATCGATTCCATGACCGGATGCGACACGTCGAGCGCGGTCAGGTCGAGCAGCTCGAACGGCCCGAGCCGGAAACCGGCCTGCTCGCGCATGATGCGATCGACATCGACGAAGCTCGCGACGCCTTCGTCGGCGATGCGCAAGCCTTCGGTATTCATGCCGCGCCCCGCATGATTGACGATAAAGCCCGGCATATCCTTCGCGCGCACCGGCGTGTGGCCCATGCGCCGCGCGAGATCCATCAATGCGTCGCCGGCGGCCGGATCGCTGCGCAGTCCGTCGACCACCTCGACGACCTTCATGAGCGGCACCGGATTGAAGAAGTGATAGCCGGCCACGCGCGACGGGTCGCTGCAGCCTGCAGCGATCGCGGTAATCGACAGCGACGACGTATTCGACGCGAGCACGCAGCGGCCGCTCACGATCGATTCGAGCTCTCGAAACAGCGCGCGCTTCGCATCGAGCTTTTCGACGATAGCTTCGACGACGAGATCGCAATCGGCGAATTCCGCGAGCGCTTGCGCACCGGATACGTTCGCGAGCGCCGCGCGTGCTGCGATGTCGTCGAGCTTGCCTTTCGCGATGAGTTTCGCGAATGTATTGGCGAGGTAGTCGCGTGCGGCCGTCACGGCAGACGCGTTCGTATCGAACAGCCGCACGTTGAGTCCGGCGAGCGCCGCGATCTGTGCGATGCCGCGTCCCATTGCGCCGGTGCCGACGATGCCGATGGTCTCGATGCCGAGCGGCCCGCGCGTGCCTGCGTGACTGTCGCGAGCGTTCCCGGGAGAGAGGGGAGTCATTGCGTCGTTTGTCTCCATGGTTATCCTAAAATAGCACGGGCCGTACCGGCTATGGCGGTTTCGGGCTTGACGACGCCGGGGACATGGCCATGCGGGCAGTGTCGTTGCCCGACGATCGATGACGATAAAGGGAGACATCGAATGATCAGTCTATGCGGCTTCTCGCTGTCCAACTATTACAACAAAGTCAAATTTGCGCTGCTCGAACACGAGATCCCTTTTGTCGAAGAGACCGTGCAGGCGAGCCAGGACGATGCGGTGCTTGCGCATTCGCCGCTCGGCAAGGTGCCGTTCCTGAAGACCGGGCACGGCAGCCTCTGCGAATCGCAGGCGATTATCGAGTACCTTGCAGCGTGCTATCCGGAGAAGGCGATTTTCTCGAGTGACCCTTGGCAAGCGGCCAAGGAGCGCGAGATGATGCTATTCGTCGACGTGCATCTCGAACTGACCGCGCGCAATCTGTACAAGCAGGCGTTTTTCGGCGGCACGGTGACCGATGCGACGAAAGGGCGCGTCGAAAAGCTGCTGACGCGGTATATCGGCGGCTTCAGGCGTCTCGCGCAGTTCGGACCGTATCTGCGCGGCGATCGATTCAGCGTTGCCGATTTCAGCGGCTTCGTGCATTTGCCGCTCGTCGGTCTTGCGACGCAGCAGGTGTATGGACGCGACTTTCTCGTCGAGGCGGGTATCGACTGGAAAAGTTATTGGAAGGCGATCAATGTGCGTCCGGCCGCGCAGCGTGTGACGGCCGATCGCAAGGCGTACATGGAAACTGCGGGGAAGCGGCGCGCAAAACGCGAATCGTAAGCGCGCGTCAAGCGATGCCGCTGGCGATTCCCGATACCGCGCGTCATCGCCCCGATTTGCGTTTTGCCGTATCAGAGCCGCGCGAGACGGTCGAGCGCCGTGGCGAGCGTCTCTTCCTTCTTGGCGAAGCAGAAGCGCACGACGCCCGATTCGTGCGGCTTGTGATAAAAGGCCGAAACCGGAATCGCGGCGACACCGATCTCCCGCGTGAGCCATTGCGCGAATTCTGCCTCGGGCAGATCGCTGATCGCCGAATAATCGACGCACTGGAAATACGTGCCCGTGCACGGCAGCAGGCGGAAGCGCGAATTCGCGAGGCCGGCGCGGAAGTAGTCGCGCTTGTGCTGATAGAACGCGGCCAGATTCAGATAAGGCGCAGGGTCCTGCATGTAATGCGCGAGGCCCATCTGCATCGGCGTGTTGACGGTAAACACGTTGAACTGATGGACCTTGCGGAACTCGGCCATGAGCGCGGCCGGCGCCGCGACATAGCCGACCTTCCAGCCTGTCACGTGATAGGTCTTGCCGAAGCTCGATACGACGAAGCTGCGCTGCGCGAGCTCCGGATAGCGCGCGACGCTCTCGTGCGGCGCGCCGTCGTAGACCATGTGCTCGTACACTTCGTCGGAGACGATCGACACGTTGGTGCCGCGCACGATCGCTTCGAGCTTGCGCATGTCGTCGGCGCGCCAGACGGTGCCGGTCGGATTGTGCGGCGTGTTGATCAGAATAAGCCGTGTCTTCGGCGTGATCGCGGCGGCGAGCCTGTCGAACGGAATCGCGTAGTCGGGCGCTTCGAGCGTGACGAATACCGGTTTGCCGCCTGCGAGTTCGATCGACGGCAGGTAGCTGTCGTAGGTCGGCTCGATCACGATCACCTCGTCGCCCGGATGCACGGCGCAGAGAATCGCGGTCAGGAGCGCCTGCGTTGCGCCGGCCGTTACCGTGATCTCGCTCGCCGCATCGTAGCGGCGGCCATACAGGTTCGCGATTTTCTCCGCGATCGCTTCGCGCAGCGGCGCGATGCCGGCCATCGGCGGGTACTGGTTATGGCCTGTGCGCATCGCGTCCGTTACCGCGTCGACAATGCGCGGGTCGCATTCGAAGTCCGGAAATCCCTGCCCCAGATTGACCGCGTTCTTTTCGACCGCGAGCGCGCTCATTACCGTGAAGATGGTCGTGCCGACGTTCGGCAGGCGGGACGGAAACGAAGGCGTGAAGGGCGTGTCGTTCGGTGCATTCATGGCGCGGTCCGTAGGCGTGGGCATCAGGGTTGAGAGGCGGGCGGCGGTATGTGGCCGGATGGATCGTTATGCGGGCGCGGACGCTTCGTCGTGCAACAGGCACGCTTCGACGAACCGGGCCGGCTGCGCAATCCTGAAACCGAAGTCGCGTTCGACGCGGCGCGCGAGCTTCAGCACCGCGCGGTCTTTCGATACGAGCCACTGTGCGCGGCCGCGGTACGCGAGTTCGACGAACTTCTGGTCGTCGCGGTCCTTGCATTGCGGCAACGGTTTGATGGCGGCGTCGTTGGCGACCTCGTCGGGCGTGGGCAGCTCGACAGGTTGAGTCAAACGGGCCAGCGTGTCGAGCGCGGTTTGTTTATGGACGGCCCGCTTCGCAAACTGCGGGTAGTCGAGCACGTAGGCCAGTTCGCCGAGGCAGCGCGCGTCGATGAGCGCGCACAGCGCGCCGCATTCGAGCGCGGCACGGATCGGGCGCGTGTGCGGATCGTCGAACACGAGGATGTCGATCCACACGTTCGAATCGAGCACGATGCGTGGCGCAGTATCGGGCACAGAGGGCACAGAGGGCACAACTGGCGCGAGGCGCGGGGCAAGGGAACCGGGCATGCGTTACATTCGCTACAATCGGGCCTTCGTCTTTGACCGACAGGCACGGCGTGCCTGAAAGCCTCTATGATAATCGTTCTGTCGCCGGCGAAATCGCTCGACTACGAAACCCCGCCGCACGTCAGCAAGCACACGATTCCCGATTTCGTCGACGATGCCGCCGAACTGATCGGCGGGTTGCGCCGGCTGTCACCGCAGCAGATCGCGTCGCTGATGGATATTTCCGATCCGCTCGCGCAACTGAATTTCCAGCGTTACGCCGACTGGTCGCCGCACTTTGGCAAGCACAACGCGAAGCAGGCCGTGCTCGCGTTCAATGGCGACGTCTACGAAGGCTTCGACGCGCGCACGCTGTCGGCCGCCGACCTCGACTATGCGCAGAATCATGTGCGCGTGCTGTCGGGTCTCTATGGGCTGTTGCGTCCGCTCGACCTGCTGCAACCGTACCGGCTCGAAATGGGCACGCGATTCGCGAACGCGCGCGGGAAAGATCTCTATGCGTTCTGGGGCGAGCGCATCACGCAAGCATTGAACGCACAACTGAAGCGCATCAAGGGTGCCTCGCGCGTGCTGATCAATTGCGCATCGAACGAATATTTCAGGTCGGTCAAGCCGAAGCTGCTCGATGCGCCGGTCGTCACGACAGTGTTCGAAGACTGGAAGGGCGGCGAATACAAGGTGATCAGCTTTCACGCGAAGCGTGCGCGCGGGCTGATGGCGCGCTTTGCCGTCGAACAGCGGATCGCCGCGCCCGAGGGGCTCAAGGACTTCGATTCAGAAGGCTACGCGTTCGATGCCAAAGCGTCGAACGATGCTACCTATGTTTTTCGGAGGCGCGTCGCAAGCTGACGGGCCGCACGTCGTGAGCAGGTCAACAGCAGCAATGCCAACAAGCGGGAATACACGATGACGCTTTCGATCACGAGCAACTTCGACGCCGGCGCAATCGAGGTGCTGTCATGCGAGCACGCCGATGACATTCGTCTGCGCGTGCGTCACGACAGCCACGCGGAATTCGCGCAATGGTTCTACTTCCGCCTGTCGGGCGCGCGCGGCGAGCGCTGCATGATGAAGTTCGAAAACGCCGGCGACTGCGCATTCGCCGACGGCTGGCGCAACTATCACGCGATGGCCAGCTACGATCGCGTGAACTGGTTTCGCGTGCCGACCACCTATGACGGTCGCGTGCTGACGATCGATCACACGCCTGAATTCGATCGCATCTACTACGCGTATTTCGAGCCGTATAGCGAGGAGCGGCATGCGGAATTTCTCGGCGCGGTCCAGCAGATGCCGCATGCGACGCTGACCGAGCTCGGCAGGAGCGTCGAAGGGCGGCCGGTTTCGATGCTGGTGCTCGGGACGCCCGAAGCCGACGATGCGGCGGGTGCCGGTGCCAGGAAAAAGCGTATCTGGATCATCGCGCGTCAGCATCCGGGCGAAACGATGGCCGAATGGTTCGTCGAAGGGCTCGTCAAACGGCTCGCGGGCTGGGGTGACTGGGCCGGCGATCCGGTCGCGCGCAAGCTCTACGACCACGCAGTGTTCTACATCGTGCCGAATATGAACCCCGACGGCAGCGTGCACGGCAACCTGCGCACCAATGCGGCCGGCGCGAACCTGAACCGCGAGTGGTTGGATCCCGATGCGGCGCGCAGTCCCGAGGTGCTCGCCGTGCGCGATGCGATTCGCGCGACCGGCTGCGATCTTTTCTTCGATATTCACGGCGACGAAGTGCTGCCGTATGTGTTCGTCGCGGGCTCGGAGATGTTGCCGGGCTTTACCGAGCGCCAGGCGCGCGAGCAGACTGCGTTTATCGAAGCGTTCAAGCAGGCGAGTCCCGACTTTCAGGACAAGTACGGCTACGAGGCGAGCAAATACCGGCAGGATGCGCTGCGGCTCGCGTCGAAATTTATCGGCAACGAGTTCGGGTGTCTGTCACTGACGCTCGAGATGCCGTTCAAGGACAACGCGAATTTGCCCGATGAACGTGTCGGCTGGAACGGCGAGCGCAGCGCCGCGCTTGGCGCGGCGATGCTGCACGCGATTTTGCGGCATGTGGAGGCGTTCGCTTAGGAACGTATGATTGACGCGGCCGGCAAAGGGTGGATCAACGCGCCGATCCACCCTTTGATCTCGCGGGCCGCGCGTGCCGATCAGTGCTTTTTCTTCTTTGCCGTTGACGGCGTCTTGTGCGTCGCGGTCGACTTTGTCGCCGGCGTTTTGTTCGTTGCTTTCGCGGTGGATCTCGCGCCCGACTTCGCGCTGGACTTCGTCGTACCGGATTTCGCTGAGCCGGACTTTGCCGCGGATTTCGCGCCTTTTTTCGTCGAGCCTTTCTTCGACGCTTTCCCCGTGGATTTTTTCGTCGATGATGCGTGGCCGCGTGCCACCTGCCTGCCATGCGCGCTGGCCGCGCCCGGCGCTGCCTCGCTGCGCGCCGCCCGCCGCAACGGCGGTACGGGGTCGTTCCATGAGAAGGCGAGCATTTGCGCGCCGACATAGCCGCAGCGGAAATGCAGTTCCTCGGGATCGCCGCCGTTCGTCCGAATGCCGAGGCCATCGACGGTGACGATGCTCTCGACCTTCACGCGCTGTTTGCGCTCGTCGAACGAGTCGTTCCACGGCGTGACCGACGCGTGCACGTTATCGAATGCGGTGGGCGGGAATTCGACGCGGTCGAATGCGGTCGACGTGCTCGCGACGAAGCTGCCGTGCGCGGCGCAGTCCGCGACGAGCGGATCGGCATGCATGTCGTTGACGAACTGATTGACGAGCTGATTGTGTTGCTCGAGCTGATCGGCCAATGAGAGCGTGGGAGAGGCGAGCGCTACGCCCGTCACCCATACCGCGATCCGGCCGACCAACCGCAGCAAGCGGCGCGGTACGTTGGTGCGATCCATCTTGTAGTGAATGATGCGTCCGTCACGCGCACGGCGCGTAAGACGCGCGATCGGAACGCAACGGAAGCACGAAACTGGAGAACAAAAACTGCGGACGATTCAAGACATCAGCCCAATAAGATGCGCTGATACCGGACCGAGTTCAATCGTGACACAAATATTTTGCATCGTCGTGACCCAGATGCGATGACGACGTAGCGGGAGCCTGACCTCAGGTACGCGGGCCCCCGAGACGATAGCGTCGCACGTCGTAGGTCGTGACCCACGCGGGCCGATAGACGGCGATCAACGCGGTGGCCATGCCGGTGAACCACGCTTCGCCCGACGCGAGCAGGAATACGCTGAACGCGTAGCCGGCCGGAATGACCTTCGGCGAGCCGTCGGAAAGACCGATGTGCGTGGCCAGCGCGGCAGCCGATGCGACCGTCACCGCGATGGCCGGCGATACGAAGCCCTGACCGAAGATGAACATGAAGAGGCTGCGCGGCAGCCACGCTTTGGCGAGGCGCTGCAACAGCGCAGACACGCCGACCGGCAACGCGCCGAAGATCAGAAATGTAAGCGCGATGCCTTGCCACGGCGCATCGAACACGAGCGCCGCGAGGCCGACCACGGCGGCCATGGCCAGCAGCGCAAGCGCCCAGTCGAATAGCGTGACGACGAGTGTGGCACCGAGCAGATGCAGCACGGTGCCATCCTCAAGCCATGCATTGCTTGCCCACAGCACCGACACCGCGACGATGATCGCGAGCCACACGTGCTGGAGCACCGAGTCCTGAAGACGTTTGAAAGGGTTCTTCCACAACGCGAGCGCGAGCAGCGCCGCAGCGGCGATCCAGCCACCGACAGCGACCCATAGCGGAAGCGGAGTATAGAGGAAACCCATATGTCTCATATTACTCGTTGGGCGGCGAAACGTGTGAGCGGATTCCGTGCCAGTCGTCGCGCGCGGCATCCGTTGCTTCGCCTTCCGGTACGCATTCGAGGGCAGCAGGGGCGGGATCGCCGCAGCCTGCGCCGACCGCCTGGACACCCGTTTCCGGTGTCGCAGCGGTGCTTCCGGTGGGCTCCGGAGGGGATGCGGCATCGTCGCACGATGCACCGGATGGCTCGACGAACGGCTCCGTTGGTTCGGCTGCCATCGGCAATGGTGTCGCAGTGTCGTTCGCAGGCAACGGATATTTGAATTTGCGGCGCGCGCGGCGGCGCAGCGGCACGATGCCGGGCTGCCCGCGCACAGGTCGCTCTGCGCTTTCCTGGCTTGTGCGCAGCACCTCCAGTTGCGCGTTGAGCCAGCCGTTGTAGATCGCAACCGCGGCCGCCCGATTCGGCGCGCCGAGCTGCTGGAAGATGCTGGCCAGATGTATTTTCACGGTCCCCTCGCTGATGCCAAGCGCACGGGCAATCATCTTGTTCGTGCTGCCCATGTGCACGCACCGCATGATCTGTTCCTGTCGGGGCGACAGACCGCCCGCGAAGCGTATGCGCCGCGCCGGCGCCGGGACGAGTTCGAGCCGGCGCGGCACGTCGTCGGAGAGCGAGGGCGTCATGGCTTCGGCGAGGGCGGCCGCCACTTCGTCGGAAGGGTCCGGCGGGGGCGTTTGCGCCGAGGGTAGCGCCGGCGACACGATGGCGAGCGCTCCGGGCGGGATGTAGTGGCCGCCCAGCAGCACGAGCTCGAGCGCCCGGACGATGAGGCGCGGATCGGTCGAGCGTGGAATCACGCCGAGCACGCCTGTTTCGACGAGGTCGCGCACGCAATCGGGCGACGTGTCGTCGACGAGCACGGCGACCGGCACGTGCGGATGGTCCGCAAAGAGCCCGCGTGCATCGCTGATTGTCATCCAGTCCTGCCAGTCGATGACGAGCAGCTCCGGCGGATGGCGCCGCAGGATGCGGTCGGCCTGACGCCAGTCTTGAGCTTCGTTGAAACGCGCTTTCCGGTCGATCTGCCGCAGCAGTGCCTTGAGCCCTTCGCGCCGTTCGGCGTCTGAGTTGAGAAGCGAGAAACGCATTGCCATGCCTCCTGATGTGTCGCAATCGAGGTGCCGCGATGCGCGCGAAACGTTAGAGACTGTTGCGCGGCGATGCGTCACCCACCAATCCGATAATGACAAATTCCTTAACGGATGACCGCCTGTCCGATAGGCATAGGATCAGCGCACAAAAATTGAAAAAGCCCCGCGCTGGGCGGGGCTTTTTCGAGTTTGGAGACGTGTTCTTAAGAACAGTGTGAGCAGTCAGTGGAAATGCGGCTGTGCTGGCTCCGCGTCTTCAGGCATTTCTGCATGAACGATTTCGCCGAGCGGATCGGCATACAGCGGCACGCCGCAGTCGTCGCAATATTCGGGTTCGAAGCGCCCTGCATGGCGGCGAATTTCGGTGATGCCCGTTTCCTTCAGCAGCGCGACGATTTCTTCGAGCGGGCCTTCTTCCGCACCGGGCTCCTGCGGTTCCTCATCGATGCCCGGATCGCCGTTCTCGCGCCCATAAAGCGGCCATACGACGCCGTAGATCACGTCGTTGCTGCCGCGCCGCGTAAAGCCGATCCGATATTCGTCGATGCGCCGCTCGCCGAAGCCGGCGACCACGGCGCGCAGTTCCTGCGGCGCCGTGCCGATCGTGTCGAAGAGATACCGCACCGCCGTGCGAACCGTATGCGGGCGCACCCGTTCGTCCGCGTCGCGGCATGCCGAGTAGTACGCATCGGGCAGCAGGCATTCGAATTCGCAGCCCGGCAGCACGACCGACAGGTTGGCACCGCCCTGAGCAGCCCATTGCTCGAGACACTGACCGCGCTCGATGCGCGTGCCGTGCTCTTCCTCCTGCCAGCGGAACACCGGTGCGCCGACCGGTGCGGCGACCACCGCGAGCAGAAAACGCGGGTCCGCGAGAATGGGCGAAGTTTCCGGCAGCTCGCCGAAGTTGATCTTCGCGTTGCCGCCGCTCATCGCGGCCTGCGCAAGTTGCTGCGCGAGCCGCCATGTTTCGACGTGATGGCGCGGCAACTGGTCGATGCTGTAGAGAAACGGTGCCATCGCCACACGTGTGTCGGCCGCCAGCACATGCGCCTGCAGATGCGCGCGCAATGCGTCGGACGCGTCGCCTTTCAACGTGCCGGACGGGATCGCGTAGCGGGTCCACGCGAGCACGGGCGCCGCGATCAGCAACGCTTCGTAGGTCGCGCCCTCATGCTCGACGACGAGCGACTCGCTATGCGTCTCGGCCATGTCGGCGAGCGCGCCGTATGCGTCCGGGTGATTCTGCTGCAGATGGTCGAGAGCGGCGTCGAGCGTGGTCTGATTGCCGTTGCGAACGATCTTCGCAAGCATGGCGTCGAGTTTCGCTTCCCAGAAACGGTCTTCAGTGCGGCTGCCCGATGCGAATAGGGCAAGCGACAGACCGACCAGCTTGTCGGCATCGGGAGGGAGGCGTTTGGCTATTCGCGAGCGCATAAATCCGAAGGTTGTGTGCAGAGAACCATATATTCTAGTCCTTTCTATCGCGCGATATGTCCGGGATGCACACAAGGCTGCTGGAGGTCTGCATTGCGAAGCAGTCGATTCAAGCCGACCGCAGGGGTGGAACGTCGCGCGAAAATGCGTGCCGTAACGCTCTCCTATACTGACTGGGCGAGCTTTGTGTTGCAACGACGACTGTCGCCGTGCTCTGGCATAGGGAGAGCCTCATGGTGAAATCGGACCAGCTTATCGAGCGACTCGCGGCCGTGTTCGCGCTGATCATCCTTGTCGGCGGCTCACTGCTCGTACTCGCGCCTTTCACGACCGCGCTGCTGTGGGGCGCGATTCTGAGCTTCAGCTCATGGGGGCTGTACTGCAGACTGGCCGCGGTGCTCGGCGGGCGGCGCAAGTGGGCCGCGACGCTGATGGTGCTGATGATCCTGGTCGTCGTGCTCGGCCCGTTTGTGTATGCGGGTTTCGCGTTCGGCGCGCATGCACGCGACATCACGGCGTTCGTGCAGCGCGTTTTCGATGGAGGGCTGCCCGATCTGCCGCCATGGGTCGCGCATATTCCGCTCGTCGGCACGAATATCGAAGCGTTCTGGGAGCGTGTGACGAGCAGCAGCTCCGAGATGGCCGCGCAATTGCGCACGCTGGCCGCGCCGGCCGGCAAGTGGATTCTCGCGGCCGCGCTCGCGGTCACGCATGGTCTCGGCTTGCTCGCGCTCAGCATCATTCTCGCGTTCTTTTTCTATACGGGCGGCGAGGGTGCGGCTGCATGGCTCAACGCCGGCATGCGGCGCGTGGCCGGCGAACGCGCCGACTATCTGCTCGCGCTCGCGGGCAGCACGGTGAAGGGCGTGGTCTACGGCATTCTCGGCACCGCGCTCGTGCAGGGGGTGCTGGCGGGGTTCGGCTGCTGGATCTCCGGCGTTCCGGCGCCCGCGCTGCTCGGGCTCGCGACGTTCTTTCTATCGGTGATACCGGGCGGCCCAGTCGTGGTCTGGCTGCCGGCCGCGATCTGGCTATATCACGGCGGCGAGACCGGGTGGGCGATTTTCCTGATCATCTGGGGCGTCGTGGTTGTCGGCATGTCCGATAACGTGGTCAAGCCGATCCTGATCGGCAAGAGCAGCGACATGCCGTTGATTCTCGTGATGCTCGGGATTCTCGGCGGCGCGTTTGCATTCGGTTTTCTCGGTGTGTTTATCGGGCCGACCTTGCTGGCGGTTGCCTATACGGTGTTGCGCGACTGGACCGTCGGTTCGGCGCTCGCGCGGGGAGCTGTCGTGAGCGAATCGGCTATCGTTGCAGCAGATGCGCAAGGTGCTTCTCGCGAGGTCGAAAAGGCTCCCGAAAAATAAAGCGCGCTTTGCCACTTGCGCGTGCTGTGGCGAGTAGCTAGAATCGCGGTCTTTCGCGCTTCGGACAGCGTCTTTGTGAGGCGCAGTTGAAGAAAGCGCGGAAAGAGGAAGTGAGCGGGATCGCCAGCAATGGCGGGGCTTTCGCGGCGTCGGGCGGGTTAGGCGAAGTTAAAAACCTGTTGACGATGTGAGTGGGAGTCTGCATAATCTCGCTTCTCTGCTGCAGCGAGCGGCAGACACGAAGAAGGCGGTGGCGGTTCAGTGGAATGCGCCGGAAGGGAAGCCCGATTCGTGAATCGATCTTTAACAATTCACAGCCGATAAGTGTGGGTGCTTGATGGCGGCGCACGATGACCTCTCGGGGTTATCGGATAGCGAAAGTATCAAGTGTCTCACACAGTATTGAAGGGTCTCCAGAGATGGAGGCCGAACTGTCAGTACGTTGAGTGAGCGACCGGTTCATCGCAGGAAACTGCGAAAAACATGAACCGAAAACAGTAACAGGCATTGAACTGAAGAGTTTGATCCTGGCTCAGATTGAACGCTGGCGGCATGCCTTACACATGCAAGTCGGACGGCAGCGCGGGGGCAACCCTGGCGGCGAGTGGCGAACGGGTGAGTAATACATCGGAACGTGTCCTGGAGTGGGGGATAGCCCGGCGAAAGCCGGATTAATACCGCATACGATCTGAGGATGAAAGCGGGGGACCGCAAGGCCTCGCGCTCAAGGAGCGGCCGATGGCGGATTAGCTAGTTGGTGGGGTAAAGGCCCACCAAGGCGACGATCCGTAGCTGGTCTGAGAGGACGACCAGCCACACTGGGACTGAGACACGGCCCAGACTCCTACGGGAGGCAGCAGTGGGGAATTTTGGACAATGGGGGCAACCCTGATCCAGCAATGCCGCGTGTGTGAAGAAGGCCTTCGGGTTGTAAAGCACTTTTGTCCGGAAAGAAAACTTCGTCCCTAATATGGATGGAGGATGACGGTACCGGAAGAATAAGCACCGGCTAACTACGTGCCAGCAGCCGCGGTAATACGTAGGGTGCGAGCGTTAATCGGAATTACTGGGCGTAAAGCGTGCGCAGGCGGTGATGTAAGACCGATGTGAAATCCCCGGGCTTAACCTGGGAACTGCATTGGTGACTGCATTGCTGGAGTATGGCAGAGGGGGGTGGAATTCCACGTGTAGCAGTGAAATGCGTAGAGATGTGGAGGAACACCGATGGCGAAGGCAGCCCCCTGGGCCAATACTGACGCTCATGCACGAAAGCGTGGGGAGCAAACAGGATTAGATACCCTGGTAGTCCACGCCCTAAACGATGTCAACTGGTTGTCGGGCCTTCATTGGCTTGGTAACGTAGCTAACGCGTGAAGTTGACCGCCTGGGGAGTACGGTCGCAAGATTAAAACTCAAAGGAATTGACGGGGACCCGCACAAGCGGTGGATGATGTGGATTAATTCGATGCAACGCGAAAAACCTTACCTACCCTTGACATGGACGGAACCTCGATGAGAGTTGAGGGTGCCCGAAAGGGAGCCGTCACACAGGTGCTGCATGGCTGTCGTCAGCTCGTGTCGTGAGATGTTGGGTTAAGTCCCGCAACGAGCGCAACCCTTGTCCCTGGTTGCTACGCAAGAGCACTCCAGGGAGACTGCCGGTGACAAACCGGAGGAAGGTGGGGATGACGTCAAGTCCTCATGGCCCTTATGGGTAGGGCTTCACACGTCATACAATGGTCGGAACAGAGGGTTGCCAAGCCGCGAGGTGGAGCCAATCCCAGAAAACCGATCGTAGTCCGGATCGCAGTCTGCAACTCGACTGCGTGAAGCTGGAATCGCTAGTAATCGCGGATCAGCATGCCGCGGTGAATACGTTCCCGGGTCTTGTACACACCGCCCGTCACACCATGGGAGTGGGTTTTACCAGAAGTGGCTAGTCTAACCGCAAGGAGGACGGTCACCACGGTAGGATTCATGACTGGGGTGAAGTCGTAACAAGGTAGCCGTATCGGAAGGTGCGGCTGGATCACCTCCTTTCCAGAGCTTAAGCGCTCAAAGTTGAGCACTCACACTTGTCGGCTGTGCATTGAAGGACAGGCTGAAGGGGTCTGTAGCTCAGTCGGTTAGAGCACCGTCTTGATAAGGCGGGGGTCGCTGGTTCGAATCCAGCCAGACCCACCATGTCGGCTGCCGTTGGCGCTTTGGCGCTTACGGAAGCCCCACCCCCGAAGGGGGCGGAAGGTGGAGAGCAGATCCCTTGAAAGTTGTCGTGCGGGGGATTAGCTCAGCTGGGAGAGCACCTGCTTTGCAAGCAGGGGGTCGTCGGTTCGATCCCGTCATCCTCCACCAATTACCAGTGCCTAGTGTCCGGTCAGCAGGTGAGCCGGGTATTACGCATTGGCAATTGCGCCAGTCAGCTCTGGTATGAAGCGGTAAGGCATATCGGCTGTCGTTCTTTAACAATCAGGAAGAAGCAGTAGTAGAGATCAATGAAAGCGTCTGTGAGATGGGCGTGAGTAGATTGGTCAGGGTTGTGATTGTATCGAAGTATTTTTTAGGGTCCTCGATGAGAGGGCGCTTGGAATACGGCACAACACGCAAGTGTGTGGGCTGCCTGTAAGTGCTAAAGCACTAACGGGCAGCGACACGCTAAAACTCAGCCTGTAGTGCGTGTGGTCGAAGGGACGCAAGTCCGTGGAGACACACCCGTTATAGGGTCAAGCGAACAAGTGCATGTGGTGGATGCCTTGGCGATCACAGGCGATGAAGGACGCGGTAGCCTGCGAAAAGCTTCGGGGAGCTGGCAAACGAGCATTGATCCGAAGATGTCCGAATGGGGAAACCCACTCCGAATGGAGTATCCGTGGCTGAATACATAGGCCATGTGAAGCGAACGCGGCGAACTGAAACATCTAAGTAGCCGCAGGAACAGAAATCAACCGAGATTCCCAGAGTAGTGGCGAGCGAAATGGGAGCAGCCTGTACTCTTTATCTGTACTGTTAGCCGAACGCTCTGGAAAGTGCGGCCATAGCGGGTGATAGCCCCGTAGGCGAAAGCAGTGTGGAAGAACTAGGTGTACGACAAGTAGGGCGGGACACGTGAAATCCTGTCTGAAGATGGGGGGACCATCCTCCAAGGCTAAATACTCGTGATCGACCGATAGTGAACCAGTACCGTGAGGGAAAGGCGAAAAGAACCCCGGGAGGGGAGTGAAACAGATCCTGAAACCGCATGCATACAAACAGTCGGAGCCTGGAAACGGGTGACGGCGTACCTTTTGTATAATGGGTCAGCGACTTACATTCAGTGGCGAGCTTAACCGATTAGGGCAGGCGTAGCGAAAGCGAGTCCGAACAGGGCGAATCAGTCGCTGGGTGTAGACCCGAAACCAGATGATCTATCCATGGCCAGGATGAAGGCACGGTAACACGTGCTGGAGGTCCGAACCCACTAGTGTTGAAAAACTAGGGGATGAGCTGTGGATAGGGGTGAAAGGCTAAACAAATCTGGAAATAGCTGGTTCTCTCCGAAAACTATTTAGGTAGTGCCTCGTGTCTCACCTTCGGGGGTAGAGCACTGTCATGGTTGAAGGGTCCATTGCGGATTACTTCGCCATAGCAAACTCCGAATACCGAAGAGTGCAATCACGGGAGACAGACATCGGGTGCTAACGTCCGGTGTCAAGAGGGAAACAACCCAGACCGCCAGCTAAGGTCCCCAAATATGGCTAAGTGGGAAACGAAGTGGGAAGGCTAAAACAGTCAGGAGGTTGGCTTAGAAGCAGCCACCCTTTAAAGAAAGCGTAATAGCTCACTGATCGAGTCGTCCTGCGCGGAAGATGTAACGGGGCTAAGCCATATACCGAAGCTGCGGATGCGCGCGCAAGCGCGCATGGTAGGAGAGCGTTCCGTAAGCCTGCGAAGGTGCACTGGAAAGTGTGCTGGAGGTATCGGAAGTGCGAATGCTGACATGAGTAGCGATAAAGGGGGTGAAAGGCCCCCTCGCCGTAAGCCCAAGGTTTCCTACGCAACGTTCATCGGCGTAGGGTGAGTCGGCCCCTAAGGCGAGGCAGAAATGCGTAGCTGATGGGAAGCAGGTCAATATTCCTGCACCAGTGTGAAATGCGATGGGGGGACGGATCGCGGAAGGTTGTCCGGGTGTTGGAAGTCCCGGTCGCTGCGTTGGAGAAGGTGCTCTGGCAAATCCGGGCACGTAATTCAAGGGCGTGGCGCGAGCTCCTTCGGGAGCGAAGCAACTGGAAGGGGTTCCAGGAAAAGCCTCTAAGCTTCAGTTTCACATTGACCGTACCGCAAACCGACACAGGTGGGCGAGATGAGTATTCTAAGGCGCTTGAGAGAACCCGGGAGAAGGAACTCGGCAAACTGGTACCGTAACTTCGGGATAAGGTACGCCCTTGTAGCTTGATGCGCCTGCGCGCAGAGGGTGAAGGGGTTGCAATAAACTGGTGGCTGCGACTGTTTAATAAAAACACAGCACTCTGCAAACACGAAAGTGGACGTATAGGGTGTGACGCCTGCCCGGTGCCGGAAGATTAAATGATGGGGTGCAAGCTCCTGATTGAAGTCCCGGTAAACGGCGGCCGTAACTATAACGGTCCTAAGGTAGCGAAATTCCTTGTCGGGTAAGTTCCGACCTGCACGAATGGCGTAACGATGGCCACACTGTCTCCTCCCGGGACTCAGCGAAGTTGAAGTGTTTGTGATGATGCAATCTCCCCGCGGCTAGACGGAAAGACCCCATGAACCTTTACTGCAGCTTTGCATTGGACTTTGAACCGGTCTGTGTAGGATAGGTGGGAGGCTACGAAGCTGGAACGCCAGTTTCAGTGGAGCCGTCCTTGAAATACCACCCTGATCTGTTTGAGGTTCTAACCTTGGACCCTGAAGCGGGTTCGGGGACAGTGCATGGCAGGCAGTTTGACTGGGGCGGTCTCCTCCCAAAGTGTAACGGAGGAGTACGAAGGTACGCTAGGTACGGTCGGAAATCGTGCTGATAGTGCAATGGCATAAGCGTGCTTGACTGTGAGACTGACAAGTCGAACAGGTGCGAAAGCAGGTCATAGTGATCCGGTGGTTCTGTATGGAAGGGCCATCGCTCAACGGATAAAAGGTACTCTGGGGATAACAGGCTGATACCGCCCAAGAGTTCATATCGACGGCGGTGTTTGGCACCTCGATGTCGGCTCATCTCATCCTGGGGCTGTAGCCGGTCCCAAGGGTATGGCTGTTCGCCATTTAAAGAGGTACGTGAGCTGGGTTTAAAACGTCGTGAGACAGTTTGGTCCCTATCTGCCGTGGGCGCTGGATATTTGAAGGGACCTGCTCCTAGTACGAGAGGACCGGAGTGGACGAACCTCTGGTGTACCGGTTGTGACGCCAGTCGCATCGCCGGGTAGCTATGTTCGGAAGAGATAACCGCTGAAAGCATCTAAGCGGGAAACTCGCCTTGAGATGAGATATCCCCGGGGCTTCGAGCCCCTTGAAGGGTCGTTCAAGACCAGGACGTTGATAGGTCAGGTGTGGAAGCGCAGTAATGCGTTAAGCTAACTGATACTAATTGCCCGTAAGGCTTGATCCTATAACCGGTGTGTTTTGCGGTCATGGTTAATGCTCCAGCATCTACCAGGACCCCACCCCCGTCAGGGGGCAGCGCAGACACACGGTCGAGTGAGCCGCGTTGTGCCAGACAACACAACCCACCCCCTGCTACACCACGCTTCTTCCCGATTGGTCCGGCTGCCCGCGCGCAGCAGGACAACCCGTCATGCCTGATGACCATAGCGAGTCGGTCCCACCCCTTCCCATCCCGAACAGGACCGTGAAACGACTCCACGCCGATGATAGTGCGGATTGCCCGTGTGAAAGTAGGTAATCGTCAGGCTCCCCCTCAGTTGAAAACACCAACCCCGCCCTCAAAAGCGGGGTTGATGCGTTTACTGCCGGCTGAAACCGATTAGCACTCTGTGAGTATCGAATTCCCGATATGCGGTGTGCTGTCCATCGCCCCATCAAGTTCTTCCTAAGCCGGCCCTTCAATTCTTCAACTAACCGCTTTCAGTGATTATCTCAACTGAGCCTGAAAGCTGGCTAATCGTCTTACTTCGCGTCTCACTTCGCGTCTTACTTCAGCTGAATCTCGTTTCGCGCATCTCAAAAAGTGCCAGTTCAGAGTGCTGAATTGCGTGTAGGATACTGTATAAATATACAGGTTTTTCCTACGACCAATGTCCCCCGTCGCTATCCCTGCCGAAGAGATTCATCCGGCGCTCTGGCGAGCGTCGCAGCTTGCGCACGGGCGTGGGAAGACGGTCGACACGGGTTATCCGGTCCTGTCCACCGAATTGCCCGGTGGCGGGTGGCCACTCGGTGAACTCGTCGATCTGATGGTGGAGCAGCCGGGTGTCGGCGAAATGCGGCTTCTGCGGCCCGCGCTCAGTCTGCTCAATGATCGACCCATCGCGCTGATCAAGCCGCCGCATATACCGGACGGGCCGGGTCTGAACTACATCGGTCTGTCGCTCGACCGGCTGTTGCAGATCAAGGCGACGAAGATCACCGACGCATTATGGTCAGCCGAGCAGATGCTTCAGGCCGGCAGTTGCGGCGCAGTCCTGCTGTGGGTGCAGCACGTAAAAGCATCGTCGTTGCGGCGTTTGCATCTGGCTGCTCAATCATCCGAGACGCTGTTCATCATGGTCCGGCCGCTTACGGCCGCACAAGGCTCATCGCCGGCTCCGTTACGGCTGGCCTTACGACCGGCTGCGGAAGGCCTGATGGTCGACATAGTGAAACGACGAGGTCCCACGCGCGCGCAGCCTCTGTCGATTTCCCTGCAACCCACACCTGTTCTGTATTCCCGTCATGCGCGTCTTTCTCGCCGTTCATTTGCCGAAGCTGCCCCTCGAAGTCTTCCAGCCGAAGTGGCTGCGTGAGGGCGCGGCGGCCGGTGCGGAGCATGGCTGTGCCGTGCTGGAGAAGGGCGTGGTGGTCATCGTCGATCGCGCGGCCCGCGCGGCCGGTGTGCGTCCTGGCATGAAGCGGGCAGGCGTGCACACGCTCGCGCCGCAGACGCGTTTATACGACCGCGACATCGCACGCGAAAGCGCCGTGCAGCAAGAAGTCGGCATCGCACTGATGAAGTTCTCACCGGATGTCGCCTTGCTCGACGAGGCGACGGTTATTGTCGAAGTCGGTGCGAGCCTACGGCTTTTCGGCGGCGTGCTGTCGCTGTGCCGACAGGCGAAGGCGTTGCTCGATACGTTCGGCCTGACCGCGCGCATCAGCGCGGCGCCGACCGGCCAGGGCGCGTGGTTGCTCGCGAAGCACGGCAATCGCAGAGTGCTGCAAATCAGTTCGCTCGAGCGCTCGCTCGCGCCATTGCCGATGCATGCGGTGCCGGAGATCCGTCCGTTTGCCGACTGGTTCACGGGGCTCGGCTGCGAATCGATTGCCGATGTGCGTCGTCTGCCGCGCGCGGGCTTGCAGCGTCGTTGCGGCGAGCATCTGCTCGACTCGCTCGATCGTGCATTCGGCGTTGCGCCCGAGCTGTTCGACTGGCTCGAATTGCCGCCCACTTTTTCCGCGCGCATCGAGTTACCTGATCGTCTTGAGCATGCGGACGGTGCGGTATTTGCCGCGCACCGGTTGCTCGTACAACTATGTGGCTGGCTATGTGCGAAGCAACTCGCGGCCGCCGCATTGACGCTCACTTTCGAACACGAGCGGGGTAGACAGGCGCTCGAGCCGACGCTGATCGACATTGCGCTCGGCGAACCGGCATGGCGCGAGGAGCACTTGTTGCGGCTCGTGAAAGAGCGTCTGCATCGCGCGGAACTGCCAGCGGCCGCCATTGCGTTGCGGCTCGATGCGACGAAAATCGCATCGGCGAAACAGGCCAACGACAATCTTTTCCCGGAGCCGGGCGGCACGCTGGAAGACCACGCGCGTCTGCTCGAATTGCTGATCGCGCGTCTCGGCCCGGAAAACGTGTTGCGTTCCGCACCGACGGCCGATTATCGGCCTGAAATTGCGAACCGCTGGGTGCCGGTCGCCGATCAGGAGAAGAAAATCGTTTTGCCGCAGGGCTTGCCGCGCCCGACATGGCTGCTGGAAACGCCGGTGCGGCTCCTGATGCGCGAGAACCGTCCGTTCTACGGTTCGCCGCTGCGCAAGGTGTCTCCGGCCGAGCGGATCGAAGCCGGCTGGTTCGACAACGGCTTCGTGACGCGCGATTACTACGTCATGCAGGCAGAGGATCTCAGCTGTTACTGGATATACCTCGAGCGTGTCGGCAGCCGTACAGCCGCTGATGAGGAACAGCGCTGGTTCCTGCATGGCCTGTTCGGCTGACGGAACACAACGGGAACACAACGCACCATGGCCTCGACCATTGTCCCGCCCGCCGTGCCGCCGTCCGCCGATGGCTCTTTCATCGAACCGTCCGCTGTGTCGTACACATTGCCGGCCTATGCAGAGCTGTTCTGCTTCTCGAATTTCACGTTCCTGCACGGCGCATCGCATGCGGAGGAACTGGTGCAGCGTGCATTGGAACTGGGCTATTCAGGACTCGCGATCACCGACGAATGCTCGCTTGCCGGCGTCGTTCGCGCACATGTCGCGGCGAAGGAAATGAATCTGCCGCTCGTCATCGGCTCGTATTTTCAACTGCGCAATGCCGACGGATCGCCCGCATTCGGGCTGATTCTGCTCGCGCAGAATCGCGAGGGATACGGCAATCTGTCCGAGTTGATCACGCTTGCGCGCACGCGTGCGCCAAAGGGCGAGTACCGTTTGACGCCGCACGATCTGTCGCGGCCCGATCGCGATCACGCGCATCTGCGCGGCATGCCCGACTGTCTTGCGATTCTGGTGCCGGAATTTCCGGCCAAAGAAGAAACGCTCGATGCGCAAATCGCATGGCTCGATGAGACGTTTCCCGATCGTGCATGGGTGGGCCTCGTGCTGCATCAGCGCGCAATGGACGATATTCATCGCGGCTCGGTTGAATATGTGGCGGATCGTCAGCGGGTGCCGGTCGTCGCGCTTGGTCATGTCGTGATGCACGTGCGCTCGCGCAAGCCGTTGCAGGACACCTTGACGGCGATTCGTGCCGGCAAACCGGTGCGCGAATGCGGCTACGATCTCGCGCCGAATGCGGAACAGCATCTGCGTTCGCGTGTGCGCATCGCGAATCTTTATCCCGAGCATACGGTGCGCGAGACGATGAGCCTGCTCACGCGCTGCACGTTCTCGCTCGATAGCCTTCGTTATGAGTATCCCGATGAGATCGTGCCCGCGGGCTACACGCCGACCACGTATTTGAGGCAGGAAACCTACAAGGGCGCGCATCGGCGTTTTGCATCGGGGATTCCATACGAAGTGCAGCAACAGCTCGAATACGAACTCGCGCTGATCGCGGATATGAACTACGAGTCGTACTTCCTCACGGTGTACGACATCGTGCGTTACGCACGCAGCCAGCACATTCTGTGTCAGGGGCGCGGTTCCGCGGCGAACTCCGCGGTTTGCTACTGCCTCGGCATTACCGAAGTGGACCCGGCACGCGGCAACATGCTGTTCGAGCGTTTCATTTCGAAAGAACGCGGCGAGCCGCCGGATATCGACGTCGATTTCGAGCATCAGCGGCGCGAGGAAGTCATTCAGTACATCTATAACAAATATGGCCGCGACCGCGCGGCGATCGCCGCTGCGGTATCCACCTACCGGCCGCGCGGTGCGCTGCGGGAGACCGGCAAGGCGCTCGGCATCGATTCGCAGATCGTCGACAAGGTGGCGAAGACGCATCACTGGTTCGATTCGAGCAGCGATCTGCTGAAGCGTTTCGAAGAGGCGGGCCTCGATCCGCAAACGCCGTTGATCCAGATGTGGGCGAAACTCGCATCGCAACTGCTCAATTTTCCGCGGCATCTGTCACAGCATTCGGGCGGTTTCGTGATCAGCCGCGGCAAGCTGACACGGCTCGTGCCGGTCGAGAATGCGGCGATGGCGGACCGGTCGGTGATCGAATGGGACAAGGACGATCTCGAATCGCTCGGTCTGCTGAAGGTCGATGTGCTTGCGCTTGGCATGCTGTCGGCAATTCGGCGCGCGCTCGATTTCGTTGCGCAGCGGCGCGGCGAAGACTTCGAAATGCAATCGATTCCGCCCGAAGACAAGGAAACATACAGGATGATCTCGCGCGCCGACACGGTCGGTGTGTTCCAGATCGAATCGCGTGCGCAGATGAGCATGTTGCCGCGCCTGCAGCCCAGAGAGTTCTACGACCTCGTGATCGAAGTCGCGATCGTGCGGCCGGGGCCGATTCAGGGCGGGGCGGTGCATCCGTATCTGCGGCGGCGGCAAAAGCTCGAGCCTGAAACCTATCCGAGCGACGCGCTGAGAGTCGCGCTCGGCCGCACGTGCGGCGTGCCGATTTTCCAGGAGCAGGTGATGCAGGTGGCGATTATCGCGGCCGGCTTCACGCCGGGCGAAGCCGATCAGCTGCGCCGCTCGATGGCGGCCTGGAAGCGCAAGGGCGGCCTGCAGAAATACTATGACCGCATCGTCAGCGGCATGCTGGAGCGTGGCTATGAAAAAGATTTCGCTGACTCGATCTTCGAGCAGATCAAAGGGTTCGGCGAGTACGGTTTCCCGGAGAGTCATGCCGCCAGCTTTGCGTTGCTCGTTTACGCGAGCAGCTGGCTCAAGTGTCATGAGCCCGAGGCATTTCTCGCTGCGTTGCTGAACAGTCAGCCGATGGGCTTTTATTCGCCGTCGCAGCTCGTACAGGACGCGAAGCGTCATGGCGTCAAGGTGTTGCCGGTCGATGTCATGGTGAGCGGCTGGGATGCGTCGCTCGAAACACTCGCAGGCGAAGCACGTCCCGCGGTGCGTCTCGGACTCTCGTTACTGCGCGGAATGAAGGATGGCGCGGCGGAACGCATCGAGATTTCACGCGCGGTGCGGCCATTCGTCAGCGTGCACGATCTCGCGCACCGCGCACAGCTCGACCGTCGCGATCTGCATGTGCTGGCCGATGCGAATGCGCTTGCGACGCTCGCCGGCAATCGTCGCGCGGCGTTGTGGCAGTCGGTGGCTGCGGTGCCGGACAAGGACATGCTGGCGGGCACCGCGGTCACGGACGAAACGCCCGCGCTGGGCGCGCCGTCGGAAGCGCAGGACATCGTCGCGGACTATCGGTCCGCGGGCCTCACGCTCGGCCGCCATCCGCTCGAGCTGCTCAGACCGCAATTGCTCGAACACCGGTTGATGCCGGCCGCGACGCTCAACACGTATCGCAACGGCCGGCTCGCGCGCGGCTGCGGCATCGTCACGGTGCGGCAGCAGCCGGGCACCGCGAAAGGCGTGATCTTCGTCACGATCGAGGACGAAACCGGCAATATCAATGTGATCGTATGGCCGAAGCTTGTCGAAGCGCAGCGCAAGGAGCTGCTGGGCGCGTCGCTGCTTGCAGTGTATGGCGTCTGGCAATGCGAAGGCGAAGTGCGGCATCTCGTTGCGCATCGGCTTGTCGATATGTCGCATCTGCTCGGCGGATTGCAGTCGACGAGTCGCGACTTTTGCTGATGGGCGTTGCCGGCAAGAAAGCGGGCGCCGCAATGATGCGCGTGTGCGGCCCATTCAACCATTGAACCGGTGTGTCTGCACGCGACGAAAATCGCGCGGCATCCCGAAGACTGTGACGCAAAGACGCGCGCGAGCGCACCGGCAGGCACGGCATGCGCGCTACCTCACGCGTCGCGGCGCACCACGAGTTGCGCTCATGTAGCAGCACTCAGGCCACAGCACTCAGGCCGCAGCGCCGCGCCATGGAAAATCGGCCAGCACCTGCCGGATCGCGACATCGAAAGGTGTGCGGCGTCCGATGCCGAGCGCTTCGAGCACGCTCGAGTCGAGGTGGCAATCGCGCGGACGAGGCGTCGCGTCAGCCGGCGCGTATTGTGGCGTCAGCTGCGGTGGCGTCAGCTGCGGTGGCATCGACTGCGGCGGCATCGACTGCGGCGGCATCGACTGCGCATCGAGTTCGAGCGCCTTGGCGAGCCGGCATGCGATGTCGTACTTCGTCATCGGTTCGTCGCCCGACCATTGCGTAATGCCGCACACGGGCTCGCCGCGCGCATGCCGCTCGAGCATTTGCATGATCACGATCGCGACGTCCGGGGTGAACGTCGGATAGCGCGTTGCCCATGCGTCCATCACCGCCGGACACGCCGCGGCGCTAGCCGAAGCGGCGATCGCCGGCACGAGGCTCGTT
The DNA here is from genome assembly GCF_001922345.1 of Paraburkholderia sp. SOS3. Classification (NCBI taxonomy): domain Bacteria; kingdom Pseudomonadati; phylum Pseudomonadota; class Betaproteobacteria; order Burkholderiales; family Burkholderiaceae; genus Paraburkholderia; species Paraburkholderia sp. SOS3. The sequence continues at coordinate 3,174,360 of NZ_CP018811.1, read as the reverse complement.
ACCGCCGACTCCTGCCAGCTGACGATCGGCCCGTACAGCAACGGCAAGCGGAGCACGCAGCCATTGTTCGTCGCATCGAACAGCGCCCGCTCGCCTTCGAGCTTGCTGCGGCCGTAGGCGTTGATCGGCGCCGCAGGCGCATCGTGACGATAGGGCGGCCGCGTGCCGTCGAACACGTAGTCGGTCGAAATCGACAGCACCCACGCGCCGTGCCGTCGCGCCGCACCTGCAATTGCACGCACCGCTTCGACGTTCAACGCGCGAGCGAGCGCGGGATCGTTCTCGCAAACATCGGGACGCCGTTCGGCCGCGGCGATCACGATCGCGTCTGGTGCCTGCTCATCGACGAAGCGGGTAATCGCATTTTCATCGCGGATATCGAGCACGACTTGCGGTGCCTCGGCATGCGCGAACGCCGTTTGCACGACCTGCCAGTCATTCCGTTGCGACAGGCGTTGCGCAACGGCGCGGCCCAGCAGCCCCGATGCACCGATTAATGCGACCTTGTACATGTGTCGTCAGTCCCGGGCGGGTTTTCCTCTGTCACTGGTTCGCGACGGCGACGACCGTGTAGCCGGCGTCGTCGATGGCCTCTTTCAAGCTCTCGACCGATGCGGACGATTCGACGGAGACCTTGCCTGCCGCCAGATCGACGCTGACATGCGCGGCTGCGTCGCGTTCGCGAATCGCCTGGGTAACGGCCGACACGCAATGCTGGCAACTCATGCCTTCCACGTTGAATTCGATGGTCATTCGAAACTCCTTAGGCAAACAGGTAAGACGACGGTTGGATTATGCCTGGCGGATCCTAATTAAGCCCCGGTGAGACCGCGAGGATGAGCTTCCCATCATGGGAAGGTGTAGGATCAGACGGCAAAGTGATGAAACGGGAACAAGTGACATGAATATTGGCGAAGCCGCTCGCGCGTCGGGCGTCACGGCGAAAATGATCCGCTACTACGAAAGTGTCGGCCTGCTGGCGGCGAGGGAGCGCACGCCGGCTGGCTATCGCGTGTACGGAACGCAGGAAGTGCATTCGTTGCGCTTTATCCGCCAGGCGCGACGCCTCGGTTTTCTCGTCGACGACATTCGCCGCCTCCTTGCGCTGTGGCACGATCGCTCGCGCGCCAGCGCCGAAGTCAAGGCGATCGCACTCGAACACGTTGCGGAGCTCGACCGGCGGATTGCCGAACTGACAGAGATGCGCGACACGCTTTCCCATCTCGCGGATCATTGCCACGGTGACGATCGGCCCGATTGCCCCATCATCGAGCGGCTCGCAGCGAGCGACAGTGGCGGATGCCACGGCAATTGACCGATTGGTGGGGATGGATCGCCGTTCATCGCTGTATGGCGTGTTGCACAACAGTGGTGCGATTTTTGATTCCCCGAACTGCCGTTTTGCGCTTGGTCATCAAAAATAGACAGCGAATCAAATGCTTACGGTCGCAAAGCAGACGCACCATTCCAAATCGGAATGCACGCAAGTCAGGCATTTCACTGGCGGACGCGCAGCGTAAGGCTATAATGCGGGTTAACCCTTTTACGGGAAATCCCTGACGTCCAATCCACCGGGGATTCATACTGGTCCTTGGAGAAGCATCATGATCGCGTACATTGTCGAAAAACTGAGCAACTGGTTCGAAACCGCTGAGCAAAGCCGTCGCGAAACGTATCTGGCCGAATCGGCCGATATCGTTCAGCTGGAACAGCGGATCCGCGAACTCGAAAAGGGCGGCTATTCGCTGTAAGGCAGTCCGAAGGCGCAATGCAGTCGTTAATCAAGCCCCGCTCTGCGGGGCTTTGTCGTTTCTGGCACCCGTACACTTAATATTCACTAGTCTGAACGTTGCCACTGCGGTAAGGTAAAGCGGTTTTTTTGATATAGGCGCTCGTGTCTCGCTAGCGCATCTGCTTGTACCTCTGCTTGTATTTTTGTTGGTCTTGCAGTCGACTTCGTTGATGTCTTTACTTTTGGCCTAGTCACCGGGCTTGCTCATTCATGCGCAACATCAGCTCGATCCGCTTCGCGCTCCCCACCACGGCCTCGATGCTGCTGGCGAGCGCGCTCGTTGCTTCGACAGCCTTCGCCGCGGGCGGCGGACAACCACTGATCCTCGACACGCAACATGGCATCAGCGATGGCCAGAGCGGCATCGTGCTGCAAAACGCACCGCTCTCGCAGGAGCCGATCGTGCAGGCCGCGCCCGCAGCCCAACCCGCGCAGCTTGCACCGTATAACCAGTCGACGCCGATTTACGTCGCGCCATACATCAACCTGCCGACCAACACGGCGAATGGCGGCAGACCGCCCCACGCGGGCGGCCAGCAAGCGCCACGTCCGACGCCACAGCCGCGGCTGCCTCAATAGCGTCGCGCGCGGCATCAACGAAAACGGCGCAGGCTGTTTTGCGGAAAGACTGGCGGTGGCCTCGGCAACGGTAGACCGTCGATCTAATCGAGCCGGAACTCGACCTTGAATTGCGCCGCTTTGTCCTGCCCTAACGCTTCTACAAGCCAGGGCATGGTTTCCTTCATCGCATTCGGCAGTGTGTACGGCGGGTTCACGATGAACATGCCGCTGCCGAACAGGCCGAAACCATCGGCCGGCTGGCTGGAGACCGTCAGCGACAGATGCATCCAGTTCTTCTCCTGCAAGCGCTTGAGCTGCTCCGCGAATCGCTGGGATTCGGGCCGCGCGACCTGCGGATACCAGACCGCGTACGTGCCCGTCGCAAACCGCTTCAGACCGTCTTCGATGCAACTGAGCGTGCGCGAGTAATCGCGTTTGTCCTCATACGACGGATCGATCAGCACGAGCCCCCGTCTTGGCGCCGGCGGCAACAGCGGCTTGATGCCTTCGAGCCCATCGCCCGCGAATAGCATGGCCCGCTTGCCCGCGTCGCGGAAGTTGTGCCGTAGCACGTCGATTTCGGTGCTGTGCAGCTCGAAGAGACGCATCCTGTCCTGCGCGCGCATCAGACGCCATGCGAGATAAGGCGAGCCCGGGTAGTAGCGAAGCTCGCCGTCCGGATTGAGCGCCGATACTTCCTCGACGTACTCGGCAAGCACAGGGGGCAGGTCGGTGCGTTTCCACAGCTTCACGATGCCGCTTGCCGACTCGGTGGACTTGGCGGCGTAGCCTTCCTTCAGTGCATAAACGCCGGCGCCGGCATGCGTGTCGATGTACCAGTAGGCCTTGTCTTTCTGAGCAAGGTATTTGAGCAACTGCACGAGTACGGCGTGCTTCAGTACGTCGGCATGATTGCCCGCATGGAAGGCGTGTCGATAGCTGAGCATGTTGGATCGATCCGGGGCGGGTGTCCAGAAACAGATAGGCACGTGCCGGCCGTTCCGACCGGCGACGCATGGTTTGTACGTTGAGGGTTCGTCCAACGCGGGCGCGTATTGTAGTACGGTAGTACGCGCCGCCGGTAGCGCGCGACGCCGCGCGATGCGCGATGGTCCGGTGCATTCGGCTTTCAGCGGCGACGTCCCGGCGTTGCGGTGTTACGTTCGAGCGAAGCTCATTGATACGACTCGCCGACGATCGCCTCGATGCGCTTCTTGATTTCCGGTGTAATCTTCGCGGCGACATCTTGCGCCTTCATGTTTTCGCCGATCTGTTCGACGCGCGACGCACCAGTGATGACGGTGCTCACGTTCGGGTTCGTCAGGATCCACGCGAGCGCCAGTTGCGCGAGCGAGCAGCCGAGTTCGTCGGCGACGTTGCCGAGCTTGCCGACAATGCTGTTCTTGTTCGTGTCGGTTACCGCGCTGCGCAGCCAGTCGAAACCCTGCAGTTCCGCGCGGCTGCCGGCCGGCACGCCATTGCGGTATTTGCCGGTCAGCAGGCCCGATGCAAGCGGGCTCCATGTCGTCAAGCCGAGACCGATGTCCTCGTAAAGGCGGCTGTACTCTTCCTCGACACGTTTGCGGCAAAAGAGGTTGTACTGCGGCTGTTCCATGACGGGCTTGTGCAGATGATGCCGCTCGGCTATTTCGTACGCCGCGCGGATTTCATCGGCGCTCCATTCGGACGTACCCCAGTATTGCGCCTTGCCGCGCGAAATGATGTCGCTCATTGCCCAGACCGTTTCCTCGATCGGCGTATGGGGATCGGGACGATGGCAGAACACGAGATCGACATAGTCGAGCTGCAGGCGCGCAAGCGAGCCATCGATCGCGTTCATCAGGTACTTGCGATTCAGCGTGTGATACTGGTTCGGCGCTTCATTGAGGCCCCAGAAGAACTTCGTGGAGACAACGTAGCTGACGCGCGGCCACGCGAGTTCCTTGAGCGCATGGCCCATGATTTCTTCTGACTTGCCACCTGCATAGACTTCCGCGTTATCGAAGAAATTGATGCCGGCGTCGCGTGCCGCAGCGAGCGATTCACGCGCGAGGCGACGGTCCACCTGATTGCCGTACGTGATCCACGAGCCGATCGACAATTCGCTGATCTGCAGGCCCGATCGGCCCAGACGACGATAGTTCATGCCTTTCCCCTTTGGTATGCATACGGTTGATTCAAGCAGTACTTGAAACCGCTTAGCTTAATCCGAATCCGCGCGATACGTGACTCGTGCTTTGCGCATTCAGGTTCATGCACAATAGCAGCGCTGGCTGCAGTGCAACATTCAGCCGGATGGCATATGCCGTTCGGCTAGCTTCACGGCGCACGTGCGTCATGGTTTCATTGTTCATCTACTGCATGGAGGTTCTGGATGTCGTCACTGAATACGAGTCTCACGGGCAAGGTCGCGGTCGTCACCGGCGCGGCAAGCGGCATCGGCAAACAGATCGCGTTGACGCTGTCGCAAGCGGGCGCGGCCGTCGCGATTGCCGACCTGAACCAGGACGGTGCGAACGCCGTTGCCGATGAAATCACGAAGGCGGGCGGCAAGGCCATCGGTGTCGCGATGGATGTGACGAACGAAGACGCCGTCAATCAAGGCATCGACAAGGTTGCGGCCGAATTGGGCTCGGTCGACATCCTGGTTTCAAATGCCGGCATCCAGATCGTTAACCCGATCGAGAACTACGCGTTCTCCGACTGGAAAAAGATGCAAGCCATTCACGTCGATGGTGCGTTCCTCACCACGAAAGCGGCGCTCAAGCACATGTACAAGGACGATCGCGGCGGTGTCGTGATCTACATGGGCTCGGTGCATTCGCATGAAGCGTCGCCGCTGAAGTCCGCGTACGTGGCTGCCAAGCATGCGCTGCTCGGTCTCGCACGCGTGCTCGCCAAGGAAGGCGCGAAGCATAACGTGCGCTCGCATGTGGTTTGCCCGGGCTTCGTGCGCACGCCGCTCGTCGACAAGCAGATTCCCGAGCAGGCGAAGGAGCTCGGCATCAGCGAAGAAGAAGTCGTCAAGCGCGTGATGCTGGGCGGCACGGTGGACGGCGTGTTTACGACCGTCGAAGATGTCGCGCAGACAGTGCTGTTCCTGTCGGCCTTCCCGACAGCGGCATTGACCGGGCAGTCGTTTATCGTGAGCCACGGCTGGTACATGCAATAACCATGGAGAGCGCGAATGGCACAACGCAACGTCAGCAACGTCAAACAGGCTCGCGCGGGCGTGGCCGGCGAAGGTAGCGGCGAGCCCGCCGGTGCGGCAGGCGGCGGCACCGCTGCCAGTGCGGCGGCCGACGCAGTGGCCGGTGCACGCGCGAGCGGTCGCCTCGAGTTGCCGCAGTACGAAACGATCGCGCTGATGCTCCAAGGCGGCGGCGCGCTCGGCGCGTATCAGGCAGGCGTGTACCAGGGGCTCCACGAGGCGGGTATTGTGCCGAACTGGCTCGCCGGTATCTCGATCGGCGCATTGAATACGGCGATCATCGCCGGCAATGCGCCCGAGCATCGCGTCGAGCGGCTGCTCGAGTTCTGGGAGACCATCTGCCAGCCTGCGTTCGGGCCGCCGCTGCCGCCATTCGTCGAGCACGCATTTTTCAATTCCACCGAGGCGGTCCGCAAGGCGTTCACCGCGATGCAAGCCGTCGGTGCGATCGTCGACGGGCAGAAGGGCTTTTTCGTGCCGCGCTTTCCGCCGCCGCTGCCGACCGTGTCCGGCCCGCCGCAAGTCGCGAGCTTTTACGACACCACGCCGTTGAAAGCGACGCTCGAGCGGCTCTGCGATTTCGATCGCATCAACTCGGGCGAGATGCGCGTATCGGTCGGGGCGGTCAACGTCGGCACCGGTAACTTCTCGTACTTCGACAACATGCACCCGAACACGGTGCTGAAGCCGGAGCATTTCATGGCCTCCGGCGCGTTACCGCCGGGCTTCGGCGCTGTCGAGATCGACGGGCAGTACTACTGGGATGGCGGGCTGATGTCGAACACGCCGCTCTATCAGGTCGCGCAAACCACGCCGCGGCGCGATACGCTCGCATTTCAGGTCGATTTATGGAGTGCGATCGGCCCGGTGCCGGACAACATCACCGATGTGCAGGGGCGCGTCAAGGACATCCAGTATTCGAGCCGCACGCGCTACGTCACAGACACGATGCAGCGCACGCAGCGTTTCAGGCACGTGCTGCGCGAACTGCTCGATCGTGTCGCGCCAGAGCATCGCAACGACCCGTGGTGCAAGCTGGCCGACGAGCTATCGTGCTCGAAGCGCTACAACGTGATCCATCTGATCTACCGGAACAAGGAGTACGAAGGGCACTACAAGGACTATCAGTTCGGCTTGTCGACGATGCGGGAACACTGGCAAAGCGGACTCGAAGACATTCGCGCGTCGCTTGCGCAGCCTGGTTGGCTCGATATGCCGGACAACGACTCGGGCTTCGTCACGCACGATATTCATCGCGACGTACGTTGATATTCGCCAGGGCGAGCAGGGCGACGGTCGAAGCACGAGGTATCGCAAAAAAGCGTAGAGCAAAAGCGCAAGGTGAACGAGCAAAGAAAAAGCGGCACCGCTTCACAGTGCCGCTTCCGCTTTTACTCTTTTCGCCTTCACACGTCGCGTCGACCAAAGCGGGGCCGCATAACCCGGCCACCCGGTACGACCGGCGGCTTTACTTCAACACGTGCGCGATCGCGTTCGCCACGACATCGAGGTTGCGCGTGTTGAGCGCCGCGACGCAGATGCGTCCGGTGCTGACTGCATAGATGCCGAACTCTTCGCGCAGACGATCGACCTGGGCAGCCGTCAGCCCCGAGTACGAGAACATGCCGCGTTGCACGTTGACGAAACTGAAATCGCGATCGACGCCAGCGGCCTGCAGGCGCTCGACGAGCCCGTTGCGCATCGCGCGGATACGCTCGCGCATTTCGCCGAGTTCCGCTTCCCATGTTGCGCGCAGCTCCGGCGAACCGAGCACGGCCGCGACGATCGAGCCGCCGTGCGTCGGCGGGTTCGAATAGTTCGTGCGGATCACACGCTTCAATTGGGACAGCACGCGCGAGCCTTCTTCCTTGCTGTTCGTGATGATCGACAGTGCGCCGACGCGCTCGCCATACAGCGAGAACGACTTCGAAAACGACGACGACACGAACACGTTCAGTTCCGACTGCGCAAAGAGACGCACGGCGGCCGCGTCTGCCTCGATACCGTCGCCGAAGCCCTGATACGCGATATCGAGGAACGGCACGAGCTGACGCGCCTTCACGACTTCGACGATCTGGCGCCACTGGTCGGCCGTCAGATCGACGCCGGTCGGGTTGTGGCAGCATGCGTGCAGCACGACGATCGTGCCCGGCGCATAGCCGTTCAGCGCCGTCAGCAGGCCTTCGAAATTGACGCCGTTCGTCTTTGCATCGTAGTACGGGTACGAGATCACCTCGAAGCCGGCATTCTCGAACAGCGCGCGGTGATTCTCCCAGCTCGGGTCGCTGATCGCCACCTTGGCCGACGGGTTCAGACGCTTGAGGAAATCCGCGCCGATTTTCAGCGCGCCGGTGCCGCCGAGCGCTTGCGCGGTGATGACGCGGCCGGCCGCGACGAGCGGCGAGTCCTTGCCGAGCAGCAGCTGCTGGACCGCTGCGTCATAAGCGGCGATGCCTTCGATCGGCAGGTAGCCGCGCGGCAGTGCCGCTTCGATGCGTGCCTTTTCCGCGTCGCGCACTGCACGCAGCAGCGGAATCTTGCCTTCCTCATTCGTGTAGACGCCTACGCCGAGATTGACCTTGGTCGGGCGCGGATCGGCGTTGAAGGCTTCGTTGAGGCCCAGGATCGGGTCGCGGGGGGCAAGTTCGACAGCGGAAAAGAGAGACATGATGGTTCGGCAGTAGTGAAAAGGAAGACGGCGACGGGACAGCTTCTCAATCGGCTAGATCGGCGCTTGCGAGCGCATGGCTTGCCACCACGCAAAATGCAACCAGGTGACGCGCGGGCGAAGCGCAACGCGCCATTGTAGCGAATCCGCGAGCGGTTTTCGGCGCGAATCTGTTGGAATGCAGCACGATGACCACATATGCAAGCTTGCGCGGCTTGTCGTGTCGCGGGCGATAACGCGCCGCGCGGGGCGTTCGCGGCCAGCGCATTGCGTGACGGTTTGCACGGGTTTGCCGCGGTTTCAGCGTGGATTTGAGCGGGTTTTGAGCGGGTTTTGAGCGGTTTCGGGATGGTTTTGAGTGCCGGATCACTACTCATGCGGTACCCGCTTGAAGCGCGGAAACAGGGTTCGCAAGCAAGCGGTACTAGCAGGCCACAAGCAAGCCACAAGCCGGCCCATAGCCCGCCGTACCAAGCGCCTTTAGCGACACAAATGCCGCCCCGGAACGCTAATAAGCCTGAATCCAACCACCGGGCCACGCGACCGTATCCAGATCCGCGCTCAAACCGCCTTCAACTCACAGCTTGCCGCTTCGCAAATCGCTAGAATAGTCGTTTGCTTTCGGCCCAGGATGCCGCCCTCATGTCCGAACATCACCTGCGTGAAGTCGACGACACGCTAGACGAATCCAAATTCGTCTCGTTCGAAGGCTCGCCGTTTAAGCTCTATCAGCCGTATGCGCCGGCCGGCGACCAGCCGACGGCCATCCAGACGCTCGTCGAAGGCGTCGAAGACGGACTGTCGTTCCAGACGCTGCTCGGCGTGACCGGCTCCGGCAAGACTTACACGATGGCGAACACGATCGCGCGGCTTGGCCGCCCGGCCATTGTGTTCGCGCCGAACAAGACGCTCGCCGCGCAGCTGTACGCGGAGTTTCGCGAGTTCTTTCCGCGCAATGCGGTCGAGTACTTCGTCTCGTACTACGATTACTACCAGCCGGAAGCGTATGTGCCGCAGCGCGACCTGTTCATCGAGAAGGACTCGTCGATCAACGAGCACATCGAACAGATGCGCCTGTCGGCAACGAAAAGCCTGATGGAGCGTCGCGACGTGGTGATCGTCGCGACCGTGTCGGCGATCTACGGTATCGGCAACCCATCCGAATACCACCAGATGATTCTCACGCTCAGAACCGGCGATCGGCTGGGGCAGCGCGAGGTGATCGCGCGGCTGATCGCGATGCAGTACACGCGCAACGAGGCCGATTTCCAGCGCGGCACATTCCGCGTGCGCGGCGATACGATTGACGTGTTTCCGGCCGAGCACGCCGAAATGGCCGTACGCATCGAGCTCTTCGACGACGAAATCGACACGCTGCAGCTGTTCGATCCGCTCACGGGCCGTGTGCGCCAAAAGATTCCGCGTTTTACCGTCTATCCGTCGTCGCACTATGTCACGCCGCGAGAAACCGTGATGCGCGCCGTCGAAACGATCAAGGCCGAATTGCGCGAGCGGCTCGAGTTCTTCCATTCGCAAGGCAAGCACGTCGAAGCGCAGCGGCTCGAGCAGCGCACGCGCTTCGACCTCGAGATGCTGCAGGAACTCGGCTTCTGCAAAGGCATCGAGAACTACTCGCGGCATTTCTCCGGTGCGCTGCCGGGCGAGCCGCCGCCGACGCTCGTCGACTATCTGCCGCCCGATGCGCTGATGCTGCTCGACGAGTCGCACGTGTTGATCGGTCAGTTGAACGGCATGTACAACGGCGATCGCGCGCGCAAGGAAAACCTCGTCGATTACGGCTTCCGGCTACCTTCGGCGCTCGACAACCGGCCGCTCAAGTTCAATGAGTTCGAGCGCAAGATGCGTCAGGTCGTGTTCGTGTCGGCGACGCCTGCGGACTACGAAAAGAAGACCGCGGGCCAGGTGGCCGAGCAGGTCGTGCGGCCGACCGGCCTCGTCGATCCGGAGATCGAAGTGCGCCCGGCGCGCAGCCAGGTCGACGACGTACTCGGCGAAATCAACGAGCGTGTGAAGGCCGGCGAGCGCGTGCTCGTCACGGTGTTGACGAAACGCATGGCCGAACAGCTGACCGAGTTCCTCGCGGACCACGGCGTCAAGGTGCGCTATCTGCACAGCGACATCGATACGGTCGAGCGCGTCGAAATCATCCGCGATCTGCGGCTTGGCACGTTCGATGTGCTCGTCGGCATCAACCTGCTGCGCGAGGGGCTCGACATCCCCGAAGTGTCGCTCGTCGCGATTCTCGATGCGGACAAGGAAGGCTTTCTGCGCGCCGAGCGCTCGCTGATCCAGACGATCGGCCGCGCCGCGCGTAACGTGAACGGCAAGGCGATTCTGTATGCGGACAACGTTACGGATTCGATGCGCCGCGCGATCGACGAAACCGAGCGGCGGCGCGCGAAGCAGATCGCCTACAACGCGCAGATGGGCATCGTGCCGCGCGGCGTGGTCAAGCGGATCAAGGACATTATCGATGGCGTCTACAACGCGGACGAAGCGCGCACCGAACTGCGCGAGCAGCAACAGCGCGCGAAGTTCGAGGACATGTCCGAAAAGCAGCTCGCAAAGGAAATCAAACGCATCGAAAAGCAGATGATGGACTACGCAAAGAACCTCGAATTCGAAAAGGCGGCGCAGGCGCGCGATCAGCTCGCGCTGTTGCGCCGGCGCGTATTCGGCGCGAACGTCGGCGACCATCTGACCGGCACCGACTGACGAAATGAAATCTCCTTCGGTTACGCTGCGTGCGGCATCGCGCCGCACGTGGCGCGACCTCCTGGTTTCACTTCCTGTTTTACTCCGGCAAGACGACTACACGCTCCCCGTAAACCCCTGTCGCGATTAGGTTTCCAGCACATTTGCATTTGTCCCGGAAACAGAACAGTGATAAACTCGCGACAAGTATTGAGAATGGTTCGCATTACCGTTATTTACTGGTTTCGCAGTCGCAGAAGTTTGCAATGAGGTTTGCAATGAGGTTCGCAGTGAGCACGCAGTCGGCGGTCGTGGCCGGCACTCGTGGCCGGCGGTAACAGGAAAGTCCTCGCGTGAATCGTCATGGCAGGTCGTGACGGTCCGCTACGACTTACAAAAACAAAGGAGTTTCAATGCGCGTTTCGTCAATTTTGTGCAGTGGTGTTTTCGCCGTTGCCGCGGCTGTTGCCTTGCCGGCCGCGGCCGCCGAGTACCCGATCGGCAAGCAGCAGATTCAGGGCGGTATGGAAATCGGCGCCGTGTATCTGCAGCCGATCACGATGGATCCTGAAGGGATGATGCGCAAGGCGTCGGATTCGGATGTTCACCTCGAAGCCGACATCCATGCGGTCAAGAACAATCCGACCGGCTTTGCGGAAGGCGACTGGATGCCGTACCTGCAGGTGCATTACGAACTGACGAAGAACGGTTCGAGCTGGTCGCAGAAGGGCGATCTGATGGCGATGGTCGCGAACGACGGCCCGCACTACGGCGACAACGTGAAACTGTCGGGACCGGGCAAGTATCACCTGAAGCTGATCGTCGAGCCGCCGATGCAGACGGGCCATATGGCGTTCGGCCGTCACATCGACAAGGAAACCGGCGTGGGTCCGTGGTTCAAGCCGTTCACGCTCGATTACGACTTCACGTTCGCCGGCATCGGCAAGAAGGGCGGGTATTAAGCGCGGGTATCGAGCGCGGGTATCGAGCGCGGGAACGCGCAAACGCAGGAACGCAGCGAGTCGCATGACTCGACGATAACGCGTGGCGCGCGGCGCCGCGCGTTCTTAAGCGAAGCTTCAGGGATGATGCATGAGACTTAACAACAGGATGGTGCGTGCGGCAATCGCGGCGGTGTCGCTCGTCGGTTCGGCTGCTGTGGTCGATGTCGCGTACGCTGCCGATCTGCCGACGTTCCAGCTCCAGATGAACGACGGCAAACTGATCCCGGCTCGCATCGAAGTGCCTTCCGGCCAGCGTATCAAGATCGAAGTGCATAACGTCGGCAAGGGCGCCGCCGAGTTCGAGAGCGTCGAACTGCGCAAGGAAAAGGTATTGGCGCCCGGCGCGTCGTCGTTTGTCGTGATCGCGCCGCTGTCGCCGGGCGAGTACAAGTTCTTCGACGATTTTCACCAGCAGGCGCAAGGCGTGATCGTCGCGAAGTAAGAGCAGCAGGGCAGCGGTAGCAAAGCAGAAATTGCGGGCACCGGTTCGGGCAGTCGGCCGATGTCCACGGTCACACGGGCAAGGATCGGGAGCGCGCAGGCGCTCCCTGCAATGCGGTTGGAGGCTTTGATGGGTCAGGTGATGTTCGTGGTGTGGCGGGAGAGTGTCGAGGCGCTGCTGGTCGTCGGCATCCTGTATGCGTGGCTGAAGAACGGCGACGAGAATGCGCGGCGCGGCTTGCCTTATCTGTGGGCGGGCGTCGGCGCGGGTGTGCTCGCGGCGATCGCGCTGGGCGCCGCACTGGTCGGCTTCACCGAAGTTCTTTCAGGCGACGCGCAGGACTATTTCCAGACCGCGATCGTGCTGATCGCCTGCGTGCTGATCGTGCAGATGGTGCTATGGATGAAGAAGCACGGCCGCACGCTCAAGCGCGACATGGAGCAATCGCTGCAAAAGAGCACGCAGGATGCGAACTGGTGGGGCATCACGCTGCTCGTCACGCTCGCCATTGCCCGCGAGGGCAGCGAGACGGTGATCTTCCTTTACGGCGTCGGGTTTGGCCAGTCGGGACATGTTCCGGTGAGCCAGGTGCTTGCGGCGCTGATCGGGCTCGCGCTCGCGTTCCTGACGTTCTATGTGCTGCAACTGGGCGGCAAGGTGTTCTCGTGGCGCCTCTTCTTCCGCGTCACCGAGATCATGCTGCTGTTCCTCGGCGCGGGCCTTTTCGAGACCGGCGTCGACAAGCTGATCGACAAGGAATTCCTGCCGACCATCGTCGACCAGGTGTGGAACTCGTCGTGGCTGCTCGATGATTCGAGCACGTTCGGCTCGCTCGTCGCGACGCTGACCGGCTATCGCGCGCATCCGGCGCTGATGAATCTGATTGCCTATGCCGTGTACTGGGCGGTCGTCTATCTGCTGATGCGCCGTGCGCAGCGTCCGCTCGCGCAACGTCAGGCGGGGCGCACCGCATGAGCAGCGTGGTAAGCCGACCGGGCCGGCTTGCCGAAGCCGGCCAGTGGATGCAGCGCCACGGCGCGGCAATCCGCGGCATCCAGTGGGTGGTCGTCGCCGTTTATGCATTTCTGATCCTCGTTCCGGCCTTCACGCCGCTGCCCGGCGATACCGCGCACCTGTGGAACAACCTGACGCTGGCCGCCCAGTTCGTGTTCTGGGGCATCTGGTGGCCGTTCGTGCTGCTGTCGATGGTGATGCTCGGCCGCGTCTGGTGCGGCGTGCTGTGCCCGGAAGGCGCGCTCGCCGAGTTCGCGAGCAAATTCGGCCGCGGCCGCGCGATTCCGCACTGGATGCGCTGGGGCGGGTGGCCGTTCGTCGCGTTCGGCATTACCACCATCTACGGACAGATGGTGAGCGTCTATCAGTATCCGAAAGCGGTGCTGCTGGTGCTCGGCGGATCGACGTTCGCGGCGATGATCATCGGCTTCCTGTACGGGCGCGAGAAGCGCGTGTGGTGCAAGTACCTGTGCCCCGTCAACGGGGTCTTTGCGCTGCTGGCGCGGCTAGCGCCGTTTCACTACAAGGTCGACGAAGAGGCCTGGCGCCGCTCGTACAAACAGGGCGAGCACGGCCACCGCGTGATACCGATCAACTGTGCGCCGCTCGTGCCGCTGCGCAATATGAAAGGCGCGGCAGCGTGCCATATGTGCGGCCGCTGCGCCGGCCATCGCGATGCGATTGCGCTGACGTGGCGCAAGCCTTCCACCGAAGTCGTCGAACTCGGCGACAGGCAGGCGAGCGCGTGGGACACGGCGCTGATTCTCTACGGCCTGCTCGGCATCGCGATCGGCGCATTCCATTGGACCGTGTCGCCGTGGTTCATCGGCGTCAAGCAGTTCCTCGCGACATGGATGATCGACCGCGACATCACATGGCCGCTCGAAACCGATCACGTGCCGTGGTTCCTGTTTACGCACTATCCGGAGCAGAACGACGTCTTCTCGTGGCTCGACGGCACGATGGTGATCGGCTATATCGTCGTGACGGGGCTCGTATACGGCACCGTGCTGCTGGCGCTGATGGCGGGTGCGTCGCGCGCGCTCGGCCGTTTCGACAGGACGCGCCTGCATCATCTCGCGCAGGCGCTGATTCCGATCGCGGGCACGGGCGTATTTCTCGGACTGTCGGCCACCACGCTATCGCTGTTGCGTGCCGAGCATGTGCCGCTTTTCTGGGCGTCGGATGTGCGGCTTACGATTCTCGCCATTGCGAACGTGTGGAGCGCCTGGCTCGCGTGGCTCGTCACGCGCCGTTACAGCGCACGGCTTTTCCAGCGCGGGTTCGCCATGCTATGGTTCATCGCTGCATTGGCCGTCGTCGATAGCGCGTGGTGGCTCATGTTCTGGGGCTGGGCGCGCTGACGGCGAGTCGGGCACCCAGTTAGGCCCCGTGTGGGCCTGTACGGAGACTACCGTGAGAAGCAAACTTGTTCTGACCGACGACGACGTCGGGAAAATGGCCGCCGCTGCCGAAGCGCACGCGGCCTCGAACCAGTGGCATGTGACGATCGCGATCTTCGACGAAGGCGGCCATCTGCTCTATTTGCACCGCGGCGATGGCGTCGCGGCGAGCACCGTCGAAATGGCGATCGGCAAGGGCCGCACAGCGCTGCTCGGGCGGCGCGAAACCAAGGTCTACGAAGACATCATCAAGCAGGGGCGCACCGCGTTCCTGAGCGCGCCTTTGATCGCGATGGTCGAGGGTGGCGTGCCGATCATCGTGAATGGCGAGGTGGTCGGCTCGATCGGCGTGTCGGGCGTGAAGTCCGATCAGGACGCGTCGATCGCGCGGGCCGGCATCGCCGCGCTCGATGAGGCGCACGCGCCGTGACACGCGACGGCTGAAAGCACAAAAGCCGCGCGACGGGATAAACCCCTGCGCGGCTTTTGCCGTATCGATTAGCTGCATCGCGATGCACTGGGTCGATTGGTCGATTCGTCGATACGGCCACATGTCGCGTTGCCATGCGTGAGAACCAAAAAAGCGGCCTGGCTGGCTTCGACGGCTGGCTTGGGTGTCTGCACGAAGGGGTCTAGATCTCGCGTGCAAGCCGTCGTGGCTGGCTAAAGCCTAACACCTCTCGCAGAGGTGGTCCCCACAATACCCTTTAGTACTGCAATCAGTGACTGCAACGCTGCGTTTGCACGCAGCGTCTACTTCGTCAGAATCAGTTTGCCCAGACGCGTTGCGCGCAACTGGTACGTCTCGCCGTTGTGCGTAATGCTGATGTGACTGCGGCCCTGCAGCAGCGTTTCGCTGCGCACGACACGTTCGGCGACACGTTCGCCAGCCGATGACTCCGGCGACGCCGACGCGGCGTGACCCGCGCGTTCCGCGGTCGATGTGGCGGCCGGTGCGCTGGTCTTGCTCGCACGGCTCGTCGTCAGCGCTTGCGCCGCGGGGCGGCGCAAGCTCAACGTGGAAGGGCGCGTCATGTTCGTCATTCGGTGCCATCGGTTTGTCGATTCGATGGAGTTGATTCTAAATGATAACCATTCCTATTCACAAGAAATCGAAATTCATCGGAATAACGATCTGATAGCGAGGAGTGAAAAGGCGGCAGTGGGCGCGTCTCTCGCGAGTCTTCAGGCGAGTGCTGCAACGGAGTCAGTGCAGCTGATCCGGCGTGTTGTGCCCGAGCATGTATTCGCGAATCAGGCGCACCGTATCGATATCGGATTCGCGATACGCGGATTTCACGATTTCCTGCGTCTGGCGCACGTCGTTGTCGGCCGGCTTCTCTTCGGTAGTCGGCAGCGTCGTCTGATACTCGAAGCGCAGGAAAAGCTGCAGCGCGTCGGGCTGCTCGATGGTCATCGTAAGCGAGCCGCCGACGTGCGCCGACGTCGCCATGATGTCGTAGCGCACGCTTTCTTTCGGTTCAAGCGTGACGCGATCGCGCACGGTGGCATGGCCGTAATGCAGTTCGCGCTCGAGCGTGTTTTCGGTGCGCGACAGTATCGTGCAACTGTCGAGCCCCAGTACGAAGAGTTGCGGCTGCTCAGCGCGCAGCACGAGGCCTTCCCAAAGCTGATCGCGCGTCATGTCTTCCATGAGCGGGTTCAGCGGGTCGTTGATCTGGATCAGATGTTCGAAATTCAAAACGGCAGCTTCCTCGTTGTCGCGAACGGCGCATCAGCATCGTCACGTCGGGTCGTCGCATCGGTACGTCGCATTACATGGGGCGCATGACGTGCGACATCGACCTTGTCTCGGCACCGCGTCGCGGCGTATGTCAAACAGCGGTCAAACCCGTGCGGATCGCAATCGGCCGCGTCAGGATCTTGTGGACCGGACATGCATTGGCGATTTGCAGTAACCGTTCCCGCTGCTCGTCGGACAAATTGCCTTCGAGCGAAATCTGGCGGTCGATCGTCGATCCTTCGTCGCCCGTTTCAATCGATAGCGTGACGTGCACGTCGTCGAGCGGCCAGCCTTTTCGTTGCGCATACATCTTCAGCGTGATCGATGTGCATGCGCCAAGGCTCGACAGCAGCAGGCTGACCGGCGTCGGTCCGCGATCGCCGCCGCCCAGCGATTCGGGCTCGTCGGCGAGCCACGTATGTGCGCCGTCGTCGAAAAGAACCTGAAAGTTCGTCGAGCCGATATGTGCGCCGACCTTGGGCTCTGCCATGTACGCTCCTTTAACGGTAGATTGCAGCGCGCGGCATGAACCCCTGAGGCCCCTTGAAGCCCCCGAGACCATCGACGTGCATCAGACGCCGCGCGCAAGGCGAACCGCTATTGTGACCGAAATCGCGCGAAACATCGTGTTGCCATGGGCAACGCCAGCGAGGGCTCGCGATGCGTGCTCATGCGTCAAACGCATCAATGCGCGATGCTGCCCATACGGCCCGCCTGGTAGTCGATCACCGCCTGGCGGATTTCGTCTTCCGTGTTCATCACGAACGGGCCGTAGCGAACGACCGGCTCATTGAGCGGCACGCCGCCGAACAGCAGCACATCGAGTGGCTCGTCGCCGGCTCCGAGCGTGATGCTGTCGCCGTCGGCGTTGAACACGACCATCTTCCGCGCGT
Organism: Paraburkholderia sp. SOS3; assembly: GCF_001922345.1. NCBI lineage: Bacteria > Pseudomonadati > Pseudomonadota > Betaproteobacteria > Burkholderiales > Burkholderiaceae > Paraburkholderia > Paraburkholderia sp. SOS3. The sequence goes on along the minus strand of NZ_CP018811.1, from coordinate 3,156,913 downwards.
CGATCGATTGCCGGCTTTCGCCATACAGGCCGGTGCCCGACAGACCGTAAGCGAACACGCGATATTCGCGCGGCACCGGATGCACGAGTTGTGCGCCCGGCTGCAGCGTGAAATGCTGATACAGAATCGGCGTGCGCGTTTCGATCACCGCTTTTGCACCGAGCGCTTCGCCTGCGATGACCTTCACGCGAATCTTGCCGTCGGCTGACGTCGCAACGGGAATACGTGTCGACGGTATTTCCTGATAGTGCGGTGCGATCATCTTGTCGCGGCGCGGCAGGTTCACCCATAGCTGCAGCCCGTGCACGCGGCCGCCCGTTGCAACGAACGAAGGATCAGGCATCTCGCTGTGCACGACGCCGGCGCCCGCTGTCATCCACTGCACATCGCCCGCACGCAGCGTACCGGAATGTCCTGCCGAATCCTTGTGGCCGAATTGCCCTTCGAGCACATACGTGACCGTTTCGAAGCCGCGATGCGGGTGGTCGGGCGCGCCCTTCGCTTCGCCCGGCGCGTAGTCGACCGGTCCCATTTCGTCGAGCAGCAAAAATGGGTCGAAGTCCATCAGCATCCGGGTAGGGAACGGACGGTGGACGACAAAACCACCGCCTTCGGTCGTGCGAACGGCGGGATACGTGCGTTCGATCGTGCGGGTCGAGCTCATCAAAGTCACCTCGAAAAATGGGGAATGGCGTTATTTTTGAAACGTAGGGCTATTATATGGACCGCTTTTGGCGCTAACAGTGGGCGCGCCGCAATGGATTGTTCTACCAGTGGAACGATAAGATGAAGATCGATTCGCATAACCTGAACGACCTCATGTACTTTTCGCAGGTCGTCGAGCACGGCGGTTTTTCCGCTGCCGAGCGCGTGCTCGGCATTTCGAAGTCGCGGCTATCGCGCCGCCTGACTGAGCTCGAAGGCTCGCTCGGCGTGCGCCTGTTGCAGCGTTCGACACGCAAGCTCGCGCTGACCGAAGCGGGCCATCTGTTTTATCAGCACTGTCAGGCGATGCTCGCGGAGGCGCAAGCGGCGGTCAACGTCGTGCAGCAACTGCGTTCGTCGCCGCGTGGCACGGTTCGCGTGAGCGTGCCCGTCACCGTCTCGCAAACGATCATGTCGCAGATTCTTCCCGAGTTCATGCATCGTTACCCGGAAGTGCACGTCGTGATGCGCGTGACGAACCGTGTCGTCGATCTGTTCGAAGATTCGATCGATGTCGCGCTGCGTGTGCGTTCGGATCCGCCCGACAACTCGAACATCATCGTGCGGCCGCTGTGGCGCACGCAGCAGATGCTCGTCGGTGCGCCGAGCCTGTTGAGCCAGCATGCGCCGCCGCTGCAGCCGTCGGACCTGAACCGCTTCGAGACGCTCGATACGCCGACTCACGACGGCCGTTACGTATTCAGTCTGATTGCGCCTGATGGCACACGGCATATGCACGAGCATGAGCCGCGCCTCGTCACCGCCGACCTCGCGACGATACGCGAGGCGGCGATGGCGGGCGTAGGCATCGCCGCGCTGCCGGAAATGCTGTACGGCGCCGCGTTGCGTTCGGGCCAGTTATCGCCGGTGATGCCGGGCTGGACGCTGCCGTCGCCGCAGCTATATGCGGTGTTTCTGTCGCGGCAGGGCATGGTGCCCGCGGTGCGGACTTTCGTCGATTACCTCGTCGAAATGCTCGACCCCGATGCGGGCAAATACATCACGCGCGAGTGCCCGACGCGATTTTCGGCCGAGCCGGAGCAAGCCGAAGCCAACGCCCACGCGCGAGCGGAGTCGCTATAGGCAGTCCCAGGTATCGAGGATGCTGCTCGCGGCATGCTGCATGGCGGGCGGTTTGATTTAGGCATTCGAGCGCGCGCACCGATCAGTACTTTCAATGGCCATTTGCTTGAATGCGCGCGCCGCCAGGCCTATATTGGAATCCCGTTCGCAAGGGAGCTTCCTATGCGAAAACTCATGGCCGCTATCATAGCGAGCCTGATAGGGCTGACCGCGCTGTCCGTGTCGACCACGGCTGTCGCATGCGGTGATGCTGGCTACTCTTCCGATGGCAAGTAATCCCGCCGCCCGAAGGCGCCGCGTGCGCAAGGAAAAAAGGCCTTCATCCGACGATGAAGGCCTTTTACTTTGTCTGCTTTGTAGGCCTCAGGGCTTCCCGGCCGGTTGCGTGACGAAGCCGATTTTCGTCAGTCCACCCGCTTGCGCAGCGGACATCACATCGGCCACCTTCTCATACGCAACCTTACGATCCGCATTCAGATGCAGTTCTGGCTGCGGCGTCTGCTGTGCCGCCGCAGCGATCTTCGCACGCAGATCGTCGTCGGAAATTTTCTTGTCGTCCCACATTACGTTGCCGTCGGCGTCGATCGACACGGTGACCTGCGCCGGCTTCGTGTCTTCCTTCTGACTGCTCGCGTGCGGCAGATCGATCTTCACCGCATGGCGGATCACCGGAATCGTCACCATGAAGACGATCAGGAGAACCAACATGACATCGACGAGCGGCGTCATGTTGATTTCGTTCATCAGGCCGTCGTCGTCGTCGCCGGCGAAAGGGCTCATTGCCATCGAAGTGCCTCGTCAATCAGTTCGCGTTGGCGGCATGGGCCGGGCGTCGCTGCGCCGCGAGCCGAAGACCGTCGGCGCTGCGCCGCGACGACGACAGACGCGCGCCCGTCACGAAGAACGCGTGCAAGCCGTGCGCGAAGCGGTTGAGCTTCGTGACGATGCCCTTGTTCGCGCGCGTCAGCGCGTTGTATGCGAGCACTGCGGGAATCGCGACGAACAGACCGGCCGCGGTCATGATCAGCGCCTCGCCGACCGGACCGGCCACCTGATCGATCGACGACTGGCCGGTTGCGCCGATCGTCAGCAGCGCGTGATAGATGCCCCACACGGTGCCGAACAGACCGACGAACGGCGCGGTACTGCCGATCGACGCGAGAATGGCGAGGCCGCTTTGCATGCGCGCGACGCAATCGTCCATCGTATCTTTGAGGCAGCGCGTGATCCAGTCGGACACATCCATGCGGTCATGCAGATGCGGTTGCGTCTGGTGATGATGATCGGCGGCTTCCTGGCCCGACAGTGCGAGCGCGAGGAACGGATTGTCCTGCGGCGTCGACTTGCCGCTGCCGAGTTTGCCGATACCTTCGGCGAGATCGTCCGAATGCCAGAACGCGCGTTCGGCGTTTTTCGTGAGCCGGTTCAGGCGCATCACGCCGAGGCTCTTGACGACGATCACGGTCCACGACAGCACCGACATGATCAGGAGCGCGAGCGCGATGCCGCGCGTCACGAAATCCCCTTGCGCCCACACGTGGGCCATACCGTAGTTTTGCATTGCCATTCCTTCTTTTTGAAAACTGCGTCAGCGGTTCGACGGCGCCGACAGATCGAATTCCGTGTTGACTGCGCTCGAGCGCCGCAAATGCGCAGGCTCAATCCCTGAGGCCGAACTCGAACGGTTGCGTGTACGCTGCGCGGATCGGCTGGCCGTTTTCCAGATACGGCTTGCAGGAACTCGAACGCATCGCCGACATCGCGGCGTCGTCGAGCCGGTCGAAACCGCTGCTCTTTTTGAGTTCGATGTTTTCGATCTTGCCCGTCAAGCCGACGACGAAACGCACGTACGCAGTGCCGCTTTCGCCGCGCCGGCGCGACAGGGCCGGATAGTCGGGCGCCGTGATGCTGCAGTCGAGATGCGAGACGCTTTTCGGTGCGGACAGCGCAAGCGTCGGCTTGGCGGTTGCGGGCGGCGCGGCCGCTTCAGGCGGCGCGGCGGGCGCGGGCGGAGCGGGCGGCGCCGGCTCGGGCGAGGCGATCTCGTGTTGCGACGGCGCGGCCGCTTCGGGCAGCGGCGTCGGCGTCGGCTTTTGCACCGGCGTCGGCCGTGGCTGAACCTTCGGCTTTTCACGATGGACGGGCGGCGTGGGTTTCGGCGGCGGCGTCGGCGTCGACTGGATTGCCGCCGGCGCGGCCACGGGCGGAGCGGGCGGGCTCAGCAGTTCGGCCGTGATCGAGCGCAGTTCGACGGGTTTCGGCATGGGCTTGTCGCGCATCGTCAACACAATGACGATGAGCACGGCATGCACGGCAAGAACCGCGACGACCGCCGCCGCGAGGCGCGGCTTGAACCGGGCGGAACCGGCAGGCGAGAAGCCTGCCGTGGTAGAGGAGGAAGCCTGCATGTTTAGCGTAGCGGCGCCCCGGCGATGCGGCGCGTCAGGCAAAGCAAGGTCATTTGCGGAATATGAGCAGCGAAATGAACAGCGTCGTGACGAAACCAATCAGCAATTCCATCCCGAACTCCTCGAGGAATCGTGTCGCTGGCTTAAGTCCGATGACTGGATGGCTTGCTGACGGCGGTTGAGCGCGGAGACTGCCGCGCCGGCAGAGCTTACGCGGCCTTGCGTTCGTAGAACGTCAGCGGGACGGCCTCGACCGGTGCATCCACGCCGCAGCGGCTCGCGCAGACACCGCTTTGCGCCATCACGTCGCGCACGGTCTCCTCGCACTTGCCACAGCAGATCGCCACGCCGAGTTCGAACTGCAGCTCGTCGAAGGTATCGATGCCCTCGGCAATCGAAGCCCGGATTTTCCGGTCGGAAACGGATTTGCACACGCAGACAATCATGGTAGATCGCGATAGGCAACGTTAATGCGAATTATTATCATTTTGTAGACGCGGTTTGGCAAGCGCTACGTGCGGAATTTTGTAACAAAACCAGCCACCTGGCAGGGTTTTCGCCGGCTGGGCGTGCTGTGCCGCACGCGGGAGCGGGGAGAGCGGGACGGCTGGATTGGGTGAACGAAGGGGTCAGGCCGCTTCGGGTTCCGGACGCGAGGCAGGTGCCAGATCGGAGAGCGGATCGTCGCTATGCGTAGCGGCTTGTGCCCCCGTTTCGGCCTCGCCGTCGGCCTGCTTGACCTGCCCGGCCTTCTCGAGCTGGATCGTTCGAGGCGACGGGATCGTCACGCGTTCGACGGGCGCTTCGAGATCGAGCAAGGTGCGCGTCAACTGCTGCAGATGCGCGCCGTCGCTCGTCGAGCAGAAGCGCGGCACGCCCGCCGCGGTGCCGGGAGCCGCGCGCAAACCGTGCTGGTCGAGTACGCGTTCGAGCTGACGCGCGATCGCGACACTGGTGTCGATCAGCGCGAGCCGGTCGCCGACGAGTTCGCGGATCGTGGCATCGAGAAACGGATAATGCGTGCAGCCGAGCACCAGCGTGTCTGCACCGGCATCGAGCATCGGCTGCAGATAGCCGTCGAGCAGCGCGCGCAATTCGGGCGAACCGAGGTCGCAGCGCTCGATTGCCTCGACGAGACCGTGGCCCGGCTGGCAGAGGAACCTGCAATCGGCCGCGTAGCGCTCGTGCAGTGCGAGAAACCGCGCGCTGCGCAGCGTAACCTGCGTCGCCAGCACGCCGGCGACATGGGTCTTCGACTGCAGCGCCGCGGGCTTGATGCCGGGCTCGACGCCGATCACCGGAATCGGCAAGCGCTCGCGCGCCTGCGCGATCGACTGGGCGGTGGCCGTATTGCAGGCGACGACGAGCGCCTTTGCCCCCTGCGCGATCAGCCACTCGCCGATCGCAAGCGTGCGCTCGGCGATGAAATCGTCGTCGCGTGCGCCGTACGGCGCGTAACGCGAATCCGCGACGTAGATCACTGCTTCGCCGGGCAAGTGCGCACGCACGGCGCGCAGCACGGACAGCCCGCCGAGGCCCGAATCGAAGATGCCGACCGGCGCGTGCGAGCCGACCGCCGGGATACGCTCCGCCGTCGGCGCGCCGGACGGCGAGGAGGGGGCGTTGATCGAAGCGGACGGCAAAGCGGTCATGGAAAGAAGAAAGCGTTCAGCACGAAAATCGTGCGGCGTATGCCACGGGCGCGCGACGGCGATGAACGGCGATTGCGGCTAGCGCGAGGCAAGTGGCCGGCAGTTTAACAGGATAGAAGCAGGATAGAAGCAGGACAGAAGCGTATCAAAGTGGAACCAGACAGCACTGCAGTACAAGCCATAACCCGCATGCGACATCACGTCAGATCGCATCGCACGTGCACTGCGCGGCCGAACGAAAACCAACGACCGCGCGCGAGCATCGATCACCGCATCGTGCTTACGACTCCATCGAGTCGCCCATGCCCGATTGCTGGTAATTCTGAATGCCGACCTTGTCGATCAGGTCGAGCTGCGTTTCGAGCCAGTCGATATGTTCTTCGGTGTCTTCGAGAATCGACACGAAAATTTCGCGCGACACGAAATCGCGTACCGATTCGCAATGCGCGATCGCTTCCTTGCACGTTGCCTGCGAGCCTTGCTCGAGTTTCAGATCGCACTCGAGAATCTCTTTGGTTTCTTCGCCGATGAGCAGCTTGTGCAGGTCTTGCAGATTGGGCAGCGCATCGAGCATGAAAATACGTTCGATCAGTTTATCGGCGTGCTTCATTTCGCCGATCGACTCGTCGTATTCGTGCTTGCCGAGCTTGTCGAGGCCCCAATGTTTGTACATCCGCGCGTGCAGAAAATACTGGTTGATCGCAGTCAGTTCGTTCTTCAACTGGGCGTTCAGATATTCAATGACCTTCTTGTCGCCTTGCATGATGGTATTTCCTCTTGGAGACCGGGCAGATTTGATTTTCCACAACAATAAACGCGCAGTTCGAAAATGCCAAGAACAGATGTGGTTGATGAGAATCGTTTGCGCGAATTGGCTTCGCGCCCGATTGACAAGACTGCTCTGAAAGATAAAAAAGCCGGGACCTGACGCCCCGGCTTTGCTTCTTCAAAGCGGTGCAGACCGCTCAGGCCGCCAACGGTGTTCAGGCGGTCGCGACCGGAATCTTGCCGATCTTCGCCTGCCATTCCTTCGGCCCGGTCTGATGGACTGACGTGCCGTTCGAGTCGACGGCGACGGTCACCGGCATATCCATCACATCGAACTCGTAGATCGCTTCCATGCCGAGGTCTTCGAATGCGAGCACCTTCGCGCTGCGAATCGCCTTCGAGACGAGATAGGCGGCGCCGCCCACGGCCATCAGGTACGCGGCCTTGTGCTTGCGGATCGACTCGATCGCGACGGGACCGCGCTCGGCCTTGCCGATCATCGAGATCAGGCCCGTCTGCGCCAGCATCGTCTCGGTGAACTTGTCCATGCGCGTCGACGTGGTGGGGCCCGCCGGGCCGACCGCTTCATCGCGTACCGGATCGACGGGGCCAACGTAATAAATCACGCGATTCGTGAAATCGACCGGCAGCTTCTCGCCCGCGGCCAGCATGTCGGCGATGCGCTTGTGCGCGGCGTCGCGGCCCGTCAACATCTTGCCGCTCAACAGCAAGGTCTGGCCCGGCTTCCAGCTCGCGACTTCTGCGGGCGTGAGCGTGTTCAGATCGACGCGCTTGCTCGTTTCGGTGTTCGCGGTCCATTGCACTTTCGGCCATGCATCGAGCGACGGCGGTTCGAGCTTCGCGACGCCGGAGCCGTCGAGCGTGAAATGTGCGTGACGCGTGGCCGCGCAGTTCGGGATGATCGCGATCGGCTTGCTCGCCGCATGCGTCGGCGCGGCCATGATCTTCACGTCGAGCACCGTGGCCAGGCCGCCGAGACCTTGCGCGCCGATACCGAGCGCGTTCACTTTCTCGTGCAGTTCGACGCGCAGTTCTTCGATCCAGTCTTGCGGGCCGCGCGCGATGACGTCCTGAATGTCGATCGAATCCATCAGCGATTCCTTGGCCATCAGCATCGCCTTCTCGGCCGTGCCGCCGATGCCGATGCCGAGCATGCCCGGCGGGCACCAGCCCGCGCCCATCGTCGGCACGGTCTTGAGCACCCAGTCGACGATCGAATCGGACGGATTGAGCATCGCGAACTTCGACTTGTTTTCGGAGCCGCCGCCCTTTGCCGCAACCTGCACGTCGATCTTGTCGCCGGGCACGATCTCGTAGTGAATCACCGCCGGCGTGTTGTCTTTCGTGTTCTTGCGCGCGCCTTCGGGCGGGCTCACGATCGACGCGCGCAGCACGTTGTCGGGATGCATATAGCCGCGGCGCACGCCTTCGTTGATCATGTCGGTGACGCTCATCGTGGCGCCGTCCCAGCGCACGTCCATGCCTACTTTCACGAACACGGTGACGATACCGGTGTCCTGGCAGATCGGCCGGTGGCCTTCGGCGCACATGCGGCTGTTGGTCAGGATCTGCGCGATCGCATCTTTCGCCGCGGGGCTTTCTTCGAGCTCGTAAGCACGGCCGAGCGCCTCGATATAGTCCTGCGGGTGGTAATAGCTGATGTATTGCAGCGAATCGGCGATGCTCTGAATCAGATCTTCCTGTTTGATAACGGTCATGGCTAGCTCAGTGGGGACATTGGCGTTTTTTGTCGTGATCGCGAATGCGCTATCACTCATGCGCCTTCAGGGGAGGAGAAATCGGTGGCGTCGGGCGCCTTTGGTTTGCGCGGCGCGGGCTCGTGAAAGTGCTCGGGATGCGTATGCGTCGTCAGTCGGTCGACGAGTGCCATCACGACCGCCGACAGCAGGAACGCGAGATGGATGAGCACCTGCCACAGGATCGCGTGTTCGCTGCGCTGGTCGGGATCGATAAAGGTCTTTAACAGATGGATCGACGAGATGCTGATCAGCGCCATCGAAAGTTTGACCTTCAGCACGCCGGCGTTCACATGGTCGAGCCATTCGGGCTCGTCGGGATGGCCTTCTACGCCCAGACGCGACACGAACGTTTCGTAGCCGCCGACGATCACCATGATCAGCAGATTCGAGATCATCACCACGTCGATCAGGCTCAATACGACGAGCATCGTGCTCGTTTCGTCGAGCTTCATCGCCGACGTGACGAGGTGCCAGACTTCCTTGAGGAAAAGCACCACATAAACTGCTTGCGCGACGATGAGGCCCAGATACAGCGGCACCTGCAGCCAGCGGCTCATGAAGATGATGGAGGGCAGCGGGCGCATGCGACGGCGGGACGAGTGGCGGCCGGGATCGAAGTTCGAGGCGGACATAGGCGGTCAGGATCGCGGAAGAGGGCGCCGGTCGTGCCGGCTGGGGGCTGCGCCGGGTCGGTTCGGTTTCGGACGTGCGCGCGGCGCGACATTGTACCGCGACACCCGCCGGCGCCGCGCCGCTGCGGATAATGGCGTCGATATGTGTGCCCGTTGCCGCTTCGCTGGAAGAAAAATGGTCAGTTCAGTTAGCATTGCAGCAGTGGAGCATCACCGTGCAACGCGGCGAGTAGGGGATGACCCGAATGTGCAGGGCCGCGTAAGTGCACGGTAAGTTGCGGCGCTTAATTTGGCACGGTAACGGGTCGGCAAGGTCGTATATGACCTGTACGCGATGCGCACTCATCTGAACTTATGCACGCGCCGGCCGATGCGGGCGCCATGTTGCGCTGCCGCACGCGTGTTTGCTTCACATCGTGCCGAACCGCGCGGATCGTCACGCGACTTCGTTGTGCACAAGGGTAAGGAGACAGGCGCCGCGTTCGTATGCGCTACGCGCGAATTGGCGTCATACGGCGTGCCGAGGCACGCCGGCACAGATTTTACGTTTCATCTTCACCAAGGGGTAGTCGATGTCAGCGATTGAATCCGTTCTTCAGGAACGCCGCGTATTCCCGCCGTCCGCCGAAACGATGAAAGCGGCCGCGATATCCGGCATGGACGCTTACCGGGCGCTCGTCGCCGAAGCGGAACGCGATTACGAAGGTTTCTGGGCGCGACTGGCGCGCGAAACGCTCAGTTGGCACAAGCCGTTCACGAAGGTGCTCGACGAATCGAACGCGCCGTTCTACAAGTGGTACGACGATGGCGAGCTCAATGCGTCGTACAACAGCCTCGATCGTCATGTCGAGGCAGGCAACGGCGAGCGCGTCGCCGTGATCTTCGAAGCCGACGACGGCACCGTGACGCGTGTCACGTACACCGACATGCTGCAGCGCGTGTCGCGCTTCGCCAATGCGCTGAAAAAGCGCGGCATCAGGAAAGGTGATCGCGTCGTCATCTATATGCCGATGTCGATCGAAGGCATCGTTGCGATGCAGGCGTGCGCGCGCATCGGCGCGACGCATTCGGTCGTGTTCGGCGGCTTCTCGTCGAAATCGCTGAACGAGCGCCTCGTCGACGTCGGCGCTACAGCGCTGGTGACCGCCGACGAGCAGATGCGCGGCGGCAAGGCGCTGCCGCTCAAGAGCATCGCCGACGAAGCGCTCGCGATGGGCGGCTGCGACGCGGTGAAGAACGTGATCGTCTATCGCCGCACGGGCGGCAAGGTCGCCTGGAACGAAGGCCGCGACCTGTGGATGCATGAAATCACGCAAGGCGAAAGCGATCAGTGCGCGCCGGAATGGGTCGGCGCCGAGCATCCGCTTTTCATCCTCTACACGTCGGGTTCGACGGGCAAGCCGAAGGGCGTGCAGCACAGCACCGGCGGCTATCTGCTGTGGGCCGCGCAAACCATTAAATGGGCGTTCGACTGGAAGCCGACCGACGTGTTCTGGTGCACGGCCGACATCGGCTGGGTCACCGGCCACAGCTATATCGCTTACGGGCCGCTCACGCTCGGCGCGACGCAAGTCGTGTTCGAAGGCGTGCCGACCTATCCGAACGCGGGCCGCTTCTGGGACATGATCGCGAAGCACAAGGTCACGCTGTTCTACACGGCGCCGACGGCGATCCGTTCGCTGATCAAGATGGCCGACGCGGACCCGAAGGTGCATCCGAAGAGCTACGATCTGTCGTCGCTGCGCGTGCTCGGCACGGTCGGCGAACCGATCAATCCCGAAGCGTGGATGTGGTACTACGAGCAGGTCGGCGGCGCGCGCTGTCCGATCGTCGATACGTGGTGGCAGACCGAAACCGGCGGCCATATGATCACGCCGGTGCCGGGCGCGACGCCGCTCGTGCCGGGTTCGTGCACGTTGCCGCTGCCGGGCATCATGGCCGCTGTCGTCGACGAAACGGGCCAGGACGTGCCGAACGGCCAGGGCGGCATTCTGGTCGTGAAGCGTCCGTGGCCGTCGATGATCCGCACGATCTGGGGCGACGCCGAGCGCTTCAGGAAGAGCTACTTCCCGGAAGAGCTGGGCGGCAAGCTGTATCTCGCCGGCGACGGCAGTATCCGCGACAAGGAAACCGGCTACTTCACGATCATGGGCCGCATCGACGACGTGCTGAACGTGTCGGGTCACCGGCTCGGCACGATGGAGATCGAATCGGCGCTGGTCGCGAACCCGCTCGTGGCGGAAGCGGCCGTGGTTGGCCGCCCCGACGAAACGACGGGCGAAGCGGTATGCGCGTTCGTGGTGCTGAAGCGCTCGCGTCCGGAAGGCGATGAAGCGAAGCAGATCGCCAACGACCTGCGCAACTGGGTCGGCAAGGAAATCGGGCCGATTGCGAAGCCGAAGGACATCCGTTTCGGCGACAACCTGCCGAAAACGCGCTCGGGCAAGATCATGCGGCGTCTGCTGCGCTCGCTCGCGAAGGGCGAGGAGATTACGCAGGATGTGTCGACGCTCGAGAACCCGGCGATTCTCGATCAGTTGGGCGAGTCGCGCTGAAGTGAAGCGCGCCTGAAGCAGGCGAAGCGCTTCAGAAAGCAATACAGCAATACCACGACAGTCGTATTGCAGTGGTACGAAAGGCCGTTGCGCGGACAATCCTGATTGCGTGCGCAACGGCTTTTTGTTAAATAGGCGCATGGCCGCGCCACACGCTTCGAACCGACAAACAATCAATCCACCGCCTGAGCCGCCGCCGGTTTCAGACGCGATGGCGCTTGCGCATCGGCGTTACTGGCGCTTCAATCTGATGCTGATCGCGACGCTGATGGTAATCGGCTTCGTCGTATCGTTCATTGTGCCGGCCGCCTCGCGAGGGTTGGCGGGTGTGCGGCTCTTCGGGTTCAGCTTGCCGTTCTATGTCGGCGCGCAGGGGGCGATTCTCGTCTACCTGGCGTTGATCGTCGTCTATATCGTCTCGATGCAATTCGCCGATCGCGCATTGCAGCGTGCATTCGAAGCGGATGCCGCCGCGCGGCAAGCGAACCGATGAAGCTCGCGCATCGGCTGATCCGCTCGTATTCGATCTATACGCTCGGCTTTCTGCTTTTTATCTATATTGCGTGGCGCATCGAAGCGGCGAACGGGCCCGGCATGTGGGTCGGCTATGTGTTCCTGTTCGTGCCGATCGCTGTCTATGCGGTGATCGGTTTGCTGTCGCGCACGTCGGATCTCGTCGAATACTACGTGGCGGGGCGGCGCGTGCCGTCGGCGTTCAACGGCATGGCGACCGCGGCCGACTGGCTTTCCGCGGCATCGTTTATCGGCCTTGCGGGTTCGCTCTACGCGACCGGCTACGATGGACTTGCGTACATGATGGGCTGGACGGGCGGTTACTGCCTCGTCGCGTTTCTGCTCGCGCCGTATGTGCGCAAACTCGCGCGCTATACGATTCCCGATTTTCTCGGCACACGGTTTTCGAGCAACGCGGTGCGCGCACTTGCGGCACTCGCGGCGATTCTCTGTTCATTCGTGTATCTGGTCGCGCAGATTCAGGGTGTCGGCTTGATCGCGACGCGCTTTATCGGCGTCGATTTCGCGATCGGCATTTTCTGCGGACTGGCGGGCATACTCGTGTGCTCGTTTCTGGGCGGGATGCGCGCGGTGACATGGACGCAGGTTGCGCAATACATCATTCTGATCGCCGCGATCCTGATTCCGATTTCGATGATCGCGCACAAGGACGGACTCGGCTGGGTGCCGCAGTTCAACTATGGGCGCGTGATGGAGCGGGTCGAAGCGCTCGAGCGCGACGTGCGCAGCGCGCCGCAGGAGCAGGCCGTGCGCGAGGTGTACCGGCGGCACGCGGCCCAGATACAGACGGAGATCGACGCGTTGCCGCAATCGTTCGTCGACGGGAAGAATGCGCTGACGCAACGGCTCGAGGAGCTGCGCCGACACAACGGGCCGCTGCGCGAAATCGCCGAACTCGAACGCACGCTGGCGCGGTTTCCGCGCGACCCGGCGGCGGCGCGGGTCGTATGGACGCAGCAACGCGATGAACTGCTGGCGTTGGCCGCGCCGCCCGTGCCGATGCATGAGCCGTTTCCCGATGAAGGCGAAGAAGAACGACGCGTGCACAAGCGTAATTTTCTTTCGCTGCTGCTGTGCCTTTCGTTGGGAACGGCGAGCCTGCCGCATATTCTGACGCGCTATAACACGACGACGTCGGTCGCGTCCGCGCGTCGCTCGGTGGGGTGGACGCTGTTTTTTGTCGCGCTGTTCTATTTGACTGTGCCGGTGCTTGCGGTGCTGATCAAGTACGAGATCTTGACGAATCTGGTCGGCGGGCGCTTTTCGGACTTGCCGCAATGGGTGATGCAGTGGCGCAAGGTCGAGCCATATCTGATCAGTATTGCGGACCTGAATGGCGACGGCATCGTGCGTTGGAGCGAGATCCGCATGCAGCCCGATATGGTCGTGCTGGCCGCGCCGGAGATTGCGGGACTGCCGTATGTGATGTCGGGGTTGATTGCGGCGGGTGCGCTCGCCGCGGCGCTTTCGACGGCGGACGGTTTGTTGCTGACGATCGCGAATGCGCTGTCGCACGATGTCTACTATCACATGGTCGATCCGCAAGCATCGAGTCAGCGGCGCGTGACGATCTCGAAGATCCTGCTGCTGGGCGTGGCATTGTTTGCGTCGTACGTCGCGTCGTTGAACACGGGGAACATTCTGTTTCTGGTCGGCGCGGCATTTTCGCTGGCGGCGTCGAGTCTGTTTCCTGTGCTCGTGCTCGGCGTGTTCTGGAAGCGGACGACGCGTCTGGGCGCCGTGGCCGGGATGGTGGCGGGGCTCGCGGTGTGCGTCTATTACATCGTGTCGACGTACCCGTACTTCACGCAGATGACGGGCTTTGCCGGACCGCGGTGGTTTGGGATCGAGCCGATCAGCTCGGGCGTGTTCGGCGTGCCGGCGGGGTTTGTGGTGGCGATCGTGGTGAGTCTGGTTGACCGGAAACCGGATGCTTATACGCGGGCGTTGGTGGACTATATCCGGCACCCTTGAGGGGGCTATTCCCGGGTGATGCGCGGGTGTCTGGCGGCGGTTCGTCCGCCGTTTGCGGGCGGCCGTTCGGGATATGGGCGAGCGCCCGGGAGTTTGCTATAATGCGCGTCCCCGCCGGAGAGATGGATGAGTGGTTTAAGTCGCACGCCTGGAAAGCGTGTATAGGTTAATAGCCTATCCGGGGTTCGAATCCCCGTCTCTCCGCCAAGGAATAAATATGGAAGGCTCCGCCAGTGCGGAGCCTTTTTTATTTGGGATGGACTTGTCCTCGAAATCCGGCCGTTGCCGATGACGCCTTGACCTGTTGATTCCGCCTTTCACGAGTGCCGACAAGGTCGCGGGCACGTTGGCGTTCGGTTGAATGCCGACCACGGCCGTGACGTTGACGATGTGCCCACCGCCGTTCCCGATCATGTGGGTCGCTGCCGCCTGCGTCGGATAGAAAAAACCGCGCAAATTCGTGTCGATCAGCTTGTCGAAGTCGTCGGTCGTATAACTCGTGGTCGGCTTGGCGATGAAGACGCCCGCGTTGTTCACGAGAATCTCGGCTTTGCCGAAGCGGCCGATCGCTTCGCTGAAAAGGCGCTGCGACGTGCCGGCGACGGCGATGTCCCCCGCCACCGCGAGGAAGCTGTCGGGATTGCCGAGTTTTGCTGCTGCGTCCTGCAGACGTTCCTGCGAACGCCCGTTGCCGACGACGTTGAAACCTGCCGACAGGTACGATTCGGCGAGTGCGAATCCGATGCCGCTTTGAACTGCCGTGCAGCCGGATCGATGCGTTGGACAATGCGTTAGTCCGGTGCCCGGGATGCGCTGTCTTTCGATAGATCGAGCAACGCGTTCATGGCACGCCTGTACGGTCCGATTTCACCCGTCGCCGCTTGCAGAACCAATGCTCCCTGCACGCGCGCAACCCAATCCTCCGCAAAATGCCGCGCCTTGAGCGGCGACAGGCCGCTCTCGCGCGCCAGTATTTCGATCGCTCCGATCCAGTGCGCAAGTGCTTGCCCCAGATCTTGTCGAGCCCCGGCGCCGATGTCGGCGCTCGATAGCCGGCCGAGTACGCACGGCGTGCGGCCACCGGCGTACATCTGATCGAACGTCGCCACGATTTTGCGGATGCGTGTCTTGAGCGAGCCAGTGGCTTGTGCGACGCCCAGGATCTCGCTATCGATCGCGGCCGTGGCACGCTCGAGCACAGCCTTCGCCATCTGTTCCTTGCCCTCGGGGAAGTGGTGGTAAAGGCTCGACTTGCCGAGCCCGGTCGCGCGCGACAGGTCGCCCAGTGACGCGCCCTCGAAACCGCGATCGCGGAATACGGCAAACAATCGATCGACAATTTCGTCTTTTGCGGTTTGCGTAGTGGACATGGCGTGCTTAGATTGGACGGATCATTCGGTACAGTCCAAAGTTTACGGAATGAATGCTCGGAAATCAACGCTTGACGGATCGATAGTTTATTAATACTGTACCGATCGTTCGGTTCAGTTTGTCCGGCTTTAGCCTGTTCCCTCGATCCAGGAGATTTCGATGTCCGTGCTTCCCACCTATCAAACCGTCTCCGTCGCCGACCGGCGTACGGGCCTCGCGCTCAATCTGTTCTATCGCGAGGCCGGCCCGGAGGACGCGCCCGCCGTCCTGCTGCTGCATGGCTTCCCGACCTCGAGCCACCAGTACCGTGGCCTGATTGCGCGGCTGTCCGACAAGTACCGCGTGATCGCGCCGGATCTGCCCGGCTTCGGTTTCTCCGATGCGCCCGATGCGAAGGCTTTCGGCTACACGTTCGACCATCTCGCCGAAGTGATCGAAAGCTTCACCGACGCGATCGGCCTGACTCGCTATGCGATCTATGTGTTCGATTACGGCGCGCCGGTCGGCTTCCGTCTGGCTGCCTCGCGGCCGGAGCGCGTGTCTGCGTTGATCTCGCAAAACGGCAATGCCTATGAGGAAGGTCTCAGCGATGGCTGGAATCCGATCCGCGCGTACTGGAACGATCCGTCCGAAGCCAATCGCACGCAGCTGCGCGCCATGCTTGCGGTCGGGACCACGCAGTTCCAGTACCAGCACGGCGAGCCGGATACCACGCTGATCGCGCCGGAAAGCTATACGCTCGACCAGCATTTCCTCGACCGCGCCGGCAGCGACGAGATCCAGCTCGACCTGTTCGGCGACTACCGGACGAATGTCGCGATGTATCCGCGCTTTCACGAATATTTCCGCACGCATCGTCCGCCGATGCTGGCCGTGTGGGGCAAGAACGATCCGTTCTTCCTGCCGGCCGGCGCCGAAGCGTTCCGCCGCGATCTGCCCGACGCCGAAGTGCGTTTCGTAGACGGCGGGCATTTCCCGCTCGAAACGCATCTCGACGAAGTGGCCGGCATCATCCGCGCCTTCCTTGCGCGTACGTTGGACGCTGCGCAAGGCGAAGCGTTGTTCGGCGCGCTGAACGAAGCGAACGCTCCGGCGCAAGCGCGGCCGATCCTCGAGGCAATGCGCGGCGTGTTCGATTTCGTGCCGAACCTCGGCTATGCGCTGGGCGTGGAGCCGGCGGTGCTCGGCGCCTATCTGGCCTGGCTGCAGGCGCTCGGCACGACCTCGCTCGATCCGATCGCGCAGCAGGTTGCGATGGCCGCGGCCAGCCGAGCGAACGCGGCCGACTACGGCGTGGCGGTGCATGCGACGCTGGCCGGCAAGCTCGGTGCAAGCGGCGTTGTCGTCGACACGCTGCGTCATGGCGGCGAGTTTGCCGATCCGAAGCTGGAAGCCGTGCGCCGCTTTGCAACGGCGATTGCCTCGAAGCGCACGCAGGTCTCCGACAGCGATGTCAATGCGCTGACGGCCGCCGGCCTCGATCGTCGCGCGGCAGTCGCCATTGCGATGGCCGTGGCGGGCAAGACGCTTGCCAACACGGTGGCGCATCTGTCGCGGGTCGAGATCGATGCCGGCTTCACATCGGGGGCAGTGGCTTGATTCTCGGACGGGGCGGCCCTGCACGGCTGCCCCGGTGTTCACCAGAGGAGCGCAGTGATGCCGGGTACGCCATCCAGTCGACAAATCGAGTTTCGTTGGCTCGTGGGCGGCGACACGGGGTCAATAAGTCGAATCGGCCGGTGCGCTGCCGCTTGCGGTGAGATGCATCTGTGCGGCTTGAGTCTGCCTGGCGAACCGCGAAAGAGATTCTCGCAGTCGTGGCGTCACGAAGTCGAGAAAACGCCGCAATTTCAACGGCATCAAGTTGCGGGAAACGTGGACCATCTGGATCGGCACCGGATCAAGTTCGAAGGAATCCAGCACGATCTCGAGCTTGCCGGCGTCGATGGCCTCGGCAACGTGATAGTGCAGGAGTTGCGTGAACCCGAGACCGCGAATCGCCGCGTCGACTGCGGCGTCGGGCGACGAGACCTGCAGTCGCGGCGAAATGGGAACGGTGACGAGCCGCCCAGTGTCCGGACATCGAAAGTTCCAGTCCGGCGACAGCATGGGGCCGTTGAATACGACACAGGGCATATCCGCCAGGTCGGCGGGCGCATGAGGAACGCCTCGCTTCGCCAGCAAAGCCGGGCTTGCACATACGACCGGACGAAATGCACCGATGCGCGTCGCGATCAGGCTGCTGTCGGGCAGCCTGCCGATACGCACGGCCACGTCGATGTGTGCTTCAACCAGGTCGACATTTCGATTCGACTGCGTCAGCGTGACGTCGATCTCGGGAAATTCAACCAGAAAGTCCAGGATCTGCGGCAGCACATAAAGCCGCCCGAGCAGCACCGGCGTCGCGATCGTGAGCGCTCCGCGCGGGACCGTGAATTCTCCTGTTGCCTCGCGTTCCTGTTCGGCGACCAGATCCAGAATCTGCCGGGCCGTGGCCGCATAGGCCACGCCCGCATCCGTCAGCGCCAACTTGCGTGTCGTGCGCGTGAGCAGGCGCGTGCCCAGTTGTTCTTCGAGATCGGTGACCCTGCGCGTGAGCGTCGGCACCGGCACGTTCATTTCGCGCGCGGCGGCCGAGAAGCTGCCTTTCTCGATCGCGGCGAGCAGCATCGTCATGGCTTCGAGTCGATCCACGTCACTTGTCCATTTTTTGAGGAAATGAAAATCGATTCTAGTGGATTCAACATCGAAGCGCCGCGCGGCATGATGCGGATCTGTCGATGCCCGTTCATCGACGAGTACCGGCACGCAGCCCGGATGGGGGGAAGCCGGACTCGACGGTGTGGAGATTTACATGGGTAACCGCTTTTTGCCGGGACAGTCCATGTGTGAATGTTCGTATTCCTCTTTGATACATGAGTAAAGGAAGAAAAGTGAAACTGAAGAACAAGGTTGCGCTGATCACCGGCGGCACATCGGGCATCGGTCTGGAAACCGCGAAGCTGTTTCGCGCGGAAGGTGCCTCGGTCGTCGTGCTCGGCTCCAATGCCGAGCGTCTCGCCGCGGCCGGAAAGGAAATCGGCGGCGATGTGCTGTTGCTGTCCGCCGACCTGCGCAAGCCGGTCGATATCGAACGTGCCGTTGAAGCGGTACGCGCCAGATTCGGTCGTATCGACGTCGTGTTCGCCAATGCAGGGGCCGGCAAGGTGGCACCGCTCGAGGCCGTCACCGCGGAACTGATCGACGAGCATTTTTCGCTGAATTTCACCGGCCTGTTCCTGACGATCCAGAAGTCCGTGCCCCTCATGCCGAAGGGCGGCAGCGTGGTGGCGACGACGTCGTTTCTCGACACCGTCGGCCTGCCGGGCCTGTCGCTGCTGGCCGCGACCAAGGCAGCGGTCCGGTCGCTGGTCCGCACGCTGGGGGCGGAACTGGCACCGCGCGGCATTCGCGTGAATGCCGTGAGCCCGGGTGCGATTACGACGCCGTTCTACGGCAAGCTCGGGCTCACCGATGAACAACTCGCCGCAACGGCGGCAGCCATTCAGGCCAAGGTGCCGCTGCAGCGCTTCGGCGAGTCGATGGAAATCTCCAGGAGCGCGCTGTTCCTGGCCAGCGACGATTCGTCGTACACGACGGGCGTCGAACTGGTGGTCGACGGCGGGCTGACGCAGTTCTGAGGGGCGCCGGGAATCTTCCCGGAACGCAGAATACGAAGAAGCTTGCCGGCATTGTCCGCCGGCAAGCCGTAGGCAGTACAAACAGCGCTTTTCAACCCGGTAGAACCTGAAGATGAAAACACACACTCTTTTGGCTGCGGTGGTCGCGCTGACCGCCAGCTTCGCCGTGCAGGCGGAACCGCTGGCGTCGATTTCGAGCACGACTTCCTATCATCGTGCCACCGTCGACAACATACGGATTTTCTATCGCGAGGCCGGTCCCACGGACGCGCCGACGATCGTGCTACTGCACGGCTTTCCGTCTTCGTCACGCGAATTCGATTCGCTGATCCCGCTATTGGCGACGCGCTATCACCTGATCGCTCCGGATTTTCCGGGCTTCGGTCAGAGCGATGCCCCGTCTGCGGAAGCGTACGCATACACATTCGATCACCTGGCGCAGACGACCAGCGAACTGCTCGATCAGCTCGGGGTGCGTCGCTACAGCCTGTATCTGCACGATTACGGCGGACCGGTCGGCTTCCGGATCATGGCCCAGCATCCCGAGCGGGTACAGACGCTGATTATTCAGAACGCCAATGCTTATCGCGAGGGGCTGGGCGCGAAATGGACCGGCATCGCCCAATACTGGGCCGATCCGAACGCGCATCCCGAAGTGCTGGATACGTTCATTTCATTTGCTGCAACGGAACAGCGTCACACGGCCGGGACATCGCATCCTGAGCGCTACGATCCCGACACGTGGACCGACGAATACGCGCACCTGTCCCGTCCGGGGCAGCGCGAGATTCAGGGCGCGCTGCTCTATGACTACCGGACGAACGTCGCGTCCTATCCGGCGTGGCAGGCCTGGCTGCGTGCGCACAAACCGCCGACCCTGGTGGTGTGGGGGAAGAACGACCCGTCGTTCATCGCGCCAGGGGCCGAAGCTTACGCGCGGGATTTGCCCAATGCGGAGATCCATCTACTCGACGCCGGGCATTTCGCATTCGACGAACAGGTCGACGAAATCGCGAGCCTGATGCTCGATTTTCTGAAGAAGAACGGTTACTGATCGCGATCTGAACGACGCGGCCGGCTTCGGCTTGCCGCGCCGTGCAGAGAAGAGACTCCTGAGGATGGTTATGGAACACGTGAGCTTGCTGTGCCGTTATCCGGTCAAGGGCTTGTCGGCCGAGATGCTGTCGAGTGTGTCCTTGAGTGCCGGGCAGGGTTTCCCGTCCGACCGACGCTACGCGATCGCAAATGGCGAGTGGGTATTCGATGCGGCCGGCTTCGTTCCGCGTCCCAAGACCGACTATCTGGCGCTCGTCAAATATGAGCGGCTTGCAGCGCTGTCGACGTCCTGGCGCGATAGCGACGGGACGTTGCAGGTTCGGGAACGGGACGGTCGGACACAGCGGTTCGACCTTGGCAACGCGTCCGACCGTGAACGATTCAGCGATCTGATGCTGCGCGTGCTTGACGGCATATCGTTGCCCGGGCGTCCGGAACTGGTCAGCGCGGACGGTATCCGGTTCACCGATGTCAGCGTGTATTCGCCAGCGCTGATGAATGCCATCTCGCTTATCAATCTCGCTACATTGCGCGACCTGGGCCGCGCAATGGGTGTCGAGCTCGATCCGCTGCGTTTCAGGGCGAATCTGTATTTCGACAACGGGGTGCCCTGGAGCGAGCTCGACTGGCTCGACCGCAACGTGAAGATCGGCAGTGCGACTGCACGAATCGTCCGGCAGACGCGACGCTGCGCTGCGACGAACGTCAATCCGGTTACAGCAGAGCGTGACCTTGGCATTCCTCAAGCGCTGGCAAAGCATTTCGGCCATGTGTTCTGCGGCGTCTATGCCGGGATCGTGACCGACGGCGAAGCCGGGCTCGGAGACGAGGTCGGCCCGTTATGAGCTCTCGGCTAGTGATTAACGCGCGACTGCGCTGCGCGTCGGATCGCTGGTGAATTTTACGCTGTGTTTTATGCTCCGCCCGTTGGGCAAGTGCGGCACGATTGAGCGCGACCACACAGGCATTTGACGGCAAGAACGCAGCATTCTGGAAAAGCCGGCCCATTCGCGCCTAGCAGCAAGCGACTGGAAATCATGCAAGCGCATGGCCGCCGATCGAGCCTACGTCCACAAGGCTGGAGCGAGCGAATTAGCGGGGAGCTAGACAAAGACAAGACCGAACAACGCAGCAAGGCCTCACTGCCTTTTGATCACCCCATGCCGATAAACAATCGTCCACACCGTCAACGCCGCATACACCGCATAGCCGACGTAAGTCGAGACACGATGCGCGTCGTCGGTGTCAAACGACAAGACCATCCATAACCGCATCGCGTTTTCACAAACGAGGCCGATGCCCCAAACGGCCGTCATCAACCGGATCGATCTCGCGAGCGCGGGCCGGCTCAGCCACATCGCGTCGAATTCAGACTCGCGCCCCTGGCGCTCGCGCGATAGCGTCGAGCGCGCGAGATAGAAAACGAGCGGCCGCCGCAGAAGAAGCGAAAGCAGAAAAAGCACACCGACGATGCCGCTCACCAGAGGCTCACGCGCCGCGCGCAATGCATCGGCAGCATCGGATGCGAAGATCAGCATTGACATCGCGATGCTCGCGAGCACGAGCGCACTCAGCGCATCGAAGTGCCGATAACGCAAAAGATCGATCCCGATCCACACGAATAGCGGAACGGAAGAGACGAGCAACGCGCCGGGCAGGCCGACGTGCGCAAAGGCGAGGCGATACGCCGCCGTCGGCAACACCACGTTGACGAAAAATGCCAGCCCGTATCGAACGGAGGGAATCATCGTGACCGCCTGCTTCAGGTGGGACAGGTGTCGCGAGACGCGAAAAGCAGCGCAAGTATATCCGTTCAGCTTTCCGTCAATCTGCTGTAAGACACACACGCTTGCGCGAGTTCCTGAAAGCGCCCATGTCGCTGAACGACTTCTTCGCCAGATGTATAGTCGCGGCCTCTCCGCATCTCGCGGCGAGCTCGCGTGCAGTTTGTTAGGAATCTGGAGGATTTATGGCATTCAATCACCGCGGCTTTCGGGTAACTGTCGATATGGCGCCCGACCCGTCCGGCACGCAATGGCATTGCGAGGCCACGATTGAGGGCATTGAAGAACGCACACGTCAGGCGCGCATTCCAGGCGTCGACGTAACCTTCCCGAAGCTGAAAATCGACGTGCTGATGGCGATGAGCATCGTCGAACGCAACGCAGTCGCGTCGATTGACGATTGGCATACAGCGCAGGTTGCATCTACCCAACTGCCGTGCGAACTTCACTGATCGATAATCGCCGTTTGTGCCGTAATAGAGGCGGCAGCCTGTCGTGACGATATGAAATCGCGACATGACCGGAGGAGACAAATTGACGCACCACCGAAGCTTACGATGTCGAGGCAAGCTTACGGGTTTCGTCATGCCCAGGCTTCGGGTAAGCTAAAACAACGTCAAAACCGGGGAGCAGCGAATGACGCTCAGAATTACAACGGTCACAATCGATCGCACCGTCCATCCGAATACCGTCTTCGTGGTTCTGCAGAATCCGGCAGGGGAGTCGGCGAAGGTGCAGGTTCATTTTCAAGCCAGCATGAACGTCAACGACTTCACGCTAAAAGAACTCGAGCGCATGGCTCACGAAGAGCTCAAGCGTCTCGAAGACTGATGGTCCGCTGACGGACCGCCAGTCAGGTCCCAAGCAGGTGCAGCACGATGTCGCGCGTCGACGGCTCACGCCGGTGCTCGAACAGATAGATCCCTTGCCACGTGCCAAGCACGAGGCGACCCTCTTCGACCGGCACGGACAAGTGCACCTGCGTCAACGCCGTGCGCAGATGCGCGGGCATGTCGTCGAGTCCTTCCGTATCGTGTTCGTAGCGATGCGCATCTTCGGGCGCGATCGTCGCGAAGTATCGCTCGATATCGCGTTGCACCGATGGGTCCGCGTTCTCCTGAATCAGCAGCGACGCCGAGGTATGCCGGCAGAAAATCGTCAGCAACCCGACTTCAATCGACTGTTCCGCGACGAACTCCCTGATCTGCTTCGTTATGTCGACGAGTCCGCGCGTGCGCGCCCGCACGTGCAGATGGTGAAGCGCTTGCAGCATCCAGAACTCCCTAAGGTCATTGCGCAGGTTCAGCCAGCGCTCAAAGCAATCCAAGCAAAAATCCTTAAAAGCTCAAGCATAGGCGGCGATGTGCGTGCGCAGCAATCGCATCGCGCATCAGGCGTACGCGCTCTGATGGTCGTCTGAACACGGGTAAACACCCACGGAAACATCAGACATCTGATGTATATTCGGTCCGTTAGCCGACTCCCTTGCCCCTATGCGCCTGTCCGTCGAACACTCGATGAGCGAGAAGATCCAGGAATCGCTGATGGCGATGATCCGCGAGCGATCGTTGAAGCCGGGCGACCAGATCCCCACTGAAATGGAGCTTTGCGAGCTGTTGGGGGTCGGACGGTCAAGCCTTCGGGAAGCGGTCGCGCAGATGATTTCGCATGGCCTGCTGTCGAGAGTGCAGGGACGCGGCACCTTCATCAGACAAATTTCGCTCAGACTGCAAGGCGGCCTCGATGATCTGATGTCTGTAACCGACATGATCCGCAGCGTCGGTGCAGTGCCGTCCACGTGCCGGATTCAGATCGAGCAGATCAAGGCGTCGGAAAGCCTCGCGGGCAAGCTTCAAATCAACGTCGGCGACGACTGCGTGCGCATCGAACGCGTACGCTGTGCCGATGACGCGATTGCCGCCTACTGCATCGACACGGTGCCGAAGGCCGTTTTCGATGCGGCCGGCAGCGATCTCGGCGAGTCGCTGTTTGCGATGTTCGCGCGCACGGGCCGCCGTCTGTCGCACACGCATACGTCGATCCAGCCGACCATCCTGACGCCGCGCGATCTGCCCGAACTCGGCGATGGCTTCGGTCTGTTTCTGCTGCTGGACGAGGTCGATTTCGATCAGAGCGGCGAGCCGCTTTGCTATAGCAACGACTACTACAACACGAGCATCTTCAAGTTCGACCTGGTTCGCAAGAAGCGATAACACGCGGACACTAACGCCTGGCGCAAAAGCGCCAGAGAACGAACCGGGCATTGCGGTTCAACCGTGGAGGAGACAGTCCATGGAATTTGAGGCAATGAGTTGTGACGAACTATCGGCTTATCTATGCAGCGTACCTTCAGTCTATGCGCTGCTGAACGAGCCCGGCCAACTCGACATTGCCGAAGTCGGCGACGGCAATCTGAACTACGTCTACTTCGCGAGCAATGCGAAGACGCCCGAGAAAAGCGTGGTCGTCAAGCAGGCGCCGCCGTTTCTGCGTCTCGTCGGCAAGACCTGGCCGCTGACGCGGCATCGCATGGAGCGCGAAGTCGCCGCGCTGCGGCGCTTCGGCGCGCTGTGTCCGCAGCATGTGCCGCGCGTCTATCACGCGGACAACGAGCGCTTCCTGATGGTGATGCAGCGGCTGTCGTCGCATCGCATTCTGCGTCAAGGACTGATGGACGGCATCGTCTATCCGAAGCTTGCCGGTCATCTGTCCACCTATCTCGCGCATACGCTGTTTTTCGGCTCCGATCTCTATCTCGCGCCGGATGTGAAAAAGCAGGCCGTGAGCGCCGCGATCAACAGCGAGCTGTGCAAGATCACCGAAGACCTCGTCTTCACCTATCCGTTCGAGGACCACGCGTCGAATGTCTACAGCGCCGCGTTTCCGCGCGCCGAAATCGAGCGGCTCTGGAAATCGCCCGCATTGCGCGTCGCGGTCGGTGAAATGAAGTGGTCGTTCATGAACGACGCCGAAACGCTGCTGCATGGCGACTTGCATACGGGCTCGATCATGGTCAATCAGGACGAGACCTACGTGATCGACCCCGAGTTCGCGTTCTACGGACCGATGGGCTTCGATGTCGGCGCGGTGCTCGCGAATTTGCTGCTCGCCTATTTCTCGCGCGATTGGCACGATGGACATGCGAAAGCAAACGCAAAAACGAGCGCGGAACCCGCGTATCGCGACTGGTTGCTCGAGCAGGCCACGCAAATCTGGAGCGGTTTTGCCACGCAGTTCGCCGCGCTGTGGCGCGAGCACGAAAGCCGCCGCAAAAGCCATTTCATTGGCGACGATCGCAGCGGCGCATGCGCGCAAGCATTTCGCGCGCGCTTCATGCAGCGGCTTTTCGCCGCATCGCTCGGCTTTGCGGGCTGCAAGATGGTCCGGCGCATCGTCGGCATGGCGAAGGTTGCGGACGTCACGAGCATCGCCGACGATGCATTGCGCGCAACGGTCGAAGTGCGCGCGCTGCGATGCGCGGAGCGGCTGCTCGTCGACCGGCATTCGATTGCATCGATCGACGACGTCGTCGCGCTAGCGCGCGAAATTCAGGCGACGCACTACGAATAGGAGCATGCATGGTTTCGCCGTCGCTTTTCCAGAATCTGCCGGCCACGCTCGCGTGGGACAACGATAGTCTGCGGATTCTCGATCAAACCCGTTTGCCGAATGAGACGGTGGTCGAGACGCTAGGCACCGCACAGGATGTCTGGCGTGCGATTCACGAATTGCGCGTGCGCGGCGCGCCCGCGATCGGCGTCGCGGCGGCCTATGGCTTGTGCGTCGCGGTGCAGCGCGCACGGCATTTGACGCTTGAGGCGTTTCGCGCCGTATTGAAAGAACAGGCCGCGTATCTCGACAGCGCACGTCCAACCGCGGTCAACCTTAGTTGGAGCCTGAAACGCATGCTGCGCGCAGCGGATCGCGCGCGCGTCGCCGATACCCCCTCGCTCTATCGCGCGCTAGTCGATGAAGCGACGCGCATCCATCGCGAGGACGAAGCACTTTGCGAAGGTATCGGCCAGCATGGCTTGCCGCTCATTACCGCAGGCAGCGGCGTGCTCACGCATTGCAACGCGGGCGCGCTTGCCACGACCGGACTGGGCACTGCAACCGCGCCGATCTATACGGCACAGCGCGAAGGCATCGCGTTTCGCGTCTACGCGGACGAAACGCGGCCGCTGCTTCAAGGCGCGCGTTTAACCGCATATGAACTGCAGCAGGCCGGCGTCGACGTTACATTGATCACGGACAGCATGGCCGCATCGTTGATGGCGCAACGATTGATCGACGTCGTGATCGTCGGCGCGGACCGCGTGGCCGCGAACGGCGACTTCGCGAACAAGATCGGCACGCTGAGCGTCGCAATTGCGGCGCGCTATTTCAACGTGCCGTTCTATGTCGCCTGCCCGTCGTCGACGCTCGATTTGGAGACGCCGACCGGCCGCGGCATCGTCATCGAAGAGCGCCGCGATAGCGAGGTCACGCATCTGGGCGGCACGCCGATCGCGCCTGCGGGAATCAAGGTCCGCAATCCTGCGTTCGATGTGACGCCGCATGATCTCGTAACCGGCTATATCACCGAACGCGGCATCGTCCAGACACCGTTCGATGCGAATCTCGCGGCGCTGTTCGGTGGAGCGGCGGCATGAGCGGCACGCGCGGCACGCGCGCGGGCACGAACGATTCGGGTGCACGGAGCGCACACGTTGCGCAAGGCGCACACGAAGCCGCGCTGCGCGACGAAATCGTCCGCACGGCTCGCGAAATGGAGCGTCTCGGCATCAATCAGGGCACGTCCGGCAATGTCAGCGCGCGTTTCGACGAAGGCCTGCTGATCACGCCGAGCGGCGTGCCCGCAAGCGCACTGAGCGCCGATGCGATCGTGTGGCTGCCATTCGATGTCCAGGCCGACGCGCCGGTCTTCGCCCAGAGCCGTCCGTCGACCGAATGGCGTTTTCACCGCGACATCCTGCGCGCACGCAGCGATGTCGGCGCGGTCGTGCACACGCATTCGAGCGCGGCCACGGCGATCGCGATACACGGCCGGGACATCCGCGCGCATCACTACATGGTGGCGGCCGCCGGCGGCAATTCGATCCGCTGTGCGCCGTATGCGACGTTCGGCAGTCAGGCGCTGTCCGACCATGCGCTCGAAGCGCTGAAAGACCGCACCGCCTGTCTGCTCGCGCATCACGGCGTGATCGCGCTGGGCCGCGATCTCGCAAAGGCGCTGTGGCTCGCGAACGAAGTGGAAGTGCTTGCGACGCAGTATCTGCTCGCGAGTCAGCTTGGCCCGCCGCCGGTGTTGTCCGACGACGAAATCGCCGAGGTGGTGAAGAAGTTCAGCAACTATGGTTTGCGCCGCGCAAGCGGCAGCGACAGGCCCTGACGTGCACTGCACGACACGCGTCGGGACCGGTTTTTCGCATCGCAGTTCTGTTTGCCGCAGTTCTGTTTGACCCAACGCCAGACCGGATGCATCGGACACGGCGCATACAACTTGAACAATGGAGACACTCATGGCCTGGAACGCAGGAAGATTCGATCGCTGGACCTCATTCGGCCCGTCGGCCGCCGCCGTGCTGCTGTGCACGGCCGCCGTGCTGAGCGGCTGTTCGAAAAACGAATCGTCGTCGGGCAGCAACGCGGCAAGCGATACGAGCGCAAGCGCGCCCGCCGCGGCAAGCGCGGCACCGGCCGCGACTGCGTCGGGCGGCGGCGAGAACGGCGGCAAGACGAAGGTCGGCTTCTCGGTCTCGACGCTGAACAATGCGTTCTTCGTCGGCCTCAAACTCGGTGTCGAGAAAGGCGCGAAAGCCGAGGGTTTCGAACTCGTGCAAACGAACGCAAACGGCGACGCGCAGCAACAGGTCAACGATGCGATCAACCTGTTGAGCCAGGGCGTCACCGCGCTCGTGCTGAACCCGATCGATTCCAAGGCGATCATCCCCGCGGTGCAGAAGGCGAACCAGATGGGCGTGCCGGTCTTCACGCTCGATCGCGGCTCCGATGGCGGCAAGGTCACGTCGTTCGTCGCGTCGGATAACGTCGCGCTGGGCCAGACCGCGGCGAAGTGGATCGCCGATCAGCTCAAAGCGCGCTATGGATCGCCCAAGGGCAACGTGGTCGACCTGATCGGTCTCGTCGGCACGACGGCCGCCACGGACCGCGAAAAGGGCTTTAGCGACGAGATCGCGAAGTACCCGGACATCAAGGTCGTCGCGCGTCAGGAGGGCGGTTTCGATCAGGAGAAATCGTTGAACGCAATGACCAACATCCTGCAGAAGTTCCCGCAGATCGACGCGGTGTTCGGCGCCAACGACGACAACACGGTCGGTGCGGAAAAGGCGATCGACAACGCGGGCCGCTACAAGCCGCTCGGCGACAAGCAGCACATCATGGTGATCGGTGCGGACGGCACCGCTCAGGCGCTTTCCGCAATTCGCGCCGGCAAGCAGGACGCGACGATCTCGCAGAACCCGATCCAGATGGCGGCGAAATCGTTGAGCTTCATTTCCGATTACATCGCGAAGAAGGACGTGCCGGCGAACTACGCATGGCCGACGCTTCTGATCGACAAGTCGAATATCGACTCGGACGAAGTGAAGAAGTACGGCTTGTGGTCGCTCGAGGTCAGCCAGTAAGCGGCGGCATCGACAGCGCGCGTGCGTCGCGTCGAACGGTGGCACGACCCGACGTACGCGCTTGCTTGCACGCTCCGCTTCAACGCATGCTTTAAAGCAGGACGGAATCATTCATGAATGCCGGATCGAGTTCGCAGCAGCAGGCCGCCGCCCGCGCCGAAGGGCGCCCGGGCGGCGCGCCGCCGTTGCTGCATATGGAAGGCATCGTCAAGAGCTTTCCCGGTGTGAAGGCGCTGCGCGGCGTGAGCCTCACGCTGCACGCAGGGCACGTGATGGCGATTGTCGGCGAGAACGGCGCGGGCAAATCGTCGCTGATCAAGACCTTGTCCGGCGCATACGAGCCGGACGAAGGCACGATCGAGATCAACGGCGTGGCGCTTGCGCGCGGCACGCACGCGGCCATCGATGCAGGCGTCGCCGTCATCTATCAGGAACTGTCGCTCGTCAACGATATGACGGTGGCCGAGAATCTGTTCCTCGGCCGCATGCCGGCAAGCGGCGGTTTCGTGAACCGCCGTGCCGCCGAGCGTCGCGCACGCGAAGCGCTCGCGCAGGTCGGGCTCGATAACGTGCCGCCGTCGATGCGCCTCGGCGATCTGCCGCTCAACAAGCGGCAACTCGTCGAGGTCGCAAAGGCGCTCGCGCGCGAAGCCCGCATCCTCGTGATGGACGAGCCGACCGCCGCGCTGCAGCACGACGATATCGCGAATCTGTATCGCGTCGTGCGGCGCCTGCGCGAGGGCGGCATGGGCATCATCTTTATTTCGCACCATCTCGACGAGGTGTTCGAGCTCGCGGACTCGGCCGTCGTGATGCGCGACGGCGCGACCGTCGACGCGCGGCCGATGTCGCAATGGACCGAGCAGGACCTCGTGCAGGCGATGGTCGCGCGCAATCTCGATTCGTTCTATCCGTGGGAGCCGCGCGAATATGGGCCGGTCGTGCTCGAAGTGCGCGATCTCGCCAGTCCGCCGGTCGTGCGGCACGCGGGCTTTGCCGTGCGTGCAGGCGAAATCGTCGGTATCGCGGGCATTGCCGGCGCGGGCCGCACCGAATTGCTGAAGGCGATTTTCGGCGCACAGAAGGTCACGCAGGGCGAAATCCATGTGCGCGGCCGCAAGGTCGACATTCATTCGCCGGCAGCCGGCGTCGGCGCAGGCCTCGTCTATACCGCCGAAGACCGCAAGCTCGAAGGGCTCGTGCTCGATGCGAGCATCGAAGAAAACATCGCGCTGTCGAGCCTCAAGGCGCTCGCCACGGGAGGCTTCGTGCGCAGTGCGCGAAAACGCAAGCTCGCGCAGGAAGCAAGTGCGCGTTTCGCGGTACGTGCGCCGTCGGTGACCGCGATCACCGGCAATCTGTCGGGCGGTAACCAGCAAAAAGTGATTCTGGGCCGCGCAACGGCGACCAGCCCCGCGGTCATCATGCTCGACGAGCCGACGCGCGGCATCGACGTCGGCGCGAAGACCGAGATTTACGCACACATGATCGCGATGGCGCGCGCGGGCGCCGCGGTCTTGATGGTCAGCTCCGAATTGCCGGAGCTGCTTGGCATGTCCGACCGCGTGCTCGTGATGTATCGCGGCCGTATCGTCACCGAATTGCCGCGCGACAAGGCGGATTCGGAGACGGTGATCCAATGGGCGACGACAGGAGTAGGCGCATGAATTCGACGGCAGCAAAAGAAGCCGATTCGCAGGCGTGGTCGACACGCGTGATCCGGCAAATGCGCAGCGGCATCGGTCCGCTGCTCGCGGCACTGCTGATTATCTGCATGGTGTTGTCGTTCGCGCTACCAGAGTTTCTGACGACGAGCACACTGACCAACATCATGGTGCAGGTGTCGGTGGTCGGGATCGCGGCGGTCGGCGGCACGTTCGTGATCATCACGTCGGGCATCGATCTGTCGGTCGGCTCGCTCGTTGCGTTGACGGGCATGGTTGCCGCGACGTTCATGGCCGGCTCGCAGCCCGATGCCCTGGGCCTCGGGCTGGCGGGTCTCGTGATCGCGCTTGCCGTGGGCGCCGGCGTCGGCGCGCTGAACGGCTTTGCGGTCGCATGGCTGCGGCTCGTGCCGTTCATCGTCACGCTCGCGATGATGGCCATGGCGCGCGGCCTCACGCTCGCCATTTCCGATGGCCGCACGAAATTCGATTTCCCGAATGCGTTCACGGTGTTCGGCGCGAAATCGATCGCCGGATTGCCGATGCCGATGCTCGTGATGCTCGTCGTGTTCGTCATCGGCCATGTGCTGCTTCGTAAAACGACGTTCGGTCATCAGGTGTTCGCGGTCGGCGGCAATCGCGAGGCGGCGCGTCTGGCCGGTATTCCAGTGCAGCGCGTGATGTTCATCACGTACGCGCTCGCCGGCCTGACGGCGGCGATTGCCGGCATCGTGCTGGCCGGGCGCCTGAATTCGGCATTGCCTTCCGCAGCGAACGGGCTCGAACTGCAGGTGATCGCCGGCATCGTGATCGGCGGCACGTCGCTCGCGGGCGGGCGCGGCTCGATCGTCGGCACCTTTATCGGGGTCGTGCTGATCGGCGTGATCAACGTCGGGCTATCGCTGCTCGGCGTGAACCCGTTCTGGACGCAATTCATTCAGGGCGGCGTGATTTTCGCCGCGGTCATGCTCGATGCGCTGAGCCAGCGCCGCAAGAACTGAAACCCTTTTCTTTTCAGGCAGATCATTTCGGGAGAAACGCGTGAAGAAGATCATCAATCAGCCGGACCGGTTCGTCGACGAAATCATCGAGTCGCTGTTCGTCGCGCATCCGGGCTGGATCAAGGCCGCCACCGCGGATCAACGTGCGCTTGTGCGTGCCGATGCGCCCCAAGCAGGGCACGTCGGCATCGTTACCGGCGGCGGCTCCGGCCATATGCCGGGCTTTCTCGGTTACGTGGGGCAGGGGCTGTGCAGCGGCGTCGCGGTCGGCAATGTGTTTTCGTCGCCGTCGTCGGAACAGATTTTCGAAGCGACGAAAGCCGTCGACGGCGGCGCCGGCGTGCTCTATGTGTACGGCAATTACGGCGGCGACGTGCTCAATTTCGATCTCGCGGCGGATCTGGCCGAGGCGGAAGGCATCGACGTGAAAACCGTGGTGCTGACCGACGATGTCGCGTCCGCGCCGCGCGAACGCGCGAGCGACCGGCGCGGCGTGGCGGGCATGGTGTTCGCGTTCAAGTGCGGCGGCGCAGCGGCCGAACGCGGCGATTCGCTCGATGACGTCGCGCGCATTACGGCGAAGGCGAACGACGCATGCCGCACGATGGGCGTCGGCTTGTCGCCGACCATCCTGCCCGCGGCCGGCAAGCCGACCTTCACGCTGCCCGACGGACAGATGGAAGTCGGCATCGGCATTCACGGCGAGCCGGGCACGCACCGCGGCGCACTCGAGACGGCCGATGCGATTGCGGACCGGCTCTCCAGCGAAATCCTGCGCGATCTCGCGGCCCCGAAGGGCACGCGCGTCGCGGTGCTGGTCAACGGCCTTGGCGCCACGCCGCTCGAGGAGCTGTACCTGCTGTATCGGCGCACCGCGAAAAACATCGCGGATCAGGGGCTCACGATCGCGCGCTCGTACGTCGGCGAGTATGTGACGAGCCTCGAGATGGCCGGCGCATCGATTACGGTGATGAAACTCGACGACGAACTCGAGGCGTTGCTCGCCGCGCCCGCGCGTTCGCCGTTTTTCCGCGACTGGCTGCCGACGTGACGGCGGCGCGCGATGGCAATGAACGGATCTCGTTGAACCGGAGTGAGGAGAGATTGGCATGAGCGTTTCCAGCAGTGACATGCGCGAGCGCGTGAGCCGCGCGCTCGATGCGCTGCCCGCGCATACCGAGGAATTGCGCGATCTCGACGCCGCGCTCGGCGACGGCGACCTCGGCATCACCGTGCAGTCCGGCTCGAAGGCCGTGGTCGCGGCGTGGGCCGCGCTGCCCGCCGACGCGTCGGCGTCCGACCTGCTGCTCGCCGCGGGCAAGGCGTTTTCGACCGCGAATCCGTCGACGTTTGCGGCGCTGGTCGGCGGCGGTCTGCTGGCGGCGGCAAAGACCGTCACGGGCAAACACGCACTCGAGAAAGCCGATGCGCTCGCCATCGGCCGCGCGATCGCGGCGCGCATCACCGAGCGCGGCAAAAGCAAGGTCGGCGACAAGACCGTGCTCGATGCGCTCGTGCCGAGCCTCGACGTGCTCGAAGCATCGCACGACGATGCGGGCGCAGTGCTCGACGCGATGATCAGCATGGCGAAGGAACAGGTCGAGACGACAGCGGCGCTGCAATCGCAGAAGGGCCGCGCCGCATGGGTGCAGGAGCGCAGCATCGGGCATCCCGATCCTGGCGCGACCGCTTATTTGAGGTTCCTCGAGAAACTGCGCCAGGCGTTCGCGGCGAGTTGACGAAGCCGCTGCCTTGCAGCGATGCAGACGCGCAGCCACGCGGCGGGCTGCAGTGCGCTGCAACGGGCGACGACTGGACGTGAAGGGCTGCGTGCGGGAAGCGATTGCATAGTGCGGTTATGAAATGGCGCCATGCTGGCTTCGCGTAGCGTTGCAAGGCTTAGGGCGACGAGCCGGCGCGCGGCATACGGTTTTGCGCGCCGGAGCCTCGCGTGCAACGATGGTTCGGGCCGGGTCATTTGATTCATCCGCATGTAAATTCTATAGTGCACGGGTCGCCGACGCCTTTCAGGGAGCTCTTTCATGCCTTCCGAAACCGTGCGCGAGCAATCGCCGCCGCCGCATCCCGGTCGCACCGCGCTGCGCCTCGCGGTGGCGACAGTCGCGACCGGTATCGTCGCCGGCCTCGGCGGCGCGCTGCTCGCGCTGCTGCTGCACGGCATCCAGCATGTCGCGTACGGCTACAGCCTCGACAGGCTCGTCGATACGCAAACGTTCCTGCAGGGCGTGACCGATGCGTCGCCGCTGCGGCGCGTAGCGGTGATGTTCGTCTGCGGCGTGGTCGCGGGTTTCGGATGGTGGGCGCTGCATCGTTTCGGCCGGCCGCTCGTCGGCATCGCGAAGACGCTTGCCGCGCCCGATGCGCCGATGCCTCCTCGCACGACGCTCGTGCATGTGCTGCTGCAAATCGTGACCGTCGCGCTGGGTTCGCCGCTCGGCCGCGAGACCGCACCGCGCGAACTCGGCGCGGTGATCTCCGGCTGGCTTGCGAAGCTCGCGCGGCTTACGCCCGCGCAGGCGCGGCTGCTGATTGCATGCGGCGCGGGAGCGGGGCTCGCGGCCGTCTATAACGTGCCGCTCGGCGGCGCAGTGTTCGTGCTCGAAGTGCTGCTCGTCTCGATGAACGCAACCGCCGTCGCGATGGCGGTGACCGCTTCGGTGATCGCCGCGCTGACCGCACGTCTCGCGCTTGGCGACGCGCCGCTGTACGTCGTGCCCGTGCTGACAGACAGCACGAGCATGATTGTCTGGGCCGTGATCGTGGGGCCGATTCTCGGCGTTGCGGCCTATGGCTTCAGTTGGGCGGCGAAGAAGGCGGGCGCGGCAGCACCGCGCGACGGCTGGCGCTTGCCGGTGTTCTGCATATTGAACTTCACCACCATCGGCGCGCTCGCTATCTATTTTCCGCAGCTGCTCGGCAATGGTAAGAGCGCCGCGCAGCTCGGCTTCGACACGCATCTGACGATCGGCCTCGCGGCCGCGCTGCTCGCGCTCAGAGTGGCGGTGACGCTCGGCAGCCTGCGCGTGGGCGCATATGGCGGCGTGCTGACGCCGAGCCTCGCGATCGGTTCGCTGGCCGGCATCGTGCTTGGCAGCGTGTGCGGATTCGTCGGCGTCAATCTGCCGACAGGCGCATTCGCGTTGATCGGCGCGACGGCGTTTCTCGCGTCGTCGATGAATATGCCGATCAGCGCGGTTGTGCTGATCGCCGAGTTCACGCATATGCGCCATGCAATGCTCGTGCCGATCGTGCTTGCCGTTGCGGGGTCCGTCGCCGCCGCCCGGCTGTGCAAGATGCTTGCGCGCAAGCCGTGTCAGGACGCGCCAACGCAGGGCGCGTCGGTCTGAGCGCGGCTGCCCCGGGTACGGCCGTTGCTGGTTCGTAGGCTCAGTGTGTTCAGGGAGCGCATGATGGCCACGACGAAACCGGGCAGCGGCGCAGACGACGCCGAGCCCTTCGATCCTTCCGAACAGTCGCCGACTGAGATATCGAAGCCGATCGGCGACGCGATACCGACGCCGGTCGAGCCCGGTCTCGATCAGCCGCTGCCCGAAAAAGGCGAGCAGCCTGCGAAGCACGATCGGGCGCATTCTGCCGAGCGCGCCGATCCGGCGGCGCCGGCCGATGCTGACGAACCGTTAGGCGAATCGGACCCGCCCAAGGGCGTGCCCGCACCGGGACCATCGGATTTCGCGTTGCGCGAAACCGTCGGGAGCGCACGCGCGGCGGTGCTGCCTGATCTGTAACGATTCCTCGGAGGCAAGCATGCACGCGGATCCCGCAATCCGGCCCGATGCGACGAAGCTCGACGTCGAAGTATTCAAGCTGGCGCCTCACGACTGGGTGCCGAACAATCGCAGGCTGCCGGTCGTTCTGTACCGCGACGCGCTGTCTGGCGACGCCGGTATCGACGCCGAAGAGCGTGCCGCCGCATTCGAAGCACTGTTTGACGAGCACCACTGGCCGCCACGCTGGCGCGACAGCATCTTCGACTACCACCATTTCCATTCGACCGCGCACGAAGTGCTGGCGATTGTGTCTGGCGAAGCCGATGTGATTGTCGGCGGGCCCCGCGGCCGTGTCGTGCATGTGCGCACCGGGGATGTGATGCTGCTGCCCGCCGGCACCGGCCACTGTTTGCAATCGGCAAGCGGCCGGTTCAGCGTGGTCGGCGCCTACCCGACAGGACAGCAGTGGGATATCCGCCGCGATGCGCTGACGCGCGAAGAGTGCACGAAGATGGAGGCCTTGCCGTTCCCGCCGTCCGATCCGGTGCTGGGCCAAACCGGACCGTTGATCGATTACTGGTTGCGCGCCGGCTGAATCCGGATAAGACGGCAACGGCGCTGTCGCGTCAAAAGCACTCGAATGTGATTTCGATCGATTCGTTGTCGACGCCACGCACGCCAATCGTGTGCACCGAAATCGCGTGCATGCGCTTGTTCTGCTCGCGGCAGTACGCATTCGCGTGTTTCATTCCCGCATTGCGGATGCTGTTCCATGATGCAAAGCTGTTGCGCGCACGGCTCGTGACGATCAACGAGCCGTTCGGCCGTACTTCCACATTCGATACCGCCGTGCAGGCAGTCAGCACACTCACCCCGGCCAGCAGCAGACGTCTCTTCATGTTCCTCCCGAAGTGCGCGCATTGTGAGGGCGCACGCGCCCCGACGGCAATAGGTACAAAGACCCAATAGGTACAAAGACCCGGTACGAGAACCCGTCGACAATGTTTGACAACGGCGCGGCCGCTCTCCATGCGGCATCGTGCGGCAGACAATGACGCGCCCGCGCGCAGCCGTCATCATACTGGCATCGTGCCGCGGGCCGGCTCCGGCGTCGCGCGGCCGATGAGCCCATTTCCGCCGACCGTAAGGAGAGCCAATATGAACGGCTGGATGCACGAGGTCTGGGTGGTCGCACAGCGCGAGTTCTCCGATCTCAACGATCTGGCGAGCATCACTCAGCTCGTCATCCGTCTTTGCGTCGCGCTCGTGCTCGGCAGCGTGCTCGGTTTCGAGCGCGAACTGGCCGGTCGGGACGCCGGTTTGCGTACGCATATGCTGGTCTCGACCGGCTCCGCGCTTTTTGTGCTCGTGCCATTGCAGGCCGGCTTCGGGCAGGACGACATGAGCCGCGTGCTGCAAGGCCTCGTGTCCGGCATCGGTTTTCTCGGCGCGGGCGCAATCATCAAACTGAGCGCCGAGCGCGAAGTACGCGGACTCACAACGGCGGCGAGCCTGTGGTTCGCCGCCGGCGTCGGTGTCGCGGCCGGGCTCGGGCGCGAGGCGACCGCGATCCTCAGCACGGTCATCGCGCTTGTGATTCTCGCGGGCTTGCGAGCGTTGAAGCCGTCGATAGGGCCGCTCAGCAAGTGAGCGTATCGTAAGGAACGGTGGCGCGGGGTGCCGCGAACGCCGTCCGATCAAAATTCAGGCGAACGATATTCGGACGCGTCATGCGTCGTCGCGTCGGCGGCTACGAACAGACATCGTGCCGTGCCGAATGGCGCATCCGCGCGATGCGACAGCGGCGGCAATGCGTGCGACAGGTGGGCCGACCTCAAGGGGCGCACCGACGGTCGTCGAGGAATCGCTGAACGGCCGCGTCTAGCGACATACGTTCGATGTACTGAAGCGCTGATCCGACCGCGTTGCTCGTGCGTTGCGGCCCAACGGTGTGTAAAAGGGCGCCGTCTCGGCTCTTTCTATCGCGATCGGTCGACATGGCGAACGCGCACCTGAGCGTCCACGAATGTGGTGCGATGGGTGCGCGTGCCGACCCTGTGATGGTCACGGATGGCGAGCCGCGCTGCGGCTACATCTAAAGACAAGCCTGGCCGCGCACGAATGTGCGCGCAACATTCATTTTGTCGGCGATCTGCCGTTAACGGCGACAGGCAAAGTGATCGGGCGCGAACCGGGCGAATACATCGCGCGTGCGGCATGGTCAATTTTCGGGACAACAATGTTCTGTAAAGCGCAGATATTTGATTGAAGCCATACAAAGTGTCGACATATGGTGGGCATCATTTTTTCACTTGAGCTATACTCAACCCCGCGCAGCTGGTAAATTCGGCTCGTTGGGCGGAGTTCATTAAAAAGATGTAGATGTTTGCATTTTTAACTTGACTAAAGCTCAACCAGCCTCTGATTTGTTCAGGTGAGGCTAGATGACTTCAGGGACCGATAAGGATCGCAAAAAATCGTGTGCGGGAACGACACTGGACGCTACTGACCGCAAACTATTGGCGTTGTTATCGGAAGACGCACGCCTCACGTACGCCGAGCTCGGCAAGCGCCTCCATCTCTCCGCTCCCGCCGTGCATGAACGCGCGAAGCGCTTGCGTCAGGATGGCGTCGTCAAGGCTACCGTCGTCACAATGGATGCCGCAAAACTCGGCCGGCCTCTACTCGCGTTCGTGCATGTCGATACGACAAGCTGGATGGTTACCCGGCAACTGCTGCAGCTCGAAGAGTTGCCCGATATCGAAGAGATTCATACCGTCACCGGCGAAAGCGCGATGCTGTTGAAGGTTCGCACGCGCGACACGCAAAGTCTTGAACGTTTGCTCGAGCGCATCCATTCGATCGAAGGCTTTGCCGGAACGCGCAGCTACATTGCTTTGACGACCTATCTCGAACGTGGCCCGAGCCCGTGCGTATGAACGCGCGTCGGCGCGCACACCGGGCTATGCGCATCACAGCAATTTCATTTCAATTTTCTGCGCGACGACATTCGTTCGCCGTGCAGTGTCTTCTGCGCCACGTTACTGGTCGATGCGTTTGAGCGACGCGGCGACGTCCTCGCGAAATTGACGAAGACGGCGTAGTTCGTCGCCGTTTGGCGCAATCGCCTTCATGATAAGCCGGGTGACTTCGGAGGCGGTCGTGGCAATGTCCGGCACGCGATTGGCTTCGATATTGCGCCACAGGATGTGTTCCATCATGCCGAACAGCATGTCGCGTACGATCGATAAACGGATCTCCGGGTCGATCTCGCCGGCTGCTTGCGCTTCGCGCAGTGCGACCATGAAGCTCGCGAGGTAGCGGCGTTTGAGATCGGCAAGATCTTCGGCGAACTCGCCGTGCACCGTGCGCCCTTCGCTGAGGATGAGCGCACAGAAGCCTTTCGTATCTTGCAGCAGATAATTGAGGTGCCGCGTCACCACATAGTCGATCTTGTTGCGCAGGCCTTCGGTGCGTGGAAAGTCCTCTTCCATTTGCGCGGTGATCATCGTGTACCAGGTGTAGAGCAACTCCTGGCAAAGCTCACGCTTGCTGCCGAAATACGTGAAGATCGTCGCTTCGGAAATGTTGAGGCGGCGCGCGATTTCCGCGGTCGTGCCGCGGTCGAAGCCCTGTTCTCCGAACACAACCTGAGCCGTATTCAGAATATCGATTACGCGTTGTTCCGAACGAGCGCCAAGAATCTTCGCAGCCAATTTTGGGCTGGTGAATTTAGGCGATAGAACCACGAAACCCCCTGAGGATCGAGATTTGATTATTACTCAGGTTCGTGGATTGCTGCAAGTCCAAAACAAAACGTTATAAGGCAATCCGCATACGTCGCCACACGAAGTTAGACGAAGGTGACGCCCTTCGCATTTTCGGGTGGCTTTCGGAACGTCTACGCGCAAGTCTTATGCTTACGTTTTCGTGACCATCAGATTCGCATCCCTTGCAAGCCGCCATTTGCCGTCCTGTTCCTTGCGCAGCATCGTCAGGGTATAGCCTGCGCGACGGATGGACGGCAGATTTCCGGGCAGTGTGAGCGTGACATCGAGGCAATTGCGCAGGAACGCCCAGTCGCCGAGTATCTGTAATTCCTCGATATTGCTTGCCGCTTCGAAATGCGCCGGTTTCAAGCTGTCCATTCCAGCCATGTAAGCCGCTTTGCCAAATGGTTTTTCACCGGACACCATAAAAACGGCATCGTCGGCGATCAGACTCGACAACGTGGCGAAATCGCCGGCTCGCGTGGCGGCGAGCCAGCTATCGACGAGATTGCGAATTGCGCGTTCATCCTCGTTCATTTGTCTTTCCTCGATCCGTTTTGCAAGAATTTAGATTGCGGGCTGTGCGGTGGTGCCGGAGTTGAGTCCGGGTTGAAGTCGACTTTCATTTTCGAGCCGACGAAGAAAGACCGAATGACGCGATCGACGATCTTTTCGGCCCATGCTATCTGGGCAAGACGTTGCGGATATTACACAGTGTCTGCTGAAAGCCGTTGCCAACTCAACTAAGATAGCTGTGTCCCCTTATAGGAGTCCCTTTGTCCAACTCGTCTTCGGAACGACGTCGGCCGAAGCAGGCCCGCGCGTCATTCGCACTCGACAGCATTCTCGAAGCCGCCGCGCGCATTCTCGAAGTACATGGCAAATCAGGACTGACCACTCAGCGCGTAGCCGACGCCGCAGGTTTCAGTATCGGCGCGCTTTACCAGTACTTCCCGAACAAGGAGGGCCTTGTCGAGGCGCTCGCGCGGCGCGAACTGGATCGCCTCACCGAACTGATGAGCAACGCGCTTGCCGACGCCGCCCCGTCGGGTACGGGCATCAACGCGCGCCGCATGATACGCGCGATGGCCGCGTTCATTGGCGACAGGCCGCGCCTTTATGGCATCCTGCGCGCCGAGTGGAGCGATGCGGCGCGGGATTCGCCGATCGGCGAGGGCATGCAGCGATATTTCCGGCTGATCTCGGACGCATTGCATAACGAAAGTCCCGAACCCGGCAAGCGCATTGCCGCGGACGAGGCGCGCTTTGTACTGTTCCGTGCGATCTCGGGTGTGTTGCTCGCGACGGCGCTCGAGCGGCCCGAATATCTCGGCACGCGCAGGTTCGAGGACGAGATGGTGCGCCTCATTCTCGGCTTCATCCGCTACGACCTGCCGCCGGGCGTTGCTCCTGTGGGCAGCTAATCGCCGCCGGTTGCCGACATGCGTGCGGCATAGATGTCCAGCGCCGTTTGCGCGGCAAGCTAAGTTATGAGGAATCCTCGCATACTGTGCGAGCCTCTTGCCCGACCGTTTGTGCCGATGTCATATTGTCGGTCCGCGGACGGGCCAAGCCTGTCCATTCTCTCCACTCGAACAAGAAAGCTTGTCGGGCGCCTGGCGATCGAATAGCTGTCAAAAAACGCTTGGCCGTCATCGGGGAAGGCCATGAATCACTACCAGCTGGAAACGGATATCCAGCACCTCGAGCAGGTGCTTACCCATGTCTGCGCAAATGATCGCATTCCGCTTTCACTTTCATACTGGCGCAAGCGCGTGGAGAGCGTGACCTCCGCCGCATCTGTGCCGTCGCAACGCAGCCGCGTAAAGAAGCTGAACGAAGCTTTGCTCGCCCTCGAAGCGCGAGCGCAGCCGTAACCGTCCGTAGTCGTCGTCTCTGTATATGCTTGCGCTGGCGCGGCCCGCATCCCGGACCGCATCTCCGGCGCGCACCACCTTTACGATCCGAACCTATCCACGTCCGGATGCCCGCCCTGCCGGCGTAAGCGGCAACAATTTCAATCGCACTCGCACGGCTTGCAATTCTTGCGGCCGGGCGCGCTGGCCCGGCGGGTCCGAGCGGTGCGCGTCAACGTCGAATGACGCCCATCAGCAGCGTCACGAGGAAGATCACGATAAAGATAAAGAACAGCACCTTCGCGATTTCCGCGGCGCCGGCCGCTATGCCGCCGAAGCCGAACACGGCCGCGATGATGGCGATCACGAAGAAAATGGCAGCGTATCGAAGCATGAATCCCTCCACCGTTGAGTAGCTGAATGATCTGATCAAACCCGATTGCGGCGGCCGTCGCATCGACGCTCCTGGCTCACCGACGCATCGAGCAGAGCAACTGTCGTGCCTATCGCCCGGGATTTTTCCGCGAAATTTGCGGATATTTCAGTCGAAATTGCCGGTTGTAAAAAAGCCAAAGCGTCGTCGATGCGTTTTCTATGAAAAATTCTGTTTAACGTTTGCGCGTCTTTAACGATAAGGGCTATTGATCAATCGCACGTTTCATTCGGTAGTTTTTGCGCAGTCTATTTCGACAAAAGGCCTTTTCTTTGTGCGGGAACGCACGCTAAAATGCGCGCCGATTCAGGGAATAGCGCTTCGTGAAGTCCGTTCGTTGCTGGTCTGCAATTCGACGCGGAAATAGCCGCGTGGCAGAGAAAAAAACCGGTGCGTTGGGAATCCGATTCAGGAAGTCGCATAAGCCGTCGATAAGCAGGTAATTCGATGGTCCGGTTAAAAGCAATAAGCGAACGGACAGCCATCATGTCAACGGAGTTTGGGGCGGGGACGGCGAGGCCGCTATCGGCACGCATTCGTTGGTTTTTTTCAGCACTTCCGGTGCGGCATACCGCGTGCGTCTGGCTGACGCTCGCGCTCGTCATGCTTGGCGCGGGCGCCGTGTCGCAACGCGAAGCGCAGGCACAGACGCATCCGCAGACTCCCGACGTTCAGGACACCGCTGCGCTCGCCGCGGCGCCCTCCGTCGACCGCGCAACTCGCGGCAGCGCGCCTAACATCGCCTTCTTCGATGGCGCGCATCCTCCCGTCGATCTGCTGCAGGCCTTCGATGCCGTGGTGATCGACCCGGCGAGCGGCTTCGACCCCGCCGCACATCCGCTCGCGCATACAGCCTGGATCGCACGCACGCATGCGATGGGCGGCGATCCATCGTCATTCGTCGCACAGCAGATCGAGCCGCTGTGGCAGCGCGGCTATCGAGGCTTCCTGCTCGACACACCGACGGCGATTGCCGCGATTGACGCGATTCGCGCGGCGCATGTCGACGCGCGTCTGGTCGTCGGCGGCGCCGACGCGCTCGAGGCCGCTTTGCCGCACGCCGCCGCGCTGTATGCGGTGGTGGGTCCGTCGCTCGTGCGCGGTGCCGCGCCGGGCGCCGTCATGCGCACGCTCGACGTGTCGGCCGATGAGCGTACCGCGCGCAGCGCGGCCGCGCGTTCGTTCACGCAGCGCACCGGCGTGCCGGTGATCTCGATCGAATTGTGCCCGGGCGACGACCGTGCCTGCGCGCGCACGACCGCCGCGCGGGTCGTGGCGAGCGGCGTGACGCCCTATGTGACGAACCTTTCGCGCAACGTGGTCGGCATCGGCGCGATCGAGGTGCTGCCGCGGCGCGTCCTCGTCGTGCAGGATCGCCCCGACGATTTGCCGCTCGACGAAACGCCGGGCGTGCGCGACGTCGCCA
Organism: Paraburkholderia sp. SOS3; assembly: GCF_001922345.1. NCBI lineage: Bacteria > Pseudomonadati > Pseudomonadota > Betaproteobacteria > Burkholderiales > Burkholderiaceae > Paraburkholderia > Paraburkholderia sp. SOS3. The sequence goes on along the minus strand of NZ_CP018811.1, from coordinate 3,114,384 downwards.
CGCCGCTCAACTACCTCGGCTACGACGTCGCATACGCGAACATCAACGACGGATTGCCCGACGACGTGACGCCGGACCGCTATGCGGGCGTCGTCGTCTGGCTCGAAGGCGACGAGGCGCGCGACACGGCCACGTGGCGCAGATGGATCGACGCACGCATCGCTTCGCACGTGCCGGTGGCGTTCATCGGCCAGTTCGGTTTCGATGCGGCCGAAGACGAAGGTCCGGCGCTCGATCTGCAGCCGGTGGCTGGGCCCTTCACGGAACCGGTCAGCGTGGTGTCGCGCGATCCGATCATCGGTTTCGAGACGGACCCGAAGCTCGGTCCGCGCGATCTGACGGGCATACGCGTCGGCGCGGCGAGCCGGTCGCTGTTGCGTGTGAAGTCCGGCGAAGCGACGCTCGATCCGGTCGCGATCACGCCATGGGGCGGTTACGCACTGAGCCCTTACACGGTCGTTTCGCTGAACGGCATCGGCCAGGAGCGCTGGGCGATTCAGCCGATCAGATTCTTTGCCGATGCGCTGCGCCTCACGCCGATGCCGGCGCCGAGCGTAACCACCGAGAACGGGCGGCGTCTTTTCATGTCGCATGTCGATGGCGACGGCTTCGCGTCGCGTGCGGAGTTTCCGGGCGCCGACTACTCGGGCGAAGCGCTGTACCAGCAGATCTTCACGCGCTACAAGGTGCCGATGACGCTGTCGGTGATCGAAGGCGAGGTCGGTCCGAAGGGCCTGTATCCGCAGATATCGCCGCGCCTCGAAGAGATCGCGCGCAAGATGTTCGCGCTGCCGTACGTGGCGATCGGCACGCACACCTTTTCGCATCCGTTCGAATGGGAGAACGTCGATGCGAAGACCGGCGAGCGAATCGATCGCGGCGGCGGCGATACGGCTTTCTCGCTGAACATTCCGAACTACAAATTCAACATCGACCGCGAGATCACGGGCTCGATCGACTACATCAATTCGCGCCTCGCGCCGCCGGGTAAAAAGACCGTGGTGCTGCAATGGCCCGGCAACTGCGAGCCGCCCGCGATCGTCGTGCGTAAGGTATATGCGGCGGGCGTCGACAACATCAACGGCGGCGACACGGTCATCACGAAGAGCGCGAACAGCTGGACGAACATCGCGCCGATCGGTGTCGCGAAAGGGCCGGGCGCTTACCAGGTGTACGCGCCGAATCAGGACGAGAACGTCTATACGAACGACTGGCTCGGGCCGTTCTACGGTTTCACGCGCGTGCTCGAAACGTTCGATATGACCGACCGGCCGCTGCGCTTCAAGCCGATCGACATCTATTACCACATGTATAGCGGCACGAAAGTCGCATCGCTGCGCGCGCTCGACCAGATCTTCGCGGCGGTCTTGAAGCAACCGGTGCTGCCGGTGCAGATCACCGATTACACGCAGAAAGTGCTCGACTGGCGGACGTTCGCGGTTGCGCGCGAAGTGCGCGCTCAGAGCGCTCAGAGCACTGAGCGCGCGGAGAACACGGCAGCCGCCGCGGGCAGCACGTGGATCGTGCGCGGCAACGGCGAAGTGCGCGAATTGCATTGGCCGGGCACGAACGCGCCCGATCTCGGCGCTTCGCGCGGCGTGACCGGCTATGCGCCCGGCCCCGACGGCACATACATCCACATTGCCGACGGCGCCGCGCGCGTCGCATTCGACACGCCGTTGCGCGACGCGATCGCGGCGCAAGCGCCGGCGGCATCGTCGAACACCTTGCCTTACATCGCGCAGGCCAACGGTTTCGTGCGCGATTTCAAGCGCGACGGCCGTGGCATGTCGTTCCAGTTCGGCGGCTACTACCAGCCCTTTGTCGAACTCGCGAACGCGCAGCGCTGCAGCGTCAGCGTAGCGGGGCGGCCGGTCGCAACGAAGCGCGATGGCTCGAAACTGCGCTTCGACACGGCGCCCGCCGCCGGTCTGAACATCGACTATCAGCCCGTCGAGGTTGCGTGTCATGGCTAATCCGGCGGCGAATGTGGAAACCCAAACGGCCAGTTCCGCGGCGCAGAAGCGCCCGCGCATCGTTTCGACATGGCTCGTGCTGACGCTGGCCGCCGTCGTGCTCGCGACGATGTACGCTGTGGCGCCGCGCGGCGGCATGCGTGAGCGCATTGCGTCGGTCGGCGCGCCGAGCGATCTCTCCGTTGCCTATCTCGAAGCGTGGTCGCGCGTGCAGCCGGACAACGAAGAGTTTCTGTCGCTGCTCGGTGCGCAGTATCTGTATCTCGGCCGCGCCGACGATGCGCAGCGCGTGGCCGCGCGAATGGACGCACTGCATACCGACGATATGCGCCGCGCCGCAACGATGCTACGTCTTGGCGTCGCCGAGCAGCGCACGTTCGCGCTCGTCGAGACCGATCCGCGCCGTGCGGCCGCGCTCGACGACCTTCGCGCAAAATTGACAGCCGCGGCAAACGAGCAGTGGGCGCCGCACGATCTCGAATGGCTTGCGCAGCGCGCGGCCGCGGCCGGCTTGCCGCGAGTCGCCCTCGATCTTTATGCGCAGTTGTCGGCGCACGATCCGAAAGGGCGCACCGAGTGGGACACGCAGATCACGCGCTACGCGCTGCAGGTCGGCGACTACCATGCGGCCGCCGACGCATGGTTCCGCAAGCAGGCCGCCGCGCAGACGCGCGACGAAGCCCGCCGCTGCTTTATCGCGGGCATCCGCACGCTGCAGTCCGGCAATCTGCTCGACGATGCGCTTGCGGCGGCCGACGCGCATCTCGGCACGCTCGCCGACGATCCGGCGACGCTGATCGTATTGCTGAATCTCGCGCGCGCGGCGAACCGTCCGGAGGCGGTCGACCGCTACGCGCGGATGCTGGCCCGCTATGCGCAGGCGCAGCCCGCCGAACCCGATGCGCCGCGTTCGACCCATTCACCAGCCGCACTGGCATACGCGCAGGCGCATGGCGATCTGGCTGCCGCAATGGCGATCGTCGCGAAGATGCATGCGCGTGCGCGCGTCAATGCAGCTTCCGCGTCGTACGCGTATCTGGACGGTCCGGTCGTGCGGCGCGCGCCGGGCGCGTCGTATGCCGCGCGTGATGGTATGCATGATGGTGTGCATCTGATCCGCGTTGCGGCGTCGACGCAGCCTGCCGCGGTGCCGGAGCAACCGGTTGATCCCGCTACCGCATCGACGGCAGCCGCATCGACCTCGGCGGCAGTGCCGGCCGGCGCATCGGCGCCCGTCGCGAACGGAAATGTAGCCGACGTCGTCTACAACGCATTCGTCGAATCAGGCGACCTCGCGAGCGCCGAGAAAATCGCCGCGCAACAGGTCCAGCGCGATCCGCACTCGGTGCTGTGGGTCAAACGCCTCGCGCAGACGGCCGAGTGGAACCGCGATGCGCCGCGCGCGCTGAAATCGTGGCTCGACTACGCGCAACTGTCGGACGACCCGGTCGGCTGGCAGAACGTGCTGCGCATCGCGCCGATGCTCGACGACGACGAAGCGTATCTGACCGCGCTCGTCCATCAGGCACGCCAGACGCCGAACGACCTGAAGCTGATCGACAACGTCACCGCGACCTACGAGCGCCTCGGCCGTCCCGACGACGGCCTCGCGTTCCTGCGTTCGCTGCCGCGCGGCGTGAATGGCGATGCGCTCGACCAGCGCATCGGCGCCCTCGCGGAGCGGGCCGGCCACGACGATCAGGCGCTCGCCGCCTATCGCGCAGTGCAGGCGCGCCATCCGAACGATGCAAATGCGGCATTGCGCACCGCGAGCGTGCTGTATCGCGCGGGCGACTATCGCGCGTCGTTTGCAGCGTTGAAGCGCGCGCGCGCCGGCGCGAGCGACAAGGACGAAGATTTCTGGCGCGACTATGCGGAACTCGCGCGCCTGCTGCAGCTCGACAGCGAAGCGAACGATGCCTACCAGCATCTGCTCGCAAGTGGCGTCGCGACGCCCGAAGAGCTCGGCGAAATGACGTACTTCTACGATCCGTATCCGATCGACGCGGCACGCGTGGCCGAACTGCGCTACCGGCGCGATCACACGCCGCGCGCGCTGCAGGATGCGATCTTCTATTACACCGACGCGCAGGCATACGACCGCGTCGCCACACTGCTCGCGAGCCTCACGCCCGACGAGTTGCGTGCCGCCGAAGCTTCGCCGGGCGTGCTCGCCGTGCGCGCCGAATACGAGCGCCTGACCGACCGGCCGCTCGATGCGCTTGCCGACCTCAAGCGTGCGGTGGAGCTGCCCGATGCGACGTCGGACATGCGCGCGGCGTATCTGTGGACCCTCGTCGACTACGGCAGCGATGCGGACCTGAAGCTCGCGCTCAATCGCTGGCGCGGCAACATCGATCGCAGCGCCGCGCTGTGGGAGCCGTATGCGGCCGCCGAGATGCGCCTGAACCGGCCGGTCGCCGCGCTCGAGTATCTGCGCCGTCAGGCCGGCGCGCTCTCGCGCGATCCGCTGTGGCTGCTGACCTATGCCGACGCGCAGGAAATGGCGGGCCACGCGGACCTCGCATGGTCGATCCGCCACAAGGTCTGGCTGCAGCTGCAACAGGATGCAGCCGCGCTCGCGAAGCTGCATGGCGCGCCGCGCGGCGCGCTGCGCGGGCGCACCGCGCAGGATGCCGAAACATTGGCCGATGTGCGCGGCCGGCGCGTTGCGCTGTCGACCGACTACACGACGGCCGACGCCTCGGCGGCACTGCTCGATAACCTGCTCTCGACGCAAGCCGCGCCGCCCGACGTTTCGTATGTGCGCCGCACGCTGCTCGGCAGTGCGAGCGGCTTGCCCGGAGGCGCGCCCGAGGCCGGCGCGAAACTGCCGCAAAACAGCCGCCTGCGCGATGCGGTCGCCAAAGAGGTAGCGATCGCATGGGCGCTGTCGCACGAAAGCAATCCGCTTGCGAAGCGCTGGCTCGCGCAGCAATACGCAGCGCGTCTCGCGCGCCCCGCGGATGCGCAACTGACGATCGCGCTTGCCGACAACGACATTCCCACGCTCGAGCGCCTGCTGTCGCAGGAACGCTCGCGGTTGCCGATCGCGGACCGCATCGACGCGACGATCGCTGTCGACCAGCCGCGGCGCGCGCAGCAGATTGCGTTCGAGGGCCTCGAAGGCGCACCGGAAGACACGGCCTTGCATACGCGCGTGACCGAAACGGCGCTCGACTGGCCGCAATCGATCGACGCGACGGTGACGAGCCACGTCGAGCATCCGCTCGACTATATCGAGCAGACGCTCGCGGCGAGCCACAAGATCGCCGAGCGCTATAGGGTCGGCGTGCTCGGCGTGCAGAACTTCCAGCATTCGACCGATATCACGCAACTCGTCAATGTGCCGTCGGTGGACCGGTCGCTGAGCATCTATGGCGAGCGCCAGACGCGCGATACCTCGTTCAAGGTGACAGGCGGCCGGCGCGACGCGCTCGCCAGCTTCTATACGTTCGCGCTTGCTGCCGAAACGGGCCGCAATTCGCCGCTCACGCTCGGCGTGCACGCGGGCCGCAATCAGCTTGCCGACGAAACGCAATCGCTGCAGGTCGGCGCCATGAAGGACAACCTCGTCGGCGACTTCACCTGGCGCGTGACCGAGCGCATCACGGTCACCGGCAGCGTCGAAGCGGACCGTTTCTATAGCCAGGCGCGCAGTTATATCGGCAGCGGCGTGCTGTCGAACGGCGAAATCAGCTACCGCTTTCACACCGAATATCCGGACTACACGGTGCGCGTGGTCGGCACGCACGGCGGTTACGGCGCAAGCGGCAGCGCGGATCCGCTGATCTCGCGGCTGATTCCCGCGGCCGATCAGCCTGCGGTCGCGAGCGATTTCCTGCCCGACACATACACGCAGTACGGCCTCTACTTCGGTTTCGGCAACGACCTGCTCGAACAGTACACGCATCGCTGGCGGCCGTTTCTCGACGTCGGCATCCTGCACGATTCGAATCAGGGCTGGGGACCGGACTTCAACGTCGGCCTGGCGGGCACCGTGTTCGGCGGCGACCATATGGCCTTGTTTATCCAGCATCAGCGCGTGTCGCGTCTCGGAACGCCGGTCACGCTGATGGGTGCGCGATATAGCTGGTACTACTGATGGGCAGGGCAGGACGGCAGTGACCGAAACTCGCATCGAAAAAGCGCGACAACGTAAAACGCAATGAACGGGAAAGGAGTGGTTCGATGAACACCAGAGACAAACTTACGCATACGGCACAGGGGCGGTTCCGTCCGCTTCGTTGGCTTGCCGCCGCCGCGACGACCGTGCTGCTGCTTTCCGCATGCGGCTCGATCAGCCAGAGCGCGGCCACGCCGTCGCTCGCCACCGGCGATTCGGTGGCGGTCGTCGCGCTGGCGAATTTCACCGAGACGCCGGCGGCCGGCAGCAGCGCGACCGCGATCGCCGCGAACGTGCTGCGTCAGAACGGCCTCACGGACGTGCGCGTCGCGCCGGCCGATGCGGCGTCGAATGCGATGTTCGACACCGCGCAGCGCGAGATCGGCGAGAAGAAGCTCGCCTGGGCGCGCGAGCAGCACGTCAAATACGTGCTGACCGGCGCGGTCGAAGAGTGGCGTTACAAGGCGGGCGTCGATGGCGAGCCGGTCGCGGGCGTCACGTTCGAACTCGTCGATGTCGCGTCGGGCCAGGTCGTATGGAGCGCGACGGGCTCGCGCAGCGGCTGGAGCCGCTCGAGCCTCGCAAACGTCGCGACGTCGCTGATCGGCAAGCTGCTCGCGCCGTTGCGCGCGCACGCATGAAGCGGCGCATGCCGTCATCGGGTTTTAGACAAGCCATCAGGAGTCGGCCGTGAATACCGCCACTTCCCGACCGGACAGCAGCGCGAACGCGGCAGCCGTGAAGCCGCGCAGCGCGCACCCGTTCGGTCATCTGAATGCCGTGCGGCGCTTCGTGGCGCCTGCGGTCACGCGGCCGTTCGCGATCGTCGAGACGGTCGGCTTCATGCTGATCGTCTGCCTGCTGTGCTGGCATTTCGATCCGTCCGACCCGCTGCTGCTCGACACGGGCTTTCCGTGGCTCTGGTTCGCGACGCTCGTGGTCGCGCTGCGCTACGGCACGCTGCTCGGTCTTCTGGCGAGCGCCATGCTGGTCGGCGCCTGGCTCGTGCACACGCACGGCGGCGGCGACGCATGGCCGACGACGTTTTTCATCGGCGGCCTGTTGCAGACAATTCTCGTCGGTCATTTCGGCGATATCTGGGGCGCGCGCGCGGCACGCGCGAACGCGCTCAACGGTTATCTGAACGACCGGCTCGTCGCAATCACGAATAGCCACTATCTGATGCGTCTATCGCATGAGCGGCTCGAGAAGGACCTGCTGTCGAAGCCGACCACGCTGCGCGATTCGATTACCGAGTTGCGCCGGCTGTCGGTCGCGCACGGCCTCGAGGCGCCGCGCACGCGTGCCGCGGACGATATGCCCGGGGCGCACGAACTGCTCGAATTCGTCGCGCAGGCATGCCAGATCGAAGTGGCCGCGCTGTTTCCCGTGCAGGGCGGCAAGGCCGGCGCCGCGGCGCTCGCGCGCGTGGGCGACGCGTTCGAACTCGATGCGCACGACGACCTCGTGGCGCGCGCGCTCGAAACGAAGAGCGTTGCGCATCTGCGCAGCGACGAACGGCCGGTCGTGCATACCTCGCTGCTCGTCTGTGCGCCGGTGGTCGCCGCGGACGGCGATGTGCTCGCGCTCGTCGCGATCCGGCGTATGCCGTTCCTGTCGCTGAACTTCGACAATCTCCAGTTGCTGCTCGTTTTGCTCGGCTATTACGCGGATGGCGTCGAGCACTCGCGGCAGGTGCGCGAGATTCTCGATGTCGTGCAGAACTGCCCGTACGACTTCGCGCTCGATCTGAGCCGGCTCTCGCGGCTTGCGCGCTCGGCGGGCATCGCGTCGTCGCTGGTCGCGCTCGTATTCCCGCATGACGACGCCGGCGATTCGTTCTTCGAGCATGTGATGCGCCGGCGCCGCTCGCTCGATCTGCTGTGGCCGATCAGGACCGAGGGCAAGTCGGTGCTCGTGAATCTGATGCCCGCGACCGACGAGACCGGCGTCGACGGCTATCTCGCGCGTATCGAAGCAAGCCTGCGCGTGCAGTTCGATCTCGATCTCGAAGGCGCGCGCATCGGCGTGCATACGCTGCATCTGGGCAGCGGCGCGCCGGGCCCGGCGTTGCGAGGGCTGCTGACACGCAGCGGCATCGATGGCTAGGCGCGAGCGCTCGTCGAGCGTTTCCAACGGTTCGAACGCGTGGCGCGTGGTGTTGTCCGTGCTGGCCCTGCTGGCGATCGTTGCGCTGGCACTCGTGCAGGGCAGCGTGCTGTGGCAACTCGCGCCCGGTGCGACCGTCGAAGGGCCGATCCTGCCCGCGATGCTGCTCGACGCGATCTGCGGCGCGCTGCAGGCCGTGCTGTTCCGCCTGCTGCTGCCGCCACGGTATCGCGAGCCGCGCGGCTTCACGCTGCTGTTCCTGTGGCTCTTCTGCACGTTCGTCCCGGTCGCGGCCGGCCTCGTCCTGCTCGCGAGCTGCATATGGGCTGCCTGGTTTCCAGGCAAGCGCAGCGACGACGATCTCGAAGAAGTGCCCGCACCGGAGTTCGTCACGTATCTGATGTCGCGCGTCTCGCACGGCGGCGGCGCGCGCCTGCAGGCGCGGCTCGTCAATACGCAGGTCAATGCATCGGACCGGCTGTCCGCGCTCGTCGCGATCCAGAGCATGCCGACGCGCACCACGGGCACGTTGCTGCGCGATCTGCTCGCCGATCCGATCGAAGACGTGCGGCTGATTGCATACGGCACGCTCGATCAGGCCGAGAACGACGTGATGCAGAAAATTTTCCAGACCGCGCAGACGCTCGAACTCGCGCAGACCGATAGCGAGCGTCACGCGATCAACCGGCAACTGGCCGAGCTGTATTTCGAGCTCGTTTATCAGAACCTCGTGCAGGGCGCGGTCTATACGCACACGCTCGAGCAGGCCGACCATTACGCGAGCGCCGCACTCGAGATCGACGCCGGCGATGCTGCGCTCTGGTTGATCCGCGGGCGTCTCGCGCTCGCACAAGGCGCGGCCGCCGATGCCGCGGGCTATCTGGCGCGCGCCCAGGCGCTCGGTTTTCCGCGCGAGCGCCTCGTGCCGTGGCTCGCCGAAGCCGCGTTCCTGCAACGCGATTACGCGCGCGTGGCCGAATTGCTCGCGTCGCTCGGCCACGCATCGGCGCTGCCGCTGCTCAAACCCGTCGTTCAATACTGGTCGCCATGAATTCGTCACTTTTTCGTCGCGCCGCCGATGCCGATGTCTGCCTGCTGCTCGAAGGCACGTTCCCGTACGTGCGAGGCGGCGTGTCGAGCTGGGTCAATCAGATGATCCGCTCGTACCCGGGAATTCGCTTTGCGATCGCATTCGTCGGCAGCCGCGAAGAGGACTATCACGGCGCCGCGTATGAGCTGCCCGATAACGTCGTCCACTTCGAAGCGCATTACCTGTATGAGGCGGCACCGGCCGACAGGCAGACGGCGCGCGAAATTCCCGGCGATGCGGCCGCATTCGCAAAATCGGCCCAACTGCACGATGCATGGCGTAACCGGCACGGCGCAAATCCGGCCGCGCTGATGGCCGACCTCGTGCACCTGATCGGCGACGACGGACCGCTCAACGAGCAGCAATTCGTGTCGAGCCGCGCGGCATGGGACTTTATCGTCGATCAGTACCATCGGCATTGCACGGACCCGTCGTTTACCGACTACTTCTGGACCGTGCGCATCATGCACAAGCCGCTGTGGCAGCTCGCGCGCATTGCCGCGCAATTGCCGCCGGCGCGCGTGTACCACACGGTATCGACGGGCTATGCGGGCTTTCTCGGCGCGCTGCTGCACTACCGCACCGGCCGGCCGCTGCTCGTCTCCGAGCATGGCATCTACACGAAAGAACGCAAGATCGACCTGCTGCAAAGCCAGTGGATTCGCGACAACCGTGGCGCGTTCGAGCGCGACATCTCGAAGATCAGCTATTTCCGCGAACTGTGGGTGCGCTTCTTCGAAGCGCTCGGCAAGCTCGCGTACGACGCCGCCGACGATATCGTCGCGCTCTACGAAACGAACCGGCAGCGGCAGATCGCCGATGGCGCCGATGCGGCGCGTACGCGCAATATTCCGAATGGCGTCGATGTCGACGGGCTGGCGCCGCTCGTCGCCAAACGCGCGCCGCATGAGCCCGATCAGGCGCGGGCCGGCAAGGTCGTCGCGCTGATCGGCCGCGTCGTGCCGATCAAGGACATCAAGACGTTTATCCGCGCGATTTTCATTGCGTCGCGCACGATGCCCGATATCGAAGGATGGATTGTCGGACCGGAAGAAGAAGACCCGGCCTATGCACAGGAATGTCGCGCGCTCGCGCAAAGTCTCGGCCTCGCGCGGCACGTGAAGTTTCTCGGCTTTCAGCGCATCGATGAAATCCTGCCGCAAGTCGACGCGCTTGCCTTGACGTCGATCAGCGAGGCGTTGCCGCTGGTCGTGCTCGAAGGGTTCGCCGCGGGCGTGCCGTCGATTACGACGGACGTCGGATCGTGCCGGCAGCTGATCGAAGGCTATGGCGACGAAGACCGTGCGCTCGGCGCGGCCGGCCTTGTCGTGCCGATCGCGAACCCGGCCGCCTTCGCGCAGGCGGTGCTCGAACTGCTCGGCGACGTGCCGCGCTGGCGAGCCGCGCAGGCAGCGGGCCTCGAACGCGTGCGCCGCTTCTATACGAAGGCTCAGATGATCGATCAATATCGCGAACTGTACGAGCGGCTTGCCGCCGCGCCGACGCGGACCGCGCGTGGCGGCGCGAACGACGCGGGCGGCGCGGCAGGCATCGCATCGGGCATGACGGGTTGCCCGGTGCACGCGGGCGCGCGCGCAGCCGCGGCCGGCACAGCGGGCGTACAGCCTTCGCAAGCGCAGGAGAATCGCTGATGGCAGGCATTGGTTTCGAGCTTCGCAAGATCCTGCGGCGCGACACGCTGACCGGCGCGATGCGCGCCTACGCGTACGCGGGGCTGATCAGTTCCGGGCCGCTGATCATGTCGATCGTCGGCATTCTCGTGATCGGCCTGATGAGCCTTGCGTTCACGATCCCGAAATACGCGATCGTGCAATTCCAGGTGTCGGTCACTTACCTGATTGCGGGCAGCCTGATTCTGACGGGGCCGCTGCAGCTGTCGTTTACGCGCTTCATTTCAGACCGCCTCTTCGAAAAGCGCGACGATCTCGTGCTGTCGAACTACAACGGCGTCGTGCTGGTCTCGACGGCTGCGTCGGGAATCGTCGGCTATCTCGCCGTGTGGCTCGGTTTCGGCGGCGAGCCGCTGCTGTACCGGCTGCTGATGGTCGCGGGCTTTGTCGTGATCAGCAATATCTGGATCGCGGTGATCTTTCTGTCGAGCGTCAAACAATACCGGCAGATTCTTGTCGTATTTTTTATCGGTTACGGCTGCACGGTCGCGTTCGCGCTGATGCTGAACCGGCACGGCATTGCGGGGCTGCTGGGCGGCTTCGTCGCGGGGCATGTCGTGCTGCTCACGGGCCTTTCCGGGCTCATTTACCGGAACTACCGCAGCGAGCGTTTTATTTCGTTCGAAGCGTTCGAACGACGTTTCGCGTATCCGAGTCTCGCGCTGGCCGGTTTGCTGTTCAATCTCGGCGTGTGGCTCGACAAGTTCATGTTCTGGTACGCGCCGGCCACGGGGGCGACCGTGATCGGGCCGCTGCATGCGTCGGTGATCTACGATATTCCGGTGTTTATCGCCTATGTATGCGTGATGCCCGGCATGGCGACGTTTCTCGTACGTATCGAGGCTGACTTCGTCGAGTACTACGACGCGTTCTACGATGCGGTGCGCAGCGGCGCGACGCTGCGCCATATCAACGACATGCGCGACATGATGGTGTCGAGCATCCGCGCGGGCCTTTACGAGATCGTCAAGATCCAGGCGGTGGTGCTGCTGCTTATTCTTGCGTTCGGCAGGTGGGTGCTCGATGCACTGCACATCTCCACGCTGTATATGCCGCTGCTGATTCTCGACGTGATCGCGGCAAGCCTGCAGGTGCTGCTGCTCGGTTTGCTGAACGTATTCTTCTATCTCGATGCGCGGCGCTCGGTGCTGAAGCTCTGCGTCGCTTTTGTCGCGCTGAACGGCGTGCTGACCGGCATCACGTTGCGGCTTTCGCCCGACACGTATGGCTACGGCTTTGCGCTGACGCTGCTGATTCTCGTCGTCGCGGCCGTGCAGATGCTCGACCGCAAGTTCGCAAGGCTCGAGTACGAAACTTACATGCTGCACAACTGAGATGACCGCGCTCGCGAATCTGTTCGCACGGCTTGGCCCACCCTGGGTGCAGATCGCGTGCGTGGCGGCGGTACTCGTGCTGTTATCGGCTATCTGTGCGCGGCCGGCACTGGCAGCCTGCTCGCGCGGAGCGAAAGGCGGTGTCGGTGCGGTGGCCCTGTTTTACGGCGAACAGGTGCCGGTCGATCAGCTGTCGAAGTTCGATACGGTAGTGGTCGAAGCGGATAGCGGCTTCGATCCGCGCACGGTATCTTCGATGGCGGCGGCGAACGGCGCAGACAGGTCGCGCTGTACGAAATGGTATGCCTATGTGAGCGTCGGCGAGGTCACGAAGGATCGCGACTACCTGGCGTCGATGCCGAAGCAGTGGCTGATCGGGCGCAATGCGGAGTGGGCCTCGGCGGTGATCGATCAGGGCGCGCCCGGTTGGCCGCAGTTTTTTGTCGAACACATCATTGCGCCGCTGTGGGCGCGCGGCTATCGCGGCTTTTTCCTCGATACGCTCGATTCGTGGCAACTGATCGCGAAGACCGATGCCGCGCGTGCGCGGCAGCAGGCAGGACTCGTCAATACGATTCGCGCGCTTAAGGCGCGTTATCCGGACGCGCAACTCATTTTTAACCGGGGCTTCGAAGTGCTGCCCGAGCTTCACGGCGACGTCGCGGCGGTTGCATTCGAATCGCTGTACGGCAACTGGGACCAGGGCAAGCAGCGCTATGGAGCCGTACCGGCCGACGACCGCGAATGGCTGCTCGATCAGGCGCGCACGATTCGCGAGCGTTACCGGTTACCGGTAATTTCGATCGATTATTGCGCGCCGGACGATGAAGCGTGCCGGCGCGACATCGCCGCAAAAATCTGCGCGGCAGGCATCGAGCCGTATGTGACCGATGGCGCGTTGCGCACGGTCGGCGTCGGTGCGGATGCGGCATGCCGGGCGCGGCTCGATGCCGCGCAACGCAACTGAGCCGGCGGCATCGAATCAGCGGAACTGCGCGAGCGCGAGCAACAACACCATCCCGCCGATTGCACCATCGAGAACGCGCCATGCGTTGGCGCGACGAAATAGCGGCGCAAGCACGCGCGCGCCATAACCAATCGCGACGAACCATCCTGCGCTGACCGCCATTGCACCGAGCGCGAATGCGGTACGCGCGCCTTCCGGCTCGCGTGCGCCGGCCGTGCCGATCAGCAGAAACGTGTCGAGATACACATGCGGATTGAGCCATGTGAACGCGAGCGTCATCAAGATAATCGGAATCGTGCGCTGCGTTTCGCGGGCGGATGCAGTCGAAGACGCAACCCGCGACGCGTCGGAGCCTTGCGCATCGAGGACCTTGCCGCTCGGCCGTAGCGCGCGGCGCAACGCGCTGATGCCGAACCATGTGAGATAGGCGAGGCCGACGTACAGCAGCGTGTGGATAAACACGGGATAGCGGCTGACCAGTGCCGAGGCGCCGCCGACGCCCGCGCCGATGAGGATAAAGTCCGACAGCGCGCACAGCAGCACGATCTTGCCGACATGCGCGCGCATGATGCCTTGCCGCAGGACAAATGCGTTTTGCGCACCGATCGTCACGATCAGCGACGCGCACAATGCGGCGCCATGAGAAAAAGATATCCAGTTCATCGCGTATCAAAACAATATAAAAGGGTGGATCGCCGCAGTCTGAAGTAATCTGTTGGCTAAGAAAACCTAATTCTCTTAACACCGGTTAAGGAACGCTAATGCTCGACTACGCATTGCTGGATGCGCTTGCGGCTGTGGTCCGTCATGGATCGTTCGAGCGTGCCGCACGCGAACTGAACGTCACGCCATCGGCGGTATCGCAGCGCGTGAAGCTGCTCGAGGAGCGCGTGGGCAGCGTGCTCGTCAAGCGCGGCTCGCCATGTGTCGCCACCACTTCAGGTGCGCTGCTGTGCCGGCATACGGAGCGCGTGCAGTTGCTCGAGGCTGAACTGGCCGGCCCGCTTCCCGCGCTGCCGGGCGCGCAGTTGCAGGCGTGGCCCATGCTGCGCGTCGCGGTGAACGACGACAGCGTGGGGACATGGTTCATCGATGCGGTTGCGGGCTTTTGCACCGAGCGTGAAATGCTGCTCGACCTCGTGATCGACGACCAGGACCACACGGCCCAGCTGATCCGCGACGGCAGCGTGCAAGGCGCGGTGACCACCCAGGCCGAGCCGGTGCAGGGCTGCCGCTCGACGCGGCTGGGCCGCATGCGGTACCTCGCGGTCTGCACGCCGGCATTTCACGCGCGGCACTTCGCCGGGGGCGTGACGCGCGACACGCTGCGCCGCGCGCCGTGCATCGACTTCAATCCGAAGGACGAACTGCAGAAGCGCTTCATGCGCAAGATCACGCGCGCGGAAGTCGATCCGCCGAAGCACTGGATTCCGCACGTTGCCGGTTTCATGCGCGCATGCATGACGGGGCTCGGCTGGGGCATGTGCCCGGAGCGGATGGTTGCGCCGGCTCTCGCTCGCGGGGAACTGATCGACATCTTGCCGGGCAGGCATCTCGACGTCGATCTGTACTGGCAAAGCTGGCGTCTCTCGATTGGCTGGCTCGACGAATTCGGCCTTGCGTTGCGCAAGCAGGCGGCGCAACTGCTCGATTGAATCGGGGAATCGGCAGCGCACATCGGCAGCGCACATCGGCAGCGCACATCGGCAGCGCACATCGGCAGCGGGCGACACCGCTGCGGGCATGCAACGGCGGCTTCGTTCCGCCCACGAGTCTGCGCGCGTTACCGGTTACCGGTCACCGTTACCGCGCTTCCGGCAACGCATCGGCTTTCTGCTGCGCGCCCCCGTTGCGCGTCTCCGGCATCGCGGCCCACACGAGCAGCACGGCAAGCGCGCCGGCGCCCGCGAGGCCGAAGAAGCTCACCGCATTGCCGAAGCGGTCTGCGACAAAGCCCGCCAGCGACGTGCTTAGCGTCGCGCCGATGCCCGCCGCGAGCCCGAAGAGCCCGATGCACAGGTTGTAGCGGCCCTTGCCGCCCGCGACGTCGGCGGCGATCAGCGGCAGCATCACGCCGAACACCGCGGCGCTGATGCCGTCGAGCATCTGTACCGGCACGAGCAGATACGGGCTGCTCACGCCCGCAAACAGCAGCGCGCGAATCGGCAATGCGGAAAAGCCGAGCAGCAGGATCGGCCGCCGGCCCCAGCTTTGTGCGGTGCGTCCGACCCACGGCGAGAGCAGCGCGACGATTGCCTGCGGCACGATGATGCACGCGGCGATCACGAGCTGAACGTTGTCGCCCATGCCCGCGGTCACTTCGCCGGCGGCGAGGTTCAGCATCGCCGCGTTCGACAGATGGAACAGCACGACGCAGACCGCGAACACGAGCAGCCGCTTGTCGCGCAGCAGTTCGAGAATCGACTCGCGCTGCTCGGGCTCGACAGGCGCATCGTCCGGCGCCGCATCCGCGGGCAACGTCGGCTCGGCGTCGCCGGGCGGCGGTTCGTGCGGGCCTGGCGCACCTCGCGCGCGCGGCAGCACTGTCGGCAGATGAATCATCGTCAGCGCGAAAAGCGCGGGCATGGCGAGAGCGGCGGTCAACCAGAACACTGCGCGCGCCGAGAAGTATTCGCCGGTCAGCCCCATCAGCCCCGCCGCGACGGCGCTGCCGATCGATGCCCAGCGCGCGTTGCGGCCAAGCCGGTCGCCGAGATCGGCGCGCCCGACGAGCGAGAACGAGATCGCCGCCATCGCCGGCACGAGCATGCAGCTCGCGAAGCCGTGCAGCACTTCGGCGGCCATCACAGGCAGCACGGTTGGGCTGACCGCCAGCAGCAGCGCGCTGGCGATGATCGCGATGGTCGCCCATGCGGCGGCGGCTTTCTTGTTGCGCAGCGCGTCGACGGCTGCGCCTCCCGGGATCTGGCTCACCATCGCGCTGATCGTGCCGACCGATAGCGCGAGACCGATTTCGCCCTGGGTCCATTTGTGTGTCGCAAGATACGACGCGATAAACGGCCCGAACCCCGTCTGCACGTTCGCGACGAAGAAGTTGAGCCAGTCGAGGGCGCGGAGACTGCGTGCGTTGACCATGTGCCGGCTCGTCATCGGGAAGTGCGCGCGGAAGAAGCCGTCGCGCCGGACGACGAAGCAGGCGGCGAAGCCGGGGACGCCGCGCGAGACGGGGCGCCGCTCGCGGCCGGCGCCGATGCACTCGATGCGGGAGCCTGCGGCGGCGCGGGCGACACCGCGACGATCGGCTTGCCGTTTTCATACGAGGGCGACGCCTTGATCTGCGCCTCGTTCAGATCCATCAGCGCGTGCAGCGACTTGTCCTTCGGCGTGAAATGCAGCGCGGACCAGCTCGCCGCAATCGAGCGGCGGTCGAGATTGATGATGCCGCTCACGTCGATGATGACCGCTTGCGGTTGCGCGTTGCCGTCGACCAGCACATCGATCACGCGTCCAACCTGTGCGCCGTTCGGCCGTGCGACGGTCGCGTCGAGCAACTGAAGCTGGCCGTCCGGCACCGGCGGCGCGGGCGGAATGCCGGCAAGCGGCGTGGCAAGCGAGGTCGATGGCTTCGCGCGGCCCACCGATGCCATCTGGTTCGGCGGCAATGTGATCGTGATCGGGGCGGGCTTCGCGGTCGGATTGAAGCGGAACGCGTTCCACGGGAAGCTTGCCTTGCGGTCGCCGATGCCCATGAAGCCTTGCAGATTGACGACGAGTTCGCGCGGCGCGCCATGCACGTCGACGGTCAGATCGACCGCGCGGCCGATCACCTTGCCGTCGGGCTTCTGCACTTCGCTGTCGAGCAGGCCTCGCACCGTGCCGCGGTCGATCGCATGCGTCACGATCAGCGGCGGCGGAGGAGGCGGCGGCGGAGGCGGAGGGGGCGGCGGAGGGGGCGGCGGCTCGACCTTGTGCGGCCGCGCGATCACCCGCTTGGGCTTTTTCGGCTGAGCCGGCTCGGCCGGTTCCGTTTCCTCGGGCTCGCTCTCGACGAGCGGCAGCGCAGGCGGCTCGACGATGGTCGGCACCGCCTCGACAATCGGGGCGGGCTCCTGATGGGTCGGGCCGAACAGCGCGCAGCCCGACAGCGCGAGGGCCGCGAGCGCCAGGACGGCGAGAAACAGTAGTCGGAAAGCCGGACGTAGGAAACCGCCGCTCATCAACAGGGACTCCGTGCGTGAAGCGGGATGCGTTTGAACATCGCCGCGATCGGTGCAGTGAAACGTGCCGTGAAACTGGCTGTAAAAGTTGCTGCGAAACCTGCTCTGCAGCGCGCGAGCCTCGCATTCATCGCGAGCGTGAATGCGAGGCGCAAAGCGCGCCGCGGACAGAGTTTAACCTGCTGCGGCGGCCAGGCCGGGTTTGCGGCGCGTCGCGTATCGCCACACGACGCGCTTTAGCGCGTTTTTCCTCGTAGGTGTAAACACCCGGCACGCGTGCCGCGACTCCCGCGCGCTCGGCGATATAAGCATCGAGACATGCCGGGCATGCCTTCGCTGCGATAGGAGACATATTTGTCTTCACCTACGCTTCGCAACTACAGAAAAGGCGGCGGCGCACGCGTGCTGCGATACGAACAGGCGGCACAAGCGGCACAAGCCGCACAAGCCGTACGACAACTCGACGAGACGAACCTGATGACGGCTTCCGCATGGCCGTTTCAGCTTGCTGATAAAGGAGGCACTCACCATGATGGAAACAGAGGCGCATGCGCAAAGCTTGCCGGCAACCGGCCTCGACGGCGACCCCGCCGCATTCGAAGGCGCGGCTGAGGGAATGATCGACCGCTACTTCGAAGTGTCGGCGCGCGGCAGCACGCAGCGCCGCGAAGTCGTGGCGGGCATCACGACGTTTCTCGCGATGGTGTACTCGGTGTTCGTCGTGCCAGGCATGTTCGGCAAGGCCGGCTTCGACACCAGTGCGGTATTCGTCGCCGTCTGTCTGACAACGGCGTTCGGCTCGCTGCTGATGGGCGTATGGGCGCGCTTGCCGATCGCCATCGGCTGCGCGATATCGTTGACCGCGTTTACCGCGTTCGGGCTGGTGCTGGGCAAGGGATTGCCTCCGACCGTCGCATTGGGCGCCGTGTTTCTGATGGGCCTTGTGTTCACCGCGATTTCGGTGACGGGCGTGCGCTCATGGATTCTGCGCAATTTGCCGGCGGGCGTCGCGCACGGCACGGGCATCGGCATCGGGCTCTTTCTGCTGCTGATCGCGGCCAACGACGTCGGGCTCGTGGTGAAGAATCCGGGGCCTGGCATGCCGGTGTCGCTCGGCCATATCACGTCGCTGCCGGCGCTGATGTCGGTGATCGGGCTCGCGGCGATTTTCGGGCTTGTGCGGCGCCGCGTGCCGGGCGCGATCCTGATTGTGATTGTCGCGATCTCGGCGCTTGCGCTGCTGCTCGACCCGGCGGTCGCGTTTCATGGCGTGTTCGCGTTGCCGTCGTTGAGTGCACCGGGACATACGTCGCTGATCGGCGCGATGGACCTGAAAGGCGCGTTGTCGCTCGCGGTGCTGCCGAGCGTGCTTGCACTCGTGATGACCGCGGTGTTCGATGCGACGGGCACGATTCGCGCGGTTGCGGGGCAGGCGGGGCAACTCGATCAGAACGGCCGCATCATCAACGGCGGCCGCGCGTTGACGGCCGATTCGGTCAGTTCGATTTTTTCCGGCCTGATGGGCGGCGCACCGGCTGCCGCATATATCGAATCGACCGTCGGCGTGGCCGCCGGCGCGAAAACGGGTCTCGCGGCCGCGGTCGTCGGGCTGCTGTTTCTTTGCGTGATGTTCTTTTCGCCGCTCGCGGCGCTCGTGCCGTCGTATGCGACCGCGCCCGCGCTGATGTATGTCGGGCTCCTGATGCTGTCGAGCGTCAGCAAGCTGCATATGGACGATATGGTCGACGCGATGTCGGGTCTCGTCTGCGCCGTTTTTATCGTGCTGACCGCGAATATCGTGACTGGCATCATGCTCGGCTTCTGCACACTCGTGATCGGTCGGATCGTGAGCGGGGAGTACAGCAGGCTCAATGTCGGGACGGTGGCGATCGCAATCGTTCTTGCGGTGTTCTATCTGGGCGGCTGGGCGATCTGATCCGATCAGAGCGCGCTTGAATTAACCCGGTAATGCGTAACGCCTGTTGCGGGTGTTTAGCGGTTGCCGGTTAGCGGTTTCCTCCACGGGTGCGGCGCGGTTCCCTTGCGCGGCGCCCGTTGTTTTATACGCGCCCACTGAGGCACACGCCGCGCTATAACGACATTTCGAAAGCGGGCTTGAGAAACAGATGGATCGCCATCACGACGAGCCCCATCGCGGCGACGGCGAGCGTCAGCGTCCCATACTCGTCGTATCGCATGTCGTACATACAAGCGACAAGAAAGAGAATCGCAAGCAGATTGGTTAGCCAGTCGAAGTTGAGCGCGAGCAACATCGGCGAATCCGGGCTCGCCCGGAAGAATCGTTTGTTCAGGTGAGCCGATTCTATCGAGTTGACCTTACGGATTCGCAACGAAGTCGCGCAAATGAGACGTAAGCTGTTATTCAGCCGATGCCGTGCGCATGTCCTGTTTGATCCAGTCGATCACCGACGTGCGCTTCGGCGTCCAACCG